>JADJNH010000005.1:782500-1412358 GCA_016714365.1 Candidatus Vicinibacter affinis | reverse complement strand
TGGGACCTACACATGGCCCGGGATTTACACAGGATTACACCAATCAAATCAGGAAGTTTAAATTGGATGATGACGGAACCAATCTAGTTGTCCAGGCTCTGGCTTCTTTCACTGATGTTGCAAATCTTCACCGAAGAGATTACAACGTCACTGCACAAATACTACCCAATGGAGAAGAGGGTCTCACCGCTTTTTCTGGAGTTTTTCAAACCGGATTCGATCTTCCTTATTTAAATTGCGTCAATATTGACAGTCAAGGTTATCAAGTGAACAATGATTTTTCACAATATTACAATCATTACCATTGTGCCAATATTCCTATTTATTCCAAATTGAAAAATGAGATGCACACTCTTTTTTTTGGAGGTATTGCACAGTATTATGACAGTGCAGGGATTCTAGTTCAGGACAATAATGTGCCTTTTGTAAAAACAATTGCGAGGGTAACAAGAGATTCCAGGGTGTTATGGCAGAATACAAACTACCCATTGAAATGCCAGCTCTATTGGGTGCAGGTTCGGAATTCATCCTTAATGAAAAAATAGCCGTGTACGATAATGGGGTCATAAAATTAGATGAAATCACCCAAGACTCAATTGATTTAGGCTACCTCTATGGAGGAATCAGCAGGCTCAGCTGCAAATATTTTCTGGGTGAATGACGGGGTGGAAAGTACAGCCAGCAGCCAGATATTCAAAGTGAAATTAATCAGAAATTCAGGGACCAGGGTGCATGAAATCAATAAGCAAAGCTTTGGAAGTTTAAAACTCATGGCTTATCCAAATCCCAACGATGGAAATTTCATCCTAAAATATCATTTGAAAAAATCCACCGATGTCAAGATTTCAATTTATTCCATTCATGGTAGAATCATCGAGACCAAAATATTTCCAAATATGCCTCCCGGTGACCATAGTTATGAGAAAAGGATGGATGCTCAACTTAAGGAAGGTGGCTGCCTCCTTGTAGTGGAAACAGCCTATGAAAAAGCTACGCAAAAAATTATAATCGAACCCTAAGGAGATCTGTCAGATTGTTTAAAAAGTCACCTTGGAAATATCGGATAAAAAAGAGAATTAATAACTTTGGGAATTCTCTTTACATGCCGCATAACTAAATTGGACAGCTGTTGGAATTAAGTTTTTTCCCATTACTTTCAAGCATTAAAACCAAAATTGTCATTAAATTTCTGGGTTAGAATGTTTTAATTCAAGATGTCAAAACATTGTATTATTTTTGAAAGAAGTGTCGGGGGAATCAATACCCCGAATTGTTACATGATTTAAAATAATACAAATCAAAATGAGAAATTTGTGTATCCTTTGCATTGGTATACTTTTAACCAGCTGCAATCAAAAGCAAGATCCATTCGATTGTGGACGACCTTTTTGTAAAAATGTCAACTTGGATTCCCTAAACAATCTTTTCCTTGCGGGATGGAATGCAAAGGATTCCGCAGCCATCGCCCATACAATCGCTGCACACGCCATCGTAATGAATGACTCTATTATCCACCATGGCCTTGATTCAATCGCTCAAAATTGGATCAGCGGAGGAGTAAAAGTCTTAAGTAACATCAAAACCACCTCTCTCATCCGCGAGACCGCAGCCACCCTCGCCTACGATGGAGGAACTTATACGCTTGACCTTACACCTCCCGGAGGACCAGTCCTGAAAGAAAGAGGCAATTACAGTCTGGTTTGGAGTAAACAGCCTGACGAAACCTGGAAATTAACACTCGTTCATATAGAAGATATTACCAGACTTCCGGATATTAAATAAGTTGTATTAGGTTAACTGAAAAAGCTATTTGATATGGCACAAGTTGGAAACTTGCGCCAACAAAGGTGCGATGTGGCACAAGTTGCAAACTTGCGCCAGCAAGGGATAATGTAGATATGGCACAAGTTGGAAACTTGCTCCAGCAATGGGACGATGTGACATAAGTTGGAAACTTGCGCCAGCAAAGGGACAATATAAAAGTTAGATAATATCTTTGTCAAATGAGTACGAAGTATAAATTCTTAGACCCTGAAGGAATATATTTTGTGAGTTTCGCTACTGTTGATTGGGTTGATGTATTCACTAGACAAGAATACAAAGATATATTTATTGATAGCCTGAAATACTGCCAAATAAATAAAGGAATGATTATTCATGCCTGGTGTCTGATGACCAACCATGTTCATCTCATTTTTTCCAGTAATGAAAAGGGAAAACATTCTGACATTCTACGCGACCTAAAGAAATATACTTCTAAGAAATTATTGGAATCAATTAAAAGCAATCCCCATGAGAGCAGAAAAGAATGGATACTAAAAATTTTAGCTAAAGCTGGTAGAAATAATTCTAATAATAAAAAATATCAATTCTGGCAACAGGACAATCATCCAATTGAAATATTTAGTCCAAAAGTAATTTCTCAAAAGCTTACCTATTTACATAACAATCCGGTTGAAGCTGGAATTGTTTCACTAGCCGAACAATATTTATATAGCAGTGCCTCCAACTATTGTGGTCAAAGTGGACTGATAGAAATAGAAATTTTAGACGTTCCCGCCAATTTAGTTGGATATGTTTTATTGGAAGATAATGATATGGCATATGGCACAAGTTGGAACGATATGGCACAAGTTGCAAACTTGCGCCAGCAATGGTACGATGTGGCACAAGTTGCAAACTTGCGCCAGCAAAGGAGATAATGATATGGCACAAGTTGTAAACTTGCGCCAGCAAAGTCGATGTGGCACAAGTTGCAAACTTGCGCCAGTAAAGGTCGATGTGGCACATATTTAAAACTTGCGCCAGCAAAGGAAAAAGAAAAATAACCGAAATATCATGACACACAATAATTCAGGCAGGAACGTAATAGTTTACATCGCAATGAGTTTAGATGGATTTATTGCAAAAGAAGATGGTGACATTGAATTTCTATCCATGGTTGAAACGGAAGGAGAGGATTATGGTTACCATGAATTTATCAAGACGGTGGATACCGTAATTGTCGGACGTAAAACCTATGATAAAATTGTCTCCTTGGTGCATACGTTTCCTCATCAGGATAAGGAATCCTATATCATTACCAGAACAAAAAAGCCTGATCAGGGAAACATAAAATTTTACACTGGGGATCTACAGTCATTGATTGATCAATTAAAGTCAAAAAAAGGCAAACACATCTATTGCGATGGCGGCGCCGAAATCATCCATGAATTGCTTCAAATTAATCAGGTCGATGAATTCTACATTTCCATCATACCGGTACTTCTTGGAACCGGCATTCGCTTATTTAAGGATTCCGGTCCGGAACTAAAATTAAAACTAAATCGGTCTATTACCTTTGAGTCAGGATTGGTTCAATTGCATTACATACGTACCAGTCTGTAAACGTTATGGCACAAGTTGGAAACTTGCGCCAGCAATGGTACGATGTGGCACAAGTTGCAAACTTGCGCCAGCAATGGGCGACATGGCACAAGTTGGAAACTTGCGCCAGCAATGGTACGATGTGGCACAATTTTGAAACTTGCGCCAGCAATGAAATGCTATTGTTAAAACATGTATATTTACCTTCCACAAAAACCGACCGGTCCTGAAAAGAGAACCATTTTTAAGTATTTACTTAAATATTTTGTATGAAATTCACTGTTGATACTTCAAAGGAAAGAATACCATTTAAATCCAATAAGTGGTTGTGGTTGTTCATCATTGTTTTTATCATTGTTTGGGTCAACACCTATCTAGGTACGACTGACCTTAGCAATTGGCTTTTGGAAAACACCTTAACGGTTTTGTCGCTCATCTTTTTAATTAGCACTTTTAAAAAATATCAGTTCAGTGACTTGACATATCTCTTCATTTGCATTTATCTCTGTATGCATGTATATGGTTCAAAATACACTTATGCTGAAAATCCACTGGGTTTTTACATTCAAGATATATTGCACACTTCCAGAAATCAATATGATCGGATCGTGCATTTTAGTTTTGGGTTTTTGTTGGCCTACCCTATTCGAGAATTATTCATACAATGGCTGAAATATCCCAAATCAGCCGCCTGGATCACACCGATTGAGATTTCACTTTCGATTGGGGGTATTTACGAACTCATCGAATGGGCTGTTGCAGACATCTTCTTTACTGAACAAGGGGCTGCCTACCTTGGTACTCAGGGTGATGTCTGGGATGCACAGAAAGATGTCTTTTATGCATTTACAGGGGCGATACTCGCTTCAAGCCTAATCTCTTTGATTCACCGATTTAAAACAACTCAACAATCAAATCAAACATTAAATCCATGACCAAATCTCGTCAAAATCTAATCCATTCGCAAAAAGGTAATAAGTTCCATTTATTAAGCCAAATGGTAAAGTCCAAATAATATCAATATGATTGATTTGATTTTTTTAACAAATGCTCATTAAGTATGTTAATTCTCAAAATTTTACTTTTTGAACATTTTTTAATGAATTAATTTTTTAGCAAATGAAAATAAGAATGAGGTTTTTTATAATATTTTTAATTATTCTATCTAATAAAATGGTTTTTGCTCAAAGTTCGAAAACCGGAAATTGGTTGATCTATTTTGGAAATCAGCCAATAAACAAAAAATGGAATGTATGGAATGAAGTGCAATACAGAAATTATAATTTTGTTGGTGATCTTCAGCAGTTTTTAATTCGCACTGGCGTTGGTTACAATTTATCAGAAAACAATAACAATGTTTTAATGGGTTATGCCTATGTATACTCAGAAAACTATTTTGAAAAATCCGATGCAAAATTGAGTTCTGAGGAACATCGAATCTACCAACAATTTCTTACCAGACAAAACTTCACACCCTTCGCCATCCAACACAGATACAGAATAGAAGAACGTTTTTTACAAGGTGATTTCCACATTCGCTTCCGATATGCCCTTTCCATTCAAGTGCCTTTAAATCACTCTACACTTACAAAAATACCCTATATCTTTCTGCAAGCAATGAAATATTTATCAAAAACAGTGCCCCTCTATTTGACAGAGACCGGATTTACCTGGGTCTTGGATATGTAATTAACCCGATTTTCAGAGTAGAGGTCGGCATGATGTCGCAAATACTGGAAAACACTCATAGAAATCAATTTCAAATCGCAATATTTAACAGTATGCCGATTAAATTTAAAACCGGAAAAAATATCGATTAACAACTTATTCAAATCCAAATTCAAACTAATGGAAAATTCACACATCTTATCTGAGCTTTCGAAAAACAAAGACATTTTCAAAGATCTGTTGAGTGGAATTTCGAAGGAGGTATATCTATGGAAGATGCACTCAGACAAATGGTGCCTGCTTGAAATTATTTGTCACCTCTATGATGAGGAACGTGAAGATTTCAGATATCGCACAAAGCATATCCTGGAAAATCCTGCATCCATTTTACCCTCCATCAATCCGCCTGCCTGGGTTCAGGAGAGAGATTATATGAATCAGGATTATGAAACCATGATCAATAAATTTGTATTTGAACGTGAAAGTTCAATTAATTGGTTGCAATCACTTCCATCACCAAATTGGGAAAACGTGCATCATCATCCAAAATTAGGTAATATGACTGCCAAAATGATGCTGACCAATTGGCTTGCACATGATTACCTGCACATACGTCAAATCATAAAATTAAAATTTGATTTTTTGAAGGACCAGTCGGATGAACATTTGAGTTATGCAGGAGAGTGGTAACCGAATTGCATTATATATAATTTTAACAACCTACAATTAGTTTTCATTGAGTGATGCCATGTTGAACTATTTACTAATTTTGGTCCGCGCTACACGTAAATTATAAATCTTTGCAAGACCACCAAAGGATATTATTTTATGGAATTTGATTCAACCATCAAAAAATTAATCATAGGATGAACATAGAATGGCTACTTGGATACAACCCGGTTCTGCTTGCTTTTTTTGCCACCGTTTTTACATGGGTGGTAACTGCTGCAGGGGCTTCATTGGTTTTTTTCTTTAAAGTCATTCACAAAAATATACTCAACTTAATGTTGGGTTTTGCTGCCGGTGTAATGATCGCTGCAAGTTTTTGGTCTTTGTTGAATCCTGCAATAGAAATGGAAGAAGCAAAGAATCCCGGTCAGGCATGGATACCTGCCGTCATTGGATTTTTAGCAGGAGGAGCATTTATATGGATCATTGATCGCATTCTCCCACACCTACACAGCAGACATTCGATCGAAGCCGCAGAAGGTATTAAAACATCGTGGCAAAGAAGCGTGCTGTTGATACTTGCCATCACGCTCCATAATATTCCGGAAGGTCTTGCTGTAGGAGTCGCATTCGGCTCACTCGCCATTCATCCCGACGCAGAAGTACTCGCAGGAGCAGTGGCGTTGGCGATTGGAATTGGGTTGCAGAATTTTCCTGAAGGTGCTGCGGTATCCATTCCGCTTAGGAGGGAGGGCTTCTCCAGGAGAAAATCATTTTTTTATGGTCAGCTGTCCGGTGTAGTAGAACCCATTGCTGGAGTTATTGGCGCATATCTGGTAATTTCAGTAACCCCACTTCTTCCATACGCCTTGTCATTTGCAGCAGGTGCAATGATTTTTGTCGTGGTAGAGGAATTAATCCCGGAGTCACAAACAGGAAACGAAACAGACCTTTCAACCATCGGCGCTATGATTGGATTTGCGATCATGATGTGGCTGGATGTAGCGTTGGGGTAATACTTTGAAAACTCACACAAGCTCCGGCAATAGATCATACATTTTAATACCGACAATGGATAAATCTTTGAAGAATTTTAAAAAATTTGGGATCCATCACCATTCTTAAAAATTCATTCCAATTATGAAAATGAAAAGCATTGCCGTTTTTTGTGGATCAAGTAACGGAACTAAAGATTTATATTACGAACAAGCGCTTAATTTAGGGAAGAAATTGGCTACACTGGAAATTGATGTGATCTATGGCGGTTCCAATGCCGGACTCATGGGTGCGGTTGCCAACGGAGCATTGAGCGAAGGAGGAAAGGTCATTGGTGTAATTCCGGAATTTTTGGTTGATAAAGAACTTGCACATGATGAAATTACCGAATTGATACTTGTCAAAAGTATGCATGAAAGAAAAAGCAAAATGAATGAACTCTGCGATGGGGTGATTGCCCTGCCGGGAGGCTATGGCACGTTGGATGAATTATTCGAAATGCTGACCTGGGGGCAGCTTGGACTTCATAAAAAACCAGTTGCATTGTATAATATCCATGGATATTACGATGCCTTGATAAACTTAATACAGCATATGGTCATGAGTGGATTTTTGAAGGAATCGAATCAACAAATGTTATTGATTAACGAAGACCTCTATGCTTTATTAAATGAAATGAATGAATACGTTGCTCCAGAGGTGGAGAAATGGTTAAACAGAAGTCGATCTTGAATTTTCTGGTATGGCATAAGTTGGAAACTTGCGCCAGCAAAGAGGAAAACGTTATGGCACAAGTTGGAAACTTGCGCCAGCAAAGGGGAAAACGTTATGGCACAAGTTGGAAACTTGCGCCAGCAAAGGGTATACGACATGGCACAAGTTTAAAACTTGCGCCAGCAAAGAAAAATGGATTAAGTTTGTCGGAAAATTAAAACAATAAATAAATCATATTGCAATGAAATTAATACTATATGTCTTTATAACATTTATGTTCATGATGTCAATTGCCAACGCTCAAGTTGAACCAGATCATTACAAGAGTGCACTCAAAGCATTTGTACAAAATTACAACAATGAACAATTGGAATCCATCTTTAGCATGTTTGCTCCTGATATGCAAAAGGCATTACCATTAGAGAAAACCAAAGCATTTTTTGCAGGATTGCATGCTCAGGCCGGGAAAATTCAGGAATGTAAATTTATAGAAATAGATCCGGGAGGTGTCGCTTCCTATGAAACAAAATTTGATAAGGGGGTATTTCTCCTTAATGTGACGCTCAGTGAAGATTCCAAAATTAATGGATTTTACATAAAACCATACCAAGCTAAACCAGCCATTTCCAACACACGAAATTCCACCAAATTAAGTTTGCCATTCAAAGAAGAATGGACCGTAATTTGGGGAGGAGATACCAAGGAATTAAATTACCATGTAGAACACCTTGCACAAAAAAATGCATTTGACATGATCATAACTGATCAAGATGGAAAGTCATTTAAAAATGATGGAGAAAAAAACGAGGATTATTATGCGTTCGGAAAGGAATTGATTGCCCCTTGTGCCGGCAAGGTGGTCATGGTTGTCGACGGAATAAAAGACAACCAACCCGGGGAGTTAAACCCCATTTACATTCCCGGAAATACGGTGGTCATAAAGTCGGGAGAAAATGAATTTTTATTTTTTGCGCATTTCAAACAGCATTCCATCCGGGTAAAAGAAGGTCAGACCGTTAAAAAAGGGGAATTGCTTGGGTTGTGTGGCAATTCAGGAAATTCTTCAGAAGCTCATTTGCATTTTCATATCCAGAATGAAGAAAACATGACCAACGCGATAGGTATAAAATGCTATTTTGAAGAATTGATCGTGAATGGGAAAGTTATGAAAGATTACTCGCCAATTCAAAAAGATAAAATAAGGACAAAGTAAGTTTTATTCTTTAACTATGCATTGTCAAAAAAATTTTAAAAAAGGAAACTTGCTGGTATGGCACAAGTTGCAAACTTGCGCCAGCAAAGGAAAACGTTATGGCACAAGTTGGAAACTTGCGCCAGCTAAGGGTGGTATGGCAAATGTTGGAAACTTGCGTCAGCAAAAAATCTATTTCCTTGTCAATTAAAATAAGCTTATGTTAAAATTATTAAATCTACTCTGCCTGATGTTGATTCTAAATTCATGTGCACACATAAAATCCAATCTTTACATCAATCCTGAAGACAGCTTCATTCTTGGAAAAAATGAACATGGGCCCTTTAAAGTAAAGCTGACTAATTATTCAAAAAATCCTCTGGAGGTCCGGCAATCCTCCTTGCAAGATGAGCAGATAAGCATAGCCAAGGTTTACCCCAATCAAAAAGTGAGGGTAAGTGTTCAAAAAAATTATGCCCTAAGTATCCACAATACCTCAAAAGATACCGCAAGAGCACAGGTCAAGATAACCGGAGACACCGGGTTGGCTATGCAATATGCCAAATAAGCAAGTTTAAGGCAATTTCAGACCAATAGGCTGGTCCCTTTAAGAATATAGAGCGCCTTTTAACCCAATGAGTCTGGGAAAGCCCAATTTAACCGACACTCCATTCTACCATTAATATAGGATACCGAATCTGAGATATAAATATTTCTTATATTTGTTTCCATGGAAAAGATCAAGAAATACCTCGACAAGCATTCCTCGGCCATTGGACTTCTATTTTCAAAGGCTCAAAAAACAAATACCCAGACCTACTATCACCAGCTCAGGATAGAGATCAAAAAACTTCGCGCACTCATAGACCTCATTGGTCATTTTGATAAGAAATTTAAACCCAACAAAGCACTTAAACCATTTCATAAAATATTTGAAAGTGCAGGTAAAATCAGAGAACTACAGTTGGAGGAAAGTCAGATGAAAAAACACTATTCACCGAGTACTTTTACGGCCTACAAATTAATATTAAAGGAACAAAAAGTAAAGCACCATGAAGCATTCTCAGAATTGATTAAAGGGTCTCTGATTGAAAAACAGAAAAAAACTATTAATGAATTAAAAAAGTCCATTAAGAAAATTGACGAACAAAAAGTTGAAAAATACCTGCACAAAAAAAGTCAACAGATCAATAAATTAACGGCACTTGGGGTGGAGGATATTGCTGACCTTCACAAATTGAGAAAATTGATTAAAACTTATTCCTACAATTTAAAATTAATAGATCAAACTGACAAGGAATCCATATTACCTCTTTACTCAAACTTACCGGAATTGATAGGCCAATGGCACGACACTCAAACCATGCTTAAACATCTTAACAAAATAATTAAAGTCTATCAAATTTCCAAACGAGAACTCAATCAGTTGAATAAAGTGATGGACCAAATTTCTACAAGAAGCAAAGAGCTTAACGAACAAATAAAGTCATCGATTCAGAAATTGAAGCCACCCCAACCCGAAGCTGATCCAAATTAAATATTCATTCCACTATAGCATTTTAATTGAGTCCTAAAAAAAGGATACAAATTAACTTGCATTTTTCATCTTGAATTTCTAACTTTGTAAAGTACCAGCTTTATCAAAAGATGATGAAACAAATTAACAAAAAACTTTGGATTCTGTCGGTCCTGTTTGTATGTATTCAGATTCCGGCATTTTCTCAACTACTTAAGATCCGGGAAGGAATCCTTGTAAACCTTTATGATGCCTTTGGAAAAAATGCATTATTGACAAAGGATTTTGGATTTTCATGCATTACAAAATATCAGGGAAAGACCATTTTATTTGATGCAGGCAGTAATGCGGATATTTTTAAGAACAATACCAAACAACTGGGCATTGATTTAAAAAAAGTAGACATCGTAATTGTTTCACATGGTCACTTTGATCACCTTAATGGCCTGGATTATTTATTAAAAATAAATCCGAAAGTTAAAATCTATTTCCCTTATGATATCTTTTGGGGAGCCCCGGTTCCTTTTGACGCAACAGGACAAGAGCCCGCGGTGAAGGATTCTCTACCTGAACACTTACGGTATTTCAATGGCGGCCCTACAAAATTCTCCATTAACCAATCCGGCCGATTCTGGAAAGCGAATATTGAATTTATAAAAAGTTCAAAAGAAATCCTGCCGGGTCTCAAAATCATTGCCACGAATTCTCCTTACATGGGATATTTTTCTTGCTATCCCGGCAAAAGCTTTGTGGAAGGTCAGTTTGATCAGCATGGGGATGCTTGTAAAAATACCAATCTACCAGAACTCTCTCTTTCTATCAAGACTTCAAAGGGCCAAGTGCTGATTGCAGGATGTTCTCATTCGGGTATCGAAAACATTATCCAGCAAACCAAAGAATTTACCGGCGATAAAATTGAATTGGTGTATGGGGGATTTCACATGATTCCGTTCAATAGAGAACAAACCATCCAGCTTGCATTGCTTATCAAAAATGAATTACAGGTGCACAAAGTTGCTCCTGCTCATTGCACAGGCCATCTGGCTTTTAAAATTTTGCAGGATTATTTTGGCAGTGACTATTTGTATGCGGGACTTGGAGAATCTTTATCTTATTAACCACCATCCCAGACAACAGTGGATTCCCAGTTCACGTAAAACCATTTTATATTTTTAAAAACAGTTACATTTGTTGCGATAATAGCAGGCTTTGAAAAAAACTTTGGCATTCATTCTATTGACCAGTATCATATTGCCATTTACCGGATATTACAGCTGGTTGACATACCAGAAATCAAATGCCAAAAAAGAAATAAAGCAGCGAATTATTGCAGGATTACACAAGACCGAACTCAAGCTTCTGGTCTTTTCAAAATTAGACAGCGAGGTGAAATTGAAATGGGAACACGCTCATGAATTCGAATATATGCATCAAATGTATGATGTCATAGAAACAGAGATACGCGGTGACAGTTTGTATTATTTTTGCTGGGCTGATAATGAGGAAACATTATTGAATAAAAAATTAAATCAGTTGTTGGCATCAGTGATGGCAAATCCGTTAAAAGAAAATAAGCAACACAAACAAATAATTGATTTTTACAAATCCCTATCCTTACCAGCAAATATCATTATTCCTTTGGTAAATACATTTTACCTGGAATTGATTTTTCCAATCTATCCATTCTGGGTAATGAATTTCATTAGCTCCATTCCGTCTCCTCCCCCAAAAGTATTTTAGACAAATAATTTATATACTCATGTTTCCATCTGACTTTTAAAGGTCAGATGATTCCTTTTTATTTAATCTGAAATATTAATATGAAAAAATTATTTCTCTTAAGTATATTATATTGTTTGTATTTTTTTGGATACAGTCAAACTCTATTTATTAAAGATTTAGAAACCAATCAGCCCTTAGAAGCTGTAACTCTTTACAGTGAAAAGACTAAAGCTTTTGCGCTGACCAATATTCATGGACAAGCAGATATTTCGAATTTTAAAAATGCGGAAAAAATTGAAATCAGAGTATCCGGCTACAAAAAAGAAATCAGATCTTTTGCCGAACTACAAAATCTGGGTTTTATCCTTGGCTTATCCTATTCCAGCATATCCATGGATGAAATTGTAGTCTCAGCGACCAAGTGGAATCAAAATTCCAGAGACGCTCCTGAAAAAATTTCGGCCATTACATCCAAAGAAGTTGCCTTGCAAAATCCACAAACTGCCGCAGATCTTCTGGGCATTTCCGGAAAAATATTTATTCAAAAAAGTCAACAAGGTGGAGGAAGTCCCATGATAAGAGGATTTTCAACCAACAGATTGCTGTATGTGGTGGACGGTGTGCGAATGAACACTGCAATATTTCGCAGTGGAAACTTGCAGAATGTCATTTCTCTGGATCCATTTGCAATAGAAAAAACAGAAGTGCTTTTTGGGCCTGGTTCGGTTATTTACGGTAGTGATGCCATAGGTGGAGTAATGAGTTTCCAGACCATCAGGCCTCAATTGGCACTCGATGAAAAAGGTCTGGTCAGCGGAAATTTAGTTACCAGATATTCTTCCGCCAACAATGAAAAAACGGGACACTTTCACCTGAATATTGGTTGGAAAAAATGGGCAGCTGTCAGTAGTTTCACCACTCATCACTTTGGCGATTTGCGCATGGGAAGTAAGGGCCCCGCTGAATATCTTAGACCATTTTATGTTCAGCGAATAGACAGTGTAGACAGAATAATCACCAACGACGATCCCAGGACTCAACGCCCTTCCGGGTATTCACAGATTAATATGATGCAAAAAATTCAATACAAACCAAATGAACATTGGGACTTTCAATATGGATTGCATTATTCGGAGACTTCTGAATATTCCAGATATGATCGTCACATTCGTTATCGAAAAGGACTTCCCAGATATGGTGAATGGTATTATGGTCCTCAAAAATGGTTGATGAATAATTTGAGCATTACTCATACATCTGCAAGCCTGCTTTATGATCAAATGACATTCCGTGTGGCGCACCAGTTTTTTGAAGAAAGTCGAATCGATCGTGACCTCAACAATAACAATCGTCATCTAAGAACAGAACGGGTGAATGCCTATTCTGCCAACATAGATTTTAATAAATCCATTGGACTGAAAAATAAATTATACTATGGTTTTGAATTTGTCCACAACAGGGTTCAATCCAGTGGAGTTGATGAGGACATTTCGACCGGAATTAAAAAGACAGGGCCCTCGCGATATCCGCAAGCCGATTGGAATTCAATTGCTGCTTACGTGAATGATCAATACAAAATCTCAAATAAAATTCTCCTCCAGGGCGGTCTTCGCTACAATCAATATCAGCTGGACGCTGCTTTCGACACCAGCTTTTATCCATTTCCTTTTACTGAAGCAAATATTAATCAAGGTGCTTTAACAGGGAGCCTTGGTGTGGTTTTTCGTCCAACTGAAAAGTGGGTATTAAGTGCAAACGCATCCACCGGATTTCGCTCTCCAAATGTGGACGATGCAGGAAAAGTTTTTGACTCTTCCCCGGGAATTGTGATCATCCCTAATCCAAATCTTAAAGCAGAATACGCTTACAATGGAGAACTCGGAATAGCAAAGGTGTTTGGGGAATTCCTGAAAATTGATTTAACTGCGTACTATACAATTTTGCAAGATGCGATGGTCAGACGATTTGCAACTTTAAATGGTCAGGACAGCATTGTTTATGACGGAACACTGAGTCGTGTGGAAGCGATTCAAAATGCAGCGACCGCCACTGTGTATGGTGTTCAAGCCGGACTGGAAGTTAAGCTTGCTTCCAGGTTTCGTTTGTTTTCCGATATCAACTACCAGATTGGAGAGGAAGAAACAGATAATGGAACCAAAAGTCCATTGCGACATGCTCCTCCAACTTACGGAGTTTCTAAACTGAGTTACACGTCACAAAATCTTTCCGTACAGCTTTATGCCATTTACAGCGGTAAAAGGAAATTTGAAGATTTACCTTTGGAAGAACAGACCAAACCGGAAATTTATGCGATTGATAAAAATGGCAAGCCATGGTCTCCCGGTTGGTATACGCTTAACTTTAAGTCTATGTATCGTATCAATGAAAACTTTTCGGTGAGTGCAGGATTGGAAAACATCACCGATCAACGATACAGACCCTACAGTTCAGGAATTGTTGCACCGGGCCGCAATGTCGTCATGTCTTTGAAAGCAAGTTTCTAGCATCCTCCATTCAGGTATTGTTTAAAAAATTACAATTATGAATCCGAAATGAGTTTCTTTTCATTAAAAAGCTTAATTTCGGATTCATTTTATTTTCAATAAAATAGAATTAACTCAAACAAATTATTTTAACGGACTTTTTACAAACTAAAATCAAACCAAAATGAATCCAATTGTCAGAAATGTTTTAGCAGTAATAACCGGTGTCATATTGGGTAGTGTGGTAAATATGGGCATCATCATGCTCAGCAGTTCCATTATTCCTCCCCCTGAAGGCGCTGATCTAACCACGGAGGAAGGACTTAAAGCATCCATGCATCTCATGCAACCTAAACATTTTATCATGCCATTTCTTGCACATGCATTGGGCACCTTCGTAGGCGCATTTGTGGCGGCCATTATTGCCATAAGTAATAAAATAAATTTAGCCCTGGCCATAGGGGTGCTTTTTCTGGCCGGTGGAATCTCAATGGTATTCATGCTTCCCTCTCCTACGTGGTTTACTTTACTCGATCTAATTGGGGCCTACCTTCCTATGGCTTATTTGGGTGGTAAAATGGCTGTGGATAAATCTCAATTATTATAAATTAAGGTTAACTGAATAATCCTGGTCGGGTAATATTGAATTATTAGAGATGAATTTATTAAGGCAATTGATTTATTCACAATGAATACTTTGAGAATAAATTGACACATTTAGACTTCCAATCAATTGAATTGAATGTTGATAAATCTTATAGATTGTTTCACTGAAAATAATTTTTATTGTACTTAAAATTATAAGTCAATAAAATTTTAGTAAGACCTTAAAATCAATTTCCAAAATTCGAACAGTATATTCTGGGGTGGATTAAATTTTCTCACTGGTTGCAGATTCATATAAAACTAAGCTCCAAGAACTGTGGCAATTTTTAAAATGAACGGCCAATTATATTTGAGATTTAACAAACTATGGTGTGTTTCTTAAACAATTTGGACAGCTATGCCACAAAATTTGTACTTTTGCCTACCGATTCCGACGAGTTACCCATTGCTACCACTAATTACTGACCATTTTGACTTTTAAAGAATTTAATTTTCATCCACTCTTATATCAGGGTATCGAAGCTTCGGGCTATGAAAATGCAACTCCGGTCCAGGAGTTGGTCATTCCCTCGATATTGGCAAACAGAGATCTTATTGCCTCCGCTCAGACCGGAACCGGCAAGACAGCAGCCTTCCTGCTCCCCCTCATCAATCGCTACATTGACCACAAACACGAACACAAAGTAAGTGCGCTGATCATTGTACCCACACGAGAATTGGCCAAACAAATTTCGCAACACATTGAAGGCTTCACTTATTTTACAGAATTGAGCTTCATTGCCATTTATGGAGGAAATGATGGTCAAAACTTTATTGCTGAAAAAAAAGCTCTCCAGATGGGTGCTGACATTGTAGTTTGCACGCCCGGAAGATTAATTGCGCACATGAACATGGACTATTTTGACCTTAAGGGTGTACAATGTCTGGTGCTGGATGAAGCTGACCGAATGCTGGACATGGGTTTTCAGGATGACCTCACAAAAATTATTAATTTCCTGCCGGTAAAAAGGCAAACCCTTTTGTTCTCGGCAACCATGCCTGACCGCATCCGTCAATTGGCAAAAAAAATATTAGTTGACCCGGTGGAAGTGAACATTGCAATTTCCAAGCCGCCGGAAAAAATAATTCAAAAGGCTTATGTGGTATTTGAGGAGCAGAAATTAAGATTGGTGAAACACCTCATCAAAAATACTACTTGTAAACATATACTGGTTTTCTGTAGCCGCAAATCTAGTGTTAAAGAATTGACCAGAGAATTGAGCAGAGCGAGATTTAATGTAGCAGAAATTCACAGTGATCTCGATCAAAAACAAAGGGAGCAAACGCTTTCAGATTTTACCAGTGAAAAGATTTCTATTTTAGTGGCCACCGATATATTAAGTCGCGGTATAGATATAGACACCATTGATCTGGTCATCAACTACGACGTCCCCCATGACGCAGAAGATTATGTCCACCGCATTGGAAGGACAGCACGTGCCGAGGCGGATGGAATAGCCGTCACCATTGTATCAAAAAAAGAACAGGCCGCTTTTTTAGTCATTGAAACTCTGCTCGGAAATCCGGTTCCAAAAGAAACGGTACCTGAAGAACTTGGTCCGGTACCGGAATACAAACCAAAAGATTTTTCAAATCGTCCACCCAACAGAAAGTTCGTGCCAAGAGGTCGGACAAATAACAAGTCTAGAAGTTAGATCACAACTTCTCCAGGCTAATATCTTATATTTGTACTTATTCAACAAGGCAGCATTATGCAATTCATAGATTATTATAAAATTCTTGAAATTCCAAAAACAGCTACTGAGTCGGAAATCAAAAAATCCTATAGAAAACTGGCCCGTAAATATCATCCAGATCTCAATCCCAACAATAAAGAGTCTGAGAAAAAATTTAAGGAAATCAATGAGGCCAACGAAGTGCTCAGCAATCCGGAAAACAGAAAAAAATACGATAAATATGGGAAGGACTGGCAACATGCGGATGAAATAGAAAAAATGAACAAACAACAAAGGTCTCGCCCATCCGGAGGGCAATCTTTTGGTTCCGGTGAATATTCCGGCGATTTCTCAGAATTCTTTGAATCCATGTTTGGTGGAAGAACGGGTAATACGCGACAAACAAAATTCAGGGGTGAAGATGTCAAAGCGACCTTAACCCTTAATATCCGAGATGTGTTTCATGCTCAGCAACAAACCTTCACGGTGAATGGGAAAAACATACGCATGACTTTTCCTGCCGGAATCGAAGATGGTCAGGTTATCAAAGTAAACGGCCACGGCTCGCCCGGTTTTAATGGTGGACCCAATGGAGATTTATACATAACTTTTACGATCGTGAACAATACAAAGTTTAAAAGAGAAGGAAATAATTTATACACAACCGTAGATCTGGATTTATACACTGCTCTGTTGGGTGGTGAAATTTTGGTAGATACATTTGATGGAACCGTAAAATTAAAAGTTGCACCGGAAACACAATCCGGAACAAAAGTTAAACTCAAAGGCAAGGGTTTTCCGGTCTATAAAACTGAAAACCAGTTTGGTGATTTATACATCAGTTATCAGGTAAACCTTCCTACCAATCTGTCCACAAAAGAAAAAGAATTATTGAATGAGTTGAAAAAATTAAGATCCCATGGAAACTAACCAACTCGTACTCATAGAAGAATTCTGTGTCCATTACAACATTGAATATACTTTTATTGATTCATTACAAGAATTTGGACTTGTAAATCTTATTGTTCAGGACAATGGAAAATATTTATCACACGATGATGTGCCGGAGGTAGAAAAAATGATCAGACTGCATTACGAACTGGGAATAAATCTGGAGGGTATTGATGTGATCTATAATCTGTTGAAGCAGATAGATCATTTGCAAAGTGAATTAGAGATTGCAAAAAACAAACTCAATTTTTATGACTTCGATTCAGCAAACCTAATTTAAATAACAAGAAAATGAACCCTTGCAAGAAGGTTATTCATTTGTGGATGATTATTTTTTGAATAAAAATTGAGCAAAATTTCGAAAAGAAAATAATTTTGAAAATTATTGATGCTGCACAGACATACACATACTCCTCCCTCACCGCATGATGTAAACCAGTCATTTATGACCGGCATCCTGCTAAACGCAATTTATGTAATAATTGAAATAATCTTCGGATTGCAGAATGATTCCACCGCACTCTTGTCAGATGCAGCACACAATATCGGTGACATTTCAGGTTTATTGTTGGCCTTCCTGGCATTCCGTCTTCAAAAAATAAAACCTTCTAAACTTTTTTCCTATGGCTATAAGAAAGGCTCAATAGTTACTTCCTTCATCAATTCAATTTTACTTGCATTTGCCATTGGGGCTATTGCCTGGGAAGGAGTGCATAAAATCATGAACCCAAATCCTGTAAACGGAAAAATTATCATGTGGGTCGCATTAATTGGCGTGTTCATCAATTTTACCTCTGCACTTTTTTTTAAGAAAAATCAAAAAAAAGATCTTAATATAAAAGCGGCCTACTGGCACTTGATGGTAGATGCAATGGTTTCATTGGGCGTTGTGGCAAGCGGAATAATTATTTATTATACACATTGGTATGCTCTTGATGGTATCATTGCATTGGGCATTTCTGTGGTCGTATTGTTCAGCACATGGAGTCTGTTCAAGGACAGTGCGATTGCGATTTTGGATGGAGTGCCTGCATCCGTAGATACTGATGAAATTAAAATACATTTAATGGGAGTTAATGGTGTAGTGAATGTTCATCATTTGCATATCTGGGGAATCAGCACCAATGAAAATGCATTAACCGCTCATGTACAAATAGCAGATATGAATCGGATTCCTGAAATTAAAAAGGCTATGAAAGCAGAACTGGAAGATCACTACATTTCCCATAGCACCTTAGAGTTTGAAGTCATAGAAGAAAATTGCCCGGAAACAGAAATATAGCAATGTTTTATGCTCCCATGGAAAAATAATATTTCAACTATTCAATTAACATTTATTGTCATTTTTTGGGTGGCCACTTTTCCTGATCAAAATATTTTTGCCCAGAACAATACTTCTGTACAAATAGTTGGTCAAATGAAAGACGTTATGTGGAAGGGAGAATTGTCCGGCAAAATTAATGTGGACACCATTGGAAACAAGTCACATTTATATGGTTTTGGACCGCTTGGGTATTTGAGGGGCGAAATATTGATCCTTGATGGAATCGCCTACCAATCAACCGTGGTAAATTCACAAGAGATGAAAGTAGAACAAAAAGAAAATATTTTAGCCCCCTTTTTCGCTTATGCCAACATCCAAAATTGGAATACCATCTCACTGCCTGAAGAGCTTAGCAATTTAAATGATTTAGAATATTTTCTGGATTCCATTTGCGCTGATAGGGAAATGCCCTTTTTCTTTAAAATATCAGGAAATATTGATTCCGCCAATATACATGTTGTCAATCTTCCGGAAGGAATCAAAGTCCGCTCACCCGAAGAGGCTCATCAGGGCATTGTACATTACGACCTGGGCAATTCGGAAGTCCACATTATTGGATTTTATTCGCGAAATCATCAAACTATTTTTACCCATCACGACACCAACATGCACCTTCACTTAATTACCTGCGATCTTAAAAAAATGGGACATCTGGAAAGTTTAAGCTTTAATCCTCAGCGAATAAAGTTTTTTATACAACCTTAACTTCTATGTCACATAAAATTATGTTTAACATTTTTAATTTCTCCTAAAAGCCAGCAAAGGCAGACAAGAAATTTTTCCATTCCCTAGAACGCGAATAAATGAAATTTGATTAATTGGATTGATGGAACTCATATTAAGCATGACATAATTTGTATTGTCTCCTGATTTAAATTGGATCAATCCTTTCTCAATTTTAAATTCCCTTCCAAGTAGGTCTATTATTGAAAACACAAGATTTTCAAGATTAACAGATGAATTAACTGCAAGCACCACCTCCTGTGCAGAGGTATAGGAATAAATGCTGACATCAGATGGTACCATTTCACTCGCAGCCGATGCCTCACAATTTAAATATGTACAGAAATAATCAGCCATTTCTGTGTATGCAAGGTCGGCGTTAGGGTTGTCGTTGAAAACATGCTGGTGTGAACGAATTCTTGAAATAGAATCTAAATAATATGCATGCAACACATGGTGCGTCACATCTCCTCTTACCCTTGGAGCTTGATTCGGATTCTGGTTGTAATAATATACAGGTGGATCCCCGGCATCTACATAGTTTGGCAAATCTAAATATTTCCGCAACGCGACAATATCAGGATGCCAATACATGTCCCGATGGCTGATTCTATAAAATGCAAGGTCATCGACAAATCCAAAGCTGTCAAACCAGTTGCTGTCCAAATGCACAATATTCGCCCATTGCGCTAAGTCCATTGTGGCAGGAGCGCTTATATGCCCAGCCACCTGCACATGTGTGGATTGCCGCAACAAGGGATCTGCGGCCAAGGAATCCGCATCTTTACCGGTTACTCCAATCCACAGTGCCATACATGCCCCTGCAGAACTTCCATACACCCCAATTTTGGCAGGATCAATGTTAAATTGATGAGCATTTAGTTTTAAAAATCGGATCAATCTTTCTCCATCCATCAAAATGGAGTCCAGTCGCGTGGTATGCGATAGCCTGTAATTGGCCGAAGCGAAAGATATGCCCCTGGATAAAAATGTTTGCATCAATTCGACCTGCCTTCCTTCTATCTCTTTATCACCTGCTCTGAAAGCACCTCCGTGAAAAAAAATAACCAAAGGTCTTGGACCTTTTCCGGCTTGACTTAACCACAGATTAAAATTTTGCAACACATCAGGTCCGTAAGGCTCATTTCTAAAATCAGGGATGGTATCCGTTTGCGCCATCAAAGTACCTCGATGTAAGAATCCTATTTCTATCAGGCATAATAAAAGGAAAAATAAAAATCTTCTCATGGTACTTACTTATACATCATCAAAATTAGAACCTCCAGAACTTCTGTATGTAAGCTTAAAATCTTAAAGATGTACTCAAAGATTGTCAAAATAATTGGATCATTTTTCTAAGAAAGATAAAACATTTACCCAACAGCCAAATAATATTTTTTACGATCAAAATTTTCAAATCCTTTGCCAACTATTTTTTTATTATCCTAAAAAATACATGTAAACAAAGATTAAACCCAAAATTGTCATTAGAATTCTATTACAAGCCAAAATAGCTTTAAATGCAAGCCTCTTCTCGAAATTCGTGCTCAATGAAATACAGCTTCACCTCCGCTCGAATTTCTTTCGAGGAGTCTTGCCTTTGTTGCTCTTTTGCCTCTCACTACGAACTCTAATGACAAATTTGGGTTAAAAATAAAAGTCTGGTTAATTTCGTCATTAGAAAGAACTTTAAAGATATTGAAACCGGTACCGGCCATGAAAATTATTATTCCAGATGACTATCAGAATGCACTTCTTCAACTAGAATGTCGCAAAATCCTAAAAGACCACGATCTTTCGAATATAATTTCACATTACAACAACTCAACAGACCTTGCAGCCCAATTTGCGGAGGCAGAAGTTCTGGTGCTGATCCGCGAACGGACAAAAATTACTGAATCACTGCTCTCTAAACTGCCAAATTTAAAACTTATCAGCCAAACGGGAAAAATTTCAAGACACATAGATCTTCAAGCCTGCACAAAATACAAAGTTGCGGTAGCCGAAGGAAAAGGTTCTCCAACAGCGCCTGCTGAATTGTGCTGGGCGTTGATCATGAATGCCTGGAGACAAATACCACAAGCAATGGAAGGTATGAAAAAAGGTCTCTGGCAAACCAATTTGGGACGTACGCTTAATGGACAGACCCTTGGTATTTGGGGGTATGGAAAAATTGGTAAAAAAATCGCTGCATACGCTCGTGCATTTGAAATGAAAGTGATCGTTTGGGGTAGTTCACAATCCAGAAATTGCGCCGTTCAGGATGGATTCACAGCAGCCGGAAGTAAAGAAGAATTCTTTACACAGTCTGATATCCTTACACTTCATCTGAGACTGACCGAATCCACAGAGGGAATTGTTCACCGTAGAGATTTAGCCCTTATGAAACCGGATTCACTTTTAGTCAATACCAGTCGGGCTGAATTAATTGAAAAGGGTGCATTGTTGGCTGCTCTACAATCCGGAAGACCCGGTTTTGTGGCTTTAGATGTTTATGAAAATGAACCTATCTATGATCTTGACTTTCCATTGCTGCATTTCCCCAATGTGTTGTGTACACCTCATTTGGGCTATGCAGAAAAGAAATCATTTGAATTGTATTTTTCACAAGCATTTGAAAATGTGCTGGATTTTATCAATGGAAATAATTTGAATATTTTAAATCCGGATGTATTGCTATAAAATAATTATAGCTTGTTAACTCAAATAGATTACAGATAAATATTATCTCTTAATATGAAATATTTTTACAGTTCCAAAAAAAATAATTGACATTGCATACCCAAAAAATTATTTCTATCATCTGTAAATTTTAATACGAAAAAATAACACTCATTCGGAATGATGAAATTGATTACAAACCTTTTATAGATCTTACAATTAAGTATTTCCAATATCATTTTAAGATTAGCCAATATTCATTACATTTGAAGACGAATCATTAGATAAAAAAGGATTTCATTGAAAATTTTACCATTGTTTAAAATGTGAAAACTGATAAAGATGATTAAATTATTGAATACATATGTTTCATGCACTATAATTCTGCTATTTCTAATTGTCCTAATCTCTTTATCCAAGTTGGAAGGAGCCAGTTTCTATGTATCATACAATGCAACTAAAAATGGCAATGGCAGTTTTACTTCTCCCTGGGAATTGCAAAAAGCTTTAGATCACCCAACGCAATTACAGCCTGGGGACACTGTGTGGATTAGGGGAGGAAGATATCTCGGACAGGATTCCACCGGAGGCGTTAATGGTATATGCTATACCTGCCATACCAATGGTT
Organism: Candidatus Vicinibacter affinis; assembly: GCA_016714365.1. Taxonomy (NCBI): domain Bacteria; kingdom Pseudomonadati; phylum Bacteroidota; class Saprospiria; order Saprospirales; family Saprospiraceae; genus Candidatus Vicinibacter; species Candidatus Vicinibacter affinis. The sequence goes on along the minus strand of JADJNH010000005.1, from coordinate 1,389,424 downwards.
CAGAATCACAACCTATCATTTTTAGAAATTACCAAAATGAGAGGGTTACCCTGGATGGAAAGTCTAATGGAATAATTCTAAACTTAGGCTCAAATTGTAGCTATACGTGGTTTTGGGGATTGGAAGTTATGAGCTCCAGTACTGCTCCAAGAGAATACACCAATGATCCCGGACATCCCAATCGTGGAAATATTTCATGCACTGCTCCCAGCATCAAATTCATAAATATGATTTTGCATGATGGTGCAGATGGTATTGACATTTGGATTGGTTCAAAAAATGCAGAACTATATGGCTGTGTAATTTACAACAACGGTTGGGATATCGCAGGTTCAGGTCATGGACATGGAATTTATACCCAGAATGATACATCGGGTACGATCAAATTGCATGATAATATTTTTTTTAGCAGCTTCGGATATAATGTCAGAGTTTGGTCAACAGGTAGGACCATCGATAATTATGACATACAGGGAAACATAATATTCAATGGAGGTTCTTGTTCGGAAAATAAAAATGGCGATACCCGCACGCACAATTTTTTTATAGTTCCTAACAACCCAAATGCACCCTGCAAAAATCTTGTGGTCAAGCATAATTTTACTTTTTCCGGCACTAACATGCCTCGACCACCTGTAAACGCATTTGGACTAAATTATGGAACTGTGGACATGACCCTTGATAGTAATATTCTGACTTGCCAAACAAGAATTGGTGGAACCGGTGTTAAATTGCTGGGCACTACATCAGTAAAAGGAAATAAAATATTAGGAGGAATTCATCCTACCAAAGGCTATTACCTATGGGGTTTTACTCCTGATGACTTCCCCGAAAATTATTATTCAGAAACTTTGCCGACTACCGGATTACAATATTTTATTAGAATGAACAAATACGAAACTGGAAGAGCACATTTAGTGATTTATAATTGGGAAAATTCTCCATCGGTAAAAATTGATATTTCGAATATCGGTCTTAAATCGGGTGAACGCATTGCCGTAATCAATGTAACTGATTTATATTCAGACACCCTAAATTACATCTACAATGGAAATGACCTTATTGACGTCCCAATGACTGGTCATTCAGCTGCACAAGCAATTGGGTCAACAAAGAAACCGGTCTCTCAATTTCCAGGATTTGGTGTATTTATCATTCAAAAGTCCGGTAGTATTATAAACAACACTTTGCACTCCGTTAGAAAATCAATTCTTGTTTCCGTATCCCCAAACCCATTTAACCATTGCACCAACTTTAAGGTTACAAATATGAATCATGAAATCTTTATGCTAAGTATTTATGACCATTTGGGAAAGCTTATGCATATGGAAAGATTTCAAAATCCTGAATTTTCTATATGTAAAGAAAAATTGCCGAATGGTATATATTCCTATCAAATTCAAAATGACCTTGGAACTTCTATAAAAAATGGCCTACTTTGTGTCTATTGAATCACCTATGAAAGTGCAGAAATAATCACTTCTTAAATAATATGAGAGTTAAATTTTTTCAGTATTCAAATAAAATTATAAGCTATGGGATATTGTGAAATTACAAAGGAAATATTTTTAAAAGTAATCTATCTTAAAGATTAAAGTTTGACAGGAAATGGACATATTATTTTAAGAATTAATCCATGCATTTCTTTAATTAATCTGTTAATATCATGTCCCCATCGAATTTTTTAAGTACTAAAGTGAATAAGGGATATCTTTAACCAACAAACCATTTTATTTAATGTGTTAAATCGTCAATATGTCTATTAAACCTAATTGTACTTTTGGATACTTTCTGGTATTTGCTTTTTTTATCATATCATCATCTCATGCCCAGATGCTTAAATTACCAGATGCAGGGATAAATTTTAAATGCAAGGCCGGAAGAACCATTGGCAACACAGAAATAGAAGTTAACTGGAATGCCCCTGGTGTAAAGGGGAGAGAAGGAAAGATATGGGGTACCTCCGTAGCTTATTTTGGTTACAGTGTACTTGGATTTGGATCCAATGTAGAATCGCCCTGGAGAGCAGGTGCTGACGAAAGCACCACCATTTCCTTTTCGAATGAGGTCAGCATAAATGGCAAAAAATTAGCCCCAGGTACTTATGGATTTTTCATTGCCCTTTACCCTGATTCCTGTGTCCTCATTTTCAATAAAAACACAGCCGGCTGGGGTAGTTATTTTTACAATGAGGACCTGGATGTGTTGCGCGTACCGGTCATTCAGCAAAAAAATCAAAAGGAAAATAAAGAAAGACTGGATTACACTTTTTCAAATCAGACAGACCATTCTGTTGAAATGGCGCTCGAATGGGAAAGATGGAGAATTCCATTTTTGGTAGAAATTGATTTGATTCATCAAACGCTTAATTCCATCAAGTCCCAGTTAAGTGGTGCCATGGGATTCGACCCTCCAAGTTTGGAGGCAGGCGCATTCTGGTGTTATCAAAACAATGTTAATTTAAAAGAAGCGCTTGAATGGATAAATACGGCTGTAGACCCGAATCTTGGTGGCATTAATTCCTTCAAAGCATTATCCACTAAAGCAGGAATCCTTTCCAAATTAGGTCAGAAAAATGAAGCCGACAAAATCATTGCCGGAGCCATCGACCTGGCAAGTCCATTGGAATTACATGCCTATGGAAGACAGCTGCTGAGGGAGAATAAAACGGTCGAAGCCATGTTCGCCTTTGAAAAAAATTATAAGAAAAATAAAGGAGCATGGCCAACAAATGTAGGAATGATGCGTGGATATTCTGCAATGGGCGAATTGACCAAAGCATTGGATCATGCCAGATCTGCGCTCAAACAAGCGCCCAATGCAGAAAATAAGAAAGTACTGGAGGATGCCATTAAAACACTTGAAAGTGGCCAGGCATTAAAGTGAATTCTGAATTGATATAATGTCAGGTTTTCAACCACCCTGTCACGCTCATTCTAGCTTTATGTGTAATTAAAACTTCATGTTCAAGCTGGTAGCTTCTAAAAAATACACACTTGCCGCTCATGGGGGCTATGGTCTGAACAACATCATCCTGATGTATGACCAATGAGCCACCATCTGATTCTATCCAATCAAGATTCAAATACATAATCATGGAAAAGCTTCGACTGTGATCGGAACGAAACTGATCTAAATGTCTTTTGTAAAAACTGCCGGGATCATATAAGGCATAATGAAATTCATAAGACTTGATTCCGGCATAGCAAGTTCTGTTCAAATAGCTTACGAACCGGTCCATTAATTTAAAGAATTCCTGTTCATATGCAAAATGATTTTCAGGATCAAGCCAACAAATACGATCTCCACGAACTAAGGAATCTGTTACATAAATTTCTTTATTACCCACTCCGGCGGGGACAAATTGATTACTTAGATCAAGTGCGCATAAATTTGTTTTAAGCTGAGCAGCCAATTCAATGGTAAGAAAATGTTCATCTATGCCGACCCGATCAGTCAAGAAGCTGTTAATTAAGGAATCAAATTCAATCTCCATTCTTTTGGATGAACACATGAAAACCAGGTGTAATCCCCAAGGTAATCAAAGTTAATCACACGTGGCTATTCAATCCGGAATTATTAATAATATTAACTTATGAATGAATAAAAGGAAAAGCTTCCATACCATAGATATTAATGTCACACATTTATAAGTACTAAAATCATGGCCAGGAGTCAGACACTACAAATAGGATATCACTTAAATCAATTTAACAACACAATATACTCCCAAATAAATATTTTGAACCTTACCAACTTATTTTAAATCTTTCCAAATATTTTAAGTATATTAATATTTAAGACAACCAAACTTGAAATTAAAAATAAATTATCTAAGCAATGTTACAGTTCCAAATTTAATTTTATTTTCGCAAGCCTTGCTTCTAATAATATACGCATAAACTCCTGGCAGAACTTCCTTCTCCATACTTGTTCCATTCCATTGAACATTTTTTGATTTGAATATGAGTGATCCCCATCGATCATAAACTTCCATTTCAAAGTCATTGGTAAACTGTATTCCGGGAAACAAATCATTTACCTGATCACCGTTTGGAGAAAAAACATTTGGAACAAAAAAACTATTATCTTCAATAAATTCCAGCCGTATGGAATCTACAAAAACACCACAAGCATTTGAAATCATGTAATAATAGTTCCCAGTTGAATGAATATCAATACTGGCTCCAACACTCCCATCAGACCATTCTGTCCTTGGATTCCCAGTAGAAAAATAAAATGTTTTTGGTCCACAAAATATTAAGTTTTCCGCCGGAAACCCAATTGGAATTGAATCATAGTAAACTTGTATTGTGTCATGAAAGTCATTACAAAGGTCTGAAAAAGAATACCAATAAATACCGGGAGAATTTATTTCAATCTTGTTAAGGTATTTGTCATTCCATAATTCATCAATATCGGGTAAAAATAAAATTAATTCAATTCCCTGACATAAAAAAGTATCTTCCGGCAAGTTTGGTTTTTCGTAAACAGGTATTTCGGTAATCTCTATTGAATCAGCTACAGTTCCACATGGCGTTGCAATAATGCCCCAATAAATACCTCCTTTTGTCACTGATCGAGACCTGCCTCTCAAATTATCAAACCATAATGTGCTGTCAGAATTTGAATTAAGTGTAATGATGGATCCCTGACAAATCAATGTGTCTGGACCCAAATCTATATTGGGATTTAGATAATAGTTCACGATTATGGAATCACTTAATTCTCCGCACAGACTTTTAATATTTGCTTTTACAAGGCCGTTCTTTTTGATCACAAAATAAGGACCAACTGATCCATCCTGCCAAATTGTAGATGGTTCATAAGTCCATATGGTATCAGACTCATTCGGACATAATGAAATATCTGGACCTAAATCCAAATTCAAATTTGGGAAAATAGATACCAAAATAGTATCCCTAACTGTATCACATAAAGTGTTGATTTCAGCCCAGTATTTCCCTGGTTTATCAACAAAGAGTTCTTTGCCTGTAGTTCCATCACTCCAAATTGTTGTGCTGTCATTTGATTTTAATGTCAAAGTTTCTCCCAAACAAATAATTGTGTCAGATCCCAAGGACAAAATGGGTTTATTTAAAATAGAGACCAAATAATTAACAACACTGTCACAATTTCCAATTCTGATTGTATCGTAATAGGATCCTGAATGAGTAATTTTCCTCCCATTGATAGTGATATTTTCACAAACAGCTGTATCAATTCTATTTATTGCCCCATTACAACAATCTATAAAACCTATATTTATAAAAATTCCATCATCTATAGAGCTACGTTCATTGAAATGTTCAATACTGATGACATAAGCTGAGTCTGGAATATTCTGCAAAATTAAAATACCTCCATCCCCTAATCCTAAACCTTTTACATGAAACAACAATTCCCTATCTCCAAAGACTACATTAACTTCATCGTGTGGAGGACTGAAATCTTTAAGAAGAATGCATAGATTAGATAAATCCAACAAGTTATTTGCCTGGTCATATATTCTCAATTTTCCAAATTGAGGTTTTGAATAGAGATTTGAATTTGGAAATTCTCCCAATAATATAACCATATCTTTTCTTTCAGAAATACCATCCAGTATCATTTTGTGGCTAAGCCTGGTAGTATTCAAATTACCAGGCATCCAAGGTGTGGGTATGGCGGTCAACAAATTAGGTGAAAAACCTGGTGTAAGTATTTGATAATTTGAAAAAAATGGATGAGTTGTTCCCATCTTAATATCGGCCTCTAAAGTAATGCTGCCTCTACTGGAATTACCAATAAATTCATAAATGGATTTCATCTCCCATTTCATCCACTCAATATTATTGCACTTGACCCTACAACTATCATTACATGCAATTTCACCAACCTGAATAGAATCAGAAATTAGACCACAGACAGTTGCATAACTTGCAGAATATTTACCTGACTTTGTAATAACGACTTCCTTCCCTATTGTACCATCACTCCATATTGTGGAATCGTAAGGAGAGTTTAATATAATTGATCTACCTCCGCAAATCAAAGTATCCTGTGGTAATATTAATTTTAAATCAGGATGAACAGTAACAAATAAACTATCCATCACTATGCCACATTGATTTTTTACCAAGGCAGTTATTAAACCCTCTGTTGAGACAACATAAAATGGCCCGATAGACCCATCCTGCCAAACAGTAGTAGCTTCATTAGTCCATATGGTATCGACTTCTTTTGGACATATCTGAAAATCCGGTCCCAGGTCAAGTAGAATTTTATTCACCTGACCAATAACAATTGAATCCCTATAAACACCACACGAATTTGCAACTTCTGCCCAATAAATTCCCGGTTTTGAAACCAACATACTATTTCCTACAGAACCATTACTCCAGAATGATTGATTAGAACTGGAAGTCAATAATATAGATGCCCCTTCACAAATTATTGTGTCAGGCCCTAATGAAAGGAAAGGTTTATTTAGAATTCTAATAGCATATTCAACTATACTATCACAATTGTTGACTTTAATAGTATCTGAATAGGAACCTGAATTTGTGAATACATTTCCTTTTAAAACAAATTTATCACAAGCGATCGTGTCTATTCTACTTATTTTAGGGATGCAACAATCAGGAAAACCAATATTGATAAATATACCATCATCCGTACGGCTATACTCATTATAGTGTTCAATTTCAAAATAAAAAGAATTCTTTGGGAAATTATTTAGCAAGATAATATCTCCATGATTAGTCCCAGGTTGAAATACTTCAAACAATATTTCTGATCCTGTATTTGTAAGTTGAGTTGGAGCCAAGATATTCCCTTGAATGGGATCTTGAAGAATAGTAACCACATTAGAAACATTCAATTGAACATTGTTGATGTCAAATACTTTTAATCTCCCGGGTTTCTCATTCGTAAAAGCATTAGAATTAGGGAACGAACCTAATAACAAAATAACATCTTCTGGTTTTGTTACTTTGTCCAATAACACCCTGTGCTTAAGAACAGTCGTATTAACTTTACCTGGCATCCAGGGTGTTGGCATCCTGGGAACCATTTTTGGGGTATAAATATTGCTTGCCAGTGTGAAGGAATTCAATATTGGATTCTGAAGACCGGTCAAAGTATCCATTTTAAGACTCACTTTTTCGGAACTAAAATTGCCTGAATATTCATAATTTGTCTTCTGAGACCATGTTACCCAACCAATATTTTTGCAATCCAAGTGAAATCCAATTAACGAATGATCATATTCGAAATTCTTTAAATTTCCTATTGATTTAATATTTGATGGGTAGACCAGATATTTTAGAAAAGAGTTTGATTCTAAAATCGGAGGAAGTGGCATTAAGTTATCATGACTAAGGTCGCAAATAAGCCGGTCAAATAAAAAGACTGAATTGCTTTTCACTCCATTGCTAACTTGTGGATTCAAACAAATATTCTTTGACCAAAACAAAAGATTCAGTACGCCTTCTTTGCGCTGAGGTCTTTCCTGAGCTGAGGATTCCAATTTGGGGAGACCAAAACTCAGCAAACTTGCCATATTCAAGAAAATCAGGATTAATATGCACTTCATAATAACCTAAATATCAAGCTAATAATTACTACACATGTATTAAATACATTAATTTCTTAAAATTACAAAAAAAAGACTTAACCAATAATATAATTTGGAAATCTAGGTAATTGGAGATTTTAACAAACAACGCAAACAACTCATATATAAAGTTCCGGAATGATGATGTTTTTTAAATTTTAAACACAAAATTTTACATTTGATAAAAGATAACGATTTTCAATCTTAAAATAAAACTATATTTGTTAATAATCTAATTTGGGTAGCGTCAGATTAATAAATGGGGTATATTATTCTTAATAAATGTAAACCGGAGAAATGTATTCTTAACATCATATCCTTTTTAGAATAAACATATAAAATGAAGTTTTCCCTTCTTCAAGAAAATAAAATACCACCTATCAAAACATTCATCATTCATGTAAGCACCGCAATTGATAGGGAGCATCACATGCTTCAACAGATTTCAGGGAGAAATCTTTCGTACCAATTTATCCTGGATGGTGACAAAGACCAACTTACAGAAGAAGTGTTGGACAAATATTTTACCGAAGAAATGAAAAAGGTATCTAATGGCACCTCATGTGCCTACAAACACATCCTGGCATATGAGTACATGATCAAAGATCAAACAGATTTTGCACTAATCCTTGAAGATGACATTGAGCTCGATCACGTCAAATTTGATGAGGTACTTTTAAAAATAATGAATGAGTTAAAAACAAAAAATATTTCAAATTTTCTCATATCTCTTGAGGATTCAAATTTAAAATACGTTAAAGCCAGCGAACGTAAACCCAATCAGCTTTTATACCCTAAGGAAAAAGGAAGAATGGCAGGCGCCTATCTCCTTGACCTAAAAGCTGCCAATAACCTGCTCCGGGAAATAAAAAATAATAAATGTGCTTTACCCATTGATTGGTTCCACAACCATTGTTCCGAAAATAATGTAATAAAAATTTGGTGGGCCCATCCGACCATCGCTTGTCAGGGAAGTTTATCCGGAACGATGAAATCGCTGATTGATGACAAACCTGCCAATTACTTTAGAATTATCTCCTTTAAAATCCAAAGGTTGTATAAAAAAATAATTTATTCCATGAGATAGCATCCACAAAGCACAATATTTAAATTTCATGATCAGATAAATTGATTCAATGTTAAACAACTGGAAAGAAATACGACTTTTTGTAATAACCATATGTGCATTAAGCTTATTTGTATTTCTGGGTTTTAACAGGCACAGCAAAACCGGATATTTTAACTACAGAAGTCAGCTATGGGCAGACAAAGCCGGGTATTATGTTTATTTACCGGCAACGTTTATTTATGGCTATGACACTTCAGGATGGCCAGATTCGTTAGATATCAAAACTGGTGATGGTTTTCATATAGATAAGGCTTCCGATAAGATTATTACAAAATACAGCTGCGGAGTAGCCATATTACAATTGCCATTTTTTTTGGGGGCATATCTTTTGTCAGTGAGAAACGAAAATTCCGGAGATGGGTTCAATCCTATTTTTCATAAGGCAATTGATGTTGCGGGAGCATTCTATCTAACACTAGGATTACTTTTAATTGGACTTATATTAATCAGGAAATTCAATAATACAATTGCACTGATTGTTACTTTGACATTGGTGGGATGTACAAATCTCTATTATTATGGTATCGACGAAACGGGTATGTCTCATATTTACTCTTTTGCCTTATTTGCATCCTTTCTATATTTAATTTTTGTTACTGATTTTATGAGGCATAACAATGTCTTATCTTATACTATTTTTGGTATTTTGGCAGGGCTAATGGTTTTAGTAAGACCAACCAATGTGATTTTTCTATCGGTCTATTTGTTTCTTGAGCTTGGTCCTGGAGAAACCCTTAGTATGAGATGCTTAAGATTGTTAAACACTAAGGGATTTTTTTTGATTTTAGTCTCTTTTTTTGCGACAATTAGTCCTCAGTTAATTTATTTGGAATATGCTTTTGGTGAACTTTTAAGTTATTCCTATCAAAATGAGGGTTTCAATTGGTTTCATCCGAAAATTATCAATATCTGGTTTTCACCAAACAATGGTCTTTTTCTCTATACTCCTATTTATTTGATTTTAATGGGATGTCAAATTGGCATAATTAAATCCAATGGATGGAAGATGGCCTACACTTTTATTCTTTTTATAATTATTTCCTATGTTTTTTCTGCATGGTGGGATTGGAGTTTTGGTTGCTCATTTGGGTCAAGGAATTTTGTGGAGTACTTAGCCATATTTTGCTTTCCATTGGCAGAATATATGTATTCTTCTGGGAGGACGGTTAAGTTTTATTGGTTAATAATTTTTACACTACTTGCTGTTCTGAATCTCAAAATGATCTATACTTATGATGAATGTTTTTTTGGATTAAGCGATTGGGATTTTGAGAGGTTTGTACATTTAATTATTGGGCCTACAAAATAAATTTGAGTATTTCCCTAAATGTTAAAAATTACGATTAACTTGGCTCAAACATGCTGTAAAATTATCCTGTGACATTGAAATATGGTATCCATTTAATTCTATTAATTTTTATAATATCTTTTTCTTCCACAACCAAGAGGGCGGATATTGCATTTGACAGTTTTGGTTATTATTTCTACCTGCCGGCAACTTTTTTGATAAAGGATATCCAATTGCGAGATTTTGGGAAAGTAAAATTTATATACAAGCAGGTAACCGGTAAAGATGCTTTGTATCAAGTGTACAAAGTTAAAGACAATGACAATTGCGTAATCCGATATCCAATGGGGTTGGCAATTTCCTATTCACCCGGATTTTTCGCAGGTTATATTCTTAGTAAAATTACAGATACTGATTTGCAGGATGGTTTTAATGCATGGTTTCGATGGTCTGTTATAATATGGAGCCTTCTAATTACATTAATTGGAATTTGGGCATTGCACAAATTCCTTCTTTATTATGTTAATGCCAAAATTGCTTTACTAAGCATGACATTTTTGGTATTTGGAACAAATTACCTCTTTCATAGCCATATGTCAGCTCAAGGCCTGATGAGTCATAATTACCTGTTTACTTATTATAGCTTGCTCTTACTAGCAACCAGGACGTATTTTATTTCCTTCAAGATTCGATACTTATCTCTTATTTTAATTTTATGTAGTCTGATCACTCTAGTTAGAAATTCAGACATCTTCTGTTTTTTAATACCACTCATTTATGGGATAAGTAAAATCCAAAGACAAGATTTGCCGAAGTTACATACAAATTTGGTTTTGAAATACTCGCTGGCTATAATTCCATCTATTCTACTATTATCTCTGCAGTTGTTATATTGGAAACTTGTGACCGGAAGTTGGATTTATGACTCTTATCAAGACAATCCAGGACAATGCCTTGATTTTAAACAACCATATATACTGGAAAGTCTTTTTAGCTTTAGGAAAGGATTGTTTATTTATACGCCTATTTCTTTATTTTTCATTATCGGATTTTATTTTTTGGTTAAAAATTGCCAAGACTGGTTTAAGAGTATTGGAATCTTTAGTATCGTAAATATATATGTCATTATTAGTTGGACTTGTTGGTGGTATTCCGATAGCTTTGGTCATAGAGCCATGATTCCGAATTATGTACTATGGTCCTTGGGGTTTTCATTTCTATTGTCTGCATCCGGTGGATGGCGACTTTGGCTTAAAATAATTATGGGCTTCATTCTTACCGCCTCATTGGTTTTAAATGTTTTCCAGATTTGGCAAATACGCCATGGCATTATGGAAGGAAACAATGTAACCAGGGATTATTATTTAAGCACTTTTGGTCAAACAAAACCTCCTTCGGTTGAACAAAGATCATTACTCCTGCCGGAAGATGATCCTGAGATCAAGGATACTTTACCGGAATATTTTCATGGAAAAGTTTACAAGGAAATGACCTTCAATCTGGGAAGCCCACTGCTTTATATTTCGGAGAACTTGAATTATTTATCTGATTCTTCAAGGCCTCGATTTAAGATTTTGAATGCTCAAAACTCATTCAGCGAGGCCATTTCAATTCCTAATCAATACCTCAACAATGCGGATTATAAATGGATCAGACTTAAAGCCCAAATGCATTGTAAAAGTGATACCTCTTTATCTAAAATTTTGCTTGCCGCTCATATGGAAAACAAAGGAAAAATCTATAGATGGAAAGTATCAAAATTAAGTAATACCCGATGGGAAAAGGATGGCTTTTTTCAAATAAACTTCTGGTATATGGTTGAAAAAGTACAACGCAATAAAGACATTTTTAAAGCATTTTGTTGGAATCAGGAACAAACGCCCGTTGAATTTATTTCACTTACTGCAGAAATTTACTCTCCTTACAAAAGTCAAAGTATTTTTTTATGGGATTAAAAAATAAATAAAATATATTTTGATTATCTAATTAATTTGACATTGCGATTTGGAAATGGAGCTCAATATTTAATAAATTGAATTTGCTGTAGTAATTTTTTAATTAAAATGAACAGCGTTTGATATTGTTATCGGTCCACCATAATTTAAACAATATTGAAACTCAGATGTGTGGTCATTGAATATAATGTATATTCATTTGATTCAAATTATCTAGATAGATTACGATCTCAAATGATTCCGAACAAGTAACAATGGCATTTGTGCTTGAAAATAAATATTTTATTGCAGTGATTTCTTTACTTGAAAATTGAAATAAATTGTATGATCTTTGAATGATTTAAATTCTTTCGTTCACGCATTTTATATTCAAGAGAAATCTTACACAATCGCAAATAGATGAATCAGGAAGACTTTTCAAAAGAAATTGAGAAAGCATATAAAAAAGCCATCAAGAATCTTGACAGCATCAATGCAAATGCTGAAAAGATCAGAAATGAAGCAGTAGAAGAGCTTCAGGCTGCTAAAGAATTAAAGAACAAGGCGGAACAAGAAGGCCATAAAATGGCCCAGGAGTATTTTGAAAATGCAAGAACTCAGTTAATTGAGGCAGCCCGGACGGAACTTTTACGCGATTTGGTCAGAAAACATTTGCTGGAAGGAGAAAAAATTCATGAGATCGCTCATTGGCTGAATGTGCCGAAAGAATTTATTAAAGAAATAAAAAATGTAATTGACCGTAACTCCAAATACAATAAACAAAATATGGAGAGAATTCTTCCTGATGGCAAACCAAAACTGCTGTATGTGGATATGGGCAGAGGGGGTACGATTTATTATGAAAGCAGCGATGCAAGATTTGACATGTGGTGGGAATTTGCCGGCGGAAAAGCACTTGTTATTTTAGATATCCCCACACCGGATCAATGGACGGCACGAACTGGCCTGCCTTTGTCCCAACGAAAAAAGGTTTTGAATTACATTGGCGAGCAAATTGGCCTTGATAAAATTTCCTCCGGAGGTTCCTTTATCATTGGAGAAAATGTGATCACCTTTTATGGCCCACAATAAATTATATCCGCCAATTAAATTATGAGACAAACCATCTCACAATCCGGTAGCTCTCCAAAATCCAACATCAGATAAATTCAAGACATAAACCCAAAATTAACACCAACCTTGAAGTAAGCATTCATGCTTACTTTCCATTTTATTGCTTTATAATTTTACGTGTTGCTATTTTGTCCTTTTGAATAATTTTTACGAAGTAAATTCCGGACGGCAATTCATGTAAGGCCCAACGGACCGATATTATTCCGCTTCCTCCAGCCCTCTTTTCCTGTCTGAGCAATTGTCCGCTAAAATTCAACAACTGAAAGTTAACCTGCTCACTGCTTTCATCCTGAAAATCAACATGCAGAACATCCATTGAAGGATTGGGTGTAATACTCAGTAGTTGAGGTTGCCATGCATTGTTCACGGACAGCAACGGGTCCACCACAAAATCATATTGAAATCCCGCACCAAAATCCGGATTGAAATTTTTTAGTGGCGCATAATTACTTGTTAATTTTCTGGACAATCTTGCAAAACCAGAACCATTGTTAGGATAAAACCAAAAGGACAATCCATCATTTGCAACATCATTTACGATTAAAGTGTAACAACCTGCCGGCAAGGCCAATTCATCCCTGTAAATAACATTTGCAGCCAATCCATTTCTAGTCAATACATTTTGCCCCTTGTTGTTTACAATGCGATAGTTGTTGTCAATCGCCACATTGTTGGTTTTAAATTCCAAATGCAAGTTGCTGCCATATTTGTCTACATTTTTATATGGAACAGATAGATAATCGTTTTTCGAATTTTCATCACTCTGATCATTTGGACTACTTAATAAAACCTCAAACACTAAACTCGTATCTGTGCCAGCATTCCAAAATCCATCTACATCCAGGGGAAGCTCAATGTCTTTTTCTTCTGAAGCTTTGATGCTACCTGTCCAACGATAAACCAGTTGGCTACCACCTCTGCGACCATATTTTATAGTAAGTGCTGTTAATGTGTTCTCTCCGGAATTTCTAACTTTAATTAAAGGGGAATTGCAGGAAGGATTCAAACGATCAAATTCAACTCTACCGGTGCTTGGTCTTTTTATCTCCTCCAGAGAAGCATCGTTTTTAAATGAATAAGGACCATAAGACACCAGCTGCGTAGACACCAGATAATTGGCCTGTGACAACGCAGGTAATTCGATCCCATAATCTATGGTCATATCTGCACCCGGCGTGGCAAAAGGCGTTAAATCAAATCTAAACAATTCTGTAGGTGCTCCCGGACACCAGCCTGCCCTGTCAAAGATCCAGGTGCCGCCTTGTGGATAAATTGGATTGGCGCCACATTCTTTCCAAACATCAAACTGGAATTTTTTAGCCGCTGAGCCGTTCACACTCACAAAATGTTTTTTAGATGTAAATTCTCCGTTTTGTTCGTGACCTGTTACTGAAGAACGAATGTTGAAATACTTTGCATCGGTTCTCAGACTGGCTTTTCTTGGTTCGAATTTAGTGTTGTCATATATTTCATTGAAGTAACCTCGATCAAATGGCCACACATTTGCAACATCCAAAACTTTTCTTTCCGGTGTTCCTTTGATAAAAACAAACTTGAGATCAATCTCTTCCTGAAACTCTCCTCCCAATTCCATACTTAAAAATTTACGTCCTTTAAGAATAGGAGTAAAATCGGTCACGTCAAACACAAATGTTTTTCCATCTTTTCCGAGATCCAGGTTGTTTCCGTAGGGCGTTACTAATGAGAGCAGCTCATATTTGGCTGGTCTTTTTCTATAATATTTAAGGCTTGTAATGGCCAATGCGCCATCCGGATCTAAATATACTGCATCTGCAACTTCGCCGTCCTCGCGATATACCAACAGGTCTCCTGCCTGGTACAAATAATAAGTGGAATCCAGAATGAGATTGTTGTTGAGGATTTTATATGCTTGCACCTTCCTTGGACCATTGATGATGGAATCCAAAACCGTAATATCATCCACTATAAATCCACTATAAGTACCCTGTATAAAGCTAATATTAGGCCTCAGTCTGGAGTTCATAAAATTCATTACCATTTTATCTCCTCTTTCCTGATGTCTTTCCAGAGACACTGCCAGATCGGCCGCTTGTGGATTGGGTGACTGATCAGTAATCTGATTTCCGCCACTTCCCTGCATGGAATAATACAGCAACAGGCTGTTGTAGAAAGGATGTTGGTCATTGATTGTTTTATTCTTCCAGGCCTGTATGGTCAATGAATCTAATTCCTTATTCCAAACGCTGAACTCTCTTATTCTGCCGAAATAGGTATTGTTGGATGCAACTGCTTCGCCCAACTTCATAACATCGCAATCAATGGGTTTTGTCTTTCCACTTCCACTCAACCATAGTCTTCCATTGCGATAGATATTCATGATACCGGTGACCGCATTTTTTGTAAAAGTCCAATGTACCCACTGGCGCTCATAATCATTCACCCCTGCAGCCTTTTCAATCCGGTCGTAGGATCCATTTTCATTTCCACAATCAAAATAAATACTTCCGTTGCTCCAAGGCAGATGAATATTTATTTCTCTCTGGTCTTCTTTATTATTGACTTCAAGAATGCTGTTGTTGACCGGTTGATAATGGGCCGTTCCAATAGACCAGAAACTGATGGTAATTTCATTGTTGACCTGTTTTAATTTTCCACCCTGAGTTTGTCCACTTACTCCATCAAAAACAAGGCTTTGTTCTGCCTGTTGCGCAACGACTGTTTGCCTGTCTCCCGTCAATTCATTAAAACTGAATTCAGGTTCTGCAGCCTTGTTGAATTTAGAAAAACTTACATCCACCAAGATATTTGAAGTCCCGTTCCAGTTGAATGGCGTATAAAATTGAAATCTTTTAGTCCCGGTCGTGTTAAACTCATTGTCCCGGTAATATACTTCGGACCAACCTTCGGTATGAGGGTCATTTGAAGAAATCTCATTGTCAAAGGTGGCTTTCATGCGTATTCTAAAATGTGGAAGCGAGGCCCCCTGAGCAAGAACTCCAAGTTCAATTGCCGAAATATTACCTGCCTTCAAGCCATAACCTGTGAGTTCCTGAGCAGTAAATAAATACTGCCCTCTAAAAGTTCCTCCGGCAGCGTTGAAGCTTTTCTGTTGTCCCCCTGCACCACTTGGATATTTTTTTTCATTGGAAGCAGCAGTGAAACGAGCTTCCTTCTGGACATACTGATAATACGTATAAACCGGTTGAGTTCTAAATTCAAAAGGCGTACCGCTAAATCCTGAAATCACATAACTTGGGTTGGTCGCTAAAGAACTGTCCACCCTGCTGCTGTCTGTAATAAAAGTATTGCAACTGTAATCCCACTCGCCGCAACCTACGCTGTTTACCCCTACACGAGCGCCCTTACAACGCATGTTATACACCATCAAAATTTTTCGAAAAGATTGATTCGCATCCTCCGGAAACACATAAACCCCTCGGCGTCCGGCACTGTCCCTGGTCAGGGTCTGAACGATTATACTGTCCTGAGCAAGCACATTTTGAAAAAATATGACCAAAAATATCAATGATGTAAAATAACGCATACGTAAAATTTGTTTTAAAGTGTAAATTTAGCTGATTTATAACAACTGCCTGCAAATAGATGAAACTGAAACCAATCGAAAAAATTAACTGGAAAAACGGACTTTTAATTTTCATTTGCAGCACAGGCTGTTTTTCCAACCGATCACTTCAAGGAGATTGTACCGAATCCCCAAAGTTGGATTGCATCTGTACCATGGATTACAATCCGGTCTGTGGCTGCAATCAAAAAACTTACGCCAATGCATGCAGTGCTGAATGCGCAGGAATTAAAATTTATAAATCAGGGAAGTGCAATTGATAATCTTAAAAAAATTAATATTTTGTCACCAATACTCGCATTGATTAAAGCTGAATTCAATCAACGCATCAATTCAGAATCCAAAAAAAGAATCCTGCAGTGCCTAAATGAATTAGAAGCTGAGCAACTGACCTGGAAACCAAATCCGTCAACTAACAGCACCGCAAACCTGATCTTGCATTTGTGCGGAAATATGAGACAATACATTATTGCAGGATTGGGCAAGCAAATTGATGTCAGAGAACGGAGTAAAGAATTTTCAAATAACGGACCATTCACCCATGAACATCTCCAAACTCTTCTCGAACAAACTACCCAACAAGCCACCGAGATTGTTGCACAGTTAAAGGATGAAAATTTGTATGAGATTTTTCACATTCAATGCTTTGATCTTTCCGGCTATGAAGTCATCAGCCATGTGATCGAGCATTTCTCTTACCATACCGGACAAATTGCTCTGCTGTGCAAAATCATTAAAAACAAAGACCTTGGATTTTACAAGGAAATGGATTTGGAGAATTAGCTAATTAGTTAATGAGCTAATGTGATAATTAGCTAATGGGTTAATGTGATAATTAGTTAATGAGCTAATGTGATAATTAGCTAATGGGTTAATGAGTGGGTTGCAAATTAAATTTTCTGCTTTGCAACCTGGAAAACCCTTGAGAGGTTAAAGCCAAACTGGATATCACCCTTAAACCAATCACCATTTTTTTCACTGATGTAGGCACGTTCGTTCATACCGGTGGCATTCGAGAAATGCAGCTGGAATACGTGACCGCCAGTTTCAATATCAACACCGATTGACAAAGGTTGAGTGTGGTAGGTGGTTAAAAATTGGCCGAATGCATAGGTATAATCCCATACCACTGCGATGCGTTTGGTAACTTTATAACGACCACCCAGATTAATGGCCAGTGTATTGTTCTCCTCAAGTAAATTATCCACTAAATTTCGGTGGATCAGCATAGGACTGATTTGCAAGCTAAACGATTCGCTAAATTTCCTGCCAATAATCAACTGATGAAAATAAGAAACCCTCTTGTAAAACTTATCCTGTGTGGTGGATTCCTGATACGGATTTTTTAGGCCGTTGTACATCATACCACTTGCCCATAAGATTGAAATGGGGAAAGAACGATGTCCTTTTGATTGTTGAATAATACGGTACTTAAGAAATCCATCCAACTCTTTTTTAAAAGTAGACCTTCCGATTCCAGCCGTAAAATTTTTTGTGATACCATAATCAAAACTCATCCTCATGGTAGCATTGTCCAAACCAAAAAACTCATCGAAACCTTGATTCAACTGACCGAACCTGTGAAGAATTCTAAAGTCCAAAGCACCGACCGGTAACATCTCCATGCTGTGTGAGCTGATCACTCTGGGAGATTTAAAAGCATTGGTCACATAAGTTTTTGTATCATCTTCACCCAACTCTCCAAGCAAGTCCGTATCCTGTGCAAAAAGAACTTTTGCAGATAAAGTAAATAGAAATATCAGAAGTATATTTTTCATGATCTTGATAGTAGCTAAATTAATTATTCGGTGCTCCAACTGCAATCCACTTTTTAATTTTCAGAATATTGCAATTTGTTAACTTGCTTCCGTTTTTAGGCATTTTATTAAATCCGTTCTTCCATTCAATAGTACCGAGCAAGGAATTATCATCCACGACCTCTTTCACATTTGCATAAGTCGTCAAATCTAGATTTCCCTGAGGATTGGAACCACTGTGACATCCCGTACAATAAAATTTAAGCATGGGTGCAATGGTACCTGAATAAAATACATTTGTCGTATCACATACTGTTGGCATACAGGAGTTATTTTTTGCTCCTTGCTCTATCCACAAGGCAACTGTTCTCAATTGTTCCTCCGACAAAGCATCATAGGGTGATGGAGGCATTCGTGCAGATCCAAATGGAATGACCATCACAGAGAATAATTTACTGGCATTGTAATCTCCGGTCTTGACCAAACTTTTAATATCACTAAAACTACTTAAGTCCAAATCCTTTTCCCTGTCAATTGGATTATGGCATTCACTTTGGGTACAATTTGAAACAAGAATAGGTAAAACCTCCTGCTCAAAGCAGACCTCAGGACCTTCCACCTCCACTTCATTGGAACAGGAAATAGCAAAGAAAAGTAAAAATAAAAGCGTTAAATTTCTAAGGAACATGAACATATTTTTATGATTGGCAAATGTAAACATTATATATTTAAAACATATTGCAATAAAGAAGGTTTATTATGCTGATCCCTCAACTTAAATATGTTCAAAATCAAGGAATTCATACTTAATTCTTATTCCGGCATCCATAAGAATGTGTGGATTTTGGCAACAGCCATGTTTATCAACAGATGTGGCAGTATCGTCATGCTGTTTTTAAGTGTTTACCTCAGTCAGGAATTGCAATTTACCATCCAACAAACCGGTATGGTAATGGCCATGCTTGGTTTGGGAAGCCTTGCAGGTTCATTGCTGGGTGGATTTCTGGTGGATAAAATTGGTTATTACAAAGTTCTGGTCAGCACGATCATTACTTCTGGTGTTGTACTTTTTATGGTAAGCTTTGCTTCCAACTTTTATTTGGTTTGTGTACTCATCTTTCTTTTTACTGCGACCGGTGACGCTTTCAGACCTGCGAATATTACGGCCATGAGCAGTTTTACCGATGAATCAAATTATACCAGGAGCATTGGGCTCAATCGCTTAGCCATGAACCTGGGTTTTTCAGTGGCTCCCATTATTGGAGGTTTATTGGCTTTGATCAATTTCAAAGCAATCTTTTGGGTAGATGGCCTTACGTGTATTGCAGCAGGCATATTCATCATTATTTTTATAGGCAAGGCAAGAAGAGTAGAGCGAAAAAATAAATCTGATTATTCACCCGAGGAAATTGAAAAAGAAGCGGTGTTATCTCCCTGGAAGGATTATTTTTATTTGCTCTTCCTATTGGTTTGTTTGTTGTACGCTACTTCGTTTTTTCAATTCTTCACCACTCTGCCTTTGTATTATAAAAATGTATATGGCTTAAACCCAAAAACCATTGGTCTCTTGATGGCCATGAATGGACTTGGTGTCGCTTTAATTGAAATGTCGGTAATCTATCTGCTTGAAAACAAGTTGAGGAATTTTACTTACATCAAAATCGGATGTTTATTATTGATCTTAGCTTATATTATGATGAATGTTTGGCATGGAATGTGGGTGCTCGTTGTGTCAATCATCCTCATCACCTTGAGTGAAATTTTGGCAATGCCTTTTATGGCCAGTTTTTGCATGAGGCGGGCGAATCCCCAATCCATGGGACGATATATGGGACTCTATTCCATGGCCTGGGCAGTTGCATTGATCATTGCACCCATCATCGGAACCCAATTGATTGATCGTTATAGTTTTGAAGTAATGTGGTATTGCCTTGCAGGGGTTACTTTTCTTGCAATGAGCCTGATGTTTTACATCAAAGATCGAGATAGATTGAATGTTGAATCCAACTAAAGTTTTCCGGAAGCAACCATTAATTTTTTCATATACATTTTATTATCCACTAAAACATTCAGTAAATAAATGCCCGGCGACAAATGACTGATGTCAATTTTTTTATTCATAGACAGATCATCCGAATTGCGCAACAAAACTCTCTTTCCTTCAATTGTAAAAACCTCACACTTATGAATAAATCCATTGGTTTGCAGTTGTACCATTCCATTTCCGGGATTTGGAAAAATCTCAAGCTTTGTATCCTCCTTCACAATCGATTCATTTCCTACCGTACAGGGAGAGGATTCATCCATTCGTTTAGCAAATAAAGTGGCGACGGTTTGTGTTCTCAATAAATAATTATCCACAGTATGTCCACCTCCTGAAGTAGGATTCAAAACCTGAAACAAACAATCACCATTGTTTGCAGTCCTGTCATAAATCAACTCAGCCTTTGTCTGAACTCCGCCAATTAGGTTTTTGTATCGTGTATTTAACAGGTCGGAACCTGCAACCAATGGTCTTGAAATTATGTCCTGGCAACCTCCAAGTGATGAGAAACAAGCGGCCAGATCTTGTAAAACTTTTTTGTATCCGATTGAAACTACCAGATCATTAGGTTGATGAAAAAGATAAAGACTGGGAAGATCATGATCCGAGTTCCTATGTTGAAATAAATCATAAAACATGGCACCATAAAACGAAGCAACTCCTTTTATTTTATAGTTCCTGCTGCTTGCCGGATTATAATCCGCTACGAGGTCTGGCCTGGTGAGATTCATAAATGCGATGCCGGTATCGTAACCTGTTTGTCGTATACACAAATCCTGATATAGAAGGTTTGGTGCCAGGGCATCGTTTTGCTTTTGAAACAAGGAAAGTATCTCCTCTTGTTTGTCTAAAAAACCAACACCCAGTGCTGTAATCGCTCCGGCACTTTCTCCCAATATAAAAACATTCCTTTTGTCAATGTTCAACTCAGATTTTGAAAGTAAAAAATCTATGGCACGATTTCCATCTTGCACTGCTCTAAAAAATGCTCTATACCATTCTACCGTGTCTGTGACATTCAGACAATCCCAAGGCGCATTGAACAATTGTGTTACATTACAATGCACCTGCTTTTCGGTATTAAACATGCCTAATCTGTAATCAATTGAGGCGGTCACATAACCTCTTTTTGCAAAATCCTTCATGCCGCTATTTAATAAACCATCATTCTTTGATCCTGCAAGAAAAGCCCCACCATGAATAAGCAACAATAATGGCCTCCCACAAAGAGGCGGCTGATCATCAGTTGGCAAACTTAAGTCAAGTTTGAGTGCCCTTTTGTTTCCTGCAAAATCTACTACTTCGGCATAAGGGACATCCGATGTCGTGGAGATCGCATATTTTTGTTCCACCCACTTTTGTGCGTCAACCTGTTGAATTTCCGTGAATAAAAAAAGAAACAAGAAAATCTTCTTAAAAAGTGGATATTTCATCAATAGAAAACTTTTGTTAAAATAAAAAAGAAGGAATTTACCCTTATCAGATAAATTCCTTCGGTAATTATTTATGAATGATTAAAATTATTGCCAACCACAAACAATGCCACACATCAGGGCCAATACTATGGTCCAATAAGCGGTATTCATCATGGTAAGTTTAAATGATTTTCTTTCAAAAAAGCCATTTGTTGCGATTACTGGAAAGATTAAGAATATCCCGGCCAGGACACCATGCAAGGCTCCATGTTTGAAAGTTCTGAATTCATTGGCATATTCCCCTCCAGCTTCAAACTTATCGACTATCATCTTTGCCGCATCTGCGCGGGCAGGATCCTGCAAAACATTCATTAAAGCACTCTGCACACTCATCTGATGAATACACAACATGGGTGTTGCGAATGCCAGCATAACTGCAAAAAGCAAAGAAAGCCCATAGATCATTGGCATATTTGAGCCATTAATTCTTTCGTCAGTAAGCCCAGTTTCCCTCTGCCAGGCATCCCCCATCACTTTTTGGTGATACCATACGAAACCTACAGCCATGGGCACCAAAGCTGCAACGAGAATAGCAATCCAATTCATAATTTGTTTTATTTTGTTTTGTTTGAAAAAATTTAACCTTCAAAACTATTAAAAAAAAACAAATACATGATTTTTTTTAAGATCTATTGTTCAGCTGATTTTATCTCTGGATGACCAACTTCTGACTTAAAGTACCTGTATTGGTTCTCAACAAAACAAAATAAACACCGTTCTCGACTGGTGGAGTCTTAATTTTCAAGGAATGCTGACCTTGAAAATAATTTCTCTTGTCTGCCAGCTTAGACACAGTCATTCCTATAAGATCTACCAGATCAAATTGCACCTGCTGGTCTGCATTCAGTACAAAAGGGATGTTTAAATCTGATTGTGTTGGATTGGGGTAAACAGGTAATAATTGGTTACTTATATCCTTGTTCAAGATTCCTTTCCCAGCAAGATCATCGTTGCTCAGACTTACATTCTCATCTCCCGGCTGAGCCAGTACGAAACTGATGGGTAAATAATACATTTCATCAGAAGTCCCTTCCCCCCAGGTAATTGACTTGGGCGGCGAATTAGGATTAACCGGATTATCAACTGTATTGTCGTAAGTTGCAAAAGCATGAATTTCACTTCCTGCCGGAATGACTATGAGCTTTTGAAAATAATATCCACCCTGCCAATTAAAATCCCAATCAGAGATTTTGATCAGTGGAATTTGGCTCCCGTTCGGGAGTTTGGCATAAACTTCCCAATCTTTACCCAACATATGGCAATGTGGCCAAATCCCTACCAGACTTACATTGAGAGGCACTTTATACACTCCATGAAACTGTTTTACTGTATTGGCGGGAATGATAAATGGTCCGTTGATCAGATCAGGCGGAAGCATTATCTTATTGTAAACTGTTCTCTTACTGGGTTGCTTGGCAAAAAACAAATTGACTACAGAGCTATCCGATTCATCCACTGCCGTTGGAGCATAATGCATTTGTAAAACCAAATCAGATCCCTTTGGCACCATCTGTGACATTCCGTTGGTATAAATATTTGGTTTTTGACCAGGAACATATCCCGGTAATTGTTCTCCTTTTAACACATTCGAGGCTGCACCTGTAAATCCGTATTCCGGAGTCTTGGCATCTTCTGCCCTGGCAGAACCCGTATTGTCTGCCCAGAACAAAGTATGATGAACAATTTTTTTATTACCGGGTCTCATTTCTAATGCCACCAATTCTTTGTCCTCGGTAAGATTGGTTGGCAAGACAAAATATCTGTATTCGTCCAGGCCATTTCCTTTATGCACATACTTTTTGGCAAAAGAAACAACCAGGTCAGGAGTTCCAATCTGAGAACCGGAAGGAAAATTAGGAAATGGAGGTTCTTTCGAAGGATCTCCTTGTGGCATTCCAGCGTCCACCCATTTTCCCAGAATGCTGATTTCAGCATCAGTGAGAAAATTCTCATGTTGAAAATTTCGGTACTTTGGATCTGGCTTCCAGGGTGGCATATACCTTGATTCTGTAACGTACTTGATGGTAAAAGCCCTGTCCTTCACCTCTTCGTAATTGGTCAATGGGAAAGGCCCAATTTCACCGGGCCGATGACAATTACTGCAATGAGTATAAATAATGGAGGCTACCTGTTCAGAATAGGTCTGTGCCTGACCTTCAAAAAAGAAAACAATTAAAAATAAAAAACCGTATCCGTATTTCATCATCTAATAATTAATTATCAAAGATATGTTATTGTCTTCGAATTACAACCGTGTTAAAAAACAACCAATCGCATTGGTTCTAAAAGGATTGATCAATTTTCCATTTCGAATAGATTCAAGACAATCATTCAACTCATGCGTGGTGGCCCTGGATCTTCGCTTACCAATTTTGGCAAATAGATTGTCGATGCGTCCCTGGTATAGGACTTTCATTTTTGACTCATCATACAATACCACTTCTGGCATTACGGTGATGTCAAATTTGGATGCGGCCACCTGTAATTCGTCCATTTCGTAATTCAAATCTATTTGATATTCCTCCATGAATTTCTCTACTAAATTAATTTCTGAGGAGGGGCTTGGAAAGAAAGCTTTAAATGCAATACTGTCGCATTCATACTCTTTCTTCAAACTATTAATTTCCTTGACATAAGCCTGCGTAATTTTGCATTCCTCCAGCAAAAAAAAATACACCTTGTATTTCCCTTGAGCGAAGATTGGATGGCTGACATAACCAAATAATAAAGCAAATACAAGGAACTTGAATAAATTCATATTGGTAAGACTTAATTTTAACAACAAAGTTTAAAAACCTACGGATATTTTCTGAAATATAATCTGAGGGGTCAATTTAATTAACGAAAAGCTTAGTCAAATGCAAATTGTTCAATGATGATATAGGATTTAGGGTGAAATACTTTTTTATCTTTACTTCCGCGAATTCAACAAACAAAATGAAAAGAAGGACCTTCATCATTCAATCCGCTGTTGGAACAGCAGCCTGGCGGGAAATTGGAAGCCATCTCCCCATTCCAAATTTTAACTCCGGTAAAAAAGCAAAATCAGTATGTATCATTGGTGCCGGGTTTGCCGGATTGATGGCTGCCCATGTCCTCAAGGAGCGAGGTTTAAAAGTTACCATTCTAGAAGCCAAAAACAGAATAGGTGGGCGAGTTTTTTCACATCACCCCTCCTCTTCTCCAGACCAGGTCATTGAATTGGGTGCAGAATGGGTTGGGCAATCCCATTCCTTGATCATATCACTTTGTAAAAAATTTGGTTTGACTCTTGAGAACAATCAATTTGAAACACATCTGACACAAAATGGTCAATACTTTAAAAATGGAAAGTGGAATTTAAGTCCTGCATTTGAAAAATTCTGGAAAAGCAAGAAAACTGAATGGGAATCCATGCCCGACAAACAAAAAAAGAAATTGGACCGCAAAGATTGGTGGAGATTCCTTTCGGATAAAAATTTTGAAGATCGCGATTTACTGCTCAGGGAATTAATGGACAGTACAGATTTTGGAGAAAGCATCAGACATGTTTCTGCTTATGCTGCATTTGCAGAGTTTGCAGAGAGCAGCGAAAAAAATGAAATGGATTTAAAAATTAAAGGTGGAAATTCTAAACTTACCGAGGCATTAAGCAATACCATAGGGAAAGAAAATATTCATATTAATCATAAAGTAACCAACATCACACAAAATAAAAATGGTGTGCAAGTTCGCTGTGAGAATGGAACAATATTCGAAGCAGATAAATTAATTTGCGCAGTACCCACTTTTTCATTACGAAAAATCCTATGGTCCCCACAATTACCTGAAAATATGCTCGATGCACTAAATGAACTACAATATGCTCGAATCGGAAAATTTCCAATGGTCTTCTCTGAAAAATTTTGGAAGCAGGAAGATTTTGACATGGTTACTGATACGCCTGCCCATTATTTTTATCACGCTACCAAGAACCAGAGTGGACCGGGCGGTACATTAATTTGTTATGCCACCGGTGACAAAGCTGAATCGTTGAATGCAGTGAGTCAGGAACAACGCAAGTCAATAATCCTGGATGCGCTAAGACCGGCATTCGGTGATGTAAGTAAATATCTAAAAGAAGACATAAAGTTTTATTGGGGAAATGAGCCTGCGTCTTATGGTGCTTATGCTTTGTATGGTGTGAAGCAATGGTTTGATGTAATGCCTGTACTAAGTGAACCTTTTCAAAACACTTTATTTGCAGGAGAACATTTAGCAGAATGGCAGGGATTTATGGAAGGTGCTTTGCAAAGTGGAAAAGATGCCGCTGAAAAAATATTGGGAAATTGATGAGTTAGATGAAATCAAAAATACTGCTAATTTTCAACATAAATTTTACCTCAACTTTTATCCAAATGAATCAAAGGGCAGATGAAGATATGGTCAATAATTAATCCATTGGATTCGTTAATTTAGATCTAAAGAGATTCCATTCTCTTCTTAAAATTTTTGAGCAGTAATTTTTTTTTAAAAATCCACTGACGCAACCTCCGAATTTATAAATATTTTGAAACCATTTTCATCACCTCCTTGTGCAGGGATTCTATTTTCTGATCTCCATTGATGATGGCAACATTTTCCTGATCCTTTAGCAAGTCAAAAGCTTTAAAATATTGATCTCTTACTTTTTTTAGATTGTCCAAGGTTTCATACATCTCTTTATCCGGACGGGAGGAGTGGATTCTTTCCATAGCCGCCTCGGGTGAAACATCAATAAAAATGTGGAGATCGGGACGAAGCAAATCGGCACTCAGGGAGTTTGCTTTAATTACCCAATCCATAGACATATGAACGCCCTGATAAGCATAAGACGAAAAATAATAGCGATCACAAATAATGTGGTAACCATTTTGCTGCATGGGAAGCATTCCATATTCTGAATGCAGGATATGATCCAGGCGGTCTGCGACAAATAAACCGGCTATTGTGCGATGATCAGCTTCCATTCTTCCACTGAACGCTGCACGGATCAAGGAGCCTATTGTTTGATTGGTTGGTTCCGCAGTGAGCAAAACCTTCTGTCCAGATTTGTCCAGTGCTTCGCGCAACAATTTTGCCTGTGTGCTTTTACCACTACCGTCTATTCCTTCAAATGCAATGAAAACTGGATTTGCCATTTTATTTGATCAGATTCCATTTAAATTTATCATCGTGCAAATTAATTCAAATTATATCTACAAGGAATAAATTTTAAAATTCACTGGTCATGTGGAATTTGATGTCAGGAAAATTATCCTGAACAAGTTTGAGCGTCCAGGCGGATTCTGCTAAAAAAACAACTTTCCCTTCTTTATCTTTTGCAATGTCTTTTTTCCTACGTTGAATAAAATCCTCCATTTTCTTTGGATCATCACATTGCACCCAACAAGCTTTGTGCAGGTTTATAGGATCGTACGAACAAGCAGCGTTGTATTCATTTTCCAATCGGTACTGTATCACATCAAACTGCAGAGCACCCACCACCCCAATAATTTTTCGTTGTGAATCTTCTTTGGTAAACATCTGTGCAACCCCTTCATCCATGAGTTGCTCCAATCCTTTTGCGAACTGTTTGAATTTGGATGGATCCGCATTGTTTACAAATCTGAAAATTTCTGGTGAAAATCTTGGGATGCCTTTAAAATGAAGCTTCTCCCCTTCCGTCAGCGAGTCTCCTATTTTAAAATTACCGCTGTCATAAAGCCCAACCACATCACCCGGATAGGCTTCATCAACGACCTCTTTACGGGCAGCCATGAACGACGTAGGATTAGAAAATTTGAGTGATCTCCCAAGACGAACATGATAAAAATTGGTATTTCTTTTAAAAACCCCGGAGCAAATTCTAAAAAAAGCAATCCGGTCCCGATGTTTGGGATCCATGTTTGCATGGATTTTAAACACAAAACCACTCATGGCTTCTTCTTCAGGATGCACAATTCTTTCTTCCGTTTCGCGCGGTAATGGAGTTGGTGCAATCTCTACGAAACAATCCAACAGCTCTCTAACACCAAAATTATTAACAGCACTCCCATAAAATACCGGACAAACCTTTCCATCCAGATAATCCTGTCGGTTGAATTCAGGATATACGCCCAGTACCGTATCGAGATCTTCCGTCAGTTGCTGATGCGGTCTTTCACCTATGATCTCTCCCAGCTTCGGGTCATGTATGTCTTCTATTACCACTGCATCGTCACCCTCTTGTTTTCCATGTGGCCTGAAATGGATAATTTTTTTTTCATAAAGGCTGTAAACCCCTTGAAATCGCTGGCCCATTCCGATAGGCCAGGACAGTGGCGTAACCCTTAAATTTAATTTGGTTTCCACTTCATCCAGCAAATCAAAAGCGTCTTTACCCTCGCGATCGAGTTTATTTATAAATACGATAATGGGTGTTTTTCTCATGCGGCAAACCTGAACCAATTTCTCCGTTTGCTCTTCTACTCCCTTTGCCACATCAATTACGACGATTACACTGTCGACCGCGGTTAAAGTCCTGAAAGTATCTTCTGCAAAATCTTTGTGGCCGGGTGTATCCAAAATGTTAATCTGTAGGTCCCGGTAAGGGAAAGCCATCACTGAAGTCGCTACAGAAATACCCCGCTGCCGCTCGATTTCCATGAAGTCAGAGGTGGCATGTTTCTTTATTTTATTGGACTTAACAGCCCCTGCGATTTGAATAGCGCCCCCAAACAAAAGTAACTTTTCTGTCAAAGTTGTTTTTCCTGCATCCGGATGGGATACAATACCAAAAGTTCTGCGTTTGTTAATTTCTTCCAAGACACTCATAAGGGGCGCAAAATTAGACTTTAATCCGGAAATGAAATTCCAAATACGAAAGAATTAATTGATTTTATGAACCAGTATCAGTTGGAAGTCAAATCAATCCCAAATTTGAATAATTTAAGCCCAATGGGAAGACACCTTAATGTTATGGGTAAGTCTGCTTATAAAGTATTCAAATCTTATTTTGATTCCAGCTCTCGGAGCATTTGTTCAAACTGAAAAGGAGCTTCCATCCTTTCTTTGGCCAATTCAAGACCTTTTCTGAGAACCTTGATGGCTTCCTGGTGCTTTCCTTGCATTTTCAGGATACTACCGTAAAGAAAATACTGGTTAGACAATCCACCATTTTCCATGGCTTTTTTAGCAAGACCTTCTGCAAAATCAACCACATTCTTATCAGTTCTGAAATAATTGATTGAATTTTGGGCAGTTGCAGTAAGTTTGACTGCGTCATTCTTTACTACCTTTTTTACGTAAGATTTTGCAGAAATCAAATATTGTTTGGCATCACCGGTCTTTCCATAATATTCCATATTGGTTTGAAATACGAAATCCTGAGCTTTATTCGGATTGAATTTAATCTTGGACTGAGCTTCTTTTAACAATGCTTCATTGCGAAACTCAAGTGCTTTGGAATAGGTCTTAAAGCAAGCCTGGTAAACTTTTGCCTCAAATACTTCCTTCTTTTTCAGTTTTATAATTTCATCTTTATTCTGAATCAATAAATCAAAAATTCTTGAATCAGCTTCAGTAGTTCCTTCCAAAATGATTTCCAGATTTTCTTTTGATTTCAGATTTTTTTGAGTGGCTAAATACTCATTGGTAATTTTCAAACTCGATTTACCTACCATGTTAAGAGACTTGATGTATTCCAAAACAGTCTTAGGATCACGATCGCCTGCTTCATATTTTTTTGCAAACTCCCCGGAGCGGTCATTCTTTTTTAATGCCTCTCTGCCCAGCTCAATAAATTGTTCAGGTCCTCTCATCCCTACCCCTTTATGCACGACCTTACCGGTCCCATCAATGTATAGTAAGGTTGGATAAGAGTTGACTGAATATCGAATAGACAAATCCGGCCCTTCGCCTTTCTCCATATCTACTTTAAGATTTATAAAATTAGCATTGTAGAAACCGCCCACTTCACTGTCCGGAAAAGTGCTGGAGGCCATTCTCCTGCAGGGTCCACACCAGGTAGTAAATGCATCCATGAAAATAATTTTGCCCTCAGCATTGGCCTTTTCAAGGGCTTCGCTAAAACTTCCGTGAAAGAACTCCATGCCCCCTTTGCTTTCTTGTCCAAATAGGGGTAATTGCAGCAATGAGAAATAGAAACTTAAGATGATTACCAGGGATTTATACATTTATCTGCTGTTTAATGATTTAAAACGGATAATTTTACGCAAATATTGAAATATTTATCATTTCCGTTATGAATAAAACCCAAAAAGCGGAATTTGGTTTCAACAAAAGTGAATGTATTTACGTCGACAGTTTTTTGAGTTAATTGCACAAACCAGTGATGTTCCGCAGGCATTTGAAATAGATCATGCATTGGGTCCTTATCTCTTTTCTAAGAATGGAGAAGCTTACCTTGATATGGTGAGTGGATTTAGTGTAAGTAATCTGGGCCACTGTCATACTGATATTGTGCAAGCCATCCACCTCCAGTCAAAAAAGTATCTGCACAGCAATGTTTACGGTGAACATATTCAAACCCCTCAGGTGGAATATGCCAAGCTGTTGATTCAGTTACTTCCAAATGAATTGAATTGTATATACTTTTTGAATTCCGGTTCTGAAGCAGTTGATGCCGCTATTAAATTATGTAGAAAACACAACTCCAGAAGCGACCTCGTCGCAAGCACAAACGCTTACCATGGAAGTACGCTAGGTGCTGAATCTTTAAGAAGTGATGAAGGCCATAGCAGACCTTTCAGACCACTTATTCCCAATATAAAATTTATACGGCCAAACCACCTGGAAGATTTAGTACTCATCGACGAAAACACCTCGATGGTGATTACAGAAGTAGTCCAGGCTGAGGCAGGCGTATTGGTCCCTGATCTGAATTATTTAACCGCTTTAAGAAAAAGATGTTCAGAAGTAAATGCAATACTGGCTTTTGATGAAATTCAGACTGGCATGTGCCGTACAGGAAAACTATTTTCTTTCCAAAATTTTGGGATCATTCCGGACATTCTTATTTGTGGAAAAGCCTTAGGTGGAGGACTTCCTCTTTCTGCTGTGATTTCTTCACAAGAATTGTTGCAGGAGTTTTCACAAAAACCGGCATTAGGTCATCTAACCACCTTTGGCGGTCACCCTCTTTCTTGTGCAGCAGGATTAGAAGCACTCAGAATTACATTAAAAGAAAACTTAGAGCAGGAAGTTTTAAGAAAATCAGTTTTGATTCGGGAAAATTTAATTCATTCCAAAATAAAATCTTTGAGACATGCAGGTCTACTGATGGCTTTAGAATTAGGAGATCAAAAGAAAGTAATGCAATTCATCAGGCTGGCATATGAAAGAAAAATTCTGGTAGAAAGTTTTCTTTTTTGTCCTACTGCAGTGCGCATTGCCCCCCCATTAAATACTCCTGATGAAATTCTTCACAAGGCCTGCAAAGAGTTGCATGAAATACTGGAATGTATATAGTTTACAAGTCCTAAATTGAAACCCGAAATAAAATTTTATCGTAAATTATTTGCCTTAAAATCGAGTAGCTGGCTTCATGAAAATATTCAGCCATAATTGACCCAACAAAAAAAATGATTTGTAATATTTGGGCGATTGAAATTGCCCGGCAAATCTTAAAGGAGGCGTCCACAATTTTCACTATCCAAAAAAGTATACATGCATAAGCAATATTAGACACGCCGGTTGCTCATACCAACAAATCTTTTTTACAAAAAACAAAAAAGTAACAAACATTTAAAATTTTCTTGCGACAATAAAAAGGGCGCAAAAAATATTTTGCGCCCTTTTTATTTCAACACTTTTCAGTTTATAAAACTATTTTGAAATAATCATGAGGTTGTGAATTTTCTTTCCATTATTTGACAACAACATGACCCTGTACATTCCCGATGTATGGAATTTAAATGCTTGCTCGGAAACTTTTATCAGATGAGTAAGTTCCTTGATCTCAAAACTCCAAACTTCCTGTCCAAGCATGTTAATTACTTTGACGGTTCCCTGATCTACAGGCTGATCAAATTGAATTTCAAATTCACCTTCATTCGGATTCGGCACCAGAATAAAATCATATTCTCCTTTTGGTTTAGATAATGCAACCTGGGTATCTTCCTGCTCATCGTAAATGTATTCGACCACTTCTTCTCCGCTGTCTCCATTTGTAAACCCTTCACCACACGCCTTACATGGTCCCAAATGTAGATTTGGACCTTTGTCCCTGAGATAGGTTGTGTACAATACACATCTTCTTGTGCACTGCCCATTGGAGGCAATTGATGCAACATATACTCTTTGTGGTATGGTACCACACTTCCATGAACTTAAGATGTTGGCAAAGGTAGGTGGATACTTACAATCAGGTAAACCATCACCATTGTTGTCCACCGAATCGTCACCATTCGGACATACATCGCATGCATCACCAACTTTATCACAATCACTGTCCATCTGATTAGGATTTGGATTATTAATACAATTGTCACAAGGATCATAGATGCCATCGTTGTCTGAATCATTTGTGATGGTAACTATGGAGGTGCATGTAGAAGAATTACCATTTACATCCGTCACTGTCACCGTAACTGTTGTGTTCTTCGGACTGTCGCAATTAAATGTATTTGGCACGACGACTCGAGTCAATATACCGCAATTGTCTGTATTGCTTAACAATACATCTAGAGCAGTTATGGTCTTCATCTTTGACTGAGGAAGTGCAAAACTCAAATTCTTACATACAATTTTTGGTTTAACATTATCAATGATAAACAATTTCGATGTACAGGTGTCAACTAATCCACTAGAGTCTATAACCGTAAGTGTGACTATTCTGAATGGAATATCATCACAGGTATAAGTATATCGGTTCAAGAACCTGGTCTGAATTCCACAATTATCTGTCGAATTGTTATCAATCGTGTCCACCGTGATGGTTTTCATTCCGGTGGAATCCAAAACAATTGTATTGTTTTTACATCTAGCTTCAGGTGGTTCAATTTCATAAATATCCACCTTCACAAAACAAACTGAAGTGTTTCCACATGCATCAGTAGCGGTCCATTTAATGGTATCCTTTCCTACTTTGAACTGATATCCATTCAAGGTATGTGAATTATTCAGATCGTTGGTAATGGTTACGGCAGAATCCTGACATAAGTCATAAGCAGTCGCATCAAACTCTGTGTTGACAACTGTGTAGTAACATTTTGTTGAATCAGCCTTTCGAACCTGGACATTTGTTGATGGACAAGTAATGACAGGACCAGTTGAATCTTTGACTGTAATTACTTGCTTTCCGGTTCCGCTGGATGAATTTCCGCAATTGTCTGTGACGATCCAGGTTCTGAAAACTTTCGAAACACAATCACCTGCGTCCAAAGAATCCTTATAAGTAAACGAAGGATCTGCATCACAAGGATGATTTATGTTTGAAGGATAACCGGTCTTATCCGGTCCGTCATCAAAGGCACAAGCTTCATATTGCTTGCTAATTCTGACCTGGAAGTTATCGATAAACAATTCCTTCGTTTCATTATTGGATCCACCACTGTACCTCACCCTGATGTAAAGGTTGCTAGGATTCGCTACCCCAGGAATTGCGGCAACGCATTCCACCCAATTTCCAATAGTAAGAGGAGTAGAACTGAAATTATTCCATGTTGTTCCGTTGGTACTGTAATCCATCAACAAGGTTGTTGCACTGCCGTTACTTTTTCGCTGAGCCTGAACGTAAACTTCAAAATTAGTACAGGAAGGAAGCGATCTGCCGGCAAGATTAAACTGCCAGTGGCCTGCAATCTGAGAATTCGTGACTTTAAGACCTTTTCCTGCTATTGAATTTAAAGTAAAGGCCTGAACCCCTGTAACGACACCTGTTGTACTCATGTAAAGATTCGAACTGGTATCTACCACAGAAGTAATTCCAGGATATAGGTATGGTGAAAGGCTTGGATAAGAAATCCCTTTGTTAAAATCATAATTGACAATGGTCTTGCTGGTTGCAGAGGCAGAAGAAGATTTGAAAATAGTAATATCAGGTGGCAAAGTGAATGTTGGTTGGACCGTATTCACCACCGTAATGATCTGCATGCATTCATCTGTTTTATTACACTTATCCACCGCGAGCCAGGTTCTGGTAATAACATAATCCCCCGGGCAATCACCATATGTGATTTGGTCATCATAACTTACATTCGGAGTACCGTTGCATCCATCGACTGCGGCAGGAACGCCTGTGTTGGAAGGTAGCGTTGATTCATCACAATCAATGGTCACATCAGGAGGACAAACGATCTGAGGATCCGGTATGGTTTCCACCGTAAATGTAGCAGTGCAGGATTTAGGAACATCACAATCACTGGTTACTGTAAATGTGACAGTTTTCGATCCACCGCACTCATTTGGTGCTCCGTTATTATTGTTACTCACCACCGGATTGCATCCACCGGTTATTAAAACTCCATTCAACCAGTTGTTAAACTTGGTATTGATTTCATTTTGTGTTTGACAGGAAACTTCCGTTACATTGTTTGGACAAGTCACTGTCAGTGGTGAAGTTAAAACGGTAAATGTTGCGGAACAGGTAGAAGCACCGGCACAACTACTCGTAGCTGTAAAGACCACTGTAGTAGTACCTCCACAGAAATTCGGTGCACCTGAATTATTATTGGTCACTACAGGATTACATCCACCGGTTGTATTTACCGTGCTCAACCAGGTTGCAAATTTATTGTTGATCTGAGCTTGTGTCTGACAGGCTGCTTCGGTAACATTTACAGGACAAGTCAATGTAAGGTTTGGCGCATTGTCAACTGTGAAAACTGCCGAACATGTAGAAGAACTTGCACAAGAACTGGTAACCGTAAAAATAACCGTTGTGGTACCTCCGCAGAAATTTGGAGCGCCAACATTATTATTGGTGACGACCGGATTACAACCACCTGTTACATTCACGGTTGCAAGCCAGTTGGCAAATTTGGTATCAATCTGCGCTTGAGTCTGGCAAGCAGCTTCTGTTTGATTGACAGGACAAGTCAACACAACTCCCGGTGCAGGATTTACGATAAATGAAGCAGTGCAGGTACTGGATGGTTCACAACTGCTGGTCACCGTAAATATTACAGCACTGGTTCCTCCGCAGAAATTTGGAGCTCCTGTATTATTGTTGGTAACAACAGTGTTGCATCCCCCCGATACATTGATTGTTGTTAACCAGGTTGCAAATTTGGTATCAATCTGTGCCTGAGTCTGACAACCCGCTTCTGTCTGGGTAAATGGACAGGTGACACTTACAGGAGGTGCAGGATTTACGGTAAAAGTAGCGCTGCAAGTTCTCGGTACTTCACAAGAACTGGTTACGGTAAAGGTCACCGTTTTGCTTCCTCCACAGAAATTAGGAGCTCCGGTATTATCGTTACTGATAGTCGCATTACAGCCACCACTGAAATTTACAGTAGCTAGCCATGTTGCAAATTTGGTATCAATCTGAGCCTGCGTCTGACAGGCAGCTTCTGTTTGATTGGTCGGACAAGTAAGGTTTACCGGAGAACTAAGCACTGTAAAGCTTGCACTGCAAGTTTTAGGCGCATCACAATCACTGGTCAGTGTAAAGGTTACCGTTGTGGTTCCTCCACAGGCGTTTGGTGCACCGGTATTGTTGTTGCTGAACATGGTGTTACAACCACCGGTAGCAGAAACGGATGCGAGCCACGTTGCAAATTTGGTATCTATTTGAGCCTGGGTCTGACAAGCTGCTTCGGTCTGATTTACCGGACAAGTAAGTGTAGTCGGCGACCCGGAAACGGTAAAGGTAGCTGAACAAGTTTTAGGCGATTCGCAATCACTGGTAGCAGTAAATGTTACCGTGGTAGTACCACCGCAAGCATTTGGAGCTCCGGTATTGTTGTTGCTGATAGTAGCATTGCAGCCACCATTGAAAACTACTGTATTTAACCAGGCTGTAAATTTAGTATTGATAACTGCCTGGGTCTGGCAAGCAGCTTCAGTTGCATTCGCAGGACAAGTCAATACCACTGCAGGCGCAGGATCCACTGTAAAGGTGGCTGTACAGGTCTTAGGCACTTCACAATCACTTGTTACGGTAAATGTAACTGTTTTGCTACCGCCGC
This sequence comes from Candidatus Vicinibacter affinis, assembly GCA_016714365.1. NCBI lineage: Bacteria > Pseudomonadati > Bacteroidota > Saprospiria > Saprospirales > Saprospiraceae > Candidatus Vicinibacter > Candidatus Vicinibacter affinis. The sequence continues at coordinate 1,353,390 of JADJNH010000005.1, read as the reverse complement.
AGAATGAAGGAGCGCCCGTATTGTTGTTGCTGATGGTAGGATTACAACCACCTGAGAAAGAAACTGTTCCAAGCCACGTATTAAACTTTGAATCAATTGATGCTTGGGTCTGACAAGCCGCCTCGGTCTGATTAACCGGACAATTTAACACAATCAGAGCTGTAGGATCCACCGTAAATGTGGCCATGCAGGTCTTAGGAGCCTCACAATCACTTGTTACTGTGAATGTGACGGTTTTGCTGCCACCACAGAAGGATGGCGCACCTGTGTTGTTATTGCTCAGAGAAGAATTGCAACCGCCATTGAAAGAAACCGTTCCCAACCATGTATTGAACTTTGCATCGATGGCAGCCTGGTTTTGACAAGCAGCTTCTGTTGCATTTGTAGGACAAGTCAAGTTAACCGGTGTGGCCGGAGAAACTGTGAAGGTAGCAGTACATGTTACATTTGGTTCACAATCACTTGTAACGGTAAAAATGACTGTTGTGGTGCCTCCGCAAAAAGATGGCGCACCGGTATTATTATTACTGGTTTGGGTATTACAACCTCCACTAACTGAAATTGAATTCAACCACATGCTGAATTTAGAGTCAATGATTGCTTGTGACTGACAAGGACCTTCAGTTTGACTGACAGGGCATGTGACACTTACCGGTGGAGCAGGGCTCACGGTAAATGTAGCCGAGCAAGTCTTTGGAGCTTCACAATCGCTGGTCACAGTAAATGTAACAGTGGTGGTTCCTCCACAAGCCAATGGTGCACCGGTATTGTTGTTGGTGAATACAGGATTACAACCGCCGGTTGCGGAAACTGTGGCCAACCAGATGGCGAATTTAGAATTAATGGCAGCTTGCGTCTGACAAGCTCCTTCTGTCTGATTGACCGGACAGGTTAATACGACTACAGGAGCAGGATTTACAGTAAAGGTTGCCATGCAAGTCTTTGGACCTTCACACGAACTGGTAACGGTAAATGTTACAGTCTTGCTTCCTCCACAAGGACTTGGATTTGGTCCGGAATTATCATTGGAAAGAGTTCCGTTACATCCTCCTGAAAAAGAGGCCGTACCTAACCATATGTTGAATTTGGCATCGATTTGGGCCTGCGTCTGACACGCGACCTCATTTTGATTTACCGGACAGTTTAACACTACCGCCGGGGCAGGACTTACTGTAAAGGTTGCCAGGCAAGTTTTAGGTGTTTCACAATCGCTGGTCACCGTAAACGTAATACTCTTACTTCCTCCACAGAATGATGGGTTTGGACCGCTGTTGTCGTTGGATAAGACAGCATTGCAACCTCCTGTAAAATTCGCAGTAGCCAACCATGCATTAAACTTGGTATCTATTTGTGCCTGCGTCTGACAAGCTGCTTCGGTCTGATTAACCGGACAATTTAAAGTCACCGGAGAACTCAATACCGTAAAGCTTGCAGTGCATGTTTTAACAGGTTCGCAATCGCTGGTGACTGTAAAATTAACCGTTTTGCTTCCACCACAATGATCAGGATTTGGTCCTGTGTTGTCATTGCTCAACATACCATTGCATCCACCACTGAAGGTTGCAGTTCCCAACCATGTATTGAATTTGGCATCTATTGCTGCCTGGGTCTGACAAGCTACTTCGGTTGCATTGATTGGACAAGTTAAAACTACTGCCGGTGCAGGGGTTACTGTGAAGGTAGCGGTGCAAACCTTATTCGGTTCACAATCACTGGTAACAGTAAAAGTTACAGAAGCAGTTCCACCACAATGATCAGGAGCTGTGGTGCTGTTGTTACTCATCATCGCATTACAACCTCCACTGAAATTGGCTGTTCCCAACCAGGTATTGAATTTATTATTGATATCAGTTTGAGATTGACAGGCTGCTTCTGTTGCATTCGCAGGACAGTTTAAGACTACCACAGGTGCAGGGGTAACTGTAAATGTTGCGGTGCAGGTTTTATTTGGTTCGCAATCACTCGTTACGGTAAATGTGACAGAAGCCACTCCACCACAATGATCCGGAGCTGTCGTACTGTTGTTGCTGAGCATTGAATTACACCCTCCGCTGAAACTGGCAGTTCCAAGCCAAATATTGAATTTATTGTTGATATCTGCTTGAGTTTGACAAGCAGCTTCTGTGGCATTTGCAGGACAGTTTAAGACTACTATTGGTGCAGGATCCACTGTAAAGGTTGCTGTACAAGTTTGATTCGGTTCACAATCGCTGGTCACCGTAAAAGTGATGGACGCAGATCCACCACAGGCATTTGGCGCCGTGGTGCTGTTGTTGCTCAGCATTCCGTTGCAACCACCGGTAAACATTGCTGTACCCAACCAGGTATTGAATTTTGCATCGATCGCTGACTGGCTTTGACAAGCAGCTTCTGTTGCATTTGTAGGACAAGTTAATACTACTGCAGGGGCCGGGTCCACTGTAAATGTGGCTGTACACATCATAGGATCTTCGCAATCGCTGTTTACTGTAAACGTAACAGTTTTACTGCCTCCACAATGATCCGGGGCAGGGCCTATGTTATCATTGGTCAACACACCATTACAACCACCTGTATACATGGCTGTTCCCAACCAGGTATTGAATTTGGCATCGATTGCTGCCTGGGTCTGACAAGCTACCTCAGTTGCATTGATTGGACAAGTTAAAACTACCGCCGGTGCAGGATCAATGGTAAAAGTAGCCGTACAGGTTTGGGCAGGTTCACAATCACTGGTAACAGTAAAAGTTACACTCTTGCTTCCTCCGCAATGATCCGGTGCAGGGCCGCTGTTGTTGTTGCTCAGCATTCCATTACAACCACCCGTAAACATGGCTGTTCCCAACCAGGTATTGAATTTTGCGTCGATTGCTGCCTGGGTCTGACAAGCTGCTTCGGTTGCATTAATCGGGCAAGTTAACACTACCGCAGGGGCTGGAGTAACCGTAAACGTTGCCGTACAAGTTTTATTTGGCTCGCAATCGCTGGTCACTGTATAAGTAACGCTCTTGCTTCCACCACAATGATCCGGTGCAGGGCCACTGTTGTCGTTACTCAAAACTCCATTACAACCACCTGTAAACATTCCTGTACCTAACCAGGTACTGAATTTAGCATCTATTTGTGCTTGCGTCTGACATGCTGCTTCTGTTGCATTGATTGGGCAAGTTAAAACTACTGCCGGTGCAGGGGTTACTGTAAACGTTGCCGTGCAGGTCACATTCGGTTCGCAGTCACTGGTCACCGTATAGGTTACACTCTTACTTCCTCCACAATGATCCGGTGCAGGGCCACTGTTGTCGTTGCTCAGCATGGCATTGCAGCCGCCGCTAAAGCTGGCCGTTCCCAACCATGCATTAAACTTGGTATCTATTTGTGCTTGTGTCTGACATGCTGCTTCCGTCACATTCGCAGGACAGGTCAACATCACTGCAGGTGCAGGAGTAACTGTAAACGTGGCTGTGCATGTTACATTCGGCTCGCAATCACTGGTCACCGTATAGGTCACGGATGCCACTCCCCCACAAGCATTTGGCGCGGTGGTGCTGTTGTTGCTCATCATACCATTACAGCCTCCTGTAAACATCGCCGTGCCTAACCAGGTATTGAATTTGGTATCGATTTGTGCTTGTGTCTGACACGCTGCTTCCGTTACATTCGCAGGACAAGTCAACATCACCGGTGGTGCCGGATCTACTGTAAACGTCGCCGTGCAGGTTTGATTCGGTTCGCAGTCGCTGGTCACCGTATAAGTCACGGATGCTACTCCTCCGCAATGATCCGGGGCCATGGTACTGTTGTTGCTCATCATTCCGTTACAGCCGCCTGTAAACATCGCTGTGCCTAACCACGTATTGAATTTTGCATCTATTTGTGCTTGCGTCTGACACGCTGCTTCCGTTACATTCGCAGGACAAGTCAACATCACCGGTGGTGCCGGATCTACTGTAAACGTCGCCGTGCAGGTTTGATTCGGTTCGCAATCGCTGGTCACTGTGAAAGTGATGGATGCAGATCCACCACAAGCATTTGGCGCGGTGGTGCTGTTGTTGCTCATCATACCATTACAGCCGCCTGTAAACATCGCTGTGCCTAACCAGGTATTGAATTTGGCATCTATTTGTGCTTGTGTTTGACAAGCTGCTTCCGTTGCACTCACAGGACAAGTCAACATCACCGGTGGTGCCGGATCTACTGTAAATGTCGCCGTACAGGTTTGATTCGGTTCGCAATCGCTCGTCACCGTAAAAGTGATGGATGCAGATCCACCACACGCATTTGGCGCCGTGGTGCTGTTGTTACTCATCATTCCGTTGCAACCTCCTGTGAACATCGCAGTGCCCAACCACGTATTGAATTTTGTATCTATTTGTGCTTGCGTCTGACAGGCAGCTTCTGTTGCATTTGTAGGGCAGGTCAACACCACTGCAGGCGCAGGGCTTACTGTAAACGTCGCTGTACACGTTTGATTCGGTTCGCAATCGCTCGTCACCGTGAAAGTCACACTCTTATTTCCTCCACAATGATCAGGGGCAGGGCCGCTGTTGTCGTTGCTCAGCATGCCATTACAGCCACCTGTAAACATCGCTGTGCCTAACCAGGTATTGAATTTTGTATCTATCTCCGCTTGGGTCTGACAAGCAGCTTCTGTTGCATTTGCAGGACAGGTCAACATCACCGGAGGTGCCGGATCTACTGTAAACGTTGCCGTACAAGTCACATTCGGTTCGCAATCGCTGGTAACCGTATAAGTCACACTTTTGCTTCCACCACAATGATCCGGTGCAGGACCGCTGTTGTTGTTGCTCAGCATAGCATTACAGCCACCACTAAAACTGGCCGTGCCCAACCATGCATTAAACTTAGTATCTATTTGTGCTTGTGTCTGACACGCAGCTTCCGTTACATTCGCAGGACAAGTCAACATCACCGGTGGTGCCGGATCTACCGTAAACGTTGCCGTGCAGGTCACATTCGGTTCGCAGTCACTGGTCACCGTATAGGTTACACTCTTGCTGCCTCCGCAATGATCCGGTGCAGGACCACTGTTGTTGTTGCTCATCATTCCATTACAGCCGCCGGTAAACATCGCAGTACCTAGCCAGGTATTGAATTTAGTATCAATTTGTGCTTGTGTCTGACAGGCTGCTTCCGTTACATTCGCAGGACAAGTCAACATCACCGGTGGTGCCGGATCTACGGTAAATGTTGCCGTACAGGTCACATTCGGTTCGCAATCACTGGTAACCGTATAGGTCACAGATGCCACTCCTCCGCAATGGTCTGGAGCCATGGTACTGTTGTTGCTCATCATACCATTACAGCCTCCTGTAAACATCGCAGTGCCTAACCAGGTATTGAATTTGGTATCTATTTGTGCTTGCGTCTGACATGCTGCTTCCGTTACATTCGCAGGACAGGTCAACATCACCGGTGGTGCCGGATCTACTGTAAACGTCGCTGTGCAGGTTACATTCGGTTCGCAATCACTGGTCACTGTATAGGTCACAGATGCCACTCCTCCGCAATGATCCGGAGCCGTGGTACTGTTGTTGCTCAACATTCCGTTGCAGCCTCCTGTAAACATCGCTGTGCCTAACCAGGTATTGAATTTGGTATCTATTTGTGCTTGTGTCTGACAAGCTGCCTCTGTTACATTCGCAGGACAAGTCAACATCACCGGTGGTGCCGGATCTACTGTAAACGTCGCCGTACAAGTTTGATTCGGTTCGCAGTCGCTGGTCACCGTATAAGTCACGGATGCTACTCCTCCGCAATGATCCGGGGCCATGGTACTGTTGTTGCTCATCATTCCGTTACAGCCGCCTGTAAACATCGCTGTGCCTAACCACGTATTGAATTTTGCATCTATTTGTGCTTGCGTCTGACACGCTGCTTCCGTTACATTCGCAGGACAAGTCAACATCACCGGTGGTGCCGGATCTACTGTAAACGTCGCCGTGCAGGTTTGATTCGGTTCGCAATCGCTCGTCACCGTAAATGTGATCGATGCAGATCCTCCACACGCATTTGGCGCCGTGGTACTGTTGTTGCTCATCATCCCATTACAGCCGCCGGTAAACATTGCTGTTCCCAACCATGTATTGAATTTGGCATCTATTGCGGACTGGCTTTGACAAGCAGCTTCTGTTGCATTTGTAGGACAGGTCAACACCACTGCAGGCGCAGGGCTTACTGTAAACGTCGCTGTACACGTTTGATTCGGTTCGCAATCGCTCGTCACCGTGAAAGTCACACTCTTATTTCCTCCACAATGATCAGGGGCAGGGCCGCTGTTGTCGTTGCTCAGCATGCCATTACAGCCACCTGTAAACATCGCCGTGCCTAACCAGGTATTGAATTTTGTATCTATCTCCGCTTGGGTCTGACAAGCAGCTTCTGTTGCATTTGCAGGACAGGTCAACATCACCGGAGGTGCCGGATCTACTGTAAACGTCGCCGTACAAGTCACATTCGGTTCGCAGTCGCTGGTAACTGTATAAGTCACAGATGCCACTCCTCCGCAATGATCCGGGGCCATGGTACTGTTGTTGCTCATCATACCGTTACAGCCTCCTGTAAACATCGCAGTGCCTAACCAGGTATTGAATTTTGTATCTATTTGTGCTTGTGTCTGACACGCAGCTTCCGTTACATTCGCAGGACAAGTCAACATCACCGGTGGCGCCGGATCTACTGTAAACGTTGCCGTGCAGGTCACATTCGGTTCGCAATCACTGGTTACCGTATACGTCACACTCTTGCTTCCTCCGCAATGATCAGGGGCAGGGCCACTGTTGTCGTTGCTCAGCATGGCATTACAGCCGCCACTAAACATCGCTGTGCCTAGCCAGGTATTGAATTTGGTATCTATTTGTGCTTGCGTCTGACACGCTGCTTCCGTTACATTCGCAGGACAAGTCAACATCACCGGTGGTGCCGGATCTACTGTAAACGTCGCCGTACAGGTCACATTCGGTTCGCAATCACTGGTAACCGTATAGGTCACAGATGCCACTCCTCCGCAATGATCCGGAGCCATGGTACTGTTGTTACTCATCATACCATTACAGCCGCCTGTAAACATCGCAGTGCCTAACCAGGTATTGAATTTGGTATCTATTTGTGCTTGCGTCTGACACGCTGCTTCTGTTACATTCGCAGGACAGGTCAACATCACCGGTGGTGCCGGATCTACGGTAAACGTCGCTGTGCAGGTTACATTCGGTTCGCAATCACTGGTCACTGTATAGGTCACAGATGCCACTCCTCCGCAATGATCCGGAGCCGTGGTACTGTTGTTGCTCAACATTCCGTTGCAGCCTCCTGTAAACATCGCTGTGCCTAACCACGTATTGAATTTGGTATCTATTTGTGCTTGTGTCTGACAAGCTGCCTCTGTTACATTCGCAGGACAAGTCAACATCACCGGTGGTGCCGGATCTACTGTAAACGTCGCCGTGCAGGTTTGATTCGGTTCGCAGTCGCTGGTCACCGTATAAGTCACGGATGCTACTCCTCCGCAATGATCCGGGGCCATGGTACTGTTGTTGCTCATCATTCCGTTACAGCCGCCTGTAAACATCGCTGTGCCTAACCACGTATTGAATTTTGCATCTATTTGTGCTTGCGTCTGACACGCTGCTTCCGTTACATTCGCAGGACAAGTCAACATCACCGGTGGTGCCGGATCTACTGTAAACGTCGCCGTGCAGGTTTGATTCGGTTCGCAATCGCTCGTCACCGTAAATGTGATCGATGCAGATCCTCCACACGCATTTGGCGCCGTGGTACTGTTGTTGCTCATCATCCCATTACAGCCGCCGGTAAACATTGCTGTTCCCAACCATGTATTGAATTTGGCATCTATTGCGGACTGGCTTTGACAAGCAGCTTCTGTTGCATTTGTAGGACAGGTCAACACCACTGCAGGCGCAGGGCTTACTGTAAACGTCGCTGTACACGTTTGATTCGGTTCGCAATCGCTCGTCACCGTGAAAGTCACACTCTTATTTCCTCCACAATGATCAGGGGCAGGGCCGCTGTTGTCGTTGCTCAGCATGCCATTACAGCCACCTGTAAACATCGCCGTGCCTAACCAGGTATTGAATTTTGTATCTATCTCAGCTTGTGTTTGGCAAGCTGCCTCTGTTGCATTTGCAGGACAGGTCAACATCACCGGTGGTGCCGGATCTACTGTAAACGTGGCCGTACAAGTCACATTCGGCTCGCAGTCGCTCGTAACTGTGAAGGTAACAGAAGCCACGCCACCACAATGATCCGGGGCCATGGTACTGTTGTTACTCATCATGGCATTGCAGCCACCATTGAAACTGGCTGTTCCCAACCAGGTATTGAATTTATTATTGATGTCAGTTTGTGATTGGCAAGCTGCCTCAGTTTGATTTGTTGGACATGTGAGCATAACAACCGGAGCTGCTGTAACTGTGAAGGTCGCAGTACAAGTTACATTCGGTTCGCAATCGCTTGTAACGGTAAAAGTTACTGAAGCCGATCCTCCACAAGCATTTGGTGCAGCACTGCTGTTGTTGCTGAGCATGCCATTACACCCGCCGGTAAACATCGCTGTTCCCAACCAGGTATTGAATTTTGCATCAATCGCTGCTTGTGTTTGACAAGCTGCTTCAGTTGCATTTACCGGACAAGTTAAATTAACTACTGGTGCAGGTGTTACCGTGAAGGTAGCCGTACAAGTTTTATTTGGTTCGCAGTCGCTGGTGACTGTAAAAGTTATTGAGGCCACACCACCGCAATGATCTGGTGCCATGGTGCTGTTGTTGCTCATCATAGCATTGCAACCACCACTGAAATTGGCTGTTCCCAACCAGGTCGTGAATTTAGCATCAATCGCTGACTGTGTTTGACAGGCTGCCTCTGTTTGATTGGTTGGGCAATTAAGAACTACTACAGGTGCATCAGTCACGGTAAAAGTGGCCGTACATGTTTTATTTGGTTCGCAATCGCTGGTCACTGTAAATGTTACCATTTTGACACCGCCGCAGGCCATTGGAGCACCTGTATTGTCATTCGTCAAAACCCCATTGCAACCACCTGTAAACATGGCTGTCCCCAACCAGGTATTAAATTTAGCATCAATAGCTGCTTGGGTCTGACAGGCCGCCTCCGTTTGATTGGTTGGGCAGGTAAGCACAACTATCGGCGCGGCAGTCACTGTAAAGGTGGCTGAGCAGGTTTTAGGACCTTCGCAATCGCTGTTGACGGTAAAAACCACCGTTTTACTTCCACCACAGGCCATCGGCGCGCCGGTATTGTCATTGGTCAAAACTCCATTACAACCACCCGTGAACATGGCGGTACCTAACCAGGTCGTGAATTTTGCATCAATTGCAGCCTGTGTTTGACATTCTGCTTCGGTTTGATTGGTTGGACAGGTCAACACTACAGCGGGTGCAGCTGTGACCGTAAATGTAGCCATGCAGGTTTTAGGACCCTCGCAATCGCTGGTTACTGTAAAGGTTACGGTTTTGCTGCCACCACAAGCCATAGGAGCGCCTGTATTATCATTGGTTAAGACTCCATTACAGCCGCCCGTGAACATGGCGGTACCTAACCAGGTTGTGAATTTTGCATCAATTGCAGCCTGTGTTTGACATTCTGCTTCGGTTTGATTGGTTGGGCAGGTCAATACCACAGCGGGTGCAGCTGTGACCGTAAATGTAGCCATGCAGGTTTTAGGACCCTCGCAATCACTCGTTACTGTAAAGGTTACAGTTTTGCTGCCACCACAAGCCATTGGAGCACCTGTATTATCATTGGTTAAGACTCCATTACAGCCACCTGTGAACATGGCAGTTCCTAACCAGGTGTTGAATTTGGTGTCAATTGCAGCCTGAGTTTGACACTCTGCTTCTGTCTGATTGGTTGGACAAGTCAACACAACAGCGGGTGCAGGGGTAACTGTAAAGCTTGCAGTACATGTATTATTGGGTTCGCAGGTGCTAGTTACCGTGAAAGTCACGTTGGCTACTCCGCCGCATTTATCAGGAGCACCGCTGTTATTGTTACTTAAAGTTGCATTGCAGCCACCACTGAAACTGGCTGTTCCCAACCATGTATTGAATTTAGTATTGATGTCTGCCTGTGACTGACAAGCAGCCTCCGTTTGATTAGCAGGACAAGTAAGCATTACAACCGGAGCAGGTGTTACTGTGAAGGTAGCGGTACAGGTATTGTTGGATTCACAAGAACTGGATACCGTAAAAGTAACAGTAGCAACCCCACCACATTTATCTGGTGCGCCGGAATTATCATTGCTCAGCATTGAATTACATCCACCGCTGTAACTGACGGTTCCTAACCAGGTATTGAATTTTGTATTAATTTCTGTTTGTGTCTGACAAGCTGCTTCGGTGGCATTTGTAGGGCAAGTCAGCATCACCGGAGGTGCAGGATCTACGGTAAAAGTCGCCGAGCAGGTATTGTTGGATTCACAAGAACTGGTCACCGTAAAAACTACCGTTTTAGTTCCACCGCATGCCATCGGTGCGCCACTGTTGTCATTGCTCAACATACCGTTGCAGCCACCTGTAAACATGGCAGTTCCTAACCAGGTATTGAATTTTGTATCGATTTGTGCTTGGGTCTGACAGGCTGCTTCGGTTGCATTGGTAGGGCAAGTAAGCATCACTGAAGGTGCAGCTGTTACCGTAAAGGTAGCTGTGCAAGTTTTAGGACCTTCACAATCACTGTTCACCGTAAAAATTACCGTCTTGGTTCCACCACAGGCCATTGGTGCTCCGGTATTGTCATTGGTTAAGACGCCGTTGCATCCACCGGTGAACATGGCAGTTCCCAACCAGGTGGTGAATTTAGCATCAATTGCTGCCTGTGTCTGACAAGCTGCTTCGGTTGCATTTACAGGACAAGTCAATACAACTGCAGGTGCTGCTGTGACCGTAAAGGTCGCCATGCAGGTCTTGTTTGGCTCGCAGGTACTGGTGACAGTAAAGGTAACCGTTTTGCTTCCCCCACAAGCCATTGGGGCGCCGTTGTTGTTATTGCTAATGGTTGCATTGCATCCACCTGTGAACATGGCCGTTCCCAACCATGTATTGAATTTAGCATCGATTGCTGCCTGTGTTTGGCAAGCTGCTTCAGTTGCATTTGTAGGACAGGTCAACACAACTACAGGAGCTGCTGTAACCGTAAAGGTCGCCATGCAAACCTGATCATCTTCACAATCACTGGTAGCCGTGAAGGTGACTGTTTTACTTCCCCCACAAGCATCCGGTGGACCTGAATTATCATCCGTTAATTCTGTATAACATCCGCCTGAAACCTGAACAGTTTCCAACCAGGCATCAAATGCAGCATTCACTGCACCCTGTGTCTGGCAAGCAATGAGGGTGGTATCATTAGGACAAGTGAGTTCAGGACCTGCAATTGGGACTACTGTAATAACCTGCGTACAAACGCTTGTATTCCCACAGGAATCCATAGCAGTCCATTCTCTTAAAATAGTATAATCACCAGGACAAGTTCCCGGGAGTATGCTGTCAAGATGAGTGACTAAAACCATTGTATCGTAACAGAATTCAAAGGCGGTAGCATAGCCGGTTGAATCCGGATCTGTGGACTGCTCACAATTTACAGTCACATCAATCGGACAAGTAATTATTGGCTTGAGGGTATCCAGAATGGTGATGATCTGGGTCGCAGTGTCCATATTCTCACAATCATCGATCACGGTCCAGCTTCTGAAGATTAAAGTTTCCGAAGAGCAGGTTGGTCCTTCCTGTATGGTGTCCACATAAAAGACTACCGGATGCTTGTCACAATTGTCCTTGACATTGGTTGGCCATCCTGTAATAGATGGGTCGGCATCATAGGCGCATGAATCAAAATTCATTTGCGCATTCACCTGGAAGTTATCCATCAGGAATAATTTATCTCCTACTCCTGTTCCTCCCGAATAAGTAACTCTTAAATATAATTTCGAAACTCCATTAACCGGAACAGTAGCGGTATCTTCCTTCCATTGACCCAAGGTTAATGGGAAGGAATTGTACCTGAACCAGGTTGTATCATTAAAACTGTAATCAAAATGGCAAGTATCTGCAGCACCTGCCCCTTTCATCAAGGCTTGTGAATAAACCTTGATGTTACTGCACAGCGGAAGATAAAATCCACTCAAATTAAACTGCCAATGACCCGGGCGATCACTGGTGTCAACCCGCATGGCTCTCCCGACAAATGAATCTACCGCAAAAGCCAATGGTCCCGTGATGGTTCCGGTATCTGTAAGGAATACATTCGAACTGGAATCCACTTCAGACAAAATTCCAAAATACAAACGCGGGTATAATTTAGGATACGAATTTCCTCTGTTGAAATTATAATTAACGATGATGTTTGTGTCTGCACTGACACCACCTTTATAAAGTGTTGTATCGTTGGGAATATCAAAAGTTGGTTTGGTAGTATCTAAAACAGTAATCAACTGGGTGCCCATTTCTGCATCATTGCCACAACTGTCCTGCAGTGACCACATCCTGTAAATAAGGTTAGAACCTTCACATGGTTCTACTACTACTGAATCACAGAAAGTTGCTAATAAACCCGTAGCACAGTTATCACTTTCATCCGTTACATTGCCGGTAACATTCGGTGAGGCATCATAGCCACAGCACAATTGCGCTCTTACCTGTAAGTTGTCTATATGCAGACTCTTTGGCGATCCTACACCCGGAGTTGTATAACTAATTCTTAAAAATAAACTATCCGGGCTGTTGACACCAGGAATGGTGGCAGTGTCCTGAACCCACATACCTGTAGTAAGTGTTTTTGTTCGGAAAATATTCCAGGTGGAACCGTTGAGACTGTATTCCATGCGCAATACATCCGCACTTCCTAAACCTGCCTTGTACCCTTGTATGTGTACTCCAATGTTGCTGCAATTTTGCAGCGTTTCTCCCTTGATATTGAACTGCCAATGTCCGGCAGTTTGTGAACTGTCCACGGTCAAACCGTTGCCAGCGTCTGGATTATTGGTGTAGGCAAATGTTCCCGAATTAGTTCCGGGCACTTGCTTAAATGGATTTGAAGAGGCGTCTACTTTTACACTGATGCCCGTAAATACTTGAGGACACAAAGCATCATAATCTGATCCTCCATTAAAATCATAATTTACAATTACCGCAGTATCCGGAATGTCCGGGCTTTTATAAATGGTGATGTCTGCTGGAACTGTAAATGTCGGTTGGATGGTATCGCTGACCGTTATCAACTGAGTTTTAGGGGTGGCTGCATTGTTGCAATCATCGAGTAACGTCCATTTTCTATAAATCTTTGTTTCTCCCTGACATGACCCAACCACAGTGGAATCTGCATACATGGCATCTAGACCAACACTGCAATTGTCCATTTCATCTGAGACTGTTCCGGTAATGCTGGTGTCGGCATCATACATACATGTTTCATCTACATAAATGGTGATGTCTGCTGGTTTGCTGAAGGTAGGTTTCGTGGTATCCTGCACTTCAATAATATGAATAATGTCTACGCTGGTATTGTTACAGGCATCTGTAACATTATATGTTCGGGTAATTACGATCGGACAGGTACCGGCAACTTCATCTGAACTGCTAACCGTTAGAGCAGCATCTACCGTACAGACGTCTGTGATCATTAAATTTCCCGGAAGGGCTTCCAATTCTGCTACCGTCGTTTTCGGCGCAGGCGCAGCACTTTCTGAGCAACCATTTACTACCAAAGTATCCAGAGATCCGGTTACCATAGGAGGTGTGGTGTCATCGATGCTGATCATGTGAATGATCCCTGCCGTCATATTACCGCAGGCATCCGTTATTTTATAGGTTCTTTTGATTAAAATTGGGCAGGTACCGGTAACTGTATCGGTACTTGAAACCAACAATAACGAGTCAACGGTACACGCATCGGTTATCGTCAGATTTCCAGGTAAGGATTCCAGATCTGCGACTTTGGTTTTAGCAGCAGGGGCGGCTCCGGCGTTGCATCCTTCAAGAAACAAAGTATCCAGCATACCACTGACTACAGGTACCGTATCGGTAAGTACTGTAAATGAAGCCGTACAAGTCTTGTTGACATCGCAGGAACTGGTAAGAGTAAAAGTAACTGTCTTCACACCACCGCAGGCATTTGGAGCGCCGTTGTTGTTGTTGGTGATGACCGGATTACAGCCACCTGTTGAACTGACAGAGTTCAGCCAGTTAGTGAATTTTGTATTGATGGCAGCTTGTGTTTGGCAAGCCGCTTCGGTCACATTGGAAGGACAATTTATTACTGCCGGTGTAGCGGCCGTTACAGTAAAGGTGGCTGTGCAAGTCTTATTGGCCTCGCAGGAACTGGTTACCGTGAAGGTCACTGTTTTCGAACCACCGCAGGCAGAAGGGGCTCCTGTGTTGTTGTTGGACAATACTCCGTTGCAACCTCCTGTGAAGTTGGCCGTAGCCAACCAGGTGGCAAATTTTGCATCAATTTGAGCCTGCGTCTGGCAAGCTGCCTCTGTTACGTTCGCAGCACAATTCAGGACTACCGGTGTGGCGGCAGTAACGGTAAAAGTAGCCGTACAGGTTTTATTGGCTTCGCAAGAACTGGTCACCGTGAAAGTAACGGTTTTGGACCCACCGCAAGCAGCAGGTGCGCCAGTATTGTTATTGGAAATGGTAGCATTGCAACCTCCAGTAAAGTTGGCGGTGGCCAGCCAGGTGGCAAATTTTGCGTCAATTTGTGCCTGAGTTTGGCAGGCAGCTTCGGTAACGTTTGCAGCACAATTGAGCACAACGATAGGCGCTGCTGTCACAGTAAAAGTTGCCGTACAGGTCTTGTTGGATTCGCACGAACTGGTAACGGTAAAGGTAACTGTTTTAGAGCCCCCGCAAGCAGCTGGAGCCCCAGTGTTGTTGTTGGATAATACCGCATTACAACCACCGGATTTGGTGGCTGTGGCTAACCATGTGGCAAATTTTGTATCAATTTGTGCCTGAGTCTGGCAGGCAGCTTCCGTAACATTGACCGCACAATTCAGGATTACTCCGGCAGGTGCAGGTACGGTAAAAGTGGCAAAGCAACTGTCCGCACCGGAGCAGTTACCAGCGGCAAAAAACTTAACTGTTTTGGTGCCGCCGCATTTATTGGGTGGGCCCGAACTGTCATTGTCTAGGTCTGGGTTACATGGACCGGTAATAGATGCTGAATTGAGCCAGTTGTTGTATAAGGTATCCACATTGCCCTGTGTGAGACAGGAAGCGATGGTCGTATCGTTTGGACAAGTAATCTCCAGATCAACCATGGTATCCTGAACTGTGAATGTAGAAGTGCAAGTTGTCACTAGTGGAGCGCAACTACTTGTATAAGTCCAAGTGACGGTTGCTGTGCCTCCACATCCGGGTGGGGGGCCGGAATTATTATTAGATAATACTCCATTACAACCTCCTCCTCCAGAAGCTTCAGCCAACCAAGTATTAAAATGCGCAATTAGTGAATCTAGGGTTTGGCAAGTTTCTTCTACTTTAGCTATAGGGCAGTCTAATTGAACCAAACGGTAATCTTCAATTTCTCCATTTGTTGCAGGTATATAAGCCCTTTCATCCTTTATTGCTGTATTCACATCGTCCAAAAGTGTGTTTGTGGTCAGCCTCAGTCTAAGGTATTTTGTAGTGTCATTCCCAGAAATTGTTACATTATTAAATGTCACTGTCCGAGTTCCATTAAAACCATTTGGAATGGTGTCAATTTTAACTTCATTGCTTTGAAAATCTTTATCTCCATTTAAATTAACCCAGGTATAAAGAAAAGCATTTCTGCCGGTGGTGTTGTAAATACTGTCCACAGAAAAACTAATGTTTTTTGGCCCCCCCTTTGAAAGGGCAGTGGGATTAATAACTGCTTTTTCATCATCAATTCCTGTTGAATTGTCTCCTCTTGCCTCCCAGTTAACTGTTGCAGTAGAATCAGAATCTATAGAACCTAATCTCAAATTCTCGCAATCTAATGTATGATAGGGAGTTGATCCAAAATCAGCATCCCCATAATCCACTACTACGATAGAGGTAATACCTATTTGAAATAAAACGTGCGAGTCCTGAGTTCCGTTTTGTTTATTTAAATCAAAACCTCCTCCTCCAACTACAGCTGGAGTATGACTAACACTATGTGTTGTAGTCCCCACATAAATATTTGACCCATTTACGAATAAATGATTTGCACCCCGGGGGACACCAACATTCCCTAAATAATCATCCTGTGATCCCCCAACATAAGTTCCATATATCAGAATGTCTAAAAGGTTCGTAAAACCGGCAAAAAACATATCTCGCCCGCCATTAAATGAATTGTCAATAAATGGTTCATTGTTCAGGTTCTTGGTAGGCAATCCTGCGCCATTGACCGTTCCCCAAATGAGCAAAAAGGTAGTGGTTACTCCCCCACCACCACAAGAAGTTTGAGTTACTTGTTTAATTCCATTTCCTAAATCTTCAGAACCCGTTCCATAAAAGGTTGCTTTATAAGAGGCCGCACCGCCTACATCGCTAACTCTTCCTACGATGATATCACTGAGACCACCGTTATAGGTGTTGTCATACACATTTGTTGATACAGGAAAACCATTTGCAACAGCTCCAGTCCAATATAAGTTATTTCCATAATTTTCAATATCAAAAATTCTGTCATTTCCTGTTCCTCCAATTTTATCCAAATAACTCATCGTTGTCCCATTGCTACTGAGGACACCAATGATACCGTCATTGTCTGCCCCTCCTGAAGCTGCTGCCGCACTGTTAACTTCTCCAAGAGCTAAACTAGCCCCCCAACCAGCGAAAGTAATCCGTCCATCTGGGAAAACTTCAAGATCGTTAAAAGTTTCTGCTGATGAACCCCCAACATAAGTTCCCCAACTTAAAGTGTTAATCCTATTAAACTTACACAAATACATATCGGTACTTCCATTATAAGTAATATCATAGGCAGCCACAGGGACATATGTCGCACCAAGATCACCGGCTGTTGTTAATCCACATACATAGGTTGTGTCAGTTAAAGCCTGAATTGAGGTTACTCCAAGAAGATCTGCATTATTTGAACCGAGGTAACTGCCATAATGAAGTACATCAAGGGTTTTAGAAAAAACAGCAATAAACCCATCATGCGTCCCTCCTCGAACTCCATCAAAAGCATTTGCTGTATTAGGTAAATCCATATTTGTATAACCACCAATAAAAACCCTGTCTGGAGAAAGACTTAAAGCCTGAGCTGCGTTTTCTTGGTTGGCATTAATTGTCGCTGGCCCATATAGGGTAAGATCCAGCAAATCAGTGCCAGTGGAGTTAACTCGGTACAAAACAGAAGTTCTCCTTCCTGAGTTCGATCCACCATTAAGGCCAGTCATTGTGTTCCTGTAACCATCCGCATCATAAGGTATTGATGTTAGTAAGGTCTTGTTAGTGGCTCCGGCACAATACATTATTCCACTTAGCGTATCTAATTGGATTGCAAACAAATACTCATCAAATAAATTACCTGTAATGTCCCCATCCATATAGGTACCCCAAACAAGTGTCGGATCAATGATTAATGGGTATTGAGCATCTATTTCTGAATCGGTTTTGAAAGAAACTAGATTATGTCCAGTTTCTGTAAATTTAAAATCTACCTTTTTCTTACCTAATGGTGTAACTTGATAAGATTCAGGGATATTGAAACCCACTTCTGTAAACCTAAGTTTCACTTTTATATTTCCATTTTTATCGATTTTAAGTTTGTCCTGACCTTCAAAATTCATCTGGATATCTCTGTAATCTGCGCCTGGTTTTATTATCCAATCAAACTCCATAGATCCATTTTCATCACTATACAATCTTAAATCAATACCTTTAAAAACTTCTTCCAAGGTTAATTCTTTAGCTGCCTTAATTCCTGTAAACCAATCTTTTGGATTTGATCCTGTGATAAAGTTATAGTTAGTATTAAAATTATCACCCAGTTTTATTATTGGATTAATATTTGAATTTAAAAAATTAATTGAAAAATTATGTACTCCAGTTAAAATTTGTTCACTTTCAATAATGGGCTTTTCACCTGTAATCCCCTCAAGAGAATCCTTTTTTATAAAAACAAAATCATTTGCTGAAAATCTTATCCTATTGCGTTCAATGAAAACTGAACCTTGTTTACCTTCTAAATAATAAAGTACATCTGGATTAGGTAATTGCCCTTTGTTTTGCATAAATTTCAGAGACTGGGCATTTTGCTTAAGAGTGCTTTTTACTTGATTTTCCAATTCAATGGAAACTTTGTTTGACTCTTGTGCACCCAAATCAATTAAAATGATTAAAAATAATGTTATTAAAAAACAAATTCGAAATTTCAAATTTGATTTTAAAAACTCAATTAAATTAGAAATAAAATGCCAACTTTTCATAATAAAAATTAAATAAAATGAATGCTGAGCAGCTTGTATACTTTGTCGGATGAACGGCGAATTGGGAATTGACCCGTCATTCTGAAGCGAACCAGAATTTTTAACAAATGCGTACAATTTACTCATTGGAAATAGTTTGAGGGATGAATGAAGCCAGATTCAAAAAAGAATCTTGCTGGTATTTGTCTGAAAAATGAATGAGTGCGAAGAATATTTGAGAAGTGGGCATATCAAACCACTGAAAAACCTGAACAGGTTTCCATCCAATGTACAAACAATTGAATATGATCATATTCATGCCTACAATCAGGTTGGCTTTAACCGACCACAGAACTCGGAAATCTTTGGATTTACTAAATCCTGGAATTCACCAAACTACTGTGTGTCGAGTCTTCCTTTAGAAGCCAAAAATAGACAATACTGTACTCAAAAAGAAAAAAATCGGGTAATAAATCTCAATAATGGAAAAATCAACAGCTAACACATGAATTATTACTTATTTAAGTTAAAATACTTATATATAATACATTATATACCTTATTTTTATATATATAAATATGTATTTATATATTAATTACTAAAAAAATCTTCTTTCCGGTCAATCAATCAGTTTAATATTCAGCCCGTTCAACCTTAGGTCCTCCCAAAATGATGTAAAAGAAAGCACTAACTTTGCTCCCATCATGCTGAATAGGATAATCTATATTTTATACATCGGATTCTTCCTTGCCATATGCATTGCTTTCAGCGGTTTTAACCACACCGGTAGTAGCTTACCTCCGGATTATGCCCATTTGTACTCAGACCGGATTGCAGCACTTGGGACAACACTCTCAGACCTCCGCATGAAGATCGATAAAGTGGATTGGTCTGATCCTAAGACATCCGAACAGATCATTGCGTCCATTCATTCTTCCCGACAAGTGCTCAAGACCTGCGATTTCTGGCTTCGATATCTGGATCCGATCGCATACCGAAAAATAAATGGCCCTCTTCCGGTGGAGTGGGAAAACGAGGTGTTCGAAAAATTTGAAACTCCTTACCGAAGAGAAGGCGCCGGCTTGATACTGGCAGAAAATCGACTCGGTGAAGACTTCCTTCAAAAAACTGATTTAATTGCATTGCTGGATTCAGCCCTTGCCTCCATACCCGCCTTCCTGACTGATTCCATGATTTCGGAGCTCAATAATCCCGCAAATTTCTATTTCGCCAACCGACTTTTTCTGCTGAATCTGACAGCCATCTACACTACCGGATTCGAATGTCCGGATTCTGCACAAATTCTATTTGAGTTAAAACATATGTTGCATGAAACAGCAGAAATTTACAACACTTTCAACCTGAGCTATCCAAAATATTCCATCTCCCAAAATTACTCAACTCTTTATTCAGGTCTAATTGGTTTTGTGGAACATCAAACAAGTGGATTTTCAAATTTTAATCACTACACTTTTATAAAAGATTATGTCAATCCGCTTTTTGGATTCAATCAATTAGCCATTCAAAAAAATAATTTTCGATCCAAAAATTACAACGACTATTCACTCAACAATAAAGCTCTTTCTATTTTTAACAAAAAACTTTACACCGCTCAGGACATAAAAGGCATCTTCCGTCCCGTCGAAAATGATTCCTTGCTGGATGAAATACGTGGTCTGGGAAAATTATTGTTTTTTGATCCGCTGCTCAGCGGAAACAACCGCAGATCCTGCGCTTCCTGTCACATCCCACAACAATATTTTACAGATACTTCCAGACAAACTGCTTTACAATTTGATGAACGAAACTCGCTTGGAAGAAACACGCCAACTTTAGTAAATGCGGTTCATCACCATCTGATGATGCTGGACGGAAAACATCACACTCTGCTTAATCAGTTCAAGGATGTGATCAGCAAACCTAATGAAATGAATAGTGATCCCGACGAACTGATGAAAAAAATAATGAGTTGCAAATCCTATTCCGTAAAAATCAAATCACTTGCAAAATTTACTTCTTCCAAAAAACCAACATTAGATCATGTCGCATCCGCCGTTGTACTATACTATAGTCAATTTAGTTTTGCAGAAGCACCATTCGATCAGTCCATCAATGCATCCATTCCCATTACCTCCGATGCCATAAAAGGTTTCAATCTATTCATGGGTAAAGCACAATGTGCTACCTGCCATTTTCCTCCACAATTCAATGGGATCAAGCCCCCATACATCAGCAGTGAATTTGAAGTGATCGGCGTACCCGCAGATACAAACTTTCTAAAATTAAGTCAGGATTCAGGAAGATTTTCTGTTCACCCTGCATCGGAAATGTTGCATGCTTTCAGAACAGGCAATCTTCGCAATACCTCACACACAGAGCCTTACATGCACAACGGAGTATTCCGTACCATGGAGGAAGTTATCGATTTTTACGATGCAGGTGGAGGACAAGGAAAAGGAATAAAAGTAAGCAACCAAACTCTGGTATCGGATTCTCTTCACCTTAGTGTCACAGAAAAAAAACAACTCCTGGAATTTCTCCGTTCGCTTGACGAAAAAATTCAACCCGGTGATCCTCCGAAAGAATTACCTTTATCATCTGTGAAAGCATTGAATAAAAGAAAAGTAGGCGGTGAATATTAAATCAAGATTCATATTGCAGTATATTTTTTTAGCATCTATATTGATGTCAATAAGCTTCTCCTGCAAGCCTCGTATCACTTATCCTTTGCCCAAAAATATTTCTAAGGAAAGTAAAAAAAATCTCACCGCTTACTGGAAACATGGGAGAGATTTGTATAAGGAGAATTGTAGCGGCTGTCACGGAATTTTTGGCAAATCAAAAGACAGCATTCCTGATTTTTCTCAACAGCAATTAGACACTTATAAAGCTAAACTCTCCATCACGGATGCAGACAATCACGGGATCGCCCAAAAGTTGAGCTATGAGGACATTGAGGCGATTTTACATTTTTTATCTTTTAAGAAAATCAGAAAATAGCTCTGTTCTTCTTGTGAAATGGATGAACTAAGTAAGCTTCATAGCTTCAAGCTGGGAAGCTCGAAGAAACCGATCCAAGCTGGGAAGTTTGAAGAAACCAACTTCGTAGCTTCAAGCTGGGAAGCTCGAAGCAACCTGTTTTAAGAAAATCAGAAAATAGCTCTGTTCTTCTTTTGAAATTGATGACCTAAGTGAGCTTCTAAGCTTCAAGCTGGGAAGCTCTAAGCAACCTTTGCAAGCTGGGAAGCTCGAAGAAACCGTTCTAAGCTTCAAGCTGGGAAGCTCGAAGAAACCGTTCTAAGCTGGGAAGTTCGAAGAAACCGACCTCTGAGCTTCAAGCTGGGAAGCTCGAAGCAACCACGTATTGGGAATAAATGTTTAACAAGATTAAACAATCCGAGAACGAAAGTTGCTAAACTACTTCAATCTGATTTTTCAACAAATCTTCCATGGTGTCGCGACTCCTGATCAGATAATCTTTCCCTTCGTGAATTAAAACTTCAGCAGGTTTGAATCTGGAATTGTAATTAGAGCTCATCGTAAAACAATAGGCCCCTGCATTTTTAAAACAAAGAATGTCTCCCGGATGAATCTCACTCACTACCCGATTGCTGGCAAAAGTATCGGTCTCGCAGATGTAGCCCACAATGTTGTAAACTCTTGGTTTTCCCAATGGATTTGACACATTCAGAATGTGGTGGTAACTGCCATAGAACATAGGACGAATCAAATGATTCTGCCCGCTGTCCACGCCTGCAAACACAGTGGACGGTGTTTGTTTGATGACATTTGTTTTGACAAAAAAGTATCCGGATTCTGATACCAGATATTTTCCGGGTTCAAAATATAGCTTCAAATCTCTCCCATATTCTTTGCAGAAATTATTGAAACGATCGGATAATATTTCTCCCAATTCTTCTACATCTGTACACACATCGTCTTCTTTGTAAGGGACTTTCAATCCACTGCCAAAATCCAAAAATTCCAGATCAGGAAATTTTCTTGCAATGTCAAATAAAATGTCTGATGCCAAACTGAATACACCGGGATCCAGAATGTCAGATCCTGTGTGCATGTGCAAACCATTAATTTTAAGTTTAAGCGCCTTGACCAATCTTTCTACCAATGGCATTTGATAAATTGAAATTCCAAATTTAGAGTCGATGTGACCCACACTGATTTTTTCGTTTCCACCTGCCATTACATGCGGGTTGATACGAATGCAAATCTTTGCCTCGGGATAATGTTGGCCGATGTATTCCAATGTTTCAATATGATCTATATTCACCTGCACGCCGAGTCCAATCGCCATTTCGATTTCATCCACACTGACACAATTGGGTGTGTAGATAATTTTGGAAGGATCAAAACCCGCCTGGAGACCGATCCAGATTTCCTGGATGGAAACGGTGTCCAATCCTGCACCCCATTGGTTCAATAATTTTAAAATATTTATATTATTGAGAGCTTTACAGGCAAAATGTATTCCGAGGTGTTTCACGGTAAACGCAGTATTCAATCTGTCCAGTTGTCGGCGAATGATGTCGCTGTCGTACACATAAAGTGGTGTTTCATATTTCTTTACCAGGTCGATGGCATCTATTTTTTGTATGCTGTATTTTCCGTTGATCAATTCCATATTGCTTTTCTTTAAAAAGGTAAAGGTCGTGTTTTTAAGTGGGTCCAGCGTTGTAAGTGCTGATAAATTTGTGTTTTTTCCTCCACACTAAAATTTCTGATTCTTGTGCGGTGATTGCCACCTTTCATTTCAAATCTGGCGGCATCCAAATTTTTGTCAGGAACCACCCCACATGAAGTCCAGGTGTCCATTTCACCATAAATGTAAAGTATGTGATGCCCCTGATGGACGGCTTTTTCATGCATCATCCTCATGTATGAAGGATCGTAAATGATCGGGATATCCTTTGGACAAAATATGAGGTTGGATGGATTTTTTTCCAATTTTAAATAGGTACTTAATCCCACGGTATCAAATCCATAATATCCCAATTCGGTCATGTTCTGATAATAAGCCGGCAAGTAGTAGGCGCAATTTTTATCATCGTATAAATTGATGTCCACCGTTTCTTCCAAATGTTCAAAAATCTCTCTGGCAGTCGCGGATGATTCCGGAATTTCTGAACAACCAAAACCCCATTGCCAAAAAGAGAATGGATATTCTAATGCAGCATACTCAATAGTTTTTTCGATGCCCAATGGAAATTCAACCTGCTCTGTAATTGCTAAAGTATCGATCAATAATTTAAGCTCATCTCTCTGATTAAAAATCTGCTTTTGGAACTCAAAAACTTTTGCTCTGCATTCAGGAGTGCTGACTTTATTTCTGTAATGATCGATGGTCCTGAAATCCTCTTGTGCCAAGGCAAACGTAGCTACATAAGCCACTACAGCAGAAAGATTTTTTGGAAATGTGAGTGAATAAAGTATTGATGTGGTACCGCCTTTTGAAATACCGGTACTGATCCATTTATTCTTATAAATTTTTGAAAAGCGTTGTTGAATTTCATTCAAATCAAGCATGGCCTGTTCCTGCTTCAGAAATTTCCAATCCATTTCCTTCGGTGTGGAGCTTCCCGAATAACGAAACTCAACAGAAATCTGGTTTGCATCAAAGATGCGCGTAGGTTCATACACGTTGTCTCGGATGGCATATCCTTCTGTGACCAGGACATTTGGTTTTTTCCGACTCTTGTGATACAGATAAATTTTCTGATAAAATTTTTCAGAATCAGGATTGTGATGATCCACTTTTTGAAGTAAGTTGACTTCGAGCACAAATTTAAATCCCTCCTCATTTTTTAAATCTGCAATCTTACAATCCGGAAACTGTTGTCGGATGAGTTTTTCAATTTCCCTTTTTTCCTTTTCAATTGAATGAAATTTTAAGGGTATAGCATCCGCTGACCAAAATATCAGCAAGAAACAGGTTAAGATTAAGATAGGTGATTTAAAATTCATTGAATGGCCATTGGCAGAGCAGCGCACAAAAATAAGTTAATAAAAGGACTCCGGACGAGCGATCAATGAATTCGCCGGACGCCGTCCTCCAATTCAGCTTCAAATATCTTTGCCTCCTTACCAAATTTCTTGAAATAAGCCATTGATAGCGCATGCTGATAATCCTGAACTGCATCCTCTTTGAGTAAATGCAAAGTGCTGCCTCCAAAACCTCCACCCATCATCCTCGCTCCCATCACGCCTTCAAATTGCTCTGCAAATTCTACCATAAAATCCAGCTCTGCACAAGACACCCGGTATTGATCCCTCAACCCCGCATGACCTTCCAATAAAAGGTTCCCCAATTCTTTCACCTGATGAGCCATAAGATTTTCTGCAAAAGTCAATACCCGTTTGTTTTCTTCCAGGACATAGGAAAGCAGCGGAAAATCCTCCTCTGCCAAAAGATCTTTCCATTGGGAGAGTTCATGGATGGGTAGTTCGCTGATAGACGCTCCGGCAAAACCATTTTGCTGCAAGGTCTTAAAGATCCTTGCACAAGCCAGGCTTCGATTGTTGTAATCAGAATCGACCAACTTATGTTTTACTCCTGTATCCGCTATCAGCCAGCTAAAATCGGGGATGTCGACGGGGTAGTATTTAAATGTCCAATCCGAACAATCAATCAGTAAAGCCTGCTTTTTCCTGCCATTAAAAATGCTGATCTGATCCATCATGCCACCCATCAGCCCGGAGGCACGTTCTGCCTGAACGGCCCATGCAGTGAGGGTTTCTGTAGGAAGATTTAAGCCCATAAATTGGTTGATTCCAAAAATAAAGCCGCAGGTCAGGGAAGATGAAGACGATAGCCCGGCGCCCATAGGCAGCGTTCCGCCAAACTCCATTTCGAGCGTTGGTACATCGATTCCTTGAGCGGCTAGAAAATCGATTACCCCCTGAAGGTAAACCATCCAATGCGGTTTTTGCTGATTTCCGTACCCCCAACCATCCCCTGTATCCAGTGCCCTGAATTTCATGGCAGGAGCCTCTGAGATTCCCAGGAACAAAGATTGTCTGATGGCTGCCGGAAGGCAATATCCTTTGTTGTAGTCGGTATGTTCGCCGATCAGGTTAATTCTGCCGGGAGACTGGATCAACAGCTCATGATCCCCCAAACAGTCCAGATAATCGTTTTCTCTCATGCTCATGCCTTGTAGGGCAAAGATATTCAGCCTGCAGGTAAAAACCTTGCCAGTGCCATCAAAGCTCATCTAGGAGACAATATGCCCTTATTCAGGACCTTTGAGCCCCTGAGACCATAGTTTCCTGCAAATTCCAAAAAATCTTTTACCGCTTTATAGATTATACTTTGGACTTTTCTATCTTTGCCATCCCTTAACGGGTCGGGTGGCCGAGTGGCTAGGCAGAGGTCTGCAAAACCTTCTACAGCGGTTCGAATCCGCTCTCGACCTCAGAACCATATTTCCCTTTATCATTTTTGATAAGGGGATTTTTATTTTATATTGATTTTCAATGATTTAAGTCAATTTACCTTTATACTCTTATAAGGATGGCACAAATATAATAAAGAAATATCGTGCCCCGGATCGTGCCCCGTATTATATTTGTAACATCAGAATATTAAAAATGGATCATAAATTTTATTTAAGGGCAACTGAGACGGACAATCCAACGCCAATATTTTATAGATGCCACTTAAACGGGAAACCATTTCAAAAAGGCATAGGGTATAAGATTTACCCTGGGTTGTGGGACAAGACGAGGCAACGGCCTACTGAAGACAAAGAACTGATTAAAGAGTATTTGGCCCAAGACCCCCATATTAAGAACATCATCAGGAATATTGAGCATAGAATTAATAGTGTAATTCAATTGGTGGATGCGTATGTCTACAATTGCAACCTATCTAAAATACCTATTGACATATCGGGACTGGACCAACTTCTTAAGGAAAACGTTTTCCAATCAAAAAAGAATATTGAAAAATCCCCCAAAGTCCGAAAGGTAAGCAAAACGGGATTAAATCAAAACTTGGTCCTTGATTACTCAGTCAAATTTGTGGACGATATATCCAGGGGAAAAATATTAATCCAGTCAGGTCCAAATAAGGGAAACCGATATTCAGAGGGCACAATCAAAAATTACCGGAATTTTGTTTCCATTTGGGCAGAGTTTGAGAAATACATGAACATCCGGTATAAATGGGAGGATATAAAAAACCCCGTATACAATGATTTGGTCAAATTCTTAAACCAACAGAATTACACAAAAGATACGACCGGGAGGTACATCAAACATTTAAAGACCATTTCACAGGCTGCACTAGATGAGGGGATACACTCAAACATTGAGTTTAAAAAAAGCTACTTTGAGACGCTAAAGGCAAAAAAAGACAGCATTTATCTAGATGATGAAGAAATTACGAAGATTGAGAATTTGGACCTTTCAGGCAATGAGGCCCAGGCAAAGGTTAAGGATCTTTTTTTATTAATGTGTTATACCGCCCTTAGAATTAGCGATGTAAAACGCATCACAAAGGATCATATCAGGAAGACGGCAAAAGGGGAATATCGACTTGAAATGATTACACAAAAAACGAATGGAAAGGTAATTATTCCGGTCAGTACAAAAGCCTACATCATCTTAAAGAAATACGGTTTCAACGCCCCACAATTAGCAGATCAGACCATCAATGAATATATCAAACAAATTGCAAAAAAGGCCGGAATTGATCAGATGGTCAGCGTATCAGAGAACAAAGGCGGGACAATAATAACAAAATCAGTCCCCAAATACGAGCTCATTACCAATCACACCGGGAGACGAACCGCTGTAACTCTATTTTACCTTTCGGATATTGCCCCAATAGACATAATGTCGATAACAGGGCACACTACAGAAAGTAATTTCTTGAAATACGTTAAAGTCACTAAGGAGCAGTCAGCGGACCGAATAGCAAAGAATGAACGTTTTAAATAGAATCAAATTTGAAGTTATGCGCTATCTATCTGAAGAAAGGACCGAGGAATTTAAAAATAATATAACTGGTCTAAAATCAATCAAATTTTCAAAGGAAGAAATTGAGCAACTAAAGAAAAAAAGGGAGCTATATCTAATTAGTTTGACCCCATTTTTTAGAATGACAATAGATGAATTAGAAGAATCAGATCACTTTAAAAACTTAACCGATCAAGATAAATATACTTTTTTAATTGATTACATGACTCAGAATAAAATTAAGATTAATGAAAATCCTCAATTGGAGGCGCTATTATCTAAATTTGAAACCGGAAGAAAAAAAGAATGGCAAAAGGAATGGATTAAGGATTTGATGGGGTACTTACAAGACTTTGATACCATTGGAGAAAGGAAGGATAGGCTAAAGTTAATTATTGCCGAAATAGAAATGCGGGTAATAAATGATGAATATTTTAATGAAAATGATATTGATTTTTACGGTAATATTATCGATGTAATGCCCATAATTAAGGCATATCTCAATTATTTGGAAAGTTTTCCAACAAATATAGAAAGTGAGGGTTTAGAGCTAAATGGCAACATCCCAATAAATTTAGAGGACCAAGATCGTTTTGTTTATTGCCATATATTTGGAATTATTGACTACCTAAAGGATCACATTAGAAGCGATGGAAGCAAATACACAGATCGCAAATTATATAAATACATTTCCCTTGTAACAAATATATCTGAGTCAACCGTCAAACGACTTATGACATTTTCAAAAAATCCAGACAATGCAGACCCAAATAATCCATTTAATAAAAATGAGGTATTAGACAGAATTAAGAAAATGATATTGAATAACAACATGTTAGGTAAGTTTTAGAAAGTAGATAGAAAGTAGATAGCACCCCCCTTTTAAGGTTAAGACCTTTGACATAAACAAATAAGTATATGTCACAAGTAATCGTAATGACCCAGGACCAACTCAATGAGATGTTGGCAAATGTGGTTTCCAAAGTTGAGACCATTATTAAAAATTCCCAAAGGAAAGAAGTCACCTCAAAGGAATGGTTAACCGCCAATGAGGTATGTGCCATCCTCAAAATTAGCCAGACCACACTACACGACTGGAGTAATAAAGGCATCATTGTAAAACATCGCATTGGCGACCGGATCAGATTCAGACATGATGAAATCCAGGAATCTTTGTCAAGAATGGAGGCTAAAAGACAAAGAATATGATTCACCCCAGTAACTCTTTGAAAAAGAGAAAAGCAAAGGATAAAATAAACCAAAAATTCAAATTATTTTCTAGTCTTGAACTTCTTGCAAAAACCTACTTTGATGGATTTCAAATTGGTGAAGACTTGGAACAATATGATCGAAAATTTGAAAAAAAACATTTGATCTTTAAAAATGAAAATAAGGGATGGAAAGTCTAAAAACAAAATTTGAATTCAACAAATATAGTATCGGGGTTGAGGATATAAAAGCCGAAGCGGAAAGGCTATTAAAGAAAAGTGAAGCAACCCCACACGCTGAAATATTACATCAACTTATTGAGCAGTTTGAAGCGTTGGACTTTGAAGCGTTGGCGAACCTTAACAATGAAGAAAATTTCAAATTGAATACGAAACACTTTTTAGTGTTATCCATTGAAAACGCTTTACAGCTTGCAGAAAAGAACCGCTGGGGTTTATGTAAAAATCACGATTTTATTTACCTGTACAACGGTACGTTTTGGGCTGAAATTGACAAAGAAACATTCCAAAAGTTTTTAGGCGAAGCAGCCGAAAAAATGGGAGTTGCTAAATTTTCAGCAAGGTTTTACCAATTTAGGGAGCAGCTTTTTAAACAGTTCCTTGCAACGGCATATTTGCCCACACCTGGAAGCAATGAAGACAGAGTTTTAATAAACCTAAAAAACGGAACATTTGAAATAAGCCCACAGGGTACAAATTTAAGACCCTTTGACCGTTCCGATTTTATTACCTATCAATTACCTTTTGAGTACAACCCACTGGAAAAAGCACCAATATTTGAAGCGTATTTAAACCGTGTATTGCCCGACAAAGAACGGCAAAAGGTTTTGGCTGAATACTTGGGGTATGTATTCATAAAGCATGGCAGCAATGCACTCAAAGAGGAAAAAGCCTTAGTGTTATACGGTACAGGTGCAAACGGCAAAAGCGTATTTTTTGAAATTGTCAATGCTTTGTTAGGGGTTGAAAACGTGAGTAGCTTTTCATTGCAAAGCCTTACAAATGATAACGGGTACTTCAGGGCGAAGCTGGCTAACAAGTTGGTGAACTATGCAAGTGAAATAAACGGCAATTTGGAAGCTTCAATATTTAAGCAACTGGTTTCGGGTGAACCCGTTGAAGCCCGTTTACCTTATGGGCAGCCTTTTATTTTGAAGCAATACGCCAAACTGATTTTTAATTGTAACGAATTACCCAAAGAAGTTGAACATACAAACGCCTATTTCAGAAGGTTTTTAATCATTCCTTTTGATGTTACAATACCACCAATGGAACAGGATAAACAGCTACATATTAAAATAATTGATAAGGAACTTTCAGGGGTTTTCAACTGGGTATTGGAAGGGCTAAACAGATTATTGGAACAAAAGCGGTTTTCAGAATGTGAAGCAGCCCAAAGAGCCATTGAACAATACAGGATAGAAAGCGATAGTGTATTGATGTTTTTAAGTGAACACGGGTACAAGGTTTCAGCCACAAATGAAATACCCTTAAAAGATATGTTCAGCGATTACCGAAATTATTGTATTGAAAGTGGTTTTAAAGCCTGTTCAGTTCGGACACTTGCAGGCAGGTTAAGGGGTTCAGGTTATCAAACAGAACGTAAAAACTATGGAACAGGGGTTAATGCAGAGAAAAAAAGTTTTTTCTAAACCTACACTATCTACACAAACTACACAAAACCGTGTAGTAAGTGTAGCAAGTGTAGCACGGAAAACAAAAATATTTTCAGCGAAATGAAAACATCACACCGATACATATTAGAACCATACAAGGGGATGAATACCCGTTACCGTTGCCCAGCCCTAAATTGTGGGAAGGATAAAACCTTTTCTCTTTACATTGATACGGAAACAGGCGAACACATTCACCCCACCGTTGGCAGATGCAACCGTGAAAGTAATTGCGGACACCATTACACCCCGAAACAGTATTTTCAGGATAATAATATTTCATTTGATACAGCCCAGTCCAAAGTATACAAGCCCCGACCTGTTGCACCTCAACCAAAGCCCGTTTCATTTATTCCCGTTGAGGTATTCAAAGCCAGCCTGAACCCCACAGCGTTTGAAACGAACCACTTTGTACAGTTCCTTATTATCCTGTTCGGGGTTGAGGTTGCCAGCCAACTGGTATGCCGTTATTTTATTGCCACCTCAAAACATTGGAACGGTTCAACGGTATTTTGGCAAATAGATACACAGGGCAAAATAAGAACGGGCAAAATAATGCTTTACAACCCCACCACTGGCAAAAGAATAAAAGAACCATTCAACCATATTAACTGGGTTCACACAGCTATTAAACTCCCAGAATTTGAGTTAAAACAATGTTTGTTTGGCGAACACTTACTAATTGAGAAAACAAAACCCGTTGCCATAGTTGAAAGCGAGAAAACGGCTGTAATTGCCAGCGTTTATTTACCCCAGTTTATTTGGCTTGCCGTTGGCAGCCTTTCCAACCTAAACGCCGAAAAGTGCAGCATACTAAAGGGGCGATCTGTTACGCTATTTCCCGACCTCAACGGGTTTGAGAAATGGAGCAGCAAGGCAAAGGAACTTTCACACCTTGAAATATTTACCGTTTCCGATTTACTGGAACGCAAAGCCACCGAAGCAGAAAAGAAACAAGGGTTTGACCTTGCCGACTATTTAATAAAATACGATTACAAAGCGTTTGCCTTACTTGAAACCAAAGCCACCGAACCACCCACAGCTGTTCAACCGTTGGTTGAGGTGAAACCATTTGAGCAGCCTGAACCTGTTTATAATTTTAGCGAGCCCGAACAGCCAATGCCCGAAAATTGGGAACAGGATATTAAAGAACTTGAAAACTATTTTGCAGGAATAGAACTACCAACCCAGTCCATAAAGCTGAACCAATTCTGTACGATAACAGACTATTCCCTATTTGTTGAAAGCCACTTTGCCGCTGTAAAAGCGAACAACGGTAAACGAACCTTTTTACCATACCTAAACCGATTACAGGAATTGAAACAAGTATTAAACACAAATTTGAATTGATATGAAAGCAAAAAATGGTTTACAAAAGTTTACGAAAACCGAAGCCAAAATAAATAAAATACTTTCACTTAAACAGATTACCCCCAGCGACCTTAAAACATTGAATAAAGCCGAAGAGTTGCGGTTAAGAGAAATACTTACTGAAACTTTTAACAAGTTTAAAG
Source organism: Candidatus Vicinibacter affinis (assembly GCA_016714365.1). Classification (NCBI taxonomy): domain Bacteria; kingdom Pseudomonadati; phylum Bacteroidota; class Saprospiria; order Saprospirales; family Saprospiraceae; genus Candidatus Vicinibacter; species Candidatus Vicinibacter affinis. Next base: position 1,321,598 of record JADJNH010000005.1, on the reverse strand, counting down.
GAACTGAAAGGGATAATTTTTATAAAAAAATTGAACTGATTATACCCGACACCACTAAAAACCAACTTTGGGAAATTAACCACAATAAGATAACAGCTGCGATTTCTAACTTGATGCAGGAATATGGACGCATGCCATCCAAACAGGAAATAGCAACCAAAACAGATTTGAGCCGTCAAACAATACATAAGCACCTCAAAGAATATACGAACCACCCACAGTATTTAGAACAAATAGAACAGTTCAGATTTATGACCTCAAAAGTTTTGGCAAAGGTATTTCAGTTTGCAGTAAATGGGGACATTGGAGCAGCTAAATTGTATTTCAATTTTATGGGCTTTATGAAGAATGGGCAAACCCCGAACAATACTCTGATACAGAACCAAAATAACTACATTCAAATAAATGGCACGGTATTAAGTCAGGAAACTCTTAATCTATTAAATTCAGAACAATTGGAACATATTGAAAAGGCTATGAATTTAGCTATAAACAATAAGCAGAATTAAATTTGTGGCTAGTTTATAATTTAATCCTCCTTATCTATATTTGTAAATTCCCCGTCAGTTATGCTTACTTTTGGTCTTTCTAGGGGGGTACAATTACTACAATGTAGGTTCAAAAATGAAAATTTACCTGACATCTTTACCTCATCAAATTGTGTAATAATCAACTCACATTTAGTTTCGTTAGTTATTCCTCCGTAAGTGCTTCCAAAAACATCAAATCTAGGTGCTGTAAGAAATGTATTTAAAAAGGTGCAATCATATACTTTATTCAAAATAATTGTATCAGTATCTAAGGCAATGCTCATTAATAAAAGCTCATTTTGTGAATCCATATCTGTTTTCACAAAGGCTTCAATTCTATAAGCATAGCGGCCAACACCCCATTTAACAACATAGAATTTATTCCAACTAGCACTATGTGAAACTCCAATTGTAGAAAGGGACGGAACATATTCATAGTGCTTTACTCCATCGGCAATGAAAGTTAAATTTGGAACAATATTAGGCTGTGGAACACTTGATTGTGAACAACTAATAATTCCAATAATCAAAATAATAAATAACCACAGTTTTAGCTCTTTTGAAAAAATCGGTTTTAAATACAAAGAATTTCCCTTTTGGAATACTTCTAGAAATATCATTAAAACATCTTCCATTTTGTTCATTATAATTAAAATTAATGCTTTTATCATAGGTAATAATTTAGAGTAAAAAGTGTATTTAGTGTGAATTTACATAATCTTGGTGAATTATAATTTGAATCCTAAAATTAAGGGTTCATAATTTTACCAATCTAAGAAGCAAAAGGGCTGCAACATTCAAAAATCGTGCCCCGAATCGTGCCCCTAACAAACATAATGTTATAATCTATTGATTTACAAATTTCATTCGCATCCGCTCTCGACCTCGAAACCTAAAATTCCCTCTATTCTTTTGGATAGGGGGATTTTTATTTTTTAAACTCCGGATTTCAAAAAATCCAATAACTATTACATCTGGTGAATATTAATTATTTCGTTTGACAAAATGAAATGATCTCAGCGCAAGGTTGTGACAAAATTGTGTTCAATGTTCAAAATACCGGAACTTGCTGTTATAAGTTGATTGAACAAAATGGGACGGAATTTTTCACTTGCAAATGGTTCCTTTTCATTCTTTACACAAGCACCTGGATGGCAGGTGGTGCCAGTCATTCAAAATGAATACAATGCTCGTCCGGTAATTGGTAATATCCATTGAGGAAATGTCATTATCGACGATTTTTGTAATCCTGCTGTTGCTGCTCTATTTAAACCTGTTACAAAAGGACTGTAAATTTCCAGAATCCGTAAAAGTAGTATGTGGATAAAATTCCGCAGGGTCTAGTCCTTTTCATGAGAAAAGGAATGATATTAATCTAAAATTTGCGGGGATACTTTACTTTGTGTATTGCCAAACCATTTATTAATTGGACTGAGAAAGCCAATTCAAAATTTCTTCAGACAATGGACTCTCTTTATAAGATATTACACGAATCCATTTACCCTTTTCATCAATAAGAAACTTCTGAAAATTCCATTTGACTTCTGCATCCTGAACGCCGTTTTCTGCCTGCATGGTAAGCCACTGATACAATGGATGCATTTCTTTACCCTTAACTGAAATTTTAGACATCATGGGAAAACTCACCCCATAATTCTTCTTGCAAAATTGCTGTATCTCTGCATTCGTACCGGGTTCTTGTCCACCAAAATTATTTGCCGGGAAACCCAAAATGGTAAATTTTTCGCCACCAAATTTCTTGTAAAGCTCTTCCAATTCCGCGTATTGTGGTGTATATCCACATTCTGAAGCTGTGTTTACGATGAGGACTTTTTTGCCTTTTAATTGAGCAAAATCAAATTCTTTTCCGTCGATTGTCTGAACCTTAAAATCGTAAATACTTTGCATCGTTTGTGAATGGATTGAAGAACATAAAAAAGTAAAGAAGAAAACAAGAGCAGTATATTTCATAATTAGTTTATTTGCAAGAAACAACAGATTGGGCTACTTGTTCAATGATCCATACCGCTTTAATTTCAAAAGGTATGCTTTCAGAGAATTGACTTATCCATTTCAATTCGCAATGCCAAAATATTTTGAAATACCATAAATTGGAACAGAATGGTAAATAGTTTATTTTATACTACCAACATAGATGTTGAGGAAGCCTAGTTGGTCAACATGCCTCATGACTGTCTACAAGAAGGAAGGATGTTAGTATATCTAATTACTCCGCCAATACAAATGCTGACGAAGCTCTGCTTGTCAGCATGCAGACCGAAAGCGTAGGCACCCTGCCACAATGAAGAGTACGAATGAAAACAAAAGTTAAATTTATTCTACAAGAACAAATCCTGCCCAATAAAATGGCTCCAATCCTTTATTCCGTAATTCCCTTTGCGCCATTTGCAAGGCTTGACGAATTGTCTTTTTCTTAAGTAACCAATACTTATAGAATAAGGTCATCAATTCTTTGGTTTGTTGATCGGGTACCTGCCACAAGGACATGATCAGATTTTTGGCGCCTGCAATTTTAAAAGCGCGTTGCAAGCCATAGACTCCTTCATTACCCTGTAAATCTCCGAGCCCCGTTTCGCAAGCAGATAGCACCACTAATTCTGTATTCCTTAAATTAAGTTGACATATTTCATATGCCGTTAGGATGCCATCTTCCATGTCAGGACGAATAGGCTTCCCGGTTTTCCAGGCGTGGTTTCCTCCAGCCAAAATTAATCCGGACCTCATCATGGGGTGCTCGCTTATTTTAAATATCGGTTCCTGACTACTCATTGAAAATGGTGAATTGCTATTTTCACTTTTGGGGTCAGGGAAGAAAAAACCATGAGTAGAGATATGAAGTATCCTTGGAGATACATTTTTGTAGTCCCCTAATTGCTTGAAAGATTCTTCCGTGGCATCATTTCCATTATATAAATTACTTTTGATTTTTGCCTTGCTAAAGATCTTATTAATTTCTGTAGTTTCTTGGTCGGAGCCAAGGAGATATTGCCAACTACCTCCTCGGACTGTAGAATCTATATAATAAAAAGTATGTTCAGAACGAAGTGAAGCAATGCTACTATCTCTAATTGGAAGGTGTTCCATCATCTCCATAGAATCCATTTCAAAGTTAATGCCTCCATAGATGGAAGCACTGATTGGTTTTAAATTTTCATCAAAGTTTTTAAATACTATTTGTCTTGTACTTCCCAATTGAACTAAATTATATTTATCTGAAAGTAAAGTATGATTATCTATCTCCTTAGAAATTAGAATTGCATTTTGATTTATCCGGTGGAGTAATCCACTTGGAGAGAAGTAAGTGGTTTTGACTCCTTTCAAGTAGGGTTCAAGAGGCTTCCAGATTAAATCGTAAAGAGATTTGGAATTTTCATTAATGGGTAAGGCGCCACGTCCATCAGCAGGTTGATAGAGATTTGCGACGTAATCCATTTTTCGAGCGGAAAATGAATTTAATAATTGGTAAATTTCCTTTTCTTCGCACAGCAGGATAAAATGCGGAGTAGTATCACTAATATTAAGTAATAAAGCGGCATACATATTAGTTTCTGATGACTTATTGCCACTGTATTGAAAGGTTATAAACTCCACAGCTACTTCATCAGCTTCGAGTTTTTGCTGAATTTCTTGTACATTTATTTGTCGTATAGCATCTGTGTGTTCAACAAAAATACGTGCAAGCTTTTTTTCAATAGAATCGGATTTCATTTCCCACTCATTTGTATTATTTCTTTGCTTATAAGGATTTGCATAATCTCTTGCTAACATTCTGTTACAATATAGATATCTTTCATATAATCCTGCGGTGGTTGAATCTGATTGAGCCAAACTTTTTAATCTTAAGGCATTATGCAATAAATAACCTTTGATAAACAAAGTATAATCATAGGCTGACTGAATTAAAGATGCATCAGGAAAATCAGTTAAAAATGAATAAAGAGCATCATTATGCGAGGAAATAATTCTTAAAAACGAGTTTAATTCAAAGTCTGACATATGGCGAGTTGCAAGCTCCAGTTTACCTTTCATTACGAGAATTAATTTTTGTAAAAAAGGAACCGCCATATGTATTGAATCCTTTGCAATTTCAAGATTTGCTAACGCTAAGAGTAGTTCAGGATAATGTTCGTTATAGTCCCTCAATTCTCTTTCTAAAAACAAATTAGCTTCCACAAAATAATTTTCGGCCAAATCAAATTTATTCTGAAATTGAAAGTTTTTTCCTAAGGTCAAGAGTGTAGAAAAATAACAGTCACTACAGCCTAGTGGATGACTTTCAAATATTTGTTTAGCTTCGAGGAGTAATTTTTGTGAAGTAAGTGTGTCTGACTTCAAACTGAATATAAATGACAAATTAGTTAAGCATTTAGCATATTCGATACTTTTTTTACCTAAACTTTTTTCAAAAATTGGGATGGCTAGGTCTAGATAATATTTCGCAGAATCCAGATTGCCCATACTACGATATACTCTACCAATGTCAAAATAAATCTTTGCAACATCCTTGTGACTTACTCCAAGGTTCTTGATATTTTGTGTTTGAATGCGTAGTCGATAATTTTTGGACCTTTCTAATAGTCCCATGCGCTCATAGAGACTTGCGATGACAGAATGTGCATATGTAGTTATTGGATGTTCAGTCCCATAAGCTTTTTCAAATATAGCTAGTGATTTGGTAAAATATAATTCAGCTAAATCATAGTGCCCTTTCTCAGAATATACAATACCAAGATTAGCTGTGGCTTTTCCATAATCAACATCTTCTTTACCAACACAAATTTCAAAAACAAATTGGGCTTCTTTATAGAATTTTTCCGCATCGTCAAGTCGACCCATACTGCGATACAATAACCCAACATTCACCAAACTCCAACCATAGGATTGAGTCCTTTTACCTTCTGTTTTTTCTTTTAAGGACAAGGCTTCTAAGGATAAAAGCTCAGCATCTTCATAACGCTCCATTTCTGTGTACAAATACCCAAGTGATGTAACTGCTTTTATATAGTAGCGATGAAGCTTACCATATTTTGCTTCCCAATATTTTTTTGCCTTTGTTTCTAGTGTATCTGACTTCATGAATTCTCCCATAGAGTGGTAGAGTTTTCCTAACCGAAAAGTAGTTTCGATAAAATCATCATTCTCTGACCCTGACAATGAATCGTGAAGTGTTATTATTTCCAGATAGATTGATTCCGCCTTCTTGTACTTACCAATTTTTTCATAAAGTGTTGCAAGAGAAAGTGCATAATTTAAATAATTCAAACTTTTCTTACTAAAATTTTTTTCTGTGATGTCTAAAGATGCTAAAATCCATTTTTCAGCTTCCTTATAGTTCCCCATATAATAATTTATTCTTCCTTTCATAAAACAGCATCTTCCGTAAGATGCTGACTCTGGCCCTAGGTTTTTAATAGCAATGTTTTCAGCTACACTATTAACTTCAAGTGCTTTTTCAAAATCTTTTAATGTTGTGAATTCATTCGATATATTTATTAGACTATCTATCTGTTTTATGATTATAGAATCACTCACTTGGGCGGATATTATAGAAGCGAAGTTTAAAAGAAATCCAAAAAGACAAATTAATTTTTTCATACTAGTGAATTAAATATTAAAATCTACGTGCTTAATAATTAATTTACAATTAACCATTAAAAATTAACAATTTTCTGTCTACTCCACCAACACAAAACCCGCCCAATAATACGGTTCCAATCCTCCATCCCGCAATTGCTTTTGCGCTGCATGAAATGCATCCGGAATGGACATTTTTTCCTCCAGCCATTTCTTGTAAAAAGTAGTCATCAATAAAGACGTTTGTTTATCCGGCACCTGCCATAAACTCATGATCAGATATTTTGCCCCGCCGATTTTAAAGGCGCGTTGCAATCCATAAACGCCTTCGTTTCCTTGAATATCTCCTAAGCCAGTTTCGCAGGCCGACAACACTACTAATTCTGTATTAGATAAATTCATTTGGGATATTTCATAGGCGGTCAGCACACCATCTTCCCTACCTTCCAATGTTGGTTTTCCTTGCCAGGCGGCGTTGCCGCCGGCCATTATTAAACCTGATCGCAACATGGGATGGTCGGAGATTTTGAAGACAGGCTGAGCTTTGTAAGATGAGTTCCCAAATGAAAATTCGTCACCCGCATGGTCAGGGAAAAAGTATGCCTGTGTTAATTCTAATTTCAAGAACTAAATCAATTAACAAAACGTTAAATTAAGGATATAAACAGTCAAGAGACAATTAAAAAGCCCACGACCACCCATCGAAATGGGGACGCAGGCCCTCTTATCGGAAAATAAGGCCGCAAAAGTAAGGCTTTTACATTGAATTTGGATTGTTCTTAATTATTTTATCACCTTTATAATTAGAATTTATGAAAAATTCATTTGTATTTAGGTTTTTGTTAATTTTATTGCAATTGCCATTCTTACTCTATTCCCAAATTGCCGTACCCTATAAGAATTTTGAAATTAGTAGGGATAAAGTACATACTCAAAATATATCAGAAGAGGCTCAAATATTTAGAGGATCCGATAATGCCCTCTTGAGCAAAATTAACTTAACATTAGATCTACCAGGATCAACTCTTAAGGAGAAAGCATTAAGCTATTTAAATTCAAATTGGAATCTATTTAAATTTACAGAATGTTCTGATTTAGTATTGAAATTTGGTACAAATGACATAGAAAACAATATTGTTATTTTTAATCAGATTTATAAAAATTTACCTGTTGATGGTAATCAATTTATCTTACGTTTTGACGAACAATCTAGATTAAATTCAATAATTCAGAATACAATTCCTATTAATTGGGACATAAATATAGCACCAAGTTTAACAAAACATATGGTAAGCAGTATTTTAATGCAACATTTTAAAACTTCGCTAATTAATGAGCAGGAAGAATCTTTATTAATGATATACCATTATAACAATTGTGCGACATTATCATATTTTACCCAATTTGAAACCAAGAATCCCAATGGTAAATGGTTTGCATATTTAGATGCAAATACAGGTAAAATTTTAGAGTTAAAATCCAACATTATGTATGTAGATGGTACAGGTAGGATATTTAACCCTGACCCATTATCAGCGTCGCATAATAAATATGGTAATAATGGTATAATGGATAACAACAACTCAAATAATCCTGTTTTTGATCCTTTTTATAAAATTGTAGATTTATTAGGTATATCCCAAAATGGCAATGTTTATTCCCTTGTTGGCAATAATGCAAAAATTTATAACCCTAACTTGTATACTTCCAATTCACCATTTTTTGATTTCAAAAGACACCAGGATGGATTTGAAGCTATTATGTGCTATTACTTTCTAGATAAAACTATCGACTATGCTAGAGGTTTGCAATCATTTTCAAATTTTGTTTACTTTAATCCACATGAAGTCGGCAGCAATTCACATTATAATGGAACTACTGTAACCTTAGCAGATGGAGATAATGGGCATAATGAAGCAAACCCTGACCATGGAGAAGATGCTATGGTTATTCTACATGAAGGATTTCATTTTATACATCATTCACTCGCGGGGATACCCCCTCCAGGTAAAAGTTACTTGTCACTAGGTGCTGAAGGTGTAGGGGAAGGAGTTGCCGATTATTGGGCTTTATCAGAAGTCAATGCGGAAAATCAATTTAAGGATTATGAAGACGGATTTTATGGAATTTTTCGTTGGGCAAATCATAATCCTGGTACAGTTCCATCTGGGATGTATCCATCAACTGATCGATTCGCAAATTCTACATTAATGAATATAACATATGTTAGTCCATTCATGAATTGCAATTGCAGTCCTCATTACTTTGGCACTATATTATCAGGCGTTCTTTTAAAAATATATAATGATATTGGCAAAGAAAAAACAGACAGAATGATACTTCGAGGATTAGCTAATATTAAATATGGATATACAGCCCAACCCCATGTTGCAACTGCAATGTTTGATGTAACAGGTCCGAATGGTTTAAATTACAGTGATTGGGAAAGATGCATAATATGGAGTCATTTTAGTAAAACATATAATATTCCAGCAAATAACGGAGACAAATTTCTTCCATTAATATTTAACGGAAGCGGTGTAGATCTATATATGAAAGATAATTTAGAAGACTTTGGTGTAGAAATTAATCCTACTAATAAAGATATGTGGCTTTCTGAAGATATTTGGGTCAGACCAACAAACGACAATTTATTTTATCATGACAATCCTATCTTTAGAAAAAATTCTCAGAATAAGGAAAATTATATTAAAGTTAGAGTGAGAGGAAGGGGTTGCAATATTACTTCTAATGCTCTATTAAAGGTTTACTGGTCAAAAGCTTCAACTGGATTGAAATGGCCTCTTAATTGGGAATATTCTATTGATCCAATATCAGGAAAACAAATTTCAGGTCTTGTAAATACAGTAAATTTAGCTACATTAGGGATAGAAGCAGGCGAAGAAGCAGTAGTTACTATCCCTTGGATACCTCCTAATCCTGATGACTTTAATGATAATGATAAACATCACTATTGTTTGTTAGCAAGAATTGAGTCAACTGAAGACCCAATGTATTGTAATGAAGTTTCAAATATAAACGAAAATGTCAAGTGTAATAATAATATAATATGGAAAAATGTTACTATTTTTTCAACTTCAGGTTTTAACCAAGATACAGCTATTCTTTATGTTAGAGATATAATACAAACTGTCACTCCAACTCCATCATGTGTAGAAATTAAAGATGCCCTTTTGCCGCACTTTTATCCCACTCTAACCAATGCATCAATTTCTGTAAATTTAAGAGAGCCGTTAAAATCGTTATGGATAGCAGGTGGAATGCAAGGAAGTGGATTTATTTTAGATCCAGAATCTGGATTATTTAATATTACAAGTTTTCCAGCTATATTTTGTAATTTAAATCTAATATCAGATTACAATTATTTGATGGATATTTATTCAAAAGGAAATGGAATTTCAAAACCATATGTATTTGACATAAGGCATTATAAGATGACTTTTCCCTACCAAGTTATTGGTGGTGAAAGATTTATTTATCCAGGCACTGGAAATGATGCATTACCAAGAAATAGTTTTATTGAAAATGACAAACATTTAGTGTCAATCTTTGTGAGCCCCAATCCATGTACTGATGAAACAACCATAAAATTTAGAAATGCTGTTTCTCAATTTGAATATACAATTTATAATATCAGCTCAAATTTACTTCTGAAGGGTCAAGTCAATAGCAATACTAATACGGAATTTAAGTTAAATCTAAGGAATATTGATTACAAAGGAGTAATTATTTTAAATATAAAGAACAAAGAATTTAATAAATCGATCAAATTTTTAAAACTGTAAAATTTATTTTTGCGGATCAATCTAGGTTGATCCGCAATTCTTTTTACAATTAAATCCATTTTATGAATTTTAAATATTACCTTGTTTACATATTAATATTTGTGGTTATAGAAATAAAAGCACAATTTTACCAAACATTAAATACTTCGATAAAACCAACTTATTCGGAAATCAATGAAAACGGAGACATTATATTAGTTCAGTCTACTTCCTTTGACTCTGTCGAAATACTAAATAGCGTTTTAAAACCATTGAGTAATCCAAGGCCAATTTTTGGAAGATCAAAGGAAATATATATTACTAGAATTGATACTAATCAGCAAATCCTTGATAATATTCATTTTTATAGCAAAGAGGGAATCAATATCATTGGATCCTATTTATTTAATGATGAATACTATTTTATATTAACAAATTTTGATACAATTTTTTATAAAGACACATTTTATACAAATGACATAAATATATTACAACCAACTTATTTGTTCAAATTTGATTTCAATACGCGTGATTTAGTTTTATGTAAATTAATTGGAGGAGGTTGGGAATGGTCTAGTATTTTTATCGATGAATCTTATATTAATATAGGTTTACAATTTATTGGTTCAGCAGTTATTGATTCTAATATTTTCAATGGATTAAAGCCATCATTTAATGAAAAAGATATAATTCTCATTAAATTACTTAGGAGCAATTATAATTTGAAAGCTGCTACTACACTCATTGGCTTTGAAGATAGCTACCCATTAAAATTAATCAGCTCTGACAATAGAAATTTATATTTGTTAGTTGATACATATAGTCCATTTTTAATTTGTAATAAAGATAGTATACTATTTCCAAAATCATCAAATGGTTATGGATTAGCATTAAAATTTGAAGAAGATCTTACATTGAGTAAATTTGCAGCTACTAGCGGAATTTTTACAGATATAAATATCAATAACAATAATTCAATAGATATTGTCGGTAATTATTACAATGAACTTGTGATAAATAATAAAGCAATCGCAAATAGTTTTGGTCTTGAAAATTCTTTTATTGCTAGATTTGACCAATTATTAAATCTCGAAAGCTATAAAGAATATAAAGGCAGTGGAAGTAAAAGATTCAGTATAATTGGAAATGTAAATAATAATGACATTTTCTTAGGAGGCCAATTTACGAAACAAATACATGAAGAAAATAATAAAGTAACTCAAAGCGAAGGGGATTTCGATGCTCTAACTTACTTCATCAATAACAATGGTGAATTGGTAAGAAAATTTTACTTTCAAGGAGATAGCACTGAATTTATTAGCAAGATTTTACAAAAAAAAAATGGAGATTTCTTTATTTTAGGTCATACGTTGAGTAAAAAGTTAGTTTGTTCAAATGATATTATTTACCCTGACTGGGATAGAAAGAGTACCCGAATAAATTTTTTTCTATACAAAATAGACGCAAAGCTATTAAAATCAATTGAAATTCCACCCAAACAAGAAGATTATATAAGAATAGCTTCAATTCAATTGAATAAAATAGTTAAAATTGAAATTATAAGCAACATTGTAAACCGTATTAATATTTATAACAGTAATGGACATTTGTGCAATGCGAGAAACATTACTCCAAATAAACAATTAGTTGAAATTGAAAATATTTCTGTTTCTGGCTTATATTTTATAAGCGTTCACTTAAATAATGGCAAGAATTTTACAAAAAAAGTTGTTGTATTAGATTAGCGTAAAAATATTAAATCAATTGATAAGGCTGTCCACCTGCCAGATGAAAACAGAATCAAGTGTTTGGGCAGAAATAGTGTGCACTAGTATTGCCAGACAAAAAGTAAATGCGTACTTCATTTTAAAATATTGACTATAATTCAAAATAAAACTAATTCTCGAAGGACTACTCCACCAAAACAAACCCTGCCCACTGATAAGGATCCAATCCTATCTCACGCAATTCTTTCTGGGCAGCATGGAATGCATCCGGAATGGTCATTTTTTCCTCCAGCCATTTCTTGTAAAAAGTAGTCATCAATAAAGAAGTTTGCTTATCCGGAACTTGCCACAAACTCATGATTAGATATTTCGCACCGGCGATTTTAAAGGCTCGTTGCAGGCCATAAACTCCTTCGTTGCCTTGTATGTCGCCGAGTCCTGTTTCGCAAGCAGATAAAACAACTAATTCTGTATTCGATAAATTCATTTGGGAAATTTCAAAGGCGGTGAGAATACCATCTTCTCTTCCTTCCTTGTTTGACTTCCCATTCTTCCATGCATAATTTCCTCCTGCCATAATTAATCCTGAACGGATCATTGGATGGTCGGAGATTTTGAAAACAGGTTCCTTCTGAAGACTAGAAATGGATGACCGAAGACTTTCCTTAGGATCTGGAAAAAAGAAACCATGTGTAGCAATGTGTAGAACCCGTGGGGATGCTTGGTATTTCCCAATATTCTTGAATTCTTCTTCAGATGCCTTGTCTCCAGAATATTTTGCTATCTCAAATTTAAATTTCTTAAAAATTCTAGAAATACCTTTAATTTCTTTTTCTGTACCTGGCAAATATCTCCATTCAGCAGCTCGTTCTTTTATACCTCTTTCTATATATGAAAAAGAGAGTTCATGGTTTTGTAACACTATTGAATCATGGCTAACAGTGTCAAAATTAATCATGGAGTTATCCAAGTTGTAATTAATTCCGCCAAACATAATGACCTGATTATGGGAATTAACATTTGTAAAATCAGCCATCGCTATAGATCTTGTACTTCCAAGCCTAATTAATTTGTAATGATCAGATAAAATGGCTTTGTCATCAATCGGAATCGCTTCAAGGTTAATGCGATGTAATATTCCGGAAGGAGAATAATAAACAGTTTTTACATCTTGTAAAATAGTGTCAAGTGGCTTCCAAATTAAATCATATAAACCCTCCATTTGTGTAACAATACTAGGATAGACTCCACGCTGATGGATGTAACCAAGTAAATTTTCATTCTCCTTTCCATTAGTATATTCAAGTATTTTATTAAAATTTAACAATGGTACAAATGCAGGATAGTGAAATCCCGGTTTAACAATAAATGCAGCATAAATCAAACTATCAGATTGATGTTTAGTGATATAATTGAAACAAACAAATTCAATTGCTGCTTCATCAGATTGCAAACTTTTCTCAATCTGCTTCCAATCCACTCTCTTCGTACTTAAATTGATTTTATCAAATGATTGAACCATTTCCTTTTCAGATTTTTCTAATTCTGTTTCTAGACTTTCCACAATCACTTGTTGATGCAAAGGTTTGGCATATTCAATAGACAACCTTCTTGTCAAGGCGAGATTCCTTTCGTAAATTTCAGATTTTATATCCTGTAAACGATACCAATTCCTAATCTGCCGCACTGCATACAAAATAAATCCATTATTAATTAAGGTATTATTGTAACAAATCTGGTTAATTAATCCAAATTCAGATTCTAATCCACTTATAAATTTATCCAAAGCTAAAGAGTATATTTCATTGTATAAAAACTCAAATTTTTTACAGTACAAAAAAAGTTCCCTTTCCGAAAGAAATTGCAATCCATTCATAAGAATGCTATTGTTAAATAATGAACTTTCTTTAATGATTGAATCACAAGAATTAAAATCCTTCAATTCCCTATTTAAGTTCATCATTTTAGCTAACAGAAAGAAATATTCAGGATGTGCTTTTCCATAAATCCTGCCGGCCAAATCTATTGAATTTGATAAATATTCCTTTGACTTGACATAATTTTCCTTATAAAATTCTAATTGTCCCAATAAGTTTAATGTACGCAAATAATCCGGATGCAAAGTACCCAATTGATCAGATTGCCTCTTTAATCCATTTAATAGTAAATCCTCTGCACCATCAAATTTTTTCAATTTCATTAAAACTTCTGCCAAATTAGCTTCAAAAGCAGCATAACTTACATGATTCTCAAGACCAAGATTCCTTTTTATTAGTAAAATTTGTCGAATTAAACTTTCAGCTTCTAAATATTCTCCATTCCTAATACACAAAATTGAAAGGTTATTTATACAATTAATATAAAAATCATTAAGTGTATCTTTCAATACTTGTTCAAATATATTTTTTGCCTCAACGAATTGCTTTCGTCCACGTTCTATATCTCCAATACAATGGTAAAAATTTCCTAAATTGATCAAACTACCTAAATAATTCACATTTGAAACACCGAAAGCATTTTTAAATAAATTACAACTCTCTAATGATAATTTTTCAGCCTTCTGATATTGACCCAATGTCAAATAAATAACTGACTGATTCATTTTATTAAATACATAATATGGATTTTCTACACCATTCATTGCTAGCAATGAATCAGCAAGAATTAAGTACTTCAATGAAACTTCATATCTTCCTAGTTCTTGATACAAATTACCTAATTGGATTATTATAGCAGAATAATTTTCATGATTCTTTCCTAAAGCTTTTTCCCAAATTTCAGCCACTTTCAAATACTGAGCTTCAGCATCGAGGTAATCACCTCTAACAAAATATAGATTGCCTAGACTAAATACAGCATTTCCATAAAGAGCATTATTTTCTCCAACCAATTTTAAAAAAATATTTTTTACTTCAACCATCAATGCTTCTGCACTTTCAAATTCTTGCTTTTCAACAAAAATAATTGCGAGATTTCCTGCACATTTAGCATACTCGATTGAATCAAAAAAGGTGGCACTTCTCCATATTTCAAGTGCAGATAAATATAATGTTTCAGCCTCCTTTGTTTCTCCAAATTTTGACTTAAGTTTTCCAATATTACTTAAACAAAGTGCATATTTTGAATTCTCCTTACCCAACAATTTTTCAATCACATTCATTGCATCCATGAACCATCTTAATGCATCTGTGAAAAGTGCTTTATTGTTAGTAAGATAGAGAATTCGACCATGATTAAAACATACATCAGAATAGGCTACTGATTCCTTACCGAACTCATTAATAGCAATACTTTCAGCCATTCGATTTAATTCTAATGCAATATCGAATTCTCCTTTATCTGTATAATCTCTAGCAAGTTGAATCAAACTATCTAATTTCCCCTTCAGATTCATTGAGTCACTAGATGTCAATGATGTATTTTGCGCAGATGCGGATCTTAAAAGAAGAAATAAGGACAATAATAAAGACTTGCTAATCATTTAAATAATTTACAATAAAATTCGAAATTATGAGTATTCAGAATGATTTTATGTGACAAAGCCAAATCAATTAAAAAATCCAAAAAATATTAAGCAAATTCAAATTTAAACATTTACTCCACCAATACAAACCCTGCCCAGTAATAGGGTTCCAGTCCGCTATCCCGCAATTCTTTCTGCGCTGCATGAAATGCATCCGGAATCGGCATTTTTTCTTCAAGAAACTTTTTGTAAAAAGTAGTCATTAATAAAGAGGTTTGCTTATCAGGAACCTGCCACAGAGACATGATCAGATATTTTGCTCCGGCTATTTTAAAAGCGCGTTGCAGGCCATAAACTCCTTCGTTGCCTTGTATGTCGCCGAGGCCTGTTTCACAGGCGGACAACACCACTAATTCTGTGTTGGACAAATTCATTTGCGATATTTCATAAGCTGTTAAGACTCCATCTTCTCTTCCTTCCAATGTTGGTTTTCCTTGCCAGGCAACATTGCCTCCAGACATGATCAAACCTGAGCGAAGCATTGGATGATCACTCATTTTGAATACGCTTTCAGCTTGACTGCCAACTTTTGATTTTTCAGCAGTGTTTTTTGGATCGTTGAAAAAATATCCATGAGTTGCAATATGCAAAATCCTTGGTGATGGACTATTATCTACACCTATATTTTTAAATGAGTCTTCTGTTGCAGCATATCCTTTTTTCAAATTGGTTTGAACACCTGAAGTTTGCATAATTTTTTCAATGGCATTTACTTCGCGTTCTGTGCCCGCCAGGTAATTCCAACTACCTCCTCTCAACGTTGTATCTACATTACTAAAAGATAATTCCCCCCTGGATCGTGAAGCCATCAGGGGTTCATTGCTTTGAAACATGCTGTCTTGCTCATATTGTATACCTCCATACAAAACAGCATCGTTGTTTGCATTTTTAATTTGTGTGGGAATAACGAGTTGTCTTGTGCTATTGAGTTCAATCAAATTATATCGATCTGCCAGGGTTTCTGTTTCAGAAAAGGGAATGGCGTCCAGATTTAACCGATGCAACAAACCACTTGGTGAAAAATAAATCGTATTGACATGAGTCAATTCTTTTTCAAGAGGTTTCCACAATATTTCATACAATGATTTCTTGTGGGCTTCCACTGCGACCGCACCCCGGTCTACAAGTGTGTATAAGGAGTTGACGTAATCAGCTTTGCGTTCCGATTTGGAATTCAATAAAGAGTCAAGAGACTTTTCTTCAAAAAGGGGAATAAATTTTGGTTGTTTGTCTCCGGAAATAAAGAGCAAGGCAGCATACATGGTGCTGTCTGATTTCTCTTGAAAACTAAACTTAAAATGAACAAATTCAATAGCGGCCTCTGAAGGTTTTAATACCGCCTTTACATCCTGCCACTTTACCTGACGGCTGGCGTCAGCATAACCTTTAGCCGAACGAGCTAACTCTTTCTCAGCACTATTGGCTTTCGCTTCCAATTCAGAAATATCATTACGCTGGTCAAGGGGTTTGGCATATTCAGCGGCGAGTTGACGACGGTAACTTTTTAGATTACCGGCGAGTTCAGCTGATTCTGGTTGTATAAGCGAGGGTAAATTTAAGCGTTCAGCAGCATTGAGTACGAAGCCTTTATAAAAAAGTGATTGGTCAAATGCCAATGAAGGAAGTATTCCCAATTCTGATCCATTTATATTCCTTGCAGTAAGTTTACCAAATAAATCATTACCAATTTCCTGAGAAGAAATCACATATTCAGCTAATTCAAGCTCGGAAAGAAATGACGTGGAATTAATTAACCTTTTTTGCGATAAACCTTGAACTTCTGTAAGCAAAGATTCAGACATATCAAATCGATTTTGTGCTTCATATAAATTTGATAAGTAAATCGAAGTAATGGTATAATCAGGATGATCCTTTCCCTTCACTTTCTCCTCTATCGATTTGGATTTAATCAACAGAGGTTCAGCTTTTGCCAAGCTTCCTGTTTTCAAATAAAGATCTGCAAGGATTTTCATGCTATTGGCATACAAAGAAAGCATATTCACATTACCAGAATAAAAATAGTTTTTCTTAGCAATAGCTTCATCTAAGATCGCTATCGATTCAATTAATGCCTGCTCGGCTTTTTCATATTTGCCTGCCGATACGTAGAGATTTGCAAGAGCCTCGAGACTATTTGCATAGTCGGGACCCTCCTTTCCTTTCACTTTTTCAATGATTTCTTTTGCTTCAATATGCAATGGCTCAGCTTTATCAAAGCTTTGTGTTTTACAGTAAAGGTTTGCAAGATTTTTCAGGGAATTAGCCAAAAATATATCCTGCTTACCCGATACATTTTTCATGATATGGATGCCTTCAAGGTAAAGTGACTCCGCTTTTGTGTAATTGCCTAAATAAAAGTAAACTATTGCAAGTCCGGTTAAGCTATTTGCATAAGTAGGATGCTCTTTTCCTAAAACCTTTGCCTCAATGGCGATTCCCTCTAAAAAGTAAGATTCAGCTTTTTTGTAGTCACCCATGGCTTGGTATAAACCTCCAAGATTCTTCAAACTCTTAGCATATTCTTGGTGATTCTTTCCAAATAATTTTTCACGTGCTGCTAATAGTTTCAAAAAGAAAATTTCAGCTTTTTCATAATTATTATTTGAATTGTATAGGAATGCTAAATTTGAAAGACTTGTAATATAAGTGCCAAGATCAGTGGTCTGCAATTTTTCCTGAATACTGATCGACTCAAGCCAATAAGCTTCCGCCTTTTCAAAATTATTTAATCGTCTATATAGAAATGCCAGGAAATCAAGGCTAGATGCATATTTAAGACTTTCTTTTCCTAAGACTTGCTCATAAATAGCTTTCGCTTCCAAAAATACTTTTTCAGTTTCTTTGAAGTCTGCCATATAAAAGTAATTAAGGCCTCGAATTAAGAGGCACGAAGCAAATTGAGATGACTCACGCCCAAATTTTTCTATCGTGTATTGTTCAGCCGAACCAATTACTGCAATACCTTGGCTATAATCCTTTTTCACCGCAAATTCACGAGAAACTTTAATCAAACTGTCCAAATGCTTAATAGCAATTGAGTCAACAGTTTGACCTAAAATAAAATTAGAAATCGATAAAAAAAACAATATGTATAAACATTTCTTCATACTTAAGTTTTACTATTAACCAATCAAAACAAGATTTATTGCCAAAATTATAGCAATAATCACATAAAATAACATAATTAATAAATAGCTAATGCAATAATATTTTTTTATTCGACCAACACAAACCCCGCCCATTGATAGGGATCCAAACCTATCTCGCGTAATTCTTTTTGTGCAGCATGAAATGCATCTGGAATGCTCATTTTATTTTCAATCCATTTTTTGTAAAAAGTAGTCATCAATAAGGAAGTTTGTTTGTCCGGCACTTGCCACAAAGACATGATCAAATATTTAGCTCCTGCAATTTTAAATGCTCGTTGTAAGCCATACACACCTTCGTTGCCTTGAATATCACCCAAACCTGTCTCGCATGCAGACAATACAACTAATTCTGTATTGGACAAATTCATTTGCGAAATTTCATACGCTGTTAAAATGCCATCTTCTCTGCCATCCAATGTTTGCTTTCCATGCCAGGCAGCATTTCCACCTGCCATGATTAAACCGGAACGCAACATGGGATGTTCGGAAATTTTAAATACAGGTTCTGAATTTGATAAAGTTTCGTTCTTGTCTTTTGAATCAGGAAAAAAATATCCATGCGTAGCAATGTGCAAGATTCTTGGAGAAGTTAAATTATTGGTTACAATATTTTTTAAGGATTCCTCTGATGCCTCATAACCCTTCATTGTAGTGACATGAGTGCCTGAATTCTTCAGAACTTGCTCAATCGAATTCACCTCTCTCTCAGTGCCTGGTAAGAAATTCCAACTTCCACCTCTTAAGGTAGAATCAACTATACCAAATGAAATTTCTCCTCTGGACCGTGAAGCAAGCAGAGGCTCCATATTTCGAATGCTGCTGTCTTGCTCAAATTGAATTCCTCCGTACAAGAGCGCATCGTTGTTTACTTTTATTATCGGCGCTGGGATGACCAATTGACGAGTACTGTTTAGCTCGATCAACTTATAACGATCTGCCAATGTTTCTGTTTCCGAAACTGCAATAGCATCCAGATTAATTCTGTGCAACAACCCACTGGGGGAAAAATAAATGGTTTTGATTTCTTGTAAATGTTGTTCAAGGGGTTTCCAAAGTAGCTCATACAGTGACTGTTTTGATGTTTGAATTTGAACTGCTCCTCTGTCAGCGATGGTGTACAATCCATTTACATAATCGGCTTTGCGTTCTACGTTTGATTGCAACAATGAGTCTAATGATTTTTCTTCAAACATGGAAATCAATATTGGCTCTGCTGCATTTTCTTTTAAAATTAATGCACAATACATGATACTATCTGCTACCTTGGGAAAGTTAATTTCAATACGCAAAAACTCAATTGCTGCTTCATTTTTCTTTATAGATTTTTGAACATCTTTCCACTTGACTTGTCGGGTAGTCTCCGAATATCCCGCTATCATGATTGCTAGTTCCTTTTCTGTGGCATTGGCCTTTTCTTCCAATTCAGCCACCAAAGTTCGATCTTCGATTGGGAGGGAATATTCATCAGCCAATCTCCGATGATAACTTCTTAATTGGTTGTAAATATTTTTAGATTCTGTTGTGGATTCCGCCAGCGTCTTTAATCTAACCGCTGCCATTCGTAAAAACCCTTTATAAAATAATGCCCGATCATAAGCCAACATCGCTAATTTTCCTGCGTGAAGACAATTTGTTGCAAGAGGACATAAATAATAATATGCACCCAATTCATCTTCTTGATTCTGGTAGGTATCTATAAATTGAGAAAGTTCATATTCAGAAAGATAGTTAGTGGCTTTTAACAATTGATTTTGGTTTTGCCCGGACACTGCTTCAAGAATTGGCAATGCTTCTGTAATTCGATCTTGCAGGATAAATAATTTGGAAAGGTTTCTATGACTTTCTGACACGTCAGGATTCTCAATGCCCAATGATTTTTCGCGAATTGCATTGGCTTGCAAAAGCAAAGGTTCAGCAAGCTCCAAACGATCCAATTCCAAATAAAATATTCCTAGATTAAATACACTCGTTGCATATTCTGGATGATGGATGCCTACTTCTTTTTCCCATATGGACTTAGCTTCTTTAAAATAGGATTCTGCCTTTTCATAATTTTTCATTCTATTATACAAAATCCCGATATTGCCTAAGGTGTTTGCATATTCAGGATGGTCTTTACCATAAATTTTTTCTCGAATTGTTTTAGCTTCCAGATAGTATGGCTCCGCCTTTTCATAAGAGCCCATTTCCATATACAAGGAACCTAGATTGTTCAGGCTACCCGCATAATCAGGTGTATTCTTACCCAAAAGTTTTCCTCGCAAAGTGCATGCTTCTAAAAATAAAGTCTCTGCCTTTGTATAAACTCGCATTTGAAAATACAATGAAGCAAGGTTGTTCATTCCAGAAGCGTAGGTAGAATTTTCTTTTCCAACCAACTTCTCCCATATACTCAATGCTTCTAAATAAAATGGCTCCGCTTTTTCAAAGACACCCATCATATTATACAAGTTTGCTAAATTGTTTAAACTCCAGGCATAATCCGGATGGTTCTTTCCAAATACTTTTTCACGAATTGATTTTGATTCGAGATACAAGGGTTCTGCCATCTCATAAGAACCCATGTTTCGGTACATAATCGCGAGTTCATTCAAAATTATAGCATAGTCTGTATGATGTAGTCCCTGAATTCTACCAAAAATCTCTTTGGTCTTAAGGTAAATTTGTTCTGCTTTCACAAATTGTCCCATGGCGTTGTATAATTGACCTAACACAAAAAGACTCCAGGCAAAATCCATATTATCTTCTCCTCTTACTTTTGCCAATATAGAATTATGCTCGAGATACCATTTTTCGGCATCCATGTATTCATTTTTATAAAAATGCAGTTTCCCTCTCATGAGGGAACACTTCCCATATGAAATTGAATTTTTTCCAAAATTGTCAATGGCAACTTTTTCGGCAACATCAATAAACTTAAGGGCATTTTCAAAATCGCGATTTCTTATGCATTTTCCTGAAACCTCCATTAAACTATCCACTGAATGCTCTATAGATATGGTATCAACATGTTGTGCTTGAACAGAACTTGAAATAATAATCCAGATTGAAAGAAAAAAAGGTTTCAACATCTTAAAATTTGATCCAGCAGTATCTGTTAAAAAAAATCGATTACACTATCCAATTCCTGAATGGATTGCTCCATGATGGTAAAAATACTCATATTAATTGAATATACGATTTACATGGTAAGCATTTTTTGTGGACCATACCTGTCTGAATCAATAGAGGATAAGAACCTTTGCCGGAAGCAATAAAATGGAATTGAAGGAAAATTAAGGAATTTTAATCAAACCAACACTTGAAAACGAAATCTACTGCAATCAAAAAAGTCCCAAAAAATCTATTTTCCGTGCTACCATTAATAAAAGAACTTATATTTTGAATGGATGCAAGCTAAATGTAAGAGTAGGTTAATAAATTAAATTCTATCCTTTTTTGGGAAGCTAAAATTTAATCTGTAAGTGGAGAAACCAAAATAAATTTCCGTCAGAAACTATACCTTCCTCTTAAATAAAACGCATTCGACACATTATCAAAGTTACTGCTTTGATCGCCCCAAAAAAACTGTGCGGTAAAATCAACATCAAAAGCTTCATTGATTTCAAATCCGGTCGATGGAAGGAAGATTAAGGCCTTTTGAGGAGGAGCATAAATAAAACCGGCATTGACCATCCAACGATCTGCAAACTGCTTACTCATTCCACTGTAAAGACTCCAGGTAAATGGAAATAAATTCTTGGCAGAGAGATTTGAAGAGGAAATGGAATTAATGGGTAAAACACCGCTCTGGATATTTGATTGATACAACAACGAAATGATTCCATAATAACCATTCTTCCAACTGTAATCACTCATGATGGAAATTCCGACACTTGCTTTTTCTGTACTTTGTTCAAAAAGTCCCGGTACAAAACACGTGAATTCTCCTTTAAATCCGGCATTTCCTAAATTGCCGGCCCAGGCAGCTCCCAGCACCGCGTCATTTCTGAAATGACCCGCCAGGAATTGAAAATCATATTGCCATCGATTCCATTTCATAAGAAAGGCTCCTGTGGAAAGACTCAATTTAGTTGCAGGCTGATAGGCAAACTCTATACTGCTGCTGATTCCAGGATAATACCGCGCCCGAAACACATCTGATCCGGGTCTCTCTTCATAATCGAAATCAAGCAAGTTATAAGCATTGAAAATATCATTCGGATTCCAAAGATTGTGCATCCCCCAATTGACACGCTGTCTACCAAGACTTATATACCACCGATCATTCTGCCATTCTGCAACTAAGCGATCCATCATGCTGTTGGCAACGATTCCATTTTTATCCAGCCAGGTTTTGGAGAGATGGAGCAAGGGAGCTCCGTCTTGTAACAGATTAGCAAAACCGGGGACAAGCTTTACGCCCTCACCAAAAAACATTCTCGTCCGAAGATGTAATTTGATGGAAAAATTTTCACCCCAATCATATTGACCTTGTAATCTGTTGTGCAGAAAATTAATGTTGAAATTCTGATGAGTAGAGGGATCTGTCTGAATAATATTTAAAAGTTTTTGATATCCCTTAAAAGTCCAACTGCAGGGTATGGAATCCTGAGACCTCAAAGACTTCAAATAAAAACAGAGAAAAATCAACCCAAATAAAATGTACCTCATGATCGATAGGCTATTGATCAGCAATTATTTTCCCATCTTCCAAAGTAATCACTCTTCTTGCCCGATCGATTACGCGCTGATCGTGTGTGGAAAAAATAAAAGTAGTCTGCAAAAGTTCATTCATGCTCAACATAATGTCAAGCAACTTTCCGGCAGCTGCAGAATCCAGATTCGCCGTTGGCTCATCCGCCAATATGAATTTCGGTTTTGCGGCAAGTGCTCTGGCAACGGCCACACGCTGTTGCTGACCACCCGAAAGTTCCATGGGCTTTTTATCTCGTTTGTCTGACATACCTATCAATTCAAGCAATTCCAGCGCCCGCTCATTTCTTTCTGCTTTTGGTCTTCCCTGCAACAACATAATAAATTCAATATTCTCCTTTGCCGTTAAGACAGGAATTAAATTATAGGATTGAAAAACAAAACCAATATGATTTAATCTAAAATCCATTAACTCACTTTCACTTAGCTCGGTGATGTTCTTTCCTTCTATTTCCACATAACCGGACGTAGGCGTATCCAGTCCACCAATCATATTGAGTAAGGTGGTCTTTCCTGAACCTGATGGTCCCTTGAGCGCTGTAAATTCCCCTTGTTCCAGATGCAGATGCACATCGTTGAGTGCGTAAATCGGCACGGTCTCCTGATCGTAAATTTTAACCAATCTGTGGGCATCAATAATTGAACTCATGATTATATTTTTCTTAATGCTTCAATGGGATTAAATGACAAAGCCCTTCGCGCAGGTCCAAGAGCTGAAATGAAAACAAGAATGAATACCAAAATCAACAACGTGATCATATGTCTATAAGTGATCTCGGGATAAACAATCAGGTCATATCCAAAGCTCTCCATAGTATCCTTGTAAATACTTAAATTGATTCCATGTTGGTGGGTATAAGCTATGCCAATGGTAGCCATCAGAAAACCCAATGGCAATCCACACAATGTAAGTAAAAAAGTCTCCAACATCACCATGTTAAAAATTTTGGATTTTTTCATTCCAAATGCCAACAACATTCCAAACTCACGAGTTCTCTGAACCACTGACATCAACATGGTATTCGTAATGCCAAAAGCAAGCGCGAGGAGTATGATACCCATGTAGATGTACATACTTTGATTGAAAGAACCCACCAGCAGTTTCATCTCCGGTGAAATTTCCATCCAGGTCTCAACTTTTGTAGCTGGAAAATAATTTTGAAAATAATTTTTGAGCTCCTCTACTTTGCCATGGTCCTTCAAAAACATAGCAATCTCATTCACTTCTGATCCTTTACCCTGCAACGGCTGTAAATCTTGCAAACGGACAAAAACATTTGCGAGGTCATAAGGCTTGCTGTTGGTAGCAAAGACTCCGGTAACTTTAAATGCGGCAGAAACAACTTCTCCATCTGCATTCTGAAAAGTGAAAACGACTTTTGAATTTTCCTTTACCTTGAGTTTAGACATCAATCGTTCACTGATGAGTACTGGATTTTTTTGTGATGCATCAAAATATCTTCCTGTAATTATTTTTCTGTTAAGTCCTGTAAGTACTTTTTCTTCATCAGGATTTACTCCGTTAATCATGATTCCGCTGCTCCCTGCCGTCGCTGCGACTATACCCTGCATATTTATCCTCCCTGCAACGGTAGAAACTTCCGGATTCATCCGAATTATCTTCATGATAGAATCTGCGTTTTCAATGAAATATTTTGGGTCGAACTCTTCTCTAAATTTAGGGTGATGGATCTGAATATGAGAGATTTCGTTCTGGATGACACTTTTGACACGCTGGTCAATCATACCATAATAAAATGCCACGATGAACAATGCACACAATACACCAATCGCAATCGCTGCCATCAAGACAAAGCTCTGCTTCTTATTACGCCATATATTTCTCCATGCCAAAACCCACAACATCATAACCTGATTTTTCCAACATCTTTAAATCTGTACACATGCCACATAGGATAAAATCCAATGATCACAGATAAAAATAAAACAATCAACGACTGTTCAAAAACTACACTCCATTCAAAAAGAGCAGGCCACACCGGTTCAAATCCATATTGTTCAAATGCCCTTCCAAATTCACCTCCTAAACGGATCGGAAATTCCTGAAGGTACAACACAATGGGAATAGATAAACACATTCCTAGGATGGCGCCTCCAAATGCCAATAAAAGAATTTCTCCAAATAAAATAAATGTGAGCTTCCGCTTCTTCATGCCAATAGCAAGTAACATGCTGAACTCATATTTGCGTTCTGCAGTTATCATAAAAATAGTCCCGAAAGTTCCAAATACGATGATCAGATAAAGGATGCCCATCATCACATAATATCCCATTCCATCTGCCTTCATGTGATCAGATATTTCCGGCATCATTTCCTTCCAGGACAATACTTCATAATCTGAAGAGATCCTTCCCTTCATTTCTCTTTGTAAAATTTCCATCTCCTCCGGATCCTCCAAATCCAACACATAAGCAGTAATGTTCTGCCCGGTATTAAGCATGTCTTTTGCAACTCCAAGAGGTAAAAATGCAATGGAAGCATTTAGTTCCGGTGAACCAAAATGTATAATTCCGGAGACTTTGAATTTTCCGGCAACAAAACTTTCCCGGTATCCCTGACCCAATAGGAAAACGGTATCTCCCACCCTTGCTTTTAGTTTTTCTGCAAGCCTGGATGCGAGGACGATTTCACTTTTTTCTTCCTT
The DNA here is from genome assembly GCA_016714365.1 of Candidatus Vicinibacter affinis. Lineage (NCBI taxonomy): Bacteria > Pseudomonadati > Bacteroidota > Saprospiria > Saprospirales > Saprospiraceae > Candidatus Vicinibacter > Candidatus Vicinibacter affinis. Next base: position 1,295,928 of record JADJNH010000005.1, on the reverse strand, counting down.
CCAAAAATTCCCTGATATTATTTTTTTTGAAAAATGGGTCAAACTTTCTTCCAATTGAGGATCAATACCGGCCACCATACACCCTTTAGTTTGTTCTCCATTTGAAATCAAAATGAATGTCTCCAATCGTGGGATAATCTTCTTTATCCCTTGATATTTCAATGCACTGATTAAATTACTGTCAGCGGAATTAAAGCAATTTTCCAGCACTTTCTCATCCCAATAACCGGCCTTATGCACTTGAAGATATCCTGAATAATAACTGACCATGTTCCGAATGAGATTTTCGAAAACACCGGTCTGCATGGATTTCATGGTCACCGCAAGAAACACCGTAAATGCAACAGAAGCCATGGTAATCAGCGTCCTCCTTTTGTTGCGCCAAATATTTCTCCAGATCAATAAATAAATCATTTCAGTTTGCTGAGTTGCTGAACGGAAAAGAATTTTTCAGCGATGGGTTTATCAAAAATAATCTTGTGATATTCCATAATCGTTTTGTGTCCTTTTTTGTCCCTTGGAATCAATTCGATGCGCAAGGGTAAAATCCTTCCACCAAGCATACCGATCTCAGTAGTATTCATGGTATTTACCAATTGATTGTCTTCATCAAAATATTCTGCCTTCATCAACAAATAATCCTTCTTATCGATGCACAATAATATTTTTCCCCAAATTACTGCTGCCTCCGGTTTCGGATCAAGTCTGATCTGATAACAACTCCTTCCCATGATTTGTGTATCTTTTGTCATACTGTGGCGGTAATCCTGCACAGTAGAAGACTCTTTAACCAAATCATCATTGGTAAAATCGGTCCCCATCCAACTCTGAGACATCATCGAAGGTGGCAATTTAATGGATCTTTCAATCGATGGTACCCAGTTCCATATTTCTTTCTTTCTCTTAAGGAAGGCTATGCCCCTCTCCTTAATGGGACTTTGAATTAAGATGACCACAAAATCATTTCCAAGTGTCCAGGTTTTTAATTTGAGATCTCTCTTCCATTCAGGTCTGATGGTCTGAATACTCATTTCTGCAACTGAGGTCTTCCCTTTTGCCCGATCTTCAGACCTTCTTACAATTTCAAGAGCATCTTGTGATAAAATTTTAGTACAAAATAAAAATGAACCAAAAATGATGAATATAATCCTACACATTGTTAAATATTTTACTTGTACAATTATACAAACTACAATAATATAAAATTATCGGAACAATTCAATTAATTATTATAATTAATTGGCATGACAATAATCACCCATATTCTCAAAATAAATTTTAACAAACCAGTGTAATCAATTACTTCTGAATCATTCAAATCAAAAATTGGATTCAATTAATCCGACATACAAGAAGATAAATTTCAAAAGCAAGATTTATAGCTTCAGAGTTTGTCAAATATTGTGTAGCTTTACAAATACCTAAAAAACACAATCAGTATTGATACATTTCAGATATATTTTTTTTACACTACTTATTACCCTCTTCCAGACTTTTGTCACTGGTCAGGAGGACAAGCATTTTGTCCGTGTACTTTATGAACCAAAAGATGCACTTCAATGCCGTGTTGACTTGATTCGACAAGCCAAGAAAGAAATTTTACTTTCCTATTTTATTATTGTGGATGATTTAAGTGGGAGTATCCTTCTTAATTTATTGGCGGAGGCTTCAAAGGAAAGAGGCGTTCTGGTAAGAATACTGATGGATAAAAATGGATCCAAGATATCTGCGCCCATGAGGGCATTGCTGGAAAAAAGTGGTGTAGAACTTCATCGCTTCGACCTTAAGAACAAAGGAATAGAAAGACTCTATCACGGCTTGCACGAAAAAATGCTCATTACGGATGGTGAGTTTTTAATTGTAGGAGGGAGAAATATTCAGGATCCATATTACGGAATGTCTAAAAAATTTAACCTGATAGATTACGACTTGCTGACCAATGCAGACAGTGTATTACTTGAAGCCCGTTTTCATTTTTATTCCCTTTGGGCAGACGAAAAATTATCCTCACCTTTTGCAGCACCGACAGTTAAACCTCAAAGACAAGCCAGACATTTAAAAAAACTGGTATCCTATAAAACAGAGATCAGAGAAAAGTTTGGCATTCGTCTGGACTCAAGTAGAAATTGGAGAAAAGGATATCAGATGAATGCGTCTGATGTGGGATTTATTCACGATGATTTTTTTATTAAAAGGGGTAAAAAATATTACAAAACAGATATTAAGGATGAAGGCAGTACTTCTGCGCTGATTGAAATGGTTAAAAATGCAAAGCATGTAATCTTCATCGAGAATCCTTATTTCATCCCTACCAAAAGATGGACTGATGCACTTTGCGACGCCAGTAATAGGGGTGTTAGAATCTGTCTGTTTACCACCTCCATGATGACCAACGATCTCCCCATTCGGTATGCAGGATATCGACACAGGCGCAATAAAATATTAAGCGATGGAATTGAAATCTGGGAATTCCAGGGTCATTTAAGATTTCATGGCAAAACCATGCTCGTAGACAGTCAGATGCTGGTAGTGGGCAGCTACAACATTCATCTGCCTTCTGTGCGTTACAACACAGAAGTAGCGGTCTGGACAAAAGACAAAAAAGCAGTCAAACGTCATATAGATGTTTGGGAAAGCAGACTGGAAAACTCCCTCCAAATAGGATCCAATAACAAACCAATTTCTCATCCGAATAAAAAATTTCCTAAACCTTCCCTCTGGTTGTGTGCAAAGACAAACTTCCTACGCTACACAGTTGCACCAGCTTTTTGGTGGCTGTTGTAAATATTTTTTAAAATGGAAAGCGCCTTTTATTTTCCTCATATTTCCAGCAACAGTACATCCTCTCTAATTACATGCGATTAAAAATGAGTCCGGTAAATTTTATGGGGATTAAGTAGAAATCAAACATCTTTTGTAGCTGTATTGATTAGATTCCGATACCTCATATAGTTATCGAATGAGAAATTCAGATCGGCCTTTTTCATTTTAGCTAAAACTGATTTAAAAAGCGTTAAAAACAAAATACTGTTTGAGCTCGCATGCAGATAAGCTAATAAATTTATGACAGTAAGGCCTAGAGCTATTATTGTTGCTTAGGGCGAGTTTATTTTGTTTAGTTTTTTAGATCAGTTTTAGCGTTAAGAAATGAAAACAGCCTTGATTTTTTTTGGTTCTTTTTTGTATTAAGACAAAAAAGAACAAAGATAATAGGATGGAATTTAGGACAATTTTAGTGATTAACGGGGGTCCGCAAAACTGGTTTCTCCCCATATTTTTGACTTGACCCTTAAAAATATTTGCAATTCATCAAGAATGCAATCAAAAAAAATAAATACAACATCCGGTTTAAAAACCATTCATATTCTCAGAAAGTTCAAGTTCCTAATACTCTTTCAAATGCTCAATTTGTAAAACTTATCCGAATCACATTGGAATCATCATTCGAAGACCAATTATCAATGCTCAGAAACTCATACCTGTCTCCGGTGTTGGCATCCAATCCCTTAATTACAAGTTGACTGATTTGCGGACTGATTTTTAGTGCAGTTCTCAATTCATAAAGTGCATAAGATCCATGTGGAACTGCAAGATTTCTAAATTCTTTCAAGGGAATATTAACCACTCTAAAATTGAAATCTTCGTCTAAAAGGCCCTTATAATCGATGGTCAGCCACTCAATAAGTTTTCCATCCGGAGATACTTTTCCTTCGATTTGAACATACTTTCCTTTTTCTGAAACAAAAGAAAGACCTGTCCATTTCAATTTTGCATCTACATCTTTCCAATCATAAAATGATGGATTGTACAGTCCGGCTTCCACCACCTCTGTCCTCACATCTCCTTTTGCATTGGTCAATTTAAAATTACCGGCAAATCCATATATTTCAGCCGTTACAGGCACTGTTAAACCGGATAAAAATTTAATAAATTCAAATTGATAATTCACTTTTACCCATCTGAAATCACTCCACTCCCAGGATGGATTCACATTCACACCTTTACAATCCTTTCCTGCCAAATCCTGAATATAAACCCCTAATGTTTTTTCACCTTGATTCAACAATTGAAATCCAACATCCCCAAAGGACCATAATTTTCCCTGATCATCATAGATATTCATTTTTAAAAGATCTCCCTGAGGATTGTCTAACTTCCAGCGAAGTGTATCACTGTTAGTACTCCATTGATCTGGCCAATCAACATAAGTATTTTCATCTTTTAGTTGAAGCTGATAGTTTGGAAAACATCCAATCCCTTTCGTGCTTTTTTTACCAAGGGTATTCGCATACAGCGTATTCATATTGTTGTAGTCAATAATGGCCGACCTTGCGCAATAATAAAATTTAGTAAAAGAGAACTGTGTTCCGTCTGCCTGCACAAAACCCAAATAAGGCATGAATTTGTTTTGCACAAAATCAAAAACAATTTCCCGATCCTTTTGGGTTGGCCAGTTTGGATCTGACACTTTTAATTTTCCCTGACTGATTCCATATACAACTAAAGCATGCGACCCGGACTGATTGTGTACAGATATATATTGCGGTTGACCAGTCAAAACCATCATATAGGCAAATGAACGAAATTGTGCCAAAGGATTTGCAACGATCGGTACAAAATGCTCATAAAAACTGGATTGCCCGGAAGGTGTATTGAGATTGGTTATATACAAACTCTGGACACGGGATGCAAATAAGATTCCCTGTGTGTTGTCAAACCAAAAAGCATCTCTACCAAAAGGATCTACCTCTGTTACTGCATCAAACTTTCCGTACAATTGACCCTCTTGCTTTTTTCTAAAATCGTAATACCACATGGCCGTTGTACTCATACCAGCACAGATTCCCCCTGGATTCTCCATCGTACCAAAATTGGTATACTCCCAATCATCCACCCCGGGCACGAATCCGGTATTTAATTCCAATGAATGAAGATACTGGGTATCCATTGAGGTCAGTATGATTTCGACATACTTACCGGTTCTTGGAAGTGAGGTATTGATTACGGAAGTCAAATCAAAATGTCGTGTTGCAATGGTAATAAAATTACCTTCATAACTTACGGGAGGAAAGCCCTCCAACTGACCTGTTACAGGATCATACATAACCGGCATGGTAAATTTACCAGGATCTGGAGTGTAAGGAATCCTGACCAACATTGGTTCATCCGAATACCCTCCTTCATTCTCAATATGTATCAACGGAGAGGCAGGACTGAAGCGTTCACCAAACTCGTGACCGGTAACCTTCGCTGTGCTTATGGTGAACTTTCTCGACTCAGAATAAGCACCGGATTTAACTTCGATTTCCATACCTTCCACCCCGGAGGCTTGCTCATTAACTCTCAAAACACCTCCAGAGGAAGTCACTGTCTGGTCAAGCCATTTCTGTGGCTCTTCCGTTTTGATTTTGCCATCTGTAATCGGCCCTGCAGGTTCATCTTCATCACATGAAATCTGAAAAAATACCGCCAACAAAATCGGAAATACCAATTTAACACGCAAAGTGTTTTTCATACTTGTTTTTTTTAGATAAAAACGTAATATAACACCCTCCAGGAAAGAAATTCGAAATACAAATCAAGTCAGTTCATGACAACAATCATGATACCCAAAAATGAAAATAAATTTGAACTACCAATCAAATTCAAGCCACCGCGATGGTGGCTTTCCCTCCTCTGATTTAAAACTTTACTTTGGAGGTTTGGATCTGACCATCACGCTTGTAGGTAATGGTTACCTCATCACCGGATTTAAACTTTGACAAACATTCCATGTAGCCATAGACGTCTTTGATTGCACAGTCACCTATTTTGGTAATGATGTCTTTGTCCTTGAGTCCTGCAATTTGTGCAGGCCTGTTGTCCATGACTGCCTCTACATGAAGTCCATCTCCGTAGTCAGTATAATCCGGCATAATACCAAGAGATACTTTATAAGCAGGTACTGCTTTGGTTGTAGTTGATTTTGTTTTGGTAAATGGAATTTTGTCCATATCTGAAAGTTGTTGCGCCAAATTAAAGATGTAGTCTACGATGATCATTTCCTCTTTGATCTTAATCTTTTCTACATCATCAGTAGGCTTATGGTAATCCTTGTGTGTTCCTGTAAAAAAGTTCAGCACCGGAATGTCTTTCAGATAAAAAGAAGTATGGTCGGTAGGACCGATACCACTGCTGTCCAGAGTAATGTTAAACCCAGCCGGCTTGAAGCGCTGTGCAAGATCTGTAAACTCAGGACTGGTCCCCACTCCTCCAACTACAAGTGCCTTCATGCTGTCCAGTCTTCCAATCATATCCATGTTAATCATGGCAACCACATTCGGATATTTAGCTTGTACTGTTTCAGCAAATGCCTTTGACCCTTTCAATCCATCTTCTTCTCCGGAAAATGCCACAAAAACAAAATTGCATTTTTCTTTAGCGCGGTTTGTACTGAACATTCTTGCCAACTCCAACAATCCTGAAACTCCTGAGGCATTGTCATCTGCACCATTGTGAATTTGACCTTCGGAATTTGGTGAAGTGGAATTGTGATGCTGGTTCAATCCAAGATGATCATAATGGGCACCTACCACAATTGTTTTACTGGCTCCATTGTCAAGGTATCCTACAACGTTATGTCCATTCATCTGAGAAACCCCTTTATCTTCCGTGCCGTGAGGATTCGGATTGTACTTATAGGAAAATGGCTGAGTGTACGATTTTTTATCATACGGCAGTAGGCCATATTTTTTGTACTCTTTGCTGATGTATTTAGCGGCCAATTTTTCTCCCTTTGATCCGGTGAGCCTTCCCTGAAGTTTATCGGAGGCTAAGTATTCGATGTGTTTGTAAATTGTTTTTTGATCGGCATTTTCTACTGGATCACCATCATTCCAATCCGCTATAAAAACATTGGTTTCGCGCGGTGCTCCTTGTTGGCGATTACTGGAGAAAACCAGTTTTTTGCCATCAGGTGAAAACATTGGAAACGCATTGAACATGCTCTCATAAGTGATTTGTTTCAAGTGCTCTCCATTGATATCAATCAGGTATAATTGAAAATCATACCCTTTGGTAGAATGATGATTGGAAGAAAAAATAATTTTTTGCCCGGATGGATGAAAAAAGGGCGCCCAATTCGCTTTTCCCAAATGGGTGATTTGCTTTAGATCCGTTCCATCCACATTACAAGTATAGATTTCCATTTCAGTAGGAGCCACCAAATGTTCGGCCAACAATTCTGTGTACTCTTTTATTTCTTTTTCTGTTTTGGGTCTGGATGCTCTGAAAACTAATTTTTTGCTATCGGGAGAGAAAAAGGATCCACCATCATAACCAAGTCCACTGGTGATCTGTTTTGGATTGGTACCATCCACATCCATGGTCCACAACTCGAGGTCACCTGATCGTGTAGAAGTAAAGGCAATTTTTTTTCCATCAGGTGATACGACCGCTTCAGCATCATAACCTGGTGAATCGGTAAGCTGCTTTACAACATTACCCTGCAGGTCTGAAATGAAAATATCATACTCCGGATAAACTGACCACAAATATTTTCCATCTTTTCTAGGCTTGGGCGATGGTGGGCAGGAAGCTCCATGATGGTGGGTTGATGCATACAGGACATGCTTTCCATCTGGCATAAAATAAGAACAGGTAGTCCTCCCTTTGCCTGTTGACACCAGTTTAAGACTCTCTGAAGTTGGATTATTTTCTTTTAAATCAAGTAAATAGATCTGATCGCAAGAGGCTCCCAATTTACCGTTGGTTACCTGCATGGTCAGTTGATTGCCATCAGGACTAAAGTATGCCTCCGCATTATCACCCCCAAAAGTAAGTTTTTTAATATTGCTAAGATGCCTCTCCTGTGCAGATAAAGCAAACAAAATCATCTGACAGATGGCTACTAAAATGATTGATCTCATGGATATTTTTTTTTAAATGAGGATGCAAAATTAATGCAGATTTACAGACTTTCCAGAAACTTAATAACAGCCTGTCGGTCCTTCTTGTTTAATTTTGAAAAAGCTTCTTTACTTGCCTCCGCTTCACCACCATGCCACATGATGGCTTCCTCCAGATTTCTTGCCCGGCCGTCATGTAAAAAATGACTGTGATTTCCGACTGTTTTTGTAAGTCCAATGCCCCACAGTGCCGGTGTTTTCCACTCCCTGCCATCTGCCTCAAAATCCGGACGGTTGTCCGCTAGACCTTCACCCATGTCATGCAACAACAGATCGGTATAAGGATAGATCGTTTGTTGGCTTAAAAAACCAAACTCCTGATGAGTGCCGGTGATGAATTTAGCCTGGTGACAGGAATTACATCGGATGCTAAAAAATAACTCCTTGCCCCTTTTTACATCTGCATCAGCCCAATTTCTCCTTTTGGGTACAGCCAGAGACTGTGGATAAAACGTGGCTGCCTTCAACGTCTTTAAATCAATCTCAGGATCGTCAGAAAGGATATCCGCTTGTTCCTGCCCGAAGCAGGCTTCTTTTGTAAAAAGCGGATTCGTGATCCCCATATCATTGTTATAGGCTGCAGCAGTCTGTTGCAATAAATTTGGTTGCCCGGCTTTCCAGCCAAAACGACCAGTGGCAAAGGCCTGTTTTTGAACATCCCAAACTCTGTTTGGTTTTCCGGATATTCCATCACCATCCTGATCAGATGGATCAGAAAGAGCAACAATATCCTCTTCTCTTATGGCTTCCAGCAATCCAAGACCAATTACAGGCGGTGCCATCCTTGGAGAGTAAAGCATTCCTGCCGGTATATTTTTGTAGGCTTGTTCAAATGAAAAATTAAATTTTCTCAATTGCACCTTTTCTCCATCCAGATAAGTTTTTATTTCTTCGACTTCCTGCCAGCTCAGTTTTGCCTCTGGTGATTTACCAAACACTGCTTTGGTCTGCAACTGACCACCAAAATCCGGCACCGGAAGCGGTTCGTTGTGTGGACCTTTTCCCGGCATGCTCAGGCGCAACAATAAACCTCGCAAATCATTTACACCGGAAGGAAAAGGTGATCGCCCATTTGACACGTGACAACTTTCACAGGAGGTCTGATTAAATACTGGTCCCAATCCTCCGTTGATGATATTTGGTGCGGTAACAAATTGATCTCCAAATGCAATGTCACTCTGTAAATGCTGCTGGAGTTCAACTTCATTCAGATTGCTGGCAGGTTGCTGAAAAATATTGATGAACGCCCCATCAATACTGGTAGCTCCACCCAATAATACATCTTCATCCTCCACCGGTTTGTTCGAATCGTCTTGTTGACAGGATACCAACAATAGAGTAAGTCCCAAAGTGAGAAAAATATTTTTTTTGGAAGTCATGATTATAAATTTGAAATCAAAGGCAAAATTTCACTCTCCAGGGTCTGCTGAACAGTTCGCACTTTTAGTTGCGCAAATTCAATACTCGGTCTTGCATTCGTAACAGCTGTTGTAAAGGTCCCCTGAATGGATTCAATTGCACGGATCGCATCATCTAATTGTTGTCTGAATTTTACATCCAACAATTCATTTTTTTCTTTAATTATTTTTGAAATGCCCAAACCACTCGCATTCTTGTAAACACCCAAAAATGCATTTTCGATGCTTTGAATATTATCCGCAAAATCCTTTTTTGAATTGGCACTGAATCTACTCTCTTCGTAAGTTAAATTCTGGGTAGTAAAAGGTTCATTGATTTTACCATTTGCGACTTCATCTGCAATGGTAATCATGCCCGTAACAATTTCCTGCAAAGCAGATTTTTGTGATGGATAAACTGAATTGCCCGGCTCCCCGGCCTTGAGCACATTGGCTATAAAATTCTGCTGTTCCGGTTTCCAGGCAAAAAAGAGGGCTTTGGTAGCACCATGCAAACTCTGGCTGCAAGCCCGGAGGTATTCAAATTCTCGTTGCGTAAAGGAAGCAATTGATTTGTTGCCTTCTTTTCCAAATATTAAGTATTCAAGGGTGTGAAATCCCTTTAAAGTTCCATCCAATCCATCTACATAATCCTTGGTTAAAACGGCATTTGAATTCAACACTGCATCCAGATCTGTTTCATTAACAGGCCAGCTGTCAATCGCCGGATCCAATCCTTGTTGGTCTACCGGTCCAAACAAAAAACCTTCAGATTGCTCCCATGGAACACGCGCATCTCTCCAGGCTTGTTTGGACGCATCCAGATTCACCTGACTGACATTTTGCTCCAGAATGGTCAAAGTATTTACCAACAATTGAGTCTTGTCATAAAGATCTTCGTAGGTAGGTAGTATGACGTCATTGGAAATATTTTGTAGCACGTCTTTATAATCTGCAATTCTTGAATCATCTGTGTCAGATCCACAAGAAGAAAGAATGAGCGCTAAACTAAAACTGAGAAGAAGTAAGAAACTATTTTTCATGAAATATAATTATTGAGTGATTTTAAAATTCAAAGGCAAAACCGGCAGCAAATGTTTTTTCCAGTCGACCACCACGAATACTGGTAGGCGCAGGAGCTCCCACTTTCCTTAAAGTAAACTGTGTTTTTAAATGTACTTTCCGTATGATTTTATAGACGAGACCTGTTGAAAATGATTGCCGCTCCCAACGTGGATTGTTAAATACCAACCCCTGCGTCTTGTGCATGGTGTCGTAATAATCGTAACGCGAATAAAACAACAACTCAGATTCATTTTTATTTTTTAAAAAACCTGTGGTGCCGAATATCACCAGCTCCAATTCAGCAAAAGCTCCCAGTGCTTCAGAACCGACCGGTGTGCGTTTCACATTTAGATTGTTGGACAGATTACGGTTTTGATTGGTCAGTGCTTCAGAATTGTCCAAAGTCCCGTACAGAAGCATCGCAGCCACACGAACAGGATCCATTTTCATTTGAAAATGCCCTTCGCTCAGAAACAAAGGAGTAGACAATCTTAAATCCGGCTTTGGCCGATTATCGGTGGTATTGCATCCGTAAATAGAAAAACCAATCAGCCATTTATTTTCTCCGCTGTAATCAAGTCTTGCACTCAAGGCGAAATTCTCTGCATTCACCGTTTCAAATCTTCGTTGATTACCTCGCTTGATCCAATTCGCCGAATTAAAGGCGGATCCATCCAAACCATTTACAAACCCGAGATAATAGTTGAGCTTATGAGTTTTTCCGGAGGACCCGGATACCAAAAAACCATTATCCGTCCAGTTCTCTGGAAGTATCTGAGTTTCCATTTCAGAATTCCAGCATGTCAGATAATCGGTTGGCTCATCTCGCTTAAACATCATTCCAAAAGGAACCTTTACCCGACCTACTTTTAGTTTGATATCCTTGTACAATCCCAACTCAAGATTCATCTGCTCCACGATGACCTCACCACCCTTGCTGATGTCAAATTCAAACTCTCCAAACTCCTCAAAACGGTCAAACTCTACTGCGCCCCCGGTACCTCCATGTTCAAACTCCACTTCTGCATTAAATCCAATCCTCGGAGTCCACCTATATCCCATGTCCAGGATAAATCGCTCCTGATCGATGGCGTCCCGCCTCGAACTGTCAGTCTGCCAGTCGAAGTGGTAATAATGCATGGCCCCGTATCCGTTGAGCCGGAAGGCACTGAACTTCTCTCGCAACACACTATCACTAAGCGCCTGACCCTGAATACTTTCTGCCAAACAAAAACAAAATAACCAACAATGTATGCTAGCTATTTTAGATTTATAAGTACAGGTAAATAAAGCTTTCACGAGTTGACAACGACTTGGCTCCGACAAATGTAAGTACATATTTTATTATGCAAAAAATATTTTTAGGGTTGCCTAAATTGATTGTTATCATGCCCGTTAATGATGGAAATTTTGCAAAATATTAAATCTTTAAAAAGACACCATCATCCAAATTTCATATAAAGGCTTGTACGAATAAATAATTCTTCTATTGTAAATCTTCCTGGTACCATCAACATCACATGCTCAGTTAAATGAAAAATGTCTGACTACATAAAGTCAATTCTTGCACAATATACTTCTTCAAACCAGATTACTTGATGACTTAAAATTCCTGAGAAGTTAATGAGATTTTGTGTGTTTAAAACTGAATCCATCAGCCACTTATTAAACTAAAATCTCGATTCTGCCAACGATCAATTCTACAGTCGCGTTCCTGGAATTCATACTAAATAAAATTGCTAAAATTTGAAAAATAAAAACTACATTTACATTGAGCAGACGGTTAATGTTCAAAATTAGGTGAGTGATTTCTGAGTCAAGTCAACTCCATTTGGACAAATGTGATTTTTCGCCAATTTTAAAAAATTAAGTTTGTGAAAATCGATCTAGGTTTTCATCTGCCAAATTTTATACTGTCTTTGCACAGAAAAATAGCCTTCTCTTTGATTCAATCAGGATGGCATTTGAATAAAATAAATAGAAATAATTTCAGGTTTCATACAATGTGTTTATTATTTGATCCAGGAGTAAAAGCATCGCTTTCAAAATTCCTGGATACTAAGATCACGACAATGACAGGTGGCAGTATGGTTTGTAGGAGTGAATTGTCATAAAAATTGCACCGGAACCTATGTGCAGCTTTGGTTCCTTGATCCCATAAGAATCCCATCCAACCGTATATAATGGTAAATCCTGACAAGAACAATTTTTGATAAATAAAATATAAAACCCAACACAACAATTAATTATTCAATCACAATTAAAACCAGCTCTTATGAAAGTAATTCAATTTTTTTTAGGTCTAAGCATTTTTCTCAACATGTCCTGTGCCCAGAATGTAAATAAATCGTTGGATGGCAAATCCTTTCAGATCAGCATTTGGGATGTCGCCCATCCGGATAAAAAAGATCCAGACTTATTAATTTTTAAGGATGGAAAAATGGATTCAGACGCCTGTCACCAATATGGCTTTGCCGCTGCTGCTTACAAGCATCAGAACAAAGACGACAATACCACGTTTAGCACCACGATTAATAGCGCCAATGAAGGTGAAATCCTATTTGAAGGAATGGTGAAGGATAATGTCATCAATGGAAAATCTGTTTGGAAAAAAGCAGGTCAGGCAGACATAAATTATGAATTCAGCGGAAGCCTTAAAAATTAATTCAACAATTTATTTAAATCCAAAAATGAATGTCATGTTACTTCAACAAATTGCAGATTTGCAACCCTTCATTTTGGTTGAAGTAATTATATTCGTTCTCCTTTTGTAGATATTTAGTTATAACCATGGTAGTTTCCTAAATTGTTCCACACCAATTTAGAAAAATACCATGGTCATTTCCAATGAATACGAATAAATAGTCTAAAGAAAAATGTAAGAATTGTACTGTATTATCTGTCCTATTGGATTAGCTGAAATTTTTTAGATTTTTGATTAAGACAAACTAAAAAAGGCAATACTTTTTAAATCATTAAGAATGCTTGGCTCGTATATATTTGATCTTTTTCCCTACTTGTAGATGCATTCTTTCATAATAAGTCTTCAGTTCAAGTTCAGGTGTCACCAGTGGTTTGGAATAAATGTCATCCTCGTGGTATATCAAGGTGAAGGCCGGATGTGATTGCATCCTGTCTACACTGAAGTCATACAGCCCAGGGTCGTCTGTTTTGAGATGCAACAAAGCGCCCGGTTTTAGAATTTTATGATAGAGGTCGAGGTAATAATCGGATGTGAGTCTTTTATTCGACTTACTGGGTCGTGGAAAAGGATCCGGAAAAGTAATCCAGATTTCATCCACTTCTCCCTCCCCAAAAAATTTGTCCAACAATTCAATCTTTGTACGCACAAAAACAATTTGATTCAATTGTTCATTTAATGCGGTGGAGGCACCTTTCCAGATTCTGGCTCCCTTAATGTCAACGCCTACGTAATTACGCTCCGGCAGCATCCTGGCCATCCCCAGACTGTATTCTCCACGACCGCAGGCAAGCTCAAGGATCAATGGGGAATTATTTTTGAAATATTCTTCCTTCCATTTGTTCCGAAAATCAACATACTGATTCAATCCCTTCCTCAACTTGGGCTCATCAAAATCCATGTTCTCAAATACATTGGGAAATGCAAGATTGGCAGCAAATTTCTCCAGCTTGGATCGGTTACTCATAAAGTATTATAAACTCTTCACTAATTGATCAAATAAACGTATGTATTCCTCGTCCTCAAGCGGAAAACTTTTATCCGCATGGTCAAGCCAAATAAAATTGTTTGGATCTGACATTAAAGATTGCAGATGTGCTTGCTCTAATTTGTTCAGGTCTTTGGATTTTTTGGTTTGTAGTATGACCGCAGGACTCACAATGTTCGGAATATACTCATAAAGGTTAAAGTCGTATTTGAGTTCATAGGGCAACATCAGTAAGGGAAATGAAGCCCTCATCCAGGAACGCAAACCATAGACCGGATTTTCGAGTATGACCATTCTGCACGGATTGATAGTGGCCAAGTACGCCGCAGCTGAAGCACCCAGCCCAACGCCGTAGAACAGAATACTGTCTTCAGAAACCTGTGTCTTAAGCCAGGTGAGCCCCAATTGGGCATCTTCATTCCAACTGATCTCCGATGGACTGCCATCTGATTTACCATATCCACGGTAATCAGGGATGTACAGTTTAAAACCCCGCTCTGTCAGAAATGGAGCATAAGCGGCCCAGAAATCTGCACTTTTATTGGCCCCATGAAAGAAAAGTATATAACCCTTCAAAGGTGCCTGATTGTTGAAAGCCAACATGTTGACCTGTTCCCCGTTTGGATGTTTCAATTTGATTTCCTGGTAAGGCAGAGCCAGCTTATATCGAGCCTTTGCAGGATGTATCACCGGTGAAAAAACGATGAAATCTATAAAAATATAAATAAAGAAAATCCCCACGATATACAACACCAATATCGAAGAAAGCAATACCAAAGTCCTCCTGAAGCTCCAACGCATAATTCAAAGGCTAAATTAAACTAATTCACACACCCGAGCCCCAATTTATAAAAATGAACCCGAAAATTTAAAACAATCAACCACCTGCATCCGTTTCCATGAGATGAAGATCAAAAACCTCATGCTGGCCTTTCTAATGGGGCTTACTCTACACCTGAAAGCCCAATCCGGAGACTATCAGATCATCAAACTGGGTGATCTGGAAGACCTGTTGTCCATTCAGGATGATACGGTGCGGGTATTTAATTTTTGGGCCACCTGGTGCGTACCTTGCGTGAAGGAGCTTCCCAATTTTGAAACGTTCAATCAGGAAATAAAAGGTACCAAACAACTTTTATATCTGGTCAGCCTGGATGATCTAAATCGGTCTCAATCCAAACTCAGCAATTTCTTAAAAAAGAAGAATGTGATGTCAAAGGTCATGGTACTCGATGAGAACAATCCAAATTTCTATATCGACCGTATCGAGCCAAGCTGGACAGGATCAATCCCTGCAACCTTGGTGATTGGGAATCAAACAAGAGGTTTCGCCGAACAAGAATTCCATTCTGCTGCAGATATTCACAATTGGATAAATTCAATCACTAAAAAATAATTACTGCTTATGAAAAAATTAATCATGTTAATGCTATTACTATCCTTAAGTCTAACGGCTTTTACCCAAAAGGGATATAAGATTGGTGATGTAGCGACCGACTTCAGTTTAAAAAACATAAACGGAAAGGTTGTGAGCATGTCAGATTATAAAGATGCAAAAGGATATATCATCATCTTTACTTGCAATCACTGCCCTTATGCCAAGATGTATGAAAAAAGAATCGTTGAACTCAGTGCAAAATATACCGATTCCGGTTACCCGGTGATTGCCATCAATCCAAATGATCCTGCAGTTGTTCCGGAAGATGGACCCAAGGAAATGAAAAAAATCGCCAAAAAACATAAATATAATTTCCCATATCTGTTTGATGAAAAACAAGAAGTTTTTCCAATGTACGGAGCTACGAAAACGCCTCATGTTTTTCTATTGGATAAAAATCGTGTAGTAAAATATATTGGCGCCATTGACGACAGCCCAAAAGATGCCGCCATGGTAAAAGATAAATATCTTGAAAACGCAATCGCAGCCCTTATGAACGGAAAAGATCCTGATCCCTCCATTACTAAAGCCATTGGTTGCAGCATCAAGGTCAAGTCCTGATTTCGTCTTACATAGAAATCAGATATTTCTTTTTATGCTCGTTTCATAAATTTTTGTTAAATAATGATTACGACTTTTTCATTCTTTAAAATTAGCTTTTATTTGCACCACTAATTCGATCATGAAAAATTTAAATGTTTGTTGTTTGATGATGTGTTGTTGTATGCGTGAGCATCCTGCAAGGCCTCTATATGAACATTTAAGTTAATTAAATATTCAAAAAATCTTAAAAAGAGCCTTGCATCCCGCAAGGCTCTTTTTTTTATACTTTAAAACGAGAAAGAAAATGAATCAGGTGCAATTATACAGGCATGAAAAACCATTTGTTACAGAATCCGGGACCATCCTGCACGATCTTCAAATTGCCTATCATACCTATGGCAAGCTGAATAAGGACCAATCAAATGTTGTATGGGTTTGTCACGCACTCACCGCCAATTCTGATGTTGCGGATTGGTGGAATGTGGTATTTGGAAAAAACAAATTGCTCGATCCTGAAAAATATTTTATTGTCTGTGCCAACAATCTTGGTTCTTGTTATGGAACACAATTTAAACAGACTGATTCTGGCAACCAAAGTTTATCATTCAACAAAATAAAACTCACCACCAGAGATCTTGTGAATGCACACCACTTATTATATGCACATTTAAAATTAAATAAAATTTTCTTAATCATCGGTGGATCACAAGGAGGTCAACAAGCCATGGAATGGGCAATCAAGGTTCCATCATCCATAGAACACATGGTACTACTCGCCTGCAATGCCAAACATTCAGCCTGGGGTGTAGCTTTTAATGAAGCACAGCGGATGGCCATTGATGCCGGTGAAAATGGTCTGAAAGCTGCCAGAGCGATTGCCATGTTGAGTTACCGAAATTATCAAATGTATCACCGCACTTTAGACGAACAAAAGGAACCAGACTACCATGGCACCATTTCCTATCAACAATACCAGGGTGAAAAACTGGCTAAAAGATTCACCACAGATTCTTATTATATTTTAAGCTCGGTAATGGATTCGCACGATGTGGGAAGAGGAAGAGCCGGTATAGAAAATTCCTTGTCTCTAATCATTGCGAAAACATTGGTCATCGGAATTTCAACAGATATTTTATTTCCAATCAGTGAACAAAATTTTCTGGCAGCAAATATTCCTAATGCTAAACTTAAGATAATAAGTTCTCCATTTGGCCATGACGGATTCCTTACAGAAGGTAAAAAAATTAACAAAATAGTTAAATCATTTCTAAATTATAAATAATGGATATTGTAATAAAACTCTTAGATGAAAACTTCACCATGGAGGCCCAAAATGAAAGTGGCAACTCATTTATTATGGATGCCTCCGAAAATATTGGCGGGCAAAATAAAGGCATGAGGCCGATGCAGGTTTTGCTGGCTTCACTCGGTGGTTGCAGCGCGATAGACGTCCTCAACATCCTAAAAAAACAAAGAAAAAAATACAGCAGCTTTGAAGTCATTCTAGATGGTGACCGCGAACAATTGGAAACTTATTCCCTGTATAGAAAGATTGTAATTCACTTTAAAATCAATGGCGAACTTACAGTAGATCAGGTCAAAAAAGCAATCGATTTATCATTGGATAAATATTGCTCTGTGGCTAAAACTCTGGAACCCACTGCAAAAATAATTTCAAAAATAACACTCAATGGAAAAGAAGAATTTTAATACGATTGCCATTCGTACTCAATCAGAACGATCGCAAAACAAGGAGCATTCGGTGCCTTTGTATTTGAGTTCCAGTTTTGTGTTTGATCAGGCGGAAGATCTGCGGGCAGCTTTCAATGAAGAAACGGATGATTATATTTATTCACGTTACGGAAATCCTAATGTGGATGAATTTGCAGAAAAAATTTGTCAGTTGGAAGGGGCTGAAGCCGGTATAGCTACCTCATCCGGCATGTCCGCTATTTATCATGCCATTACTCCTTTGCTTCAAGCTGGAGACCACATCATATCCTGCTCATCCATCTTCGGTGCAAGCCATACTTTATTCACCAAATACTATCCCAGGTTCAACATTCAATGTGATTATTTCAGCGCCGCTCATCCAAATGAATTGTTGAATCTGATTAAACCCGAATCGCGAATTATTTATTTGGAGACGCCAACCAATCCTGCCATCGAAATCATTGATCTGGAATGGGTAGGAAAAATTGCAAAAGCTCATAACTTGATTTTAGTGGTGGACAATTGTTTTGCAACACCCTATTTACAACAACCTATCAAATATGGTGCGGATCTGGTAATTCATTCAGCTACTAAATATTTTGATGGCCAGGGAAGAGTTCTCGGTGGAGTGGTGGTCGGTCGCAAGGATTTAATTAGGGAAATCTATTTATTCGCACGCATCACGGGTCCTTCACTTTCACCATTCAACGCATGGATCTTAAGCAAAAGCATTGAAACGCTTTCACTGAGAATGGATCGGCATTGCGCCAATGCTTTACAACTGGCAACTGATCTGGAACATCATCCGTCCATCGAATACTTACGTTATCCCTTTCTCCCTTCACATCCACAACATGCAATAGCAAAAAAACAAATGCGCGCCGGGGGAGGTATTGTATCCTTTTCTTTAAAAGGAGGACTTAATGCAGGGCAACAATTTATGAATGCTTTGCAGATGATTAAAATCTCACCCAATCTTGGTGACAGCCGAACTATTGCAACTCATCCGGCCAGCTCGACACATTGCAAACTGAGTCCGGAGGATAGAATGAAAACCGGAATCACAGATGGCCTTATAAGAATTTCAGTAGGACTGGAAGAATACGAAGACATACATCAGGACATACTTCAGGCACTTGAATCAATTAAATAAATGAAAAAATGAAAATACTAAATATTGGACTGTTTGGTTTTGGTTGTGTGGGCCAAGGATTATACTATGTCCTTAACCACAGCACCGGATTTAAAGCCAACATCAAAAAAATTGGTGTAAAAGATCGAAACAAAAAAAGGATTGTAAGTGCGAATATGATCACTTATGATAAATATGAAATCCTGAATGACCCAGAGATTGATGTGGTGGTAGAACTTATTGACGATGCAACGGAAGCTTTTGAAATTGTCAAAACCGCAATCACCAATGGAAAACATGTGGTCACGGCCAATAAAAAAATGCTTGCCTTGCATTTAACTGAACTCTTTGCTTTGCAGGAGAAACATCAGGTGAGTTTATTGTATGAAGCCTCGGCATGCGGCAGCATACCCATCATCAGAACACTTGAAGAATACTTTGACAATGAAAATCTTTTAAAAGTATCGGGCATTTTCAATGGCACTACAAATTACATTCTCACCAAAACAATTGAAGATCAAATCTCCTACCCAACTGCGCTTAAACAAGCGCAGGAGGCTGGATTTGCAGAAAGTGATCCTACGAATGATGTAGAAGGTTTTGATGCAAAATTCAAGACCGCTGTATTAGCGCTGCATGCCTTCGGAATCATAATTGAACCTGAGAATATAATCACCATCGGTATCACCGAGCTTACCGATCACGACATAAAATTTGCCTCAGAAAAATCATTTAAAATTAAATTACTACCCGTTGTTGAAAAAATAGCAGAACACCAAATTACAGCTTATGTCATTCCACACCTGATCAGCAAAAAAAATAATTTGTACAAAGTAGAAAATGAATTCAACGGTGTAATTGTGGAAGGAGAATTTTCAGGTGAGCAATTTTTTCAGGGACGAGGTGCCGGCAGCCACCCCACTGGGAGTGCTGTTTTATCAGATATTTCAGCACTGTCCTATCACTACCGCTACTCTTATAAAAAACACGAACAAAACGGATCGAATTTATTTACCAGGAATGTAAACCTAAAAATTTACTTGCGCATCAATTCCAAAGAAGACCTTACAATGATTAATTTTCATCAGATCATTTCTGAATATTACAGTGACGATTACTCATATATTCTGGCCATCATAAATTTGGAGGAGCTGTTCAGAATTCGTCCATACCTTAAAGACAAAAGTTTGTTTTGCGCAGTGGTAAGCGATTAAATCCCTGATCGAAATTTTGTAAAAATCTACAAGGGAGAAACTGAAAAGTAAAAGTAAAACTATTTATTTGCTCACCACAAATCGCCCTGATTGCATGACATAAGAATTCTTTTCAATCCGGTAAAAATAACATCCGGAGGGAAGACCGCCTGTATCATAATCAAGGTCAGATTCAAACGCCAATTGATCAATTTTTCTTCCATCTGTAGAATATACACTGAGGTAAGATAATCCAATTTGCTCAGACCGTATATGCAACAGATCTTTCACAGGTTGTGGACTAAAATGGTAAGAAACATGATCAGTTGGAATTTCATTTTTCTGATTCAATTCAAGCCCCCATTCTACTAAGTTCCTGTCGTAATATTCAGAAATGATTTTATCATTCAGACAAAACTCATAATTAATATCATTTAATGCATCTACCCTACAAGTCAGAATAAATGCAGGTTGCGGATTGTTCCATATCAAAGGAAGTCCGGTACTGTGCGATACAATAAGCGCATTTTCTTTCAAATGAATATTTTCTTCAGGTATTTGTACAGACCGCACTTTAATAATTTCTCCAGCATCACATAAACTCAAGGCAAACTGGAAGCCCATGACATCCTGGTTGGCTGTCAGATAGAATGGAATTTCCACCATTCGATTACCAACCACTTTTACAGGTCCCTGGATCAATTTACAACTGGTTCCTTTCAGTCTTTGATCCAACTGGTTTCCTGTGAATGTTTGTCGATAACTTAAATCGATGTCTCCCATTTTGAGTGCTAGGATGTCTGCATTTTGACGTGGAAAGTTAACGATCTGTATGCCCTTGAATTGGATGGACTGAAAACTCTGAAAAGGCGCAATCACCTGCTTCCAGTCTGTTCGTAAAAAATACCATGGCAATACAGCTGTAAAATTATCTTTTATCCCGAGTATCAGTCTTCGAAGCTCTGTCATATCGGAAGCAGTCACATTAAAATTATTATTGACATCTGCAGCGAAGTATTTCAATGTATCGGAAAAACGTTCAATTCCCAAAATGTGCTTTTGTATCAATAACACATCTTTTGTCGAGATTCCGGCCACCGGATCAGTGCGTTTGACCAATCGGTATTCCATAAATCCGCTGTTGCGCTTTTTTACCGTGAACCCATAGTGCAATCCCCCATTTGCAGACAAACAGAATTTTTTGATATTGTTCGCATCGGTAATGTAGATTGAATCCGGATAAACCCGGTAATCATTTTGGGTAACAATTCTTCCTCCAACATCCGCCTTCACGGACATGGATTCCAGTCCGAATGAAACCAAAGTATTGCATTTGAATTTATCTGTAATCACCACAGAATAAATGCCAGGCTTAAGATTGCTGATGATCGAAGTAGTGGCACCATTACTCCATGCATACGTGTAGGCACCAAACTCACCCAAGGGTGATACACTGATCAATCCTTCCTCATCACATAGATCGTCTTCCACCACTTTCTGATGCTCAAAACTATTTTGGTAGTTAAGCACATTGATCAGTGAAGTTCTCGTGTTCACAGCTCCGGTGCATCGATCTGTTATGGTCCATACTCTTCTGATGCGCACTGGACTTGAACAACCTGAAGACAATTTGGTATCCGAAAAACTAATAATTAAAGCTCCAAGTTCGTCAGGCACACCTAAGATTGCACTCACAAACGAACCGGTTTTAGGATATGAAACTGTGGTATCCGTTGGAAATTTAATTTCATTAATGGTCCGATGTCTAAGAAAAATACTCTGATTGCATCTCTGGAGATCTCCCTTTGCATTACGGATTGTGAAAATCCTGGTCACTACGTCATTCTTGTTGGAACAATTTCCCTTGGTGTAATATTCAAGATAGGTGATGGTAACCGCTCCTCCATCATTTTCGATGACTTTGGGTAATCCGGTGACCGTCGTATCATACGACTGGCCCTCCAACAAATTAACTGGCTGCGGACATTCCACTGTCAAGCTCAGAGGGGAGGGGGAGTAAGCAAAGGCGGAACTGAAACCCATTACCAGGACCGCCACAAATAAATACATCCTCATGATCTTTGGTTTTTAGGGTATAAAAATAACTCATTCATTGTCAATATACAAAGCTCCTTAATCTAATTTAAGGACACTTTAAGACATGAATACAAACCAATATATATAAACTATTTTATAACAACTCATTACACTTTACGCTTCACTTGTATCAGTTTTTAAAAAATATACCCCAATAGCTCTTGACCAAAATTCAAATTTCATTTAGGTAAATTTTGGGTGCCCGTGGTATGCATCCTGCTTAACTTAATATTTCGATGCTGACTCCCTCATTTCATAATAACTTGAATATTAAGAGACTCCTGATTTTAAAATTTATGGAAGCTTCCTGAGCACAATTTTATTTGTACCGAATGAATGAAGTTTAATTGTCAGAGTTTAACACCAATATTAAAACCAATTTCTGGTTTGATACAAAAATCAAATAATCGAACAACTCAAATTCAATTAAGCTGTAAACTTATATTGCGCTCTGGAAAATCTGTTGCTAACTTTTGATCAGATTTTTAAATCTAGGTCGATGCGGTGCTACATTGCCCAATCTCTGCTTTTTATTCTCTTCATAATCGGCAAAGTTTCCTTCAAAAAATATGATCTGCCCTTCATCTTCAAATGAAAGAATATGAGTTGCTAATCTGTCTATGAACCATCGGTCATGAGAAATCACCAAAACACATCCTGCAAAGTTCTCAACGGCTTCTTCCAAAGCCCGTAAGGTATTAACGTCAATATCGTTTGTAGGCTCATCGAGCAACAATACATTACCTCCTTCTTTGAGGGTCATGGCGAGATGCAATCTGTTGCGTTCACCTCCTGAAAGTATTCCTACTTTTTTGCTTTGATCTTGTCCTCCAAAATTAAATTTACTGATGTATGCTCGTGCATTCACCGAAACATTTCCAACAGTAATTAAATCCAATCCACCCGAAATAATATCATAAATACTTTTTTCAGGCAGCAGGTCTTTATGACTCTGGTCTACGTATGCGAGCTTCACAGTATCTCCAATAATGATTTCACCTTGGTCAGGTTTCTCCTGGCCCATGATCATCCGGAATAAGGTAGACTTACCTACTCCATTGGGTCCAATAATTCCGACAATTGCATTCTTTGGGATCTTGAAAGAAACGTCATCATATAGCACCCGATTACCAAATGCTTTACTCACATGGTTCAATTCAATGACCACATCACCCAATCTAGGTCCGGGTGGAATAAATAAATCTAATTTAGCTTCCTTCTCTTTGGATTCTTCTCCGGCCATTTTCTCATAGGCTGTTAAACGGGCTTTACTCTTGGCTTGACGACCCTTTGGATTCATCCTCACCCATTCTAACTCTCGCTCAAGGGCTTTTCTTTTTTTACTTTCCTGCTTTTCTTCTCCGGCAAGTCTGCTGGTCTTTTGCTCCAGCCAGGATGAATAATTTCCCTGCCATGGAATTCCTTCACCCCTGTCTAACTCAAGAATCCATCCTGCCACATTGTCCAGAAAATAACGGTCATGCGTAACTGCAATTACAGTCCCCGGAAATTTTGCCAGGTACTGTTCCAGCCAAAGCACAGATTCAGCGTCCAGATGATTCGTTGGCTCATCAAGCAGTAAAATATCGGGATTGCTCAATAAAAGCCTTGCCAAAGCCACACGGCGACGCTCACCACCCGATAATATATTAATCGGCACATCTCCTTCAGGACATCGCAATGCATCCATGGCAACTTCCAACTTGTTGTCGAGTTCCCAGGCTCCGGTTATTTCCAATTTTTCAGAAACTTCTCCCTGCCGATTGATGAGTTTGTTCATTTCATCATCACTCATCGGCTCTGCAAATTTTAAGTTGATCTCATCATATTCTTTCAACAAATCAACTATCTCCTGCACGCCCTCCTGCACAATCTCCCTGACAGTCTTAGTCTCATCCAAAGTAGGCTCCTGCTCAAGGTAGCCAATCTTATAAGTGCCATCGAACTCGATTTTACCCTGGTAATTCTTGTCGATGCCTGCTATGATTTTCAGTAAAGTGGATTTCCCGGATCCATTCAATCCCAGGACCCCAATCTTGGCTCCGTAAAAAAATGAAAGATATATATCCTTGAGGATTACCCGCTGTGGTGGAATAATCTTTCCCACACCTGCCATCGAAAAGATGATCTTATTATCTGCCATATTGAAAAATTAGACGGCAAAGATAACCAACTAATGTGACTGAACGCCTCTGACTCTGTTCCTCCCACAGATTGTCGCAGTTTGCATCTGCGATGCAATACGATTGCAGCATTTTAAATGCAGCCTGCTAAAACCTAATATAACTTAACCAAATGATCATCGCAGTTTGAAACTGCGATGCAATACGTTTGCAGCATTTTAAATGCGGCCTGCTAAAACCCAATCTATTTAATTTAACAAAGATCCTCCTGATCTAAAATTTCTTTGTCCCATCAGCCTGGTACACATAACGGAATGTATAATAGCGAGCAGGGTCGTTAAGAGTTGGATTTGCCGGTGCATTTTTATAGTAGGAGAGAATTTCCAGTTTGGCGTATTTGTTATCAGCGGTACGAATTACCAAAACTTTCCCTGGCTTGGGTGTAAACACCATAGCTGCCCCATTATAATCGTACCAACCTTTTCCAATAGCCGTATTGGTTAAACTCTGATCCACGCGAAATGTACTGTCTGCAGGAACTTCCTTCAAATCTGCAAAAAGACCGCTAAAAATAAATGCACCTCCCTGGCCGGGACCACTTGAACCGCCATTGGTGATGATGGTACTGCCACGGAAACCAATATCCCACTTGGTGGTAGCACTGTCCGAATTGGGAACAATACTGCTGTCAGCCAATCTGAAAAAG
This sequence comes from Candidatus Vicinibacter affinis, assembly GCA_016714365.1. Taxonomy (NCBI): domain Bacteria; kingdom Pseudomonadati; phylum Bacteroidota; class Saprospiria; order Saprospirales; family Saprospiraceae; genus Candidatus Vicinibacter; species Candidatus Vicinibacter affinis. The sequence continues at coordinate 1,270,886 of JADJNH010000005.1, read as the reverse complement.
GTAAATATTTTCTTATCACCAACAGGCATGCCGGTGGTAGGATCAAAACCGGTGGTAGGATCTGCAGGAAGATCTTTTACATTAACCGAACTTACAGTCGAAGTGGAGTTGTCTTCATCATCATTGCATGAACTCACTCCCAAAATAAAGGCAAATAATAGCATTGCCGGAAAAAAATATTTCATAATTTAAGATTTAATAAATTGATATTGAAAATGTATGAACAGATTTCTGCCAATAAGATTTGGAATGTGCAATGCATCTCTGTAATTGAATAAATTTTCGCAGACCAGTTGAATTTTATACCGGTCCCTCCATTTTTTTCCCATGGTTAAATTGGTAAGCGTATAACCTTTTACCAACTGATCATAGGAATCAAGAATTGCATTTCCATTGCGGTCTGAAGAAGGGATCAAAACACCGGATACATTGCCCGCAGTATTGGTAATGCCAAAGGCTCCACGGTACACGAATCTTACGTTAAGATCCATTCCATATTTAGGAAATTCGTAGAAAAATTTTAGAGTAGCATTGTGTCGTGATCTGTTGGAAAGCCCAAGGTAATCTGAACTTTTGAGCCTGTAGGATTCCAATGTCTGGGGATCACGACCGTAGACCAGCCCTTTTTTAACTTCATTTAAAACTTCTTTATCTTTTGCTTCCAGGTACTGATAACCCAATTGAATTCCGAGATTTTTTATACCACTGTAGTTTGTATTTATTTCTATCCCCTGAGTAAAGGCTTTTTTAATATTGGTATAACTGTAAATCAATCTCTGATCGGTGGTCAAGGCTACCGGAATAGTTTCTATCAATCCTTTCAAATCATTTCTAAATAGATTGACATCAACTTTAATAAACTGATTTAATTGGTGTTGTGATCCTATGTTTATCGCAAATGATTGTTCCGGTGATATGTGCCCCATCGTTTCCAATGGGCTTAAGATTTGTTGAATTCTTCCCGCAGCCTGGAGATTCTCAATTTCTTTGGTAACCACATCAGAACCAAAAACTGAATATCCTGCTGCTGCATTATTGAAATTCAAATAAAGCTGTCTGAAATCGGGGGCCTTGAAACCGCTCCCCACAGAAGCTTTGATGGAATGTTTTGAGTTGAAAGAAAATTGTGCAGCAAGTTTTGGTGACCACTGTGATCTATAGGAACTGTTGTGATCAAATCGCAAGCCACTCACCAATGTGAAATGTACATTCGGATCCCATTCATGTTGCAAAAATCCATAGTACGTGTCCTGCTTTTTTTTGTTATCATCGCCATAACGTGAAGTATTCACAGTTTCCAAAATGTAACCAGTTCCTGCAGTCCACTTCTGATGAGGTAAAAACCTACAGGTGGCCTGCAATTCAGGTCTCATAAAAAACTGGTTGAAATCATCGGTATAATGAAGCATTCCATCTTCCTGTTTGTACAATTCAGTGGAAGTACGGTAATAAGTAGAGTATATCCTTGCTATGACATGTGTTTGATTGTTCCAGGAATATTTGTAAAAAGGATTAAAACTAAAATCACTGACCTTGCCGGAACCATTCACTTTTATTGAATCCCCACCGGCCAATACTTGATACTCATTGTGCTGGTCCTCCTGAAAGTATTTGGTACTGAGGTTGATCTCCTGATGAGCGGTTGGATTCAACACCAATCTTGACTGAAAGGTATAATTTGAAAAGGGAGATACCGTCTGACCAAAAATATCTGGTGATAAATCGTAACCATCGGTGCTGTACCGATTTCCAAACAGAGAAAGGCGCCACTTTTCACGCGCTACATTACCTTGTGCACTCAGATCAAGCGTATTTCTTAATCCATATCGGACACCTGCATTCAACTTATCAACCAATGGCTGATCAGTAATGATGTTGATGACTCCGGCCAAAGCCTCTGATCCATAAAGACTGGAAGAAGGTCCTTTGACAATTTCAATTTTTCGGATGTTGCCGGTTGTTATTCGACTTAACTCAAGTGTACCGGCATATCGCCCTATAAGAGGTTCTCCATCAATGAGAATCAAGGTATAATCCGGGTTTAGCCCCTGTATCTGAAGACCATTCCCCAGGCCATTCACCTGCGGAACAATGATCAAACCAGCCTGTTCCCCCAGTATATCCTGCAACCGGGTAGAACCTATAGCCTTGATATTTTTACCCGGAATCATTTGAAAAGGCATCGGTACCGCAGAAAGGAGCCGTTCCGTGCGGGTCGCGGTTATCATGATTTCGGATAATTGAACGGAATCACGTTGACCGCACACCTGTCCTATTATAAATATCCACAATCCAATTAGCGCAAACTTCCTCATTTCTGAAGGCAAAATTGAGCCAAGCTCTTTTATAAAAATACCCCTAAACGTAATTTAAATAGCCCAATAAGTAAAACCATAGTATAAAACTTCCTATATTGGTGTTCATTTTTGTCTAAAACAAACTTAATACTATCATGCCTGATTCAAAAAATACCCCAAAAGGTCAGGATTATGGCGATCACATAAAGGACATTCAACTCCAACTTATCAATGACGTCGCTTATGTCCCGGATATTCAGCCAGCCTTTGAAAAAGGTAAAATCTATCTGCTCTTCTGTCTGGAAGGTGCATCCACGTTTGCTTTCGGCCCGGTATACCAGCGTGTACTAAATGCCGGCAAGGTTTTTATGATTTACAATCCGGATACAGACCTCCCCTACCGCCAAACACTGAGTGAAGGCACGCGTTTGGTGAAACTCAAAATGTCTCTTGATCACCTCCATCAATTATTTGTTCCGGAACTCCAGGATGCTCCGGTTTTCAATCCGGAAAATGTGAACAGAAAATATTACGAGGAAAAAGAAATCCCCGGCGAACTCATTGTCATTTTACACCAACTCTTTGAAATCAAACTTCCTGCCAACACCTTGCGATTATTTCTTCAGGGAAAGGCCATAGAAATCCTCAGTCTCTTTTTTTCTGGTTCAAAACCCGATACCGAAACCTGCCCTTTCCTGAATGATGAATTCACCGTACGAAAAATAAAAAAAGCAAAAGAACTTCTTATCCAATCCTATTCCAATCCACCTACCATAACAGAACTCGCAAAAGCAATTGGACTGAATGAATTCCAATTAAAAGTTGGCTTCAAGGAAATTTATGGAAACAGTCCTTATCAATATCTTCTCGACCACAAACTGGAAATCGCCAGACAACTTTTGACTCAGGATAAAATGCAAGTGGGTGAAGTCGCTGACCGGATAGGATATACGAATACAAGTCATTTCATTGCCGCATTTAAAAGAAAATACGGATTGACACCTAAGAAAATGATGAGCTAAAATAAAATGTAGTCATTTTGAAAAAATTAGAAATAAATTCTAATTTCAGCCCAATTATTCTGTTGCCAAGATTTATCATTGAATTAATTTAGGCAAGAATAATTTGAATAGGTTATTTAAGATCAGTAATCGTATTTTTACCTGGTCATAATTGTATAGAATTCCTAAAATATTTTTTCAAACTTTATATTTTTGATGGGACTGTTTTTGGATTATGGTAAATTAGGTTTTGAGCACGTCGTGCCTTTGGGTTATGATCATATCCTATTTATCATCTCCATGTTTTTCTTAAATTCGAAACTCAAATATTCAATTATCCAATGCTCGGTTTTTACAATTGCCCATTCCATCACTCTTTTTATGGCCACACTTGGGTATGTTCACATCAATTCTAAACTAGTAGAAACTACGATTGCATTATCTATTTTTATTTTAGCCTTTGAAAATTTATTACACACCGATCTTAAATCCTGGAGATTACTTGTTGTTTTTTTATTTGGACTTATTCACGGTTTAGGATTCGCTTCCATTTTAGAATTCATTGAAATTCCTGAAAGCGATTTAATCACTGCCTTGTTTGGCTTTAATTGTGGCGTTGAATTGGCCCAAATTATTGTGGTGGTAATTTGCTATTTTGTTTTCGCAAAATGGTTCAGTCAGAAAGATTGGTACAGAAAATACCTGGTAATTCCTTTATCAATCATGATTTCAGGGATCGGATTGTTATGGACTTATGAAAGATTGTTCTCGGCTTAGATGATCAATATAATTTCGAAGAATCTTAATTCTAAGAAAGATTAGTTGATCGTCTTTTTAATTATAGATTGAATATTGGATTCAATTTTTGACACCCTCCAGGCAGATCACCCACTCCCCGACAATTTTCTCTGACTGCAACTGGATTTTTATTTCTTCCAGACTTCCATTGAAATGTTTTTCGAAAAACTTAGAAATTTCTTTTGCAAAACTTGCTTGCCTTTCTCCACCAAAATGCAATATGAGTTCATCTATGCATTTTAAAAGTCGATGTGGCGATTCATACAACACCACAGTACAAGGTAATTGTGCCAACCAAATACATTGGGTTTGCCTTCCTTTCTTTTGTGGTAGAAATCCTTGAAAAAAGAAACGATCGCATGGAAGCCCGGACGAAACTAAAGCTGGTACAAAGGCGGTAGCGCCGGGTAATGCCTGAACTTCTATTTTGTGTTGTCTGCATTCCCTAACCAATAAAAACGCCGGATCGGATATTCCCGGAGTACCTGCATCCGTGACCATGGCAATGGCAACACCTGATTGAAGCTTCTCAATAATTCGGGGTGTTTGTTGATGTTCATTGTTGGCATGAAAACTCTGAAAATCTTTTTCCACCCCATACGTCTTAAGGAAAGGTTTACTCACCCGCGTATCTTCCGCAAGTATGAGTGAACATTGATTCAAGACTTCTATTGCCCGGGGTGTCATGTCTCCCCTGTTGCCAATCGGTGTAGGCACCAGGAACAACATCAGCTTACGATTTCTGAAAGTTCGAATCTATATGTTTCGGTAATGAGATTGGTTAATAATTTTTTGCAGGAAGAATCCACCACTACTCGGGCACTTGCTTCATCTATTGACTCCAATACCATTTCAATATGCTTGCCGATCCGCACATCCTTTACACCATTTATGTCTAGGTGTCCTATATTTTTGGCCACTGTTTTTCCTTGAGGATCCAATAATTCCTTGTGAGGCATGATGTCTATTTTGGCAACAAACGTCTTCATAAAAGTTATGTGTTTTGATTTTTATTTCTGAGCAAAAATAAGCTTAAAATTATATGAGCAATGATCATTAAAGCCAGGGACACCAAACCTATTACAAAATAAGAGATGATGCAGATTATATAGGCAATGACCATGGGATAATATTTATAAAGCCAAGTTTTGCCTGGTTGCACCTTGACGATGGGTAATCTACTGATCATCAAAAAAGAAAATAGGATACTCCAGGCAATCAAAAAGTAATCACTCAACATAATCACGGGGAGAAAATTCCTCCCTCCAAGATAACCCATAAAAAACAATGCCATGGCCGGCACCGGAAGTCCGGAAAAATGAGTCGGCACTCCCGTCGTTTCGATGTTAAATCTCGCCAGCCTGAATGCTGCAAAAACCGGAAGGATCAGTCCAATATATGGTAAAATGAATTCTGTTGAGTGGTTGAACTCATTCAATTCTATTAATTTATAAATCATAAGGCCCGGTGCCAGACCAAAGGAAACAACGTCGGCCAGTGAATCCAATTGGACGCCCAGCGATGAATCACTTCCCATAGCCCTGGCCACAAATCCATCCAAAAAATCTGCCAGCATTGACCCCGCCAAAAGTATCAAAGCAGTTTCATAGTGCCCTTCCACCAGCTCAATACAGGCTATGCATCCAAGCAAGAGATTAAGAGCAGTTATCAGATTAGGAAGGCTAAACATTTTCTTCAATTACCTCACAAAACTAAGCCCAAACCTCGTGTTCCACCTAATCTTCCTGCTGAAAATCTATCATTTATGCAATTTAACTTAATTTTATGCATTATTTAGTGAAACTCATTGAAGCATTTTTGTTTAAATCTGTGTCAATAGAGTAGCAGAAATGCTAAAAAAAGGTCCTATGAATAGAAAACTGTCGCTGATAGTCTGTGCCATGACATTTGGTGTACTCCTTGTAGCCCAACCGTCCAATGACAATTGCAACAGTCCCATCAAAATTGGTGACATCACCAAATATTGCAGCAAGGCCGGAGAATTCACGACCGTAGCTGCCACTCCTTCCGGTTATGGGGCCAGCACCTGCTGGAGTAATTCTCCCGGTGATGTTTGGTTTGCTTTCAGGGCCTTTGCTTCAGATGTAAATATTACCATCATTGGAGCCAATGTAGCCGGGACCCCGGGTGGATCTCTGCGCACCATGCAAGCTGCTCTTTACAGTGGAGTTTGTGGTGGTACTCTGCAGGAAATAAATTGTGGAACCGATACCAGAAATGCCGGAATCCTTTCTCTATACGAAGGCGGACTTGTTGTAGGAAGGGATTATTTACTTCGCATTGATGGAAGGTCCGCAGCCACCGGTACCTTTCAACTTTGTATCAATAACTATTTTCCTCCGGCTCGTGCTGAACAGGATTGTAACAGAGCTACCGTCATTTGTGACAACGCACCATTTGTCAATCAAACTTTTTTTGGCGCAGGTGTAGATCGCGACGAGGCAGATGATTCCTGTTTGGGAGAAGGGAATATTGGAACTTCAGAATCTCAATCCACCTGGTATAGCTGGGTTGCCGCTTCAGATTGTAAATTTACATTTACCCTTACCCCTTTGAATCCAAGCGATGACATTGATTTTGCCGTGTACGAATTACCTAATGGGATTAATGATTGCAGCAATAAACAAATACTCCGGTGCAATGCCACAGCACCTCCATGTGCCGGACCTACAGGCCTGGATCTAACCTCCACAGATTTGACAGAAAACTTTAATTGCAATGCAGGGGAGGATGGCTTTTGTAAGTACATCGATATGGTGGCAGGTAAAGCATATACCATTTGTATCAACAATTTTACCAATACCGGAATAGGCTTTTCTATGGATTGGGGAGGTTGCGATTTTGTCGGCCCCACTGCTGCATTCAATATTAATCCACCGACTGGATTAAAATGCGAAACTGACTTTATTGTTACAGATTCATCGAGCTTTTTAGGTGGAAGAATCAGAAGTTGGGAATGGAATTTTGGAGTGGATGCCATTCCTGCCAAAGGATCCGGCCCGGGACCACATAAAGTCAATTACTTTTCTTTTGGTGAAAAATTTCTTACCCTCACACTTGAAACAGATTTGGGTTGTAAAATTACCGAAGTGAGGCGAATATATGTTGAACCGTGCTGTGAAGATTTACCTACTTTAAGATTATCGATTGACAGCCTCTTCGATGTTAAATGCTTTGGAGAAAGCAACGGAAGAGTTGTATTCAGAGGTGTTGCAGGAACTCCTTATAAGGATGCAGAAACCAATGAGCAATTTTACCAATTCAGTTTGGATGGAATTAATTTTGCTCCTCTGAAAGAATTAAACAATTTACCCGCCGGCACTTACAAACTTTATATTCAGGATGCAAAAGGTTGTGTGAGCACTGTAGATTTCACCATCAATCAACCTCCTCCTGTAGTGGTTGATGCAGGACCTGACCAAAGTGTAATTTTAGGCAAAACGGTTACCCTATCTGCATCAGTGAGCCCTTTAAATTTGTATTCATACAATTGGAGTACTTCGGAAATCTCTCCGTGTACAGATTGCCCTTCCATCAGTTTTCAGCCCAAAAATTCCGGCTACCATTATGTTACAGCAACTGATGAAAATGGTTGTTTCGGAATAGATTCAGTCTACATCGCAGTTGAAAAGAAATACAAAGTGGTATTTCCAAATGTAATCTCTTCGAATGGAGATGGTATAAATGATCGCTTTAGAATCGTAAGTGACGAAAGTTTGGAAAAGATCGACCTTGTAGAAATTTACGATCGCTGGGGTGGGCGTGTGTACAGTAGGGAAGATATTTCGTTTTCAGATTTGGAATCACTTTGGAACGGCGATTTTAAAGGCCGTCCTGTGGCTCCAGGTGTATTTGTATACCTTGTGCGTGCCCGATTTATTGATGGCGTTACCAAAGATTATTCAGGTGACATTACTGTTCTGCGATGACCTTCCGTTTTGCATTTATTATTTGTCTTTTAGCCTTGATTTCTTGTGATAAATCGAAAAAGGAACTGACTGAACAAGAAGCTGTTCAATTGGTCAATAAAGAGTTACTTAAAAATATTGAACTTCTTTATTCTGATTCCGGTAAACTTGTTTTGAAAATTGTGGCTCCTGAAATGTTGCGTCACATCAAAGATGGTCTTTCCAAAGATGAATTCACAAAAGGTTTGGTCACGACTTTCTATCAGGATGGAGTCATAAGTAATGTTCTTTCCTCAAACTATGCTATACGAGTTCCGGATGAAGGTAAAACCTACTTATCAGATCAGGTGGTACTGAACAATCCAAAGGGAGAAAAACTTGAGACCTCTGAACTAATTTGGAACGAACGGGACGGAAGAATTAAAACAGATAAATTTGTAAGACTTTCACGTCAGGACGAAATCATACATGCATACGGCTTCGAATCAGATCAGAATTTTCTTAAAGGTATTTTACTTTCTTCTGAAGCCAAATTCCCCAGCAAAAAAATATTGGGTGAAATCGATGAAGAAAAAGAAGAATAATATCGCATCAATCCCATTTAATTGCTTCCATTGCTTCTTTCAATTTTTTAAAATGAGCCTCTGCCATCGGAACCAATGGCAATCGAAATTCATTTTCACAGATTTCCAACAGATGGCAGGCGGCCTTAATTCCTGAAGGATTCCCATCGATGTATAACCATTTGTGCAAATCAAATAAAGCATTGTTCAGTTTTTGTGCAGATTTAAAATCTCCCTTCAATGCGTATTGGATCATTTGAGAAAACTCCTTCGGATAAGCATTGCCAATAACCGAAATCACCCCATCTCCCCCTATTCCAACGAGGGCAAGAGCCAATGGATCATCCCCCGAGAGTACCAGAAAATGATCAGGACGATCCTTAATGATTTTAGTAGCCTGAACAAGATCGCCCGACGCTTCTTTTACAGCTGCAAATTTTGTGCTTGCATGTGCAAGTCTAAGCGTAGTTTCTGCCGTAAGGTTGGATGCTGTTCTACCTGGAACATTGTAGATAATAATCGGCAATTTGGCCACCTTTTCAAGTGCCATGTAATGCTGATAAATTCCTTCCTGGGATGGTTTGTTATAAGCAGGACTACTGGAAAGGATGGCAGTAATGCCGGTAGGATCTAAAGCTTCCATCTCATCAGCTACCTCCTGTGTATTATTTCCGCCAATACCCACTACTATCTGGGCTCGTCCTGCAGTTTGCTTGATGGTAAAAGCCAAAAGCTCAGCTTTTTCTTCCTTTGTAAGAGTTACAGATTCTCCGGTGGTCCCCATACTGATCAGGGATTCAACGCCTCCGGAAATACAATGCTCTATGAGTTTTGCAAGAGCTGGATAATCAATTTGCTTTTCTTTGTTGAATGGGGTTATCAAGGCAACCCCGGTTCCCTTCAAATGATTATAGTTTACCATATTTGAAATTATTCCTTTTCTGATTTTTCCTGAACCTCATGAAATCGACCCATTTTCTCATATTTTTCAATTCTATGGGTTATTCTTTGCTCAGGACTCATGGTCACAAGATCTTCCAAACTTGCCTTAATATGCTTTTTGAGCGATTTTGCCATTGCCTCCGGATCAGAATGGGCACCACCGACTGGTTCTTTCACTATTCCATCAATTAATCCAAAAGATGCCATATGATCCGCTGTTAATTTTAAAGCTTCTGCAGCTGTCTCTTTAAACTCCCAGCTTCTCCAGAGTATGGAGGAACAAGACTCAGGTGAAATCACAGAATACCAGGTATTTTCAAGCATAAATACTTTATCCCCTACCCCAATTCCCAAAGCGCCCCCGGATGCCCCTTCGCCAATGATGTAGCAAACGATGGGCACTTTTAGCTGGGCCATCTCAAACAAATTACGGGCAATTGCTTCTGCCTGACCACGTTCTTCAGCCTCAATCCCAGGATAAGCTCCCGGGGTGTCAATAAATGTTACCACCGGAAAATTAAATCGCTCTGCCATTTTCATCAGCCTCAAAGCCTTGCGGTAACCCTCCGGATTTGCCATACCGAAATTACGGTAGCTCCTTTGTTTTGTGGTCGTTCCTTTCTGGTGACCTATAATAACAAATGTTTGATTATCAATTTGCCCTAACCCTCCAACTATAGCTTTATCATCCTTGATATTCCTGTCACCGTGGAGTTCGACAAACTTCTTACAAATCTGGGATATGTAATACAGTGTATAAGGTCTCTCCGGATGTCTTGACAATTGGACGCGTTGCCACCCTGTCAGGTTAGAATAAATCTCTTTTCTCTTTGTTTTTATGCGATTTTCTAGTTCAAGAATCTGTGCCGTCATGTCAATTGAACCATCACTGGAGATTTTTTTGATCTGCTCGAGTTGCTCAAACATCACCTCAAGCGGCTTTTCAAATTCCATAAATACCATAATATCAATAGTTTAGGCTTTGGTGGCCATCAGAAAATGAGATCCTTAAAAAACGAAGCCAAAATAGTACAATGCCTTTGGACTAGCTAACAAATCAAAGTTTTATTTTTAAAATGATTTTCTGTGAGATTTCCCGAAAATACCTATTTTTGCCTCGCTTTTCAACTCAAAGGAGGAAAACTAAAATTGTAAACAGAAATATTTACCCTTGCACAAAAAACTAAATGAGTGCATTGGTTCTTAATTTGAGCAATCAATTTAAGGTTTTGTAAATATTGGATCGGTAGTTCAGCTGGTTAGAATGCCGCCCTGTCATCCCCAACAAGTTGGGGACGGGTTCGAATCTCCGATCATCCTTCGATTACTTTCTTTGAAAGTTTTCAAACTCATCACTCCTCAATGTTGGAGTTGAGTCTTAAAATAATGGATCGGTAGTTCAGCTGGTTAGAATGCCGCCCTGTCATCCCCAACAAGTTGGGGACGGGTTCGAATCACCGATCATCCTTCGATTACTTTCTTTGAAAGTTTTCAAACTCATCACTCCTCAATGTTGGAGTTGAGTCTTAAAATATTGGATCGGTAGTTCAGCTGGTTAGAATGCCGCCCTGTCACGGCGGAGGTCGCGGGTTCGAATCCCGTCCGGTCCGCAAAAGCCCTCAATTGAAAAATTGAGGGCTTTTTGTTTTCTATGAAGGTATATCATTCACCCTTGGTTATACCCTAGTCACTATGAAACACTATGTTTACATTATCTATTCCAAAAGGTTAGATATTTATTACAAAGGTTATTCCTTAAATCCAAAAAACAGACTCCTCGAACACAACTCGAATTTCAGCGCATTCACTGCACATAAAGGTCCCTGGGAAATTGTCTATCTTGAAATATTCATGATAAAATCCAAAGCACTAAACAGAGAGAAGTCCCTCAAAAAATATGACCACCAGCAATTATTGAAACTTATAAACTCAAATGCCAATCAATTGAATTTTTATTTGGATTCTTGTTTGTGAGTAAAATTTTTACACCATTTTGTGTTTTGACTTCTCATTTTCTCAATGCTATTATTTCCTCTAAAGGAGTACCCCTTCTCTTCTCACTACAAATTTTTTCGTCAGTACTTGTTGGGTAGAATGCCGCCCTGTCATCCCCAACAAGTTGGGGACGGGTTCGAATCCCGCATTCTAGGTCGCAAAAGCCCTCAATTGAAAAATTGAGGGCTTTTTGTTTTTTATGAAGGTATAACATTCATCCTTGGCTATACCCTATTCACTATGAAACACTATGTTTATATTATCTATTCCAAAAGGTTGGATATTTATTACAAAGGTTATTCCTTAAATCCAAAAAACAGACTCCTCGAACACAACTCGAATTTCAGCGCATTCACTGCACATAAAGGTCCCTGGGAAATTGTCTATCTTGAAATATTCATGATAAAATCCAAAGCACTAAACAGAGAGAAGTCCCTCAAAAAATATGATCACCAGCAATTATTGAAACTGATAAACTCAAATGTCAATCAATTAAATTTTTATTTGGATTCCTGTTTGTGAGTAAAATTTTTACACCCTTTTGTGTTTTGATTTCTCCTTTTCTCAATGCTATTATTTCCTCTAAAGGAGTACCCCTTCTCTTCTCACTACAAATTTTTTCGTCAGTACTTGTTGGGTAGAATGCCGCCCTGTCATCCCCAACACGTTGGGGACGGGTTCGAATCCCGCATTCAGGTCCCCAACTCGTTGGGGAGACGGTCCGCAAAAGCCCTCAATTGAAAAATTGAGGGCTTTTTGTTTTTTATGAAGGTATATCATTCACCCTTGGTTATACCCTAGTCACTATGAAACACTATGTTTATATTATCTATTCCAAAAGGTTAGATATTTATTACAAAGGTTATTCCTTAAATCCAAAAAACAGACTCCTCGAACACAACTCGAATTTCAGTGCATTCACTGCACATAAAGGCCCTTGGGAAATTGTCTATCTTGAAATATTCATGATAAAATCCAAAGCACTAAACAGAGAGAAGTCCCTCAAAAAATATGATCACCAGCAATTATTAAAACTTATAAACTCAAATGTCAATCAATTGAATTTTTATTTGGATTCTTGTTTGTGAGTAAAATTTTTACACCATTTTGTGTTTTGACTTCTCATTTTCTCAATGCTATTATTTCCTCTAAAGGAGTACCCCTTCTCTTCTCACTACAAATTTTTTCGTCAGTACTTGTTGGGTAGAATGCCGCCCTGTCATCCCCAACAAGTTGGGGACGGGTTCGAATCCCGCATTCTAGGTCCGCAAAAGCCCTCAATTGAAAAATTGAGGGCTTTTTGTTTTTTATGAAGGTATAACATTCACCCTTGGCTATACCCTATTCATTATGAAGCACTATGTTTACATTATCCATTCCAAAAGGTTAGATATTTATTACAAAGGCTATTCCTTAAATCCAAAAAACAGACTCCTCGAACACAATTCGAATTTTAGTGCATTCACTGCACATAAAGGCCCTTGGGAAATTGTCTATCTTGAAATATTCATGATAAAATCCAAAGCACTAAACAGAGAGAAGTCCCTCAAAAAATATGATCACCAGCAATTATTGAAACTGATAAACTCAAATGCCAATCAATTAAATTTTTATTTGGATTCTTGTTTGTGAGTGAAATTTTTACACCATTTTGTGTTTTGACTTCTCATTTTCTCAATGCTATTATTTCCTCTAAAGGAGCACCCTTTCTCTCTCACTACAAATTTTTTCGTCAGTACTTGTTGGGTAGAATGCCGCCCTGTCATCCCCAACGCTTTGGGGACGGGTTCGAATGAAAAAAATCCTTTAACCTCTTTAAAACTTTAGGTATGTTTTACAACAAATTTAATGAAGATACTCATGGTACTATTACAAGCTTTTGATACCTCATCAACCTGTTGTTGAATATTTTAATATAATAAATTCCCGGATTAATTCCAACTAGATTAATTTCCTGAGTTGGCTCAGTTATGTTCCCGCTTTTAAATATTTGCCCCTGTTGGTTGTAAATGGTGTAGGACCAGAACTCATTATTTAAAATTTCAATCTTCAATTTGTCTTTTGCTGGATTGGGATAAATTAAGAATTCATAATTAAAATTCATTTCATTGACAGCAGTCATTACAGAACTGCAATCTATTTTACGCTCAAAAGCCGCTTTAATCAAATTCATATCAGCTCCAATATCTTTGCCATCGGAACCATTCTTAAAATAGGTACTTGAATTTTTTAAACGATAATTTAAATAATCAACAGCCCCATTTGTAAAATCATAAAAACCGACTGCATCAGAAATGTTAGGGAAATAATTTTTGCTCAACATCGCATAATTTGTGTATTTGCCAGGATCTCCTTTTATCATCACATTTTTGTGAAACCTTTGATTGGCATCTGTAATGTCCGGAAAATAATTTCCCATGGCACCATTACCTTGACTAAAGCCCGGACCATATATCCCCTGATAACCTCCGCCAGAAATAAAACAGTTGGATAGATTGTTGGTATAAATAAAGCCCGTCATTTTTTTATAGGCCCACGTAATAGCCCCTGTATGAAATATGGTGTTGTGATCGATTATTACATTTTCTGGTTCACCAATATGAAAGGCAGTTCCCACATTCGGCCCTGCAAGATTCTGATCACCATTGACAACTCCATCAATATCTTCAAATAAATTATTGGTGATGCTAATTCGCTTTGACCGGACTCCCTTTCCATCATCAAGTCCTGAAATTGAGATGCCGGCACCAGTATTTTTAATTATGTTATTCCGAATGGTAATATCACTTACCTCTGCTTGAGGTGAACCTCCATTTTCGGTTCTGATAGTGAGCAGTATGGCATATCCGCTTTGACCAATTGGAAGATCCGCCCAACAATTTTCCAAAATATTTCCTTCCAACAATACACGCTTCCCTGTCTTTAATTCAAATAAATTTTTGACTGTCCAATGCTTTCCTGCATAGGAAGGATGGCCTACTCGCCAAGAAAGAGGTTTGAAAAAATGATTTTGTCTGATATCAATATCCGAAGGAACCAAACCGGCTATTGCAGCTGCGCCTCCTCCAAACAAAATATTTTCTCCCGATGCCTCCAAATAATTATTAATAATTTTAAACGGACCCGGACCATTGATACAGGATATTGACTGGGCATCAAATCCAACGCTGTGGAAATCTGAAATATGACAATCTACCACAGCGGAATAAGCGCAATCGAGCCGAATGCCATATTTCATAATCTCACCTTTTGTATGACCATGAATGAAGCAGCGATCAACGATTAAGTGATGAGGTACTTTCGAAAATTGATTCTGTTGGGAAGACCCGTCTCCTAAATTTACAAGACCATAACTATTGATAACCCTTTCATCTGCTTTTATTTCTATTCCAACCAACCGATAATGATGGGTACCAATTTCTGTTCTAAAACAGGGAACTCCGGACAAATTGTCTGTCACTACTTTTGGCATTGCATCTGCTTGCGTGGAAAAATTTTGATCCCCTGTTTTTTGGTATGGCTTTATCCTGCTTCCTTCTGCTGGAACCAGGTCCATCTTCGATGATACTAAAACAATCCATTTATCACTGACTGGCTTTGAAGGCAACAAAAAACTTCCTCTGAATTCAACCCCGGCGTCCAAGACAATAACTGTCCCGGAAACTGCCTGATTTAATGCCGATTGTAAATTACTAAAGTCGCGACCAATTGGACCTACAGAAATTCGCTTATAACCGGTTGTGTCAGGAAAGCAAGTGATTACAGAATCGGTGAATGGCAGTGCCGTGGTGTCAACCTGACCAAATAGAATATTACTTACAATTAACGACAGAAATAAATTGAAATAAATCTTTGACATGGTTTCACTTATTTAGACTGAACCTAAACCTCATCTGATTCGAATAGAAAAATATCAAATCTTATCAGATGAAATTATAAAACTTTCACAATAAAAATCAATATTTAAAAAAAATTTTATTTTAAAAAATGATGATACAATTTTGTTGCCACTTCGTTCCCAAGCAATGAAGAAATTATTAGATTTCAAGAGTTGAATTTATTAATATACGCAAGACTCAGAAAATTTGAACCTATAAATTAAAGTAAGCAATACTTTAAAACTCCATTTAAATTTTACAGCATCAACATCCTGGCCAGAAAAAACAAAACTGCACTAATGATCATGGTTGCAGGCAATGTAAGCACCCAAGCAAGCACAATATTTTTAATCGTGGCTGCCTGAAGATTTTTTATTCCTTTTGTTGCCACCATTGCTCCGGCAACACCTGAAGAAAGCACATGTGTGGTAGAAACTGGTAATCCTAATCCGGAGGCTAGACCAATTGTACTGGAGGCAATTAATTCTGCAGAAGCTCCTTCTGCATATGTCATATGCCGCTTACCAATTTTTTCACCAATGGTAACTACTATTCTCCGCCACCCAATCATGGTGCCTATACCCAGAGAAATTGAAATGGAGAGAATGATCCAAAAAGGAACATAATTGGTATTGTGATTGAAATAAGCAATTTCTGCCTTAATCAACTTCCTGTTAGCTCCTGACGAAATTGCATTTGGTTCAGCAAGAATTAGTTTTAATTCCTTAGCCAACACATTCATCTCCTTACGCACACGCATCACTTCTTTATTGCTTTTTGTATCCAACTTACGGACATCATCCGCAAATCCTGCAATATTCTCAGCTCGTGCACACAGTATCCTTTCTAATTCAAAATTCTGGGTTGATTCTTTTACCAGTATTTTTTCCAGTACAACCATTCTGTTGATGCAATCTTCCTTATTGAACTCAGGGGCTAATGCAAACTGAGTGGGTACGAAAGCTAACAGTACAATCAGCATCAATCCCACTCCTTTTTGACCATCATTGGAACCATGAAAAAAACTCACCATGGTGCAAGTCACAATCAACAATCCCCGAATCCAAAATGGTGGCTTACCCTCAGGTTCAGGTTCCTTAAATATAGCTTTATCTACCACGTTCCTCTTTAATATAAACATCAAGGCTATCGCCATAGTAAAGCCAAACAATGGAGAGAATAACAATGCATTGCCAATTTTAAACGCTTCATTCCAATTGACTCCTGATTTAAGATTATTATCCGGCACAAGTGTAAATGCAATTCCTACGCCTAGCAAAGAGCCAATTAATGTATGTGAACTGGAACATGGAATTCCAAAATACCAGGTCCCAAGATTCCAAATAATTGCACCTACCAGCGCTGAAGCCACCATAGCAATGGCCTCATTAGTACTCCTGCTTAAGACGGATTCCAGGGGAAGTAATTGGGCTATTTTAGTGGCCACCGCCATTCCGAAGATATAACTACTGGAAATGACACCTAAAAAATTCATAAATCCTGACCAAATCACCGCGTGAATCGGTTTCAGAGACTTTGTATATATGACTGTTGCCACAGCATTGGCAGTGTCGTGAAAGCCATTTACAAATTCAAAAAAACATACCAATAAAATGCATACCGCAAAACTGATGAGTAGCGTTCCTTCTAATCCAAAATCAAATCCCAACATGGCTGGCCTAATTAAGGCCTAAATATAAACTCAATTGCAAATCTATCCGGCTAATATTAAGAAATTATAAACAAATTGTTAAGTCCCAACTAAAAAATGGACTGTTTACCAGCAGTAAAAGCTATCTAGAACCCTTTTAAAACATAATTTGTTATCTTCAGTAATGAAAAGAAATAAAAAAAATAAAAGAACCCAAGATCTCTTGAGCAACAGTAAACTCTTGAGATTTTTTGCCGATAATAAGGATAAAGCCTATGGAATAAGTGCCATTAAACGCAGACTCAGATTAGATAAATTAGGTAACCTGGTCGAGTTGTTGGAAACGCTGGAACATAAAAAACTCATTGAAAGGGTATCCCCTGGAAAATGGATTTACAAAGGATTTGCGGCGCAGCCACTTAAAGGCAAGGAAGAAATCTATGAGGGTGTGGTTGACATCGCACGCGCCGGGTTTGCTTACATTCTGTGTAAAGGTCTGAGCAGGGACATCTTTGTAAGCCAGAAGAATCTTTTAGGTGCCCAGGATGGTGATTTTGTTCAGGTCCGGGTGGTAAGAATGTACATGAATAAACCGGAAGGGGTTGTGATCAAGGTTCTTCAAAGATCCCGTACTCAGTTTGTGGGGGTATATCGTGCGCATAAGAATCACTCAGTGGTGCTTTTGGAAAATGCCGGGCAAGTAATGGAGATTTTCCTCCAGAATGACGCCTTGGATGGCTTGATCGACTTTGATCGTGTAGTGGTTGAAATCACCCACTGGAAGCAGAAACCAGGAGACAAAATGCAAGGCAAGGTGGTACGGACTCTTGGCCAGGAGAAAACCATCAACATGGAAATGGAATCCATTCTTGCCGGTGCAGGGTTTCCATTAGATTTTCCGGCTGCCGTTTTGCACGAAGCCGCAGAAATTAATGAAGACAATTATGACCTGGAGGACCGAAGAGATTTTAGAGAAGTTACCACTTTTACGATAGATCCTGTGGATGCAAAAGACTTTGATGATGCACTCTCCTATTCACGAACGGAGGATGGATTACTCGAAATCGGAATTCATATTGCCGACGTAAGTCATTTTGTAAAATCTGACTCCGCCCTTGACAAGGAAGCTTTGAAAAGGGGAAATTCAGTTTATCTCGTCGATCGTGTTCTACCGATGTTGCCAGAAAAATTATCCAATGAACTCTGTTCACTAAGGCCTCTTGAAGATAAACTTACTTTCTCGGTAGTATTTACATACGATGAAGAAATGAGTATTAAAAAACACTGGATTGGCAAATCTATCATTCACAGTAAACGAAGATTCACCTATGAAGAGGTTCAGGAAATTCTACATGGAAAAGAAGGAGATTTTGTTCTTGAACTCAATCACTTGAATGACATTGCCAAGCATACACGCAAAGAGAGGTTACGCAATGGAGCCATTGATTTTGAATCGGATGAAGTCCGCTTTAAACTGGATGAAGCCGGCCTCCCCAAAGAGTTGTTTGTAAAACAAAGACTGGATGCGCATATGCTGATTGAGGAATTCATGCTGTTGGCTAACAAATATGTTGCACAATACATGGCGTTTAAAAACAAAAGTATTCCTGTTCCATTTGTATACCGAATCCATGACCTTCCGGATCCTGACAAACTGCAGGATTTCATGGTTTTTGCACACGAATTAGGAGTTAAACTGGACCTCAGTACGCCAAAGAAAATTTCTAAATCCCTGAACCAACTTGCTGAATTGATAAAAGAAAATGAAGATTTAAAAATTCTTCAACCTCTAGCCATAAGAACCATGGCTAAAGCAGAATACAATCCTCAGAATATTGGGCATTATGGATTAGCTTTTGAATATTATACTCATTTTACTTCTCCGATAAGAAGGTATGCAGATTTAATGGTTCACCGAATTCTATTTGATAATCTTAAAAAAGAAAAAAGGTATCGATTAGACACCATTGAAGCTCAATGCAGGTATATCTCTTCACAAGAGCGAAAAGCCATGGAAGCCGAACGTGAGTCTACCCGGTATTTCCAAGTGTTCTATCTGAAAGACAAGATAGGAGAAATTTATGATGGTAGAATTACCGGAATGAATGATCGAGGATTTTATGTCCAAATTATTGAAAACCAATGTGAAGGAGTATTGCTTTTAGATGACATGGATGATGAGATAGAAGTTAAGAAAAATCGGCTATCCGCAAGCTCATCAATCTCCGATCAGCAATGGAAAATGGGTGACCGAATTAAAGTAAAAATCGTTTCGGCTGATCTGGATGATCGTGAATTAGTTTTTGGCCTGGTTGATGACGCCAATTAATTTGAAATGTGAATTTTGTTGAACAGGGTTTCTTTATCTGAAAAAGCAATCACAAAATAAATGCCCTTGGGAAAAGTACTTACATCAAATTCAAGTCCCAGCAAACTGTCTTCACTGGCAACCGACTCCGTCACCAGCTTTCCTCTGCAGTCATAAATTCTACAAGAAAATACCCGTCCCCTTGTATTGTTGACAATAATTTGTCCGGTCTTCTCATGGTAAGCGCTTTGCCAATAAAGTTTCATGGACCTTTCATCCACTCTTGCAGGAACAAAATCTCTTGGTTTTACTTTTGGACCGGTGTACTCAAAGGCGCCCAAATCTACCTGCGCACCTAATAATCTGTTAGAACCTAAAAAGTCATAAGCGGTGATCTGAGCATTAGAACCTGCGTTGATTGCAGGACTCTTAGGCCTCAAATTAAAATCGAGAAAAGTTTCGTTATTATTAGCTCTTACAAACATAGGATCAGCCACTAAATCGTTGGTACCCTGATCAAAACCGGAAGAATTAAAATAAAGATTGTGATTCAAATTCAGATTTTCAATATTGGAAATTTTATTTCCTAGTTTTCCTTGATTCGCATAAAATATATTGTTTGCTATTCTGGAGTTTTTGACATTTCGAACAAAAATCTCTCCACAATTAACCTGCTTGTTGCGATTATTTCTGAAGCATGTGTTGTTTAGGACATCTACCTTGTTGCTTTCATAAAGATCAATTCCAACACCCCCATTATTGTATATGATATTGTTGGAGACAAGACTTTGCATTTGATAACCCTGAAGTCCCTGCACACCCGTAGCATAACGATTGTCACTGATCGAAATGCCACTACCGGAATGTGTTTTTTCGCATGATTCTATTTCTTTTTCCAATCTGGAATACCTTCGGTGGTTGTATATTGTATTGGCATTAATAAAATTGTGGTATCCTTCCTGATTATCAAATTCTACCAAAAACTGAATCCTGATACCAGCATTATTTGTAAGACTAAGTTCTCCGTTATCATGGATCTGATTATAAGAAATAGTGAGGTAGTCTGAGTGATTGACCACAATTCCTGTCCCAGGACAATTGTGTATAAAATTGTTGTAGATTTTAAGGTGGTGCGATATTTTATCTCTGGTGGCCACCCTTTCAACAAGGATGCCATTTCCTTTTGAAGTCAAGTGGTCAGGCATGGCCTCATGAGCCTGCTTTTCAAAATGATGCAAGTCCATCATGATGTCAAAACCTTCGATTGACAAGTATGAAGCTGATTCAACCACTATTCCCGCCTCCCCGGTCACAAGCACAACAGGTCGGTCGATTCCTAGATTCTTATATACAATCCAATTACTTGCAGTTCCGGATCGGCGAATTTTTAGTACTGATTTTTCTTTGGAGCTGTAATTGCCACTGTCTACGAATATGGTATCTCCTGGCAAACTCACATCCGAAGCTTTTTGCAAACTGGAAAAGGCATCTGCCAAACTAATACCGCTGTTGGAGTCATTGCCCTTGGGTGACACAAACAATGCTCTCGATGGTAATTCAAGACATGACAGAAATATCCAGGTAAAAATTAAATAACGGCGGATCGGCATATGAGAAAGGTTTAATAGTTAGAGAATGTAAACCCTGAATACGCTGCAAACTTAAGGAGAAAACCAGGGATTAGATGAATCCGGGTCTAAAGAAGCAAAACTAAAAAAGGCACCCCAAATAGGGGCGCCTTTTTCATTGGCGTTCCAGACGCAACTTTACTTCTTTAATCTCTCATGATCTGATACAAATTTAGCTCATACAACAGGCTTTATACATCAGGTAAAACCATGATATTTAAAAAATCAGGGTTTACCCCTAAATTTTAGGGTAGCTGTAGGGCTGAAAAAAAATAAATCTGAGGGATTTCTGTAAGTTTTTAGCAGATATCTTTTGAGGATAGGTGAAAACCATTAATTTTGCACTCCCTTAGGGAAATTGACCCATGGTGTAATGGCAGCACTGCAGATTTTGATTCTGCCTGTTAAGGTTCGAGTCCTTATGGGTCAACTGAAAAGCCTTCAAGACAAATCTTGAAGGCTTTTCATTTTCCAACTCTAAAACCCTCTAATCCATAAGGTTGAACGAAAATACCGGGTACAGTCTTAGATATTTTAGAAGTCTTGTTGCCAAGAAATGTTTAAGCTGGTGATTTCAATCTCCATACTTTTGTAAACTAAAATTCCATCATGAACAACCTTCTTCGGATTATTTTTTTTCTCTTTTTAGTTGTTTTAATGACTAATTGCTCTACTGATATATACATTCCTCCTTTTGACAAAGGAAATGCCTTCGCCAAGGTGAGGGGTCAGGTTAAATTTGGACCAAGGGTTCCAAATTCGGAGGCACATCGTAATTGCCGTGATTGGTTGTCAAAAGAATTTGAATCCACCGGGGCGAAGGTGATCAGACAGGAATTCAAACCCAAGGCCTTCGATGGTCAGACTTTGGATGGCATGAACATCATCGCCAGTCATAATCCGGAGTCCAAACATCGGATCATTTTAGCTGCACATTGGGATTCCAGGCCATTCTCTGACCAGGACCCTGATAGCTCTAACCATAAAATTCCGGTTCCGGGTGCGGATGATGGGGCCAGCGGTGTGGGTGTGCTCCTAGAAATCTCACGAATCTTGAATGACCATCCTTTGAAAAATTTAGGTATTGACATCATTTTGTTTGATTGTGAAGATTATGGTCAGGATGGAGGTCAAATGGAAAGTTGGTGTCTTGGCAGTCAATATTGGTCCAACAATCTGCATCTACCTGGATATAAAGCAGACTATGGCATTCTACTGGACATGGTGGGCGCAAAAGATGCCAATTTCTGCAAAGATTATTACTCTTTGCAATTCGCACCTAAGGTCATTGAGAAAGTGTGGCGAATCGCCGCAGAAGAAAATTTTTCAAAGTTCTTTGTTGATAAAAAAGGCGAACCAATCATAGACGACCATATTTTTGTAAATAAAGATGCCCAAATACCAATGATTGACATTATTAATAGACCAGCTAGCAGCAGAACCGGTTTTCCCCATCATTGGCACACACAAAAAGACAATATGGATGCCATTGATCCTTTAACTTTGGATGCAGTGGGTAAAGTATTGGTAAAATTGATTTATTTGGAGGAGGCAAATAAAATATAGAAACAAATAGATAAATTGCTATTGCACTTTTGTACTTAAATTTTATTGAAAGGAAAATACGATTGATTTGCTTCTTTTCTTTTATTTAGGGTTTTACTATTTCAAAATTTCAACAGGAAAATAAACTAGGGGAGCACGTCCACTTAATGTGACCCTTAACATAAATACACCTGCTTGCTCAGGTTTTTGAATGAGCCATTCATTTGTTGCATGTTGATTAGACTTAACAGATTGGACTTGGCCCAATGAATTTACCCAGAAAAACTCAGGAATATCATTTGAAGTCAAAGTATTAGTACAAAAATGCATCATTCCACTATTGCCTATAGCTGGATTGGGAAATACCTTTATGACTTTATCAGATGGCCATTCTGAACCAGTCTGATTTCGTATTTCATATTCAAATTTTTTGGTACATTGATTCGCATCTATAACCTCGAGTTGATAAAATCCTGGCCCAAGATTGCTGATTTTAGATTCGTCTGAACCATTACTCCATTTATACCGGAAAGGTGGTAATCCATCAGTTATAAAAACTTCAATTGAACCTGAATTATTTCCTAGATCATTTTGAATTACAGCATTATCCTTGAGTTCTGAAATTTCGAGATGCAGATAAACAAGAGAATCACATCCCGCTTGATTCACCATCCTTTGTGGATATACTCCTCTTTCAAAGTATAACTGTCCATTCCATTCAAACGGAACGCCTTTACAGATGCTATTGTAAAAATGAGAGGTTGAATTATCAATAATATCCAATTGGACCAAGATTAATGAATCACAAGCATTTTGACTAAATCCTTTTATAAGTATTGAATCACTTGTATGATTTTTATCAAATCTCTTTCCATGTATGTCAATAAATTTATTTTCACACAGTGTAGTTTTATAATAACCTGTTTGGGGTATACATGCAAGTGTATCATGGTATATGTGTAGCTTTAAAGACGGCAATTCTGCATTTTCTACAACACTGGTGTAAACTCCTCCATGTAAACTGTTATCAAAACTTTGGATGTTGCAATCCTTGCCAAGACCAATATTTGAATTATTTCTTAGCCAATTGATTTTATTTCCTGCGACTGATTCATCAAAAGAAACTGTCATTGTATGTTTTGCACCAGGATTCAAATAATATCTATTTCCAACTGTAAATTCACGTTGAGGCGAATAGTAAAATTCGGCCGAAGAATTTAGTTTACTCTGGAAGACAGGAAGTAAATCTTCAAAAGTAAAGTTATTACCTGAAATGTTGAGAAGTCTGTACCAGGTATTTGGAAGTTTAGGAATTTCATTAAAGTAATTATCATTCAGATAAATAATCTGGAGATTGGTCAATTGATCAAAACTACTTGGAATAGCACCTTCAAACTGATTACCTTGAACAGAAAATTCGGTCAATTGTATCAATTGACCAATTTCAGGAGGGAGCGTTCCTGTAAAATTATTTTGGCCTAGTCTTAGCTTTTCAAGATTTTTTAGTTTGGATATTTTAAAAGATATCCCACCTGATAATTTATTTTTTCTGAGATTTAAATCCTTCAATGATGTTAATTGAAAAATTTCAGGAATCAACTCTCCAAAAAGTTGATTTTCAGATAAAACCAAATATTCAAGATTGGTCAATTTAGAAATTGAAGGATTTAGTCTTCCTGAAAAAAAATTGTACGAAAGGTCTAAATGACTTAGATTATTCAGATTGTAAAGTTCATTTGGAATATTACCCTTGAGGTTACAAAAACTCAAATTTAGATATTTGAGATGTGTCATTCCCAATAACAACATTGGAAAAAGGTAGCCCTGAGTCTTAAGTCCTGAATTTTCAAAATTAAGATATTCAATGTGACAACCATCAGAACTAAGCCTTACCCTAAGTGGATCTATTTTGTCCAATGGCTTGGCAAAATCCCACTCAAACATCAATCCTTTGTTCTCCAGTCCATCGTAAAATTTCACCAGAAAAAGGCTATCTGATTGCCTTGTGTAAAGACAACCCTGTCCATGTATTTGGATAAAACCGATTGCAAAGAAAAAAATTAATATGGTTCGAAGCATCAGGTTGGCAATTCTTTAACCCTATAATTAGAATATATTCAAATGGCCCCCAAAGAAAATACATAAATTTTAACAAACCAAAGATTTTCAGCACTTTATAATATAGATTTAAATCGTTATTTATAAGTGTACTCATTATATTTGGATTAAAAATTACTGATAATTATATGTGAAAAGTTATTTCATTTTAGTAAAAATGCCCTCAGCCAATTGGCACAACATTTTGCTATTATTATATATTGAAGCAAATTTATTAATCTATTCCATCCAATACTCTAATAAGACAATTCTCCTGGTACTTCCAATTTTAATGAGCTGAATCTATGGAGCGATAAAAGGACTAAAAGAATACCAAAAATTGAATAAGATCTAGTTAATCGTTTATCTTCATCTTGAATTTTTAATCAATTACGTAAATAGCAAATTTGGTTGGCTCCCGAATTAACACCTAAGCTTAGATTTGTTTTTAAAGAATCAATTAGTGATTAAATTATCATGTCCAACTAACACAAATTCAATCATTTATGGCATTTTTACCTTCCCCCATCTTTAACTTAAAAAAAAGAGCCTTATCCATCAATCAAATTACATTTTCATCTAATACCTGAATTTCTGAAAGTTTCTTACTTTTGCCGCGGTTTTGAAGCTACCGTATAAGGTTTCCCGGTCCCATAGCTCAGCCGGTTAGAGCATCTGACTCATAATCAGAGGGTCCCTGGTTCGAGCCCAGGTGGGACCACTTATAATTAGTTAATTTGAAAATGAGTTAATTAGCTAATTTATAATTCTTGGACCCTATTTACTGTTGCCTTGTTAGTCATGCAGATTTTGAGTTAAAAATTACTCATTCGTTAGTGGTATCCAAATTACACTTCCTTGCAACGCTTGAATTTCTGAAAGTTTCTTACTCTTGCCGCAGTTTTGAAGCCCCCACATAAGGCTTCCAGGTTCCATAGCTCAGCCGGAGCATCTGACTCATAATCAGTCCCCAACTTGTTGGGGATGATTCGAGCCCAGGTGGGACCACTTTTAATTAGTTAATTTGAAAATGAGTTAATTAGCTAATTTATAATTCTTGGACCCTATTTACTGTTGCCTTGTTAGTCATGCAGATTTTGAGTTAAAAATTACTCATTCGTTAGTGGTATCCAAATTACACTTCCTTGCAACGCTTGAATTTCTGAAAGTTTCTTACTCTTGCCGCAGTTTTGAAGCCCCCACATAAGGCTTCCAGGTCCCATAGCTCAGCCGGAGCATCTGACTCATAATCAGTCCCCAACGAGTTGGGGATGGTTCGAGCCCAGGTGGGACCACTTATAATTAGTTAATTTGAAAATGAGTTAATTAGCTAATTTATAATTCTTGGACCCAATTTAATGTTACCTTGTTAGTCATGCAGATTTTGAGTTAAAAATTACTCATTCGTTAGTGGTATCCAAATTACACTTCCTTGCAACGCTTGAATTTCTGAAAGTTTCTTACTCTTGCCGCAGTTTTGAAGCCCCCACATAAGGCTTCCAGGTCCCATAGCTCAGCCGGAGCATCTGACTCATAATCAGTCCCCAACTTGTTGGGGATGGTTCGAGCCCAGGTGGGACCACTTATAATTAGTTAATTTGAAAATGAGTTAATTAGCTAATTTATAATTCTTGGACCCTATTTACTGTTACCTTGTTAGTCATGCAGTTATTGATTTAAGGATTTACCAAATGGTATATTCGAAAACCAAATGATTTGGAAATCACGTGAAAAATTGGATCACACATAATATTTCTACGAAATGTAGTACAAAAATTTACGCTTGTCCAATGGATCTGGTACCCTAGTAATTAATTCCAGTCCTTTTTTGCTTGAGTATTCTTTATTGATTTCATTAAACAGTGCAGCTCTTCTTGATTTCATCGTATCAACTGAAATTATTGTATCGATTTCAAGTATTTGATCCAGTTCATCCTGACTTAGTTTTTGACCGGAAAATCTAAGTAATTGTGTTATAAACGGATGCTCAAATAAAATTTTCTCTCGCTTGCTCTTTCTCTTGTAATAAACAATTATTCCTGAGAAAATAATAAGCAATAAAAGCAAAACTAAGTTTCGAAAAGAATTATCAACTTTAAACAGGTTCTTCTCTTCCCCAGGTAATTCCCTGTAAATTTTATCAAGGTCGTATACTACAGGTAATGAATCTATTCCTGAATGGTATAAAACGATGGAATCCCCGTGGACTAAATACAAAGTATGGCTGTCACTATTGTAAAGCTCGTTAAAAAAAGTCAAGTCGGAAAATTTATATCTACTACTTAGTTTATCTATAATTTGGACCGGATTAAAGGAAGCTAAAAAGTAATTCTTAGTCTCTATACGGATGGCAAATTTCAAATTAATCAAATCAGGATCCGTACATCGATTTTGTACATCCAATGTATTCAAATTGATGCTGTATAATCCTGGTCGTGTTTCTGTACTATTAATATGTTGGTTACGAGATATAGGATTGATAACATTGAGGACATCCCCGGTTAAAAAACTAACATTGTTGCCAATATCTTTATTATAATGCACAACTGCAGTCTCCCATTCCCCTTTTGTCCAATCAAATTTGATTAAATCACCATGCTCACGCCAAAAGCCATACCCGCCAAAACAGAATAGTTCGCCATTCCAGAAAAACTTCTTAGCTCTAAAATTATTCCCGTGATACTTTGATTTAGAAATATTGTTCCAACTTTCTTTCTGCCATTCGAAAAGGTAAAGAAAACCATCCACCACCAGGTATCTATTGGGACCAGATTCAAGAACATCGATAAATTGGGTGGACAAACCCAACATCGACATGCTGTCCTGAAGAATCCTGCTCTTCTTATAAATCAATTTAACCTCAGTTAAATCTTCAAATGGTTGCTGGTCATAGTAAATAATTTGGGTATTGGATAATACAGGAAAGGCAAATAGCCATATAAAGAAAAGGGTCCTTTTCAAAAGCATTTTCATAAATTGAAATTAATTCAAAAGTACACAACCCACTCCAATAGATTGCTCATATTTAAAAACTTAATAACTGAATTGACAAGAGATGATCCAATCATCCATGTTTGACTTAGAAAAAACGAAAACATGAGTGCTTGCTAGCGCAAATTCAAACCATACCCAATATAATATTACATTTTTATAATATATTTATTTATTTGATTATGTATATACTTACTAAATAAAACTGAAAATAAACTGGTTTAAACCGGTTTATTATAAGTTTTAGATTCCAAATACTTTGCTTTGTAGAATTATCAAGCAATTAAAAACTAAACGAATCCAAAACCCAAAAAATATAGGTGCTAAATTTATTGGAAATGAATGAAAGAAAATTTTAAAAGCATATCTAAAAGTACTCTTTTACCAGCCAATATTAAAATGACGATACAATCATGGAAAACAATAATATGAATTATACAGATAGGATATTTCCAACCAACAAAGGACTAACAACTTACCTTGACGAATTGATTGCAAAAAATTATCAAATCCCGACCTTTCAGCGTGACGTTGTTTGGGAGCAAGAAAACGTAAAAAAACTTTGGGACAGCATCTACAAGTTTTATCCCTTGGGTAGTATTCTGATTTGGAAAACAGAATTGAAACTTCAAAACCACAGGTCAATCGGCGGACACCAAATAACTGACACAAACTTTAGTCGGACAGAATATCAATATATACTAGACGGACAGCAAAGAACTACTTCTCTTCTTACTTCATTATATGGTGGTAGCATTGAAGGACGACCTGGATTTAACCCATTACTTTATGTTGACCTAACTGTTCCAATAGACAGCGACACAGATGATGAAAGCTATCGCAATCGATTTCTGTTTTGGACAGAAATTGACAACCGAAACGGAGAAATAAGACCGAACATTGGTAAGAAGAAAAGATTTGATGAAGGATTGATTGTGAAATTGATTGACATTAAAAACAACTTCACAACTGTTCAAACCAGTGTATTTAATAGCAACACGGTTAACAAGGATTTTAACCATCCTATATTAGCGGAACTTTCAAAAATAAAGGGTGTTCTTGACAACTACAGAATTTCATTTATAGAAGTAAAAGGCATTCAGGTTTCAGAAGTTTGTCAAATCTTTGAAAGGATCAATCAAGCAGGTAAACCACTTAACATTTTTGACATTGTGGTTGCTAAGACATTCAAACCTGCGACACAACAGACGCCAACCACACCAGCTGACAAAGGATTTTATCTTCGTGACTTAATTGATGATTTTAGAAATCACAACAACAGTGAATTTCTAAAAATTAGCGACCTTGACTATCTGCAAACATTGGCAGTAATTATCAATCACAATGTTCCAAATAGTGGTGTAAGAAACATTACAGATCGTTACCTAAACGAAATTCAAACCGAACACATTTTAGCGGTCTGGAAAGAAACAAAAAAGGCAATGCTTAAAACATTCGACTTTTTTGAAAATCATTTGCACATAAAAACTCCTTATTTAATTCCCTTCCGTTATTTCTATTTCACAATTACGGCATACTTCTATAAAAACAGCTTACCTGACTATGGCTTAATCAAAAAGTATTTCTGGTTTACCAGCTTTCACAATGACGACTTGTTGAGTAACACAACTCAATTAGAACAACACATTGAGTTCTTGAATAAAGGAAAGGCTAACGAGCCAGTTGAGTTTGACAGGTTCTTAATTGACAAGCAAAAAATTCGCACAGCAACATACAGCTCAAAAGGCAGAATAAGTAGAGCAGTTTTGGCATTGTATTCAAGCGCACAGCCAAAAGATTGGAAACATTGCGACAGAGAAGTATTGGTTCAAAACTTCTTCTTCTCAACAGATAAACCAAACTTGCACCACATTTTTCCGACTAATTCTGAGTATGTTATGAATAATCAGCACAAAAATAAAATTACAAATGACAGTTTGATGAACATTGCTTATCTAACACAGATAACAAACATTGATATTACAAACAGAAATCCACTTGAGTATATGAATGACTATGACAATGCGGAATTTGAAGCAATAATGCCTTCACACCTACTTTCAAGCGACATTTTAGATTGGGTAAGAAATGGAAAATTGCCTAACAATGCAATTGACCAATTTATTGAAAGCAGAGTAAAAAATATACTTATAGACTTAAAAACTAAATTACACGGGGTAACATTTGAAGAAATGGACACAATGGAAATTAAAGAATCCGTTACAACAGGACAAGTATAAGGTCTGGTAACAGTTGCTTGGCTTAACGGTAGGGGTTATGTTTAGTCAAGCGCTTTGCTTCTATTGAGCATTTGGGTAGCTTAAATTTTGGGCTTCAAATTTCACCAATCAACTTAGCGTCAAACAAATTGGCTGTAATTGTGCTGGACATCACAATAAAACATATAAAATGTTAAGTTAAAACAATCAAAATAGACAAAATGACAAAAGACTTTGAATCCTTTTAAAAAAATCATAATGTGAATACCTATCAAAAATCGATTTACTGTACGTCGAAAAACTGTTGTTAACCTCTGTAAATAAAATGAATCTCATAGAATATATATTGCCGTCCAGAAATTTCATCAGTTATCTACTTAATTACACTTCCATATATGGACGGCAATAATTCTTCATACACAAAACCGACAATGCAATAAATTAAGTAAATCTGATTTAAAAATGAAAATATTCTGTTATGACAATTAAATTTTTAAAAAAATCATTAAATCTAATGATTCTATTTTACACAATAAATATTTCAAATGCGCAATGGAATCAAAATGGTGCAGATATAAATGGCGAAGCTGCTGATGATGAATCAGGATTTGTTGTGTCTCTTTTTGCTGATGGAATCAGAGTCGCAATTGGTGCAAGACTAAATAATAATGCCAATGGATCATTAGCAGGTCATGTGCGAGTTTATGAATACAGTGTTGGTAATTGGCTACCAATAGGTGCAGATAAAAATGAAATAATGGTTAATTATAAATATTTAGATACTTGTGTAATTCCACATTTATTAAGAAAACCTGAGTTCAATGCATATTTCGCAAGTGGTATTGCCATTAATATGACGAAACTAACCAGTAAATTGAAAATCTAACCGATGACTCATTCTTCTAATATTTAAGCAATAAGCTCACCTTAATTTTGATTTACAAATCACTGATTTGCATTCTAAATAAAATAATTAAAACCAAAAAAATCAATTTTTTATGTCAAAATTTATTATTCTTTTATTTGCTTTTTTAAATGTCTCAGGACTAAACGCCCAAGATAAATATTCAAAACTTACACTTGAAGATGGTAAATCTACGCTAAAAAATCCCGACATTAAACGTCAAATAGATGAAAATTGCGCCGATCTAAGCTCGAAAACATCATGGGATCCCGATTTGTCAACCAATAATTCATCACAGTGTCAATTATATGACCAATATTATCATTTCTCTAAGGACAATCTAAACTGGATTGACCAAGTTACCATTACCACTGAAATGGATCCAGCAGCAAAAATGGAAGTGGAGGTAGTGCAATTTTACCAAGATGGGAAAGAAGTGCCAGCAAAAAATTTCTTAAATACACAAATTGACAAATGCAAAGGCAATTCGGCCAACCAATCACTTAAAGGCTGTTATGCATATTTTACTGAACTGCTTGCAAAGTCTAAGAATATGATGGATCAATCAATGGCCTTGAATGAATCATCACAAACATTGATAACACAGTCTTCAAATAAATTGGAAAGTGAAATTAATGAATTGAAAGAAAAAAAGAGTTTATCTGGTGTAAAAGAGGCAAAACAAAAGAAAAGTAATTTGTCTAGTCTTAAACTATTTTCTGAAAATACAGGTATTTTGATGCCTCAACTTCTTAAACTTATGAAATCTGACTATGAAAAGATTTATGGCGTTTCGAAAACCATGAAGAAATTGGAGAAGGGCTTATGAGCATTTACAGAGTTGTAATTATTGTAAGTTTCATATTTGTTTGCCGCAATTTTGAAATTATAGCCCAGAACCTTCCAATTGTTGGAGTTCCGACATTTGCATTTGTAGATCCTGTCACACCTAATCTTGCAAATCAAGTTACTGAATATGCTTTGAGTCTACTTAAAAATAGTGGTAGATATACCATCGTTGATTTAACTAGTGAGGACCAAAGAAAAATAGCTATGGATAGGGCAAAAGAAAATTATAAGTCTGAAAATTGGATAGATAGTTATAAAGCAATGAATGCAGAAGTGATTTTAAGTGGCGAAATTACATCAATCAAATTTGTTAAAATTAATCACGATTTTCAACCTGGTTACCGAGCAGCTATAACTTTAACTCTAAAACTAATTGAAGTAGAAACAAGCAAAATACTCGCTTCTACAAATATTGCGACAAAAACAAGTGAACTGAGATTATCTCCCGAAACTGCCCTTGCGAGTAGTTTGGATGGAATCAATGAGAACATCCTATCATTTTTTAATGAAAATCTATCTCAAGTGTTTCCCATTCTTAAAATCAATGAAATTAAGAAAGATCAAGTGTTGAATTTTACTTGCCAAATACCTACTGTGCTAAAAATGGAGATAGGTAAAAAATTCCATATAGTACATTATGAACTTCTTGGTGGTAAAAGAATTCCACAAATCATTGGTGAAGCCAAAATATCCAAACATATCGCTGAGGACTTTTGGCTGATGGCTGTGGTTTCAGGAAACAAGGAGTTGTTTAAATATAAAGATCAATTAACTGAAATAATATGCTCAGGAAAATAATGGTTATATCTTTTCTACTTGCAATATTCTCTTGTCATCCTGCACGAGGAACGTTTGTTATATCGCAAATAAAACAAAGTGACCATACTATAATTGGTGCAATAGAAGTTAATCATCTTCCAAAAAAGCAATCCTGCGAACAAGCTGTAAAAAGTAGAATTATCGATAAATTCTTAAATGAAGGATTTGAAAATACATCATATTGGAGACCAAGGACCTTTAATTCAGTTAAACTAACTCCTGAAATTAGAACCAGATTATATGAAAATGTATACGTCACTGAAGATGGCATTACAAAGAAAGGTTCGGTAAAAAAATGTTATTGCAAATTTCAATTTAATTTAAACAGTTCATTACAAATCCTAGAAAATGAAGGTATTATGCACGCTTTTGGCTATTAACTGTATATTTCCATATTTAACAAAAGCTCAGTCCACTACAGTCCAGCCAAGGATTATAATTATCCCATATACTGCTTCAGGCCAGAATGCTTTAGACGAATATGAAAATAATTTCTCATATCGAACCGCCGTTACTGAAATCGCTAATTCTTTAAACAATCGGGGATTTAAACCAGACGATCTACAAGAAATTATTTCAAAAATAAAGGAAAATGAAGCCATCAGTACTTTGAAAGGTGTTTCTTTCGATCCGGTAGAGCGAATTTATCAGTATTCAAGTTCAGATATAATCCTAAAAGTTGAAATATATATTCACACTGACTATGCTGGTGCTAATAGCATCCAAATTAATATGCGGGCAATAGACAAAATTACCTCTAAAGCAATGTATGCCATGAATTTTGATGCCACACCCCACTTTAAAACAGATGATTATGGTTATCTCGCTAGGAGAGCACTAACGGAGAAAAACCAAATTACTACATTCACTGAAGGTTTAAATTCGGCATTTATTGATGTTAGAGAGAATGGGAGAAGTGTATCATGTATATTGGAAACAAATGAAAAATCAAAATTTAATCTTTCCACGGAAATGAATAGTGATAATGATTTGCTATCAGACATTATAATTGCTTGGGTAAAGAAAACAGCATTTAAAAATAATTTTAGAATTAGAAATAATTCTGAGCACCAGTTGTATTTTGATGAAATAAGGATTCCATGGAAGGATGCAAGTGATCAGAATTATTTTCCAGATGACTATGCTAAAGAATTTAGAAAATTCATTGATCAGGAGTGTAGTGCTTTCCTAAAAGAGAAAGTGAGGATCGAAAAACCAATAGTAAATAACGGAACCATCAGAATAATTTTACCATGAAAAATTTACTTGTTTTTCTAAAGTTCATTATTATTGTGTGTATTGGATTTTCAATTAGCAATTTAAAAGCTCAAGAAATTGGGGATATAATCATTGGACTTGGTAAAATTAATTGCCCAGTATCTGCCAACCCATCTGACTATGATGGTTTAAAAACATTTCTTAAACAAATGATTTCGCAGTCATCTACGGCTTATACAGATGGTGAAAAAGCATCTTTTACCCTGAATACCCAAATAGATTATCTATATGAGAAAGACATAGATATTAACGGAACTCCCATGAAAGTTGCAGAGTTGCAATTCAACTTTACGCTCAGTACCAAATATAACAACCTTAGCTTTGAATCATTCAGTATATCTATAAAGGAGTCAGGTGAAAGTAGCAAGCTATTACTAAGAAATTCATTCAAAGGATTAAATTCAAAGAAAATAGCTTTCCAGAAATTTCTAAGCGATTCCAGAACAAACATGAAACAATATTTTCAAGGGCACTGTGATGAAATCATAATTAATGGAGAGCATTTGCTTCAGAAAGAGGAATTTGATGAATGCCTAATTATTTTAGGTCAGATACCGATAGAAGTAACCTGCTCGTTAAGGTCTCGTGAACTTCTAATGAAGGCATATAATGCCAAATTATCTAAGAATTGCGATATAGCCATTTCTGAAATTAAGACATTAATTCACCAAGAATTATTTTCAGATGCCTATGATAAGATTATGGTATTACCACTAAATTCAAAGTGTATAAATAAAGTAGATAAATATTTAGATGAAATGGACTTTGCTGTTTGTGAGAAATATATATTAGCTGCTGAATCATTTTACGCCAATGGAAATTTAAATAAATGCATACAAGTACTTACCGAAATTACTAAAATCAGTAAAAATTGTTCGGATAGAAAGCAAATTCTTGAGAATAAAATCCGCAAATCGCTAGATGCAAATGCTAAAAAACAGTGGGATTTTAAAATCAAAAAATATGAGGATGATATTGCAGCAAAGAAACTTGATGCAGTTAATAATCATGAATATCTTATGAAAAAAATGCAAACTGATGCAACTATTAAAGCAAAAGAATTGGCTATATCAGTTGACCTTGAGAAATACAAAACACAACGGGAAATTGAATTTTCCAAAAATAATGCCATTGTAGAAAAAGTTAGACTCAAGGAAGTCGGCAAGATGTATTCAGCTTATTTTAATATGGTAGGAGAAGTTGTAAAAAGTAACAACAGATAAACTTAATGTGTTAAAATGCTAATTTTACCAATAACATTTTAGTTGTTTAAGAATTTTCAGATTTTCTTTTAAAGCGATCAGCAAGTTCTGTTGAACAGCGACGAGATACTTCTAGCGTTGTTGGTCCATCTAAATGCACTGTCGACGTTTTCTTATCAAATGTCAGTAAATGATTTAAGTTGATAACCGCCTGTTTTGAGATTTTAAAGAATTGCTTTAAGTCTTCAACATAATCTGTGTAATATTTTAATGATTTAGAAGAAGGTATAATTTCAGATGTTTTTAAGTGAAATCTAGTAATGGTATCATCTGAATTGAAATAAATAACTTCATCAAGTGCCACATAGTCTATTTTACCATTTACCCTAAAAAGCGGTAATTTATTATCTTTATTTGCCATATTATTAACCAAATGTTCCAGATTTGCAATTCTAGACAATAAATCGTTGCTTTGAGACTTGGATATAGCGTTATCGATGGCTTTAAATAGTTGATCAATGTCAAATGGTTTTTGTATGTAATCCACAGCAGCTGTTTTCAATGCTTGATGGATGTAATCAGCATTGAAATATGCTGTAATAAATATTATGGATGACGACTTTACAATTTCAGGATCTAATTCATTGAATAAATTAAAGACCAATTGATCTGATAATTGAATATCTAAAAACCAAAGTTCTGGACGATGTTTTTGAATCGCTTTAGAAGCCTCATCGACATCAGCAGCTACAAAGCAAACATCTATGGGTAATGGATATTCGAGTAAAAATGATTTTAGTAAATTTACCGCTGATGGGTTGTCTTCGACAATTATGGCTTTCATTGTATTCGTTTTATGGTTATACTTACTTCAGTACCAGTTGGACTCAAGTTATCTATTGTAATATTGTTTTCAATATTTAATGAATTAAGAATATCCATTCTTTCTTTCGCTAATCTTAATCCAATATTGGTCCCATGTGTTGATTTAGAATTTTTATCAAATCCTTTTCCATTATCTTGGATATTAATGAATAATTGTTTTTCATTCATAGTAAATATCAATTTGATTTCTGGCGCAGATTCTTTGCCAGTGAAAGCATGCTTAAAAGAATTTTCTACGAATGGTTGAATTAAAAGAGGCGGTATAAAAATATGTTCAGCATTGAGATGTTCAGCCAATTCTATTGCAAAAAGCACAGGTTTAACTTGTTGAAGATTTTGAAGAAATACGATATCTTTAATTAATGACAATTCTTCTGATAACTTAATGAGATCTATTTGGAACCCATTATTTTTCTTTTCTAAGTAGCCTAGTTTCAAAACATGTCTAAATATTCTAGAAAGTCGAACAATCAAATCGCTGCCTTCATGTCGATCCTTATGCAAGATATAGTCTTGAAGGGTAGTAAGTGTATTGAATAGAAAATGTGGATTTAAATAACTCTGTATAGTGCGTAATCTATTTTTAAGAAGATCTAAATTTAAATGAGATAGTTTTTGTTTAGTCTTTAAAGTTGATATATAGTACCATATAATTACGCAAACCAAAATAATAAAAAGCAATCCAATAGTAAAATAACTAGACTGTCTTTGAATAAAAGGTAGGTTTGTCTTAATATTAGTTTTGAATTTTATACAAATATTAGAATTCTGATTAATAGTACAAGCAATAATTTCAATGACATTTACCCCATGTTTTAAATTTTGAATTAATATTTCAGTTCCTTGCTGCCATATTGGGCTCTCATGACTATTTAATTTGAATTTAAATTGCCATTTCTCTGAGTCATGACTTATAATGTAGAAATTAATTAGTGCCGATGAACCGTTAACTTCAAATTGGTCCAATTTCTTTGGATCAAGACCGATGGTATTATTACCTATTGATAAAATTTTAATTGAAGGTTTAATAGAACTTTGGGAAATTTGATTAATATCTAATCGTTGAATTCCGTTTTCTGAAGGTATCCAAACAAGGTGATTATCCGTAAGACATATTCCGTTTTCTGAAGGCTCATAAAGACTGAATCCATTATCTGAGTTGAATATTCTTAATATCTCTGGTTGATCAGATGAAATATTTAAGCAGTAAATATTCTTGTTGGAAACTGCGATTAATATATTTGAAGGATTAATGCAAATTTGGTTAATCCTTTCGTGGATTATGTTATCAAATACTGAAACAAATGTATCTAGATCTGATTGATATAGTAGCAGTCCGCAAGTACCTCCCACCCAGAATCTGCCAAATGGATCCACAGCAAAACTAACAGCCCCTTGACATGGAAGATTTTTTATTGAACTTGAATAGAACTTCAAGTGTTTTTTTAAAGGATGTAATAATGTTTTTTGAATTCCAGAATTAGTCGCTGACCATAGTATAGAATCAGGATAGGTAATTAATTCATTGATCGGTTGTTTCTCATTTTGACTTAAATCCATTGAATCTATTAGCACTTTATAATCTTGCGAAATCCAATTTATTATATCAGTGCCAATGATTGGGGCATTCCTATAATTGTCAAAACTAAATGCTTCAGCGGCTTTGTTGAGCAGCAATTGGCTTGGTTTGCCTATTTCTTTATCAAGATAATAGAATCCCATACCGGATCCAATTAAAATCTTAGATTTTAATATTTGGTAATTGGATAGAATTTGTGTCTCAAAATAGGGGTAATGAAAATTCTTTGGAAAACTAATACTCTTCAACACCTTTCCCATTTTATTTATCTCGAAGACTCCTGATTTGTATGTGGTAATGAGCAAACTCGTATCACTAAATGGAATTATGGACCAAGGATATTTTATAGATGTATTTTGATAACTTTCCAAACCGTTTAAATTAATTACCAAAAATCCATCATCAGTTCCAGCAAATATATTTCTTCCAAGGGTACAAGAAAATCTGATATGATTGACTGGTAGCCAATCTGTGGGGATATAAATGCTATCTTTTAGTATAAACAGACTTGAAACATTATCATAATTATCGATATAAGTTAGGGGTGCGTTTTTATTAATTGCCATAAGGTTTGGAGCATAGGAACTCCTCTTTGCCACTTTTATCAAATGTTCATTATCGATTGTATAAATTCCTTCAAAGTTATTTTTTCCGTGAACATAAAAATTAATTGAAGAAGGATTTGAATTCTGACCATTTTTAGTATATGATATTTTTTCAACAGCTTGAAATGTAAGTGAATCAGTAAAAATAATGCCCCTATCACTAGAAAATGAAATTAATGCATTTTGAGATGTTAGTATATAAATATTGTCCCATGACGGATTTCCCCAAGCATACTGAATTTTTAAGTTGTCTAATTCAGGATATATACATTCTATAGGTTCGAGTTTATTGTTCATAACTGCAAATAGACTGTTTTCAGATTTAATCCATATGAATCCATCTTTGTCCTCCAACAGTAAATTCATGTTAGTGAAATTGAGATTTAGCTTAGATGTTAGATTTTCAGTTCTAATACCATCGAAATGAAAAATACAACTAGAGCTTTGACCAAACAGTCCATTTTTACCCTTAATGATTTTAATCATATAGCTTTCAGCAATACTTCCTAACTGGTAAGTATGGACATTTTTCCCATCATAACCATTTAGTCCGCCCTGAGTTAAAATCCACACATAATTATCATCATCAATTAATACATCTCTAATCTGCATGTCATGAAGACCTTGTGCAACGGTTATTTGTTTGTATGGATATGAAAAATATGCGGATTGTGAATTGCTTGGTGTAAGGTGCCAGAGCATTATCAATTGAATTGTTATGGATTTAAGGTATTTCATTTCATTTATTACTCAAAAATACAAAATCAAAATTTCAATTTATTGTAAAGTCATTTAAATAACAATGGAATATATGGTTTTTATATACTGGATTCTACCGCTTAATTCGCAAATTGACCGATTGCCAAAATTTAAGTTCAATTGAAAAATGAGATATCTAACTTTGGGGAAATGAATACTAATCTATATTTAAGGTATAATGCTTTCAAATTTAATTAGATAAAAATTCTTCTATGCGTTCTGAAAATAATCCAAATTACTTGTTTATTATTTTATCTATAATGGCATTTGTACCAAATGTGCTCTTTGGACAGTGGTCTCAAATTGGATCAAATATAAATGGCGAAGCAGCTGGCGACGAATCTAGTTATTCCATATCATTATCTGCTGATGGTCAAAGAGTTGTAATTGGCGCCCACCTAAATGATGGAAATGGAAACTCTTCAGGGCACGCAAGAGTTTATAAAGAAATAGGTGGGGACTGGATTCAACTGGGATCAGATATTAATGGTAAGTCTTCAGGAGATTGGTCTGGATTTTCAGTCTCAATTTCTTCAGATGGATCAAGAATTGCTATTGGATCAAATTTTAATAGTGATAATGGTTATGCGGCAGGACAAGTAAGAATATTTGAAGAAATTTCTGGAACATGGATTCAGGTAGGATCAGATATCTTAGGAGAGTTTTCTGGAGATCAATTTGGTTATTCCCTTTCGCTTTCTGCTGATGGAAATAAATTGGCTATTGGTGCCCCTGCAAATCCAAATGGAATTGGTGCAGGTCACGTTAGAGTTTTTAAGGAAGTTGCAGGCAGCTGGATTCAAATAGGTTCTGATATTGACGGTGAATCTCCAAATGATGAATCAGGCTTTGTCGTATCATTGTCTGCTGATGGACTACGAGTGGCAATTGGAGCCCATTTCAATGACGGTTCTGCATTTGATGCTGGTCATGTTCGAGTGTATCAAGATATTGCAGGAATATGGACACAAGTGGGTTTGGATATTGATGGGGTTGTGTCAATGGACCAATTTGGTCATTCAGTTAGTTTATCGAATGACGGGAAACGCATTGCAATAGGGGCCATTGGAGCTGATATAAATGGTAATAATTCTGGTCAAGTTAGAATATTTGAAGATAATTCAGGAAGTTGGACGCAAATTGGATTAGATATTGATGGTGAAATGGCAGGAGATTCATCTGGATACTCGGTATCGTTGTCATCAAATGGGAAGAGAGTATCAATTGGTGCAGTAAATAATGACGGATTTGCTCCATCGGCAGGTCATGTAAGAATTTATAATGAAATAGGAGGCCAATGGGTACAGTCCAACACTGATATTGATGGTTTATCATCTGGAGATTGGTCCGGCAATTCTGTCTCACTTTCGGCTGATGGTTCGAAGCTTGCCGTTGGGGCGAGATTTAATGATGGAAATGGATCAAATTCTGGTCACACAAGAATTTTTGGCTGTAGCAATATTCTGAATGTGACAGACATGGTCTATCATTGCACTTTGGAAGAAGCAATACTTTCGGCTTCCATGAACGACGTATTGGAGATACCCGCTGGAATTTATTCATCACAATGTTACACAATAGACAAAACCCTTACTATAATTGCTTCCGGTGGACTCTTGACGATTGAATGTCTGATCATGAATGGTATAGGTAAAAATTTATTGCTGGGAGGAAACCTAACCATTAACCAGTTAACGCTAACACATGGCAACATTAATACAAACGGATACCATTTAAAATGTGGTACCATATCGGGTGGGTCAACACAATCTTATATTGTAACAGACTAATTGAAGTTACCACAATTCAATCTGAAAGTTTGACGAATTTGCAAATTAATTTTATACATCATCAAACTAAATTGAACAATGACATATTCATATATAAATTAATTATTAGACCTGTTGTTGTGAATTATTTCTTCAATTCTTTTCATCACATCCTCTTTAAACATTTTACTAATTGGGATCATCTGGCCGCCGGTTAAAATCAAGGCTTCTTTATTCCAACTTGTGATATGATTAGTGTTCACCACATAGCTGCGATGGCATTTTAAAAAACCATAAGCTTCTAATTTATTGAGATAATTTTCAATATTACTCCTTGACAGCAATTGATTCCCATTCTTTAGATAAAATTCGAGGTAAACATGGTCGGACTTCAGGTAGAGTATATCATTTACCGATACCAGGTGATTGCTTCTTCCTTCGGCTATATTAATTTTAGATTCAGTAACTAGTTGTGATTTGTGCAAAGCATAAGAAGTTTCAATGCTGGTCCAAAGGGTTTCCTTAACAAAAGGTTTTGTAATATAACCGTAAGGTAATGTTTGTGTGGCCAAATCAAGTATTCTCTTATCGTATTGGGAGGTGAGATAAATATAAGGAGGCTTATCATCAAGTGTGTTTAAATAATTAGCCATGTCAATACCTGATTTATCTCCAAAAAGTCTTATGTCCAGCAAAATCAGGTCCGGTAGATGCAGATGATATTTTTCAATGGCCTCTTCATAAGAAATACATATTGCTGATGTTTCGTGGCCATACTCCTGAAGATATAATCTAATTGTTTCAGCAATCAGGATCTCATCCTCTACGATTAGTATACGTAATTTATTCATAGGGAGGAAAGCTTTTTCTCCTGAAATATCAGATTAAATGTAGAAGTACCATTCAGGATAGGAGATGATTGAGCCTGCAGTTGCCGCACCATACTTTCTATCAGCATAGTTCCCATTCCGGACTTGTATTTTGCTCCGGCTTTGTCCATCCCCACTTTTCCATTGTCCTGAAATTTCAAAATAAATTTAGAATCCAGCTTCTGAAGTCGAAAATCCAATAATAATTTCTGATCACTATGCGTGGCGTACTTCAGAGAATTACTGATGAGTTCGGTACAAATGATACCAATCGGCATGACGGTTTCAAGATTGAGAAATATGTCAGGATCTGATTCAAGAATATAATCAAACTGTGCATCTGATGTATGCAATGCCAGATAATGTTCTAAAAGATCACGAAGGTAAGATTTTAATTCAATTCTCTCAAATTCACCAGTGTTATATAAATGTTCATGGATTAGAGCAATACTTCTGACTTTGTTGGAAATTTCTTCAAGATATTGATATTCGCTATTGTCCTTTACTTTATTAAAATGCAGTGTCAATAAACTAATGACAAGTTGCAGATTATTTTTAACACGATGGTGAATTTCGGAAAGGAGAATACTCTGCTTTTGAAAAGAATGAGCCAATTCATCATTCTGAATTTGAATTTGTACTCTTTGCTTTTCAATTTTTCTACTTTTTAGAACAATATAATATACTACAGCAAGTATAGATAATAAACCAATAATAAGAATGAACAAGAGTATTTTCTGAAGTTTGGACTGCCGCGCCAAAGAATCAGCTTTAATGCTTTCAGAAGATTTAATAAAATCAATTTCAGCTTGCGTTACATCAGGTTGATCAACATCAAAAATCGATTTATTAAAATGTTCCTTGGAATTCATCAGATAGATGTATGCCGAATCAAATATATTTTCTGAATAAAATTTCTTGGCTTTTTCTTCGTGATAGAAGTTCGCGAAAATATGATATAAAAAATTGCGATCTTCCACCTGGTTTAAAAAAATCCAGATAGAATCAAGTAATGGCTCAGAATGTATGGATTGGGTACCGCTTGTATCAGTTAAATAGATTTTTCGAGCCATGTTCGCAGCCCATATATAATTTCTGTTGCCAATAAATTGATGTTGCGCCTGGCGACTGTAATAAAGAGCGGTATCTGTGTTTACAGATAAAAGTCCCAATAACAAATTTGCATCTGCAATTTGCCTTGCATCGTAATGCTTAATGGCATAAGATAATGCCTCATGGGCATAATAATTTGCAGAGTCCGTATTATTATAAATTCTATGGTAACTAGAATTTCGCACACAATAAAAAGCGTACAAATCCAATAGCTGATATTTTTCGAGATAATTCCTGGCAAAATTCAAATGTCTGAGACAATCACCTCCCCTGCCTATGGTTTCCATCACCCGTGACACAGCAATATGAACACAAGTCAATAATTCCCATTTTTCATTTTCCCTTGCATAGGTCAGCTGTCCGTAATAGATGTCCAAAGCATCTTTAAATTTGGAATTCAACTCGAGCAATTCCGCTCGGTAATATTCAATCCAATACGCAGATTCACATTTATCTAAGCGGAGGGATTTAATTTTTAAAGAAACAGAATCAGCAAATTTAAGTCCGGAAATCGGTCTATAGGAAAGTACACAGGATTCCAAACTATCCTTGGCTTCAATAAGCCACAGGTCATCACACCGCTGACCATGAAGATTGAGCATCATAAGGAGAAACCCTATAATCTGGACTGGTTTGCGATAAATGTTGTAAGGACCTAACAATCAAATTAATTTAGATAAGCATATCCAAAAAGATTTTTAACAAAACAAATTCACCCATTAATAACATTTCAACTTTCAAAAATTTCTTGCGAATGAACATAGCTAATTCTGGGTTAATATACCACCGCTTTAACCTTAGCTGTGCCTCCATTATGAATCAAAACGATCATATAGATCCCGGGTTCGTCAATCTGGACCTGATCATCAAGGAACCGCACTGGGCTGTAGCGATATTCTTTAAATAAACTTCCATTAACTTTAACAACCCTCATCAAAATCGGGCTGGGTTCGTGCAAGCTCAATTTCACGGTCATATTTCCTGAATTAGGGTTAGGATACAGTAAGGCAGCATTCAAAGCATCCAAATTATTGTTCAGACAACTCAGAACAGAAATATTTTTGCTGATCACTAATCCCTGACAATCCGGATTGCTCACAATTAGACTAACAACATAATTTCCTTCCTTGTCATAGCTAATAACAGGATCACGTTTAGTTGAAGTAGTTCCATTACCAAAGTCCCATAAAAACGCTGCATCCTGACCAATTTCCAATTGAGAATAATCAATCAGATGTATGCTATCACCAGCACAAGCGGAACTGGATACGAGAAAATTGGAATTCAGTTTTTCTCTCCATTCATCGCATGGACCACATTCTTCCTTAAAAACATGTTGTGCATCAAATCTGAATGGATTAGATCTCCAATTGGCATTGCTATAATTTTCATTATCGACTTTAATACAGGTCAAATCAGGGTTGTTATGAGCTTCAATAAGCGCCATATCCTCATTGATTCCATTTCTAAGATTTAATGACACAAGCTTATTGTTGTAACACCATAAGTGGGTTAAGTTTATATTCTTATTGATATCCAAATTCTTAATCAGGTTTTCATTGCATCCCAATTTTTCCAAATTAATGTTAGCGTCCACATCTAATTCAGTAAGCTTGTTATTAGAACAATAAAGCTCCATTAGTTGAGTGTTGAGTTGAGCATTTATTTTATTCAATTGATTATTGGAGCAATTCAGAATTTTTAGTTTGATATTTTTACTTATATCCAGGTTTGACAATTGATTATTATTGACTTGAAGGCTTGTTAAGTTGATAAAAGCTTCGATGCCTGTTAAGTCTT
The DNA here is from genome assembly GCA_016714365.1 of Candidatus Vicinibacter affinis. Taxonomy (NCBI): domain Bacteria; kingdom Pseudomonadati; phylum Bacteroidota; class Saprospiria; order Saprospirales; family Saprospiraceae; genus Candidatus Vicinibacter; species Candidatus Vicinibacter affinis. The sequence goes on along the minus strand of JADJNH010000005.1, from coordinate 1,226,613 downwards.
TAATTTGTAAATTCGGGCAATTTATTTCTCCAGTAAAATCAGCAGCTTCTGAACACTGGATTTCATTGTCCTGATTTGTATTGATGTTTGTGTTCGCCAGTAGATAATTTTTAAATGGCGCGTCCGGAATGATTACATCACAATTGTTGCTATTTCCCCTACCGATTCCAGATATTGCAAATACGGCGGCCCTTCCATCCGTTGATGTTTTAGAAAAAAATATGTTTATTAGTCTTTTATTACTAAAAGGCAATTGCAATGTCATTTCATGGTGGTACAGTCTTGGATTTTCGGTACTTTCATCTGCTGCGAAAATATCACCAATTCTATTTATTCTTCCAATTCCCTTCATAGCAAAGTCTGGACGATTAAACCAGTCTGAAATCACAAAACTCGTATCTTTAAAAGTACCATCGCTAAAATTCAATCTTACATTTAACAAAGAGGAATTACCTTCACTCAACGCCAGAAAACCAATCTTTGTAAAAGTATCCTGCTGCGATAATGTTAAAGAGCCTGATTCATTTTGATTTTTTAATACCAATGCATTGTTTCCTGTATAATTGGCGAGTTGATAATTAAATCCCGGCACACTTGCATTCAGAATTATACCATTGTCAGGTAGACCATAAGTCGGAGCAACATTTGGATTGCTATTTCCGCGAAAATCTTTTGAATATAAAACAAATCCGCCTATCTCATTGGTTGTAGTCGCAATGGCACGATTCTGGCCTCCCGACCCATTGGCAATGATGTCAGCGTTGAATCCATTTACAGTGATGGGTTTGGGGCCAATTGAATTATCCAGGGTTGTCAGGCTTACAACATTGCTGTTGGGACTGGTGCTTGATGTATTATTTGCTCTAACTCTAAAATAATAAGTGGTATTTGCGCTTAATCCTGTAATTCCAAAAGTCAACACATTCCCTACATCTCGATTATTATATCCATTTTCAAATGAGCTAAAATTAGAATTAGTAGAAACATCCAGTAGATATTTTGTAGCGCCGGATGATGCCTGCCAGTTGGCTGTGAAACCTGAGGAAGTAATACTCGTAGCCGACAATGCTACCGGAGCTGATAGCCCAGCGGCTAAAGTAGTAACTTGTATCACATTGCTACTAGGACTGGTGTTTGATGCATTGTTAGCCCTAACTCTATAATAATAAATTGTACTGGCACTTAATCCTGTAATTCCAAAAGTCAACACATTCCCTACATCGCGATTATTATATCCATTTTCAAATGAGCTAAAATTAGAATTAATAGAAACATCCAGTAAATATTTTGTAGCGCCGGAAATTGTCTGCCAATTGGCAGTGAAACCAGATGTAGTGATATTCGTTGCCGGTAAAGCAGTTGGCGCTGATAGCCCAGCGACCAAAGTAGTAACTTGTATCACATTGCTACTAGGACTGGTGCTTGATGCATTGTTAGCCCTAACTCTATAATAATAAATTGTACTGGCACTTAATCCTGTAATTCCAAAAGTCAACACATTCCCTACATCGCGATTATTATATCCATTTTCAAATGAGCTAAAATTAGAATTAATAGAAACATCCAGTAAATATTTTGTAGCGCCGGAAATTGTCTGCCAATTGGCAGTGAAACCAGATGTAGTGATATTCGTTGCCGGTAAAGCAGTTGGCGCTGATAGCCCAGCGACCAAAGTAGTAACTTGTATCACATTGCTACTAGGACTGGTGCTTGATGAATTGTTAGCTCTAACTCTATAATAATAAATTGTACTGGCGTTTAATCCTGTAATTCCAAAAGTCAACACATTCCCTACATCGCGATTATTATATCCCGTTACGAAAGTGCTGAAGTTGGAACTCGTAGAAACATCCAGCAAATATTTAGTAGCACCAGAAATTGCTTGCCAATTGGCGGTGAAACTTGAAGAGGTAATACCGGTAGCCGCTAAGGCTACAGGAGCAACAAGGGCAGAGCAGGCATTTTTCACAGCTTGCTCGGATTCACATCCTGGTGCATTTCCAGTGATTGTACGTGGACCAGAGCCTTGAAGGTATTCACAGATATTCGGCAAATCACAAATGGAAAGCAATGGATTGAACTGAATAAAAAGTCCTGTATTTTTGATATGGCTTGAAGGGATATTGCTTAATCCAAAGATGCTTACCAGCTTTGCATTACCAGCAATCTGTACACTGCCATTAAGCGTATTGAGTTTGGTGAGTGCATCCAGGTTTGTAAGTGTGGCATTATTCTGTATCGACAATTCAGTAACAGAAGTCAATTGAGAAAAAGCATTTAAATTTTGCAGAGAATCATTATTAGTAATAATTAAACTACCGTTTATTTTAGGCACGTTGCCGAAAGCAGCTATTGATTTAAGGCTTCTATTATTATTGATATTTAGTATTCCATTGATTTGATTGATTGGATTGACAATATTAATTAATGTAAGCTTTGGATTATTCTGGATGCCAGTAAAAGGAAATTGACTTAAAGCATTAAATCCGGAAATCTCAACCAGTTCCTTATTGTCAGCTATATTCAATAAACCACAAGAATTCAATTTATTGAAATTGTTTATTTTCGAAACCAACGCGTTGTCCTGTATCCATAAATTTCCTCCAACTGAATTAATATTTTGAAGACCATCGAGATTGGTCAGTGCGGCATTTCGAACGATATTGAGCTGACTTGTGACTTTCTCAATATTAATAAAACCGTTTAAATTCGTAATACTTGAATTATCTGCAAAATTTAAATTACCGGAAATTTGTTTGCAATTGGGATAAATCAATAAAAAACTATCCACCCTGCCCTGTGTTGAGGCTGAATAATCCCCTGGAGGGCAGTCTGGAAACAGTACATTTATAGTATTGCTACTGGGACTGATTCCAGAGACATTGGAAGCACGCACGCGATAATAATAATTCTGGCTGCTCACAAGTCCTGTTACATTAAAACTTAGGACATTCCCTACATTACGATTGTTATAGTTTGGCAATAGTGTGCTAAAAGTAGGACTGGCAGATACATCCAGTATATAGGCTGTTGCTCCTGAGGAGGCTTGCCAGTTTGCGGTAAAGGATGGAAAAGTTATATTATTTGCAGCAGTTGCAATTGGTGCAGCGGGTGCATTGACTGCTGTTATACCATTGATCGCAAGAATAGCAGTACTGCCACTTGCAGATGTTTTTGTGAAGGTGATACTAGTCAAAATTTTAGTATTGAAAGGTGCGTTCAAAGTAATTTGGTTATCATATAACCTCGGATTTTCAGCATTGCCAGAAAATACATCAGGTAATTGCGAACCGATGGTGGTTCTGGTCACCCTCCCAATTCCTTTAATTGCGAAATTTAGGCCATCAAACCAATCCGGTACAGAAAAACTTGCAATGGTGTTGGTTCCGTCGCTAAAATTCAATGTAACGTTAAATGAAGAAGAACCCTCAGCACTAGATCCTAGGAATGCAATTTTTGAAAATACCCCTGGCGTTTCAAATTTCAAAGTTCCCGAACTTCCGTTCGTTTTGAGTACCAAAGCATTTAATGAATCATAATGAGCCAAGGTATACCTGGCCCCATTAAGATTAACACTTATAATTGTTCTGTCTATTGGCAGACCATAAGGTGGAGCTGTATTTGGATTGTTATTTCCTCTAAAATCTTTGGAATACATGACATTGTCTCCACCGACATTAAAATTATCAAAAATTGTCGTTGTAGTAGCCGCAGCCCGGTTGGTACCACCGGATCCGTTCGCAATCAAATCGTGATTGAATCCTGTGACGTTGACAGGTACAAAGGTTTGGGCTTGTGTACTTAACGTGCACAAGAAAGCACACATTACAAATAATTGTTTTTGATATATTTTTAGATTAGTCATGATTCAAGTTATTGAACTATTTTACTAGAATGGATTTTGTTTTACTTAAGGATCCTGAAATCCCATCTTCAAAATGGATTCGAACAGCATAATTGTATAAACTTTGCTGTTTTAAGTTCTCATCTTTAAAAAGAAGTTCATCCTTTGTAAGCGTTTTGTAAAAATGCACGCTTTCAGATCCGGAAGATTTGAAGATTTCGTAGGTATATTTATTATCTTTTAACTTTTTTGGTAATTCAAAATCCCATGTTAATTCTATTCCGGATTTATTATTTTGTTTGATTTTTAGATTTTTAACTACTAATTCTTCTTTAGGAAATAAAAGCGTTGCTTGCTTTAATGGAGATAATTCACTTTTATTTCCAGAGTCATCGACTCCTAAAACTTTGTAATAATAGGTTTTCCCAACTTCTGTGACTCGATCTTTATATAATGTTTCTGTTTTTATAGAATCCAATAACTGCCAACTGGTATCCGAACTATTCGCCTGGCGCCGATAGATATAATGTTTGATACAGTCTTCACTTGGACTATGTTTAATATCCAATACCAAATTCAATGAATCATTATATACTTTTAAAATAGAAGGTGGAATAGGCGCAATTTTATCCAGACGCTTGACTTTCAAAATGTCTGAGGAAGCACTCCTGTTATAGGCAAAGTCCTCTGCACGCAAGGCATAATAAATATATTTATTCAAAGACTTTGCTGGAATGTAGTAGATGTAATTTGTATCCGAAATCATTTCTTGTTTAACTAAAGAAAATTCTCCATCTGGCGTATGCGACCAATACAACCAATACCCATTAGCATCCTTTGAACGACTTCTATTCCATTTTAATCGAACGATACCCATAGAATCGATGTATCCGGAAAAATTTTCTGGCGTTTGAGGATTTGTAAAATCAGGAACATTAGCCAATACCGTAAAGGAGGTACTATAATTTCCATGATCATCATACACATTCATTGCAAAATAATGCTTGCCCTCATTCATTTCATTCCAATCTCCTTCAAATTTATACTCATATTCGGCTTCACTTAAATCAAGTGCTGAACTTATTGGCGTAAAAGGGCCTGAAGCAGTTCGGGAATGCATGATTTGAAAATGATCGAAGTCTTCAGCTAAAAGATCCAAATCAAAATTCCAATCGATTTGAAATTCTTTTAAATCTTTATCATATTTCACTTCAAATTGTGTCGGTGGAGCCGGAGGGTTCAAGTCTTTAGGCATTCCACTGGCAAGGGCAGGTTTGCTGTATTCAGCAAAGGCAGTTCCGCCATAAATTTTGTAGTAATATATCTGATCATTGAAAAGGTTGAAGGAGTCAATATATTCATAGGTCGTGAAATTCTCTGATAGTTCTGTCTCAAACATAACCAGAGGTTTCTGGAGAATTGGATAAAAAGTTTTATTATCCACTGATCTTTCTATCCAATAATTAGAGAACTGTCTCCTGTTATATTCTTTACTCCATTTTAATTTCAGAAAACCGTCACCTGTATCCACCTGAAACAGATATGGAGCTCTTTGTTCTATAATTTCATTTATAATTTGTCCGTTCGTTTTAATATTTTCATTTCCAGTGATATTAACAGTATAAAAATAAGTCTTTCCTTTCTCTACGTTTTTATCAACAAATCTTAATCCTAATATTTGGGCTGCAGATGCTGAGAATTCAGCAAGCATAAGAGCCATCCCGAAAAGCTCATTGTTGGCTTGGTTAATTTGACCTAAGTTCATGCCATTCGTGTTGATTTTTTCATCATTTAGAATGGATGCTGCCATTATGGCAAACGAGTCTGATTTCATTGATTTTGGATCAATTTTTTCTTTTGGGACTGGAAATATGGTCGCAATAGTTTTAAAATTTATATTGTCTTCACTCCTATTTAATTGTATTCCTTTTCTTATTACATTTACAAATGTGCTGTAATCATTTGGCGCAAATCTAATTACAATAGAATCGGAATATGAACGTAAAAGGAGCATTACTTCATCATTCTTTTTCTTCTTAGGATCTATGGTATCTTGGGATTTTAACTTGCTTAATTCAAAATCTGATACGATCTCCCAATTGTCTCTTACAGATCCCGCGTATGAAATAACCAAATAGCTGTTATCTTTCATGAAGTGGTGGATCGCAAATGAATCGCTTGCAAACAAAACTATTTGCAGAAACAATGTAAATACGATTAAATTCCTTTTATAAAATAAATTTCTCATTAACTTATTTTTTTATGCTTTCGAGATCAAATGAATTAAAATAGGGTTTGAATTTATTAATATCAATTATGATATTGGTACCCTCTGATTTTTCATTCCAATCCCAATAAAATCTTTCTTTATAATTATATCGCTGATAGCCATATTTATTATCTGAATTTATATTCAGTTTTAAATCTATTGGACAAAATGTAATGCGATCAATTGTATTTAACCCCGTATCATATTCTGTAGAATTAATTCGTTTCTCAGGTGCTTTTACATAATCCTTTATTATAAATTCTTGTCCGGATGGCAATGAAGAAACAAGGAGAGTATTATCAAAGGGTGAAATTCTTGCGTTTTGAACCGTAGAATTTAGAATTTTATCCAGAATGCGTTTTTGTAAATAAACTGTACTGGAAATACCATCTTCAAGGAAAAAATCAAAATCATCATTGACCTCTTCAGGATATTTAAATACCCGATTATCTGTTTTATTTGTAGCAGTGGCAATAACTTTAGAGTTCAGTTTTTTATTACTTATCTCATTAATTGAAATTTCTGATATTTCTTGCTTCTTTGAATTGGGTAAAAACTTAAAGTATTGACTTCCTTCGCCATCAAATTCAGGGGCAACATGTCCTAAACCCAAATTATAATTTCCGTCCTTATTGGGTCTTAAACCAAAGTCCTCAACATTTTGATGCGTATAATATGTTGAGAATAATTGTTTTGTATCCCAAATATCAATATTGAGTGGATTATAATATTTTCTCAATCCACTTTTTATGGTCGGAAAATTGTCCGCAATAAGCTTCGCATTCCAGTTCATATAATTAATTGAACTTGGTTTATACGTTACATTCATATATTGATTAATCAACTCAATATCTTTGGCATCAAATCCTTCCTTATTGCCTGAAAATCCCCAATAAATATCATTTGGTATGCGCAGTTCCTTCGATTCGATGCCTTCGTCTACGATCTCTGAAATCTCTTTTTCTGGCAAGAAGATTTCTCTAGTACAATTTACAATACTATTTTGCGAAAGACCCATTTTGATATCCATATCGTTTAATTTATCTGTTAATGATTTATACTGGCTTACACCAAAATAAAATTGATATATTATGCGATTAGATGTTGACTGGACTCTCGGATAGATAGAAAAATCTACCTTGTTTCTATCGAAGTTACCCATCCTTCCTAAATCAAGTACCTTTGATTTATCTGCAATAGCTCTATATAACTGAAACAAACATAGAGAGCCGGGTTTAAATGGTATCCTATTAAATTCCGGAAAAGTGACTAGGTCATCAGGAGTGCCATACAATAATTTAAAATCAATTGGTGGAACACCTCCTGTGCTTAGGTATTTAGTTTCATTATTGATATATTTATCTTTTAATTGTTCGAAATACTGTACATAATCCCGATTCGGTGGAATGAATTCTGTTGGAACTCTGTGAAATAGTTCCTGCCCATCTTGAGTGTATTCCACAACATCGATATAATAAACATATATTTGTTCATCATTCGGAGGAAAAGCATCCTCAATGGCTTTCCGATCATTAGCAGAAAGCCTTATATGTGGGTATCCATAACCTGGATTCCAATAACGTTGATTTCTAGCAGGAATACTAGATTCAACCAGCTCATGTTCAATTACTTGATCAAAATGATCTCCGGTAGTAAATTCAGTGACAACTTTTTCGCGACCTATTTCCTGATCTAAGGTTAAAATTCCTGGTACTTTTTGTGCATTGCTATTATCTTTTCTCCATTCATATTCTTGAGTTACTAAATAAGTAGTTTTAGATTTAAGTTCTTCCAGAATTTCCAATGTCAATTTTTTCTTGTCAGATGACCAAACTGACTTTACCTTTACAGGTTTTTTGCTTTCTTTCTCTTTTAGCCAAAAATCGGTACCTGTTGCAGAAGGATAAATGTCGTATTTAGCTTGGGTTGATGAGTTTCCAGACATGGAATTTGGATCAATTTTGATTCGCTCACTGTCGGGGAGAAAGTTTGTAATCTCTACTTTTTTCAAAAAAGCAATTTTTCCTGCGCCGTCTGGTGGGTATATTTTATTATGAATTTTTAAACCGACAACGGGATCTGGAGTAATATCTAAACAAATTTTTCCACCTACACTTATTGGTACAATTCGAGAACCTTTGTAAAGGCCTCCAAATAGACTATAATCAGCTTTGATTTCTCCTTGCAGGAAAGATGGATTTGGAAATCCAAAATTTAAACCTGCCTGTAATTGTCCACTCAATATTTCGAAGGAACCGGACAAGTGCTCACAAAAAGGACAAAATCCAAGGGTAACATTTGCATCCATTTTGACATTCAATTTCAAATCGGCATATCCATTGCCCATGGCATAATAACCATTTGAAAAACCAATTTTTCCTACATCAGGGCATTTATTACTCGTTGTTGATACTTCTGAAATTCTAAAATTTGCACCCAATAGACCATTCGCATCGGTACTAAAAATTAAAAAGGAACTATTAAATTTAGCATTTAATCGGAGACCACCCATTGTGGCAAAAGAAACATTTGATTTAAGTTTTTTAAGAGGGTTATTCTTTTCTATTTTATCTACAAATTCGCTAGATCCCATCAAATAGGAAAGACTGGGCAAATCATCTACTGTGCCTTTGCTCCCTATTTGAAAATAAGCACCGGCCATTACATTGATCAGTGGGGTTTTGAAACTTGCATTGATTGGAAACATTTTTGATCTAGGGCCAAGACTCTCGGATTTACCATCTATCCGCCAGCTTCCTGCTAAAAAATACTTTTCATTTTTAGATAACTTGAATAGAATTGTATTCCATTTTTTATTTTCATCATCATTAAGGCTAAGGCCAACAGAAGCACCTTCAGGAGAAAATAATCCTATTGGACCAGCTTCCTTAACAAATTTAAATTTCATGTTTCCATCAAAAGCCCATCCTTCTTTCTGATCATTGGATACTGTTATGCCTGATTTAATCACTAACGGAGCAGACTTTCTGCTTTCATATGAATCAAATAAAGCCAAAGCTGTAACATCCAATCCAAAATTGTCAAAGTGCATTCCTGTGCTGTCATTTGATACCTGTAGACTGGTGACAATCTCGCCTGTCACTACCTGAACAACATGAGACAATTCGACTAATAAATACCCACCCATGCTTTTTCGCTTTACTTCGTAGCTTAGACCAGATAAGGATTTGCCAGGTTCCAATCCATCCAAAGCACATTTGTTATTATCAATTTGTTTGGGCACTGGAACTTTGCTTGAGTCAGGAGCAGTTAGACTTGGGGGTCGCGTTTTTGCCATATTATAGAAAAATCCACCGCCAATTCCGGTCAGCATGATACCTGTATTCGGCTCTGTAAAGAAACCAGCACCATTGTATGCAGCAAGGTCCGCAAACCAGTAACGATAGTCATCTAAAATACCAGGAGAATTTGTTAGCTCAGTTTTTACTCCTGTCTGAAACTTGGTTTGGAATTCTAATTTTTGAAATTTCAATTTGACCATGCCAAGAAAACCATTTCCCCACTTTGTAGTAGAAGCCTGTTGAATTCCGGATGGATTTTTTGTGTCCTCCCTAAATAGATTTATACCACCCTCAAATGCTACAGGGCCAAAACTACCTCCAAGTTTTAAACAATTCAGATCTACTGTTTTAAAACCTTTGTCATTAAATACCACATCAATAGATCCGCCTGCAGTAATTGCAAATGTTTTAGTATCCTTTGCATTTTTGAATTCAGCCTTTGCAGTTTCGGCCTTGTATTTTAGGTTTTCCTTTAAGTTGGTTTTTGCTTTGTCCTCTTTGGCTACCCGAATACTTTTCACATTATCCAATTTATCTTTCTTATCCTTCAGATCTTTCCGGGCGCTTTTCATTTCTGAACTTTTCTTTTTAACTTCTGTCACAGCGGCATCAAATTTGGCTTTAGAATCATTGACTTTTTTGGAAAGTTCATCCAATTTACTTTTAGCCTCTTCCCGGGTCTTGCGTGTATCAGCATTCATTCTTGAGAGCGGGATGGAATTCGAAAGTTTATAAATGACTTCTTGTTGTCTCTTTAGCTTTAATAATTCTTTCCGTTCAGAATTTGTTTTTTTAATGAATTCTTGTTGAGTCTTATAAGCAGCATTTGCTTTGTCAAAGTTTTCTGAAGTAGATTTTACATCCTTATCAAGACTTTCTTCAGGATTATTTTGATCAGCGGCTGCTTGTTGTGAGGCTGTATAATTGGATTCATCCCTTGATATATTTAATTCCAAACCCAAAGTCAACACTCTGTCATTGGCACTATTACAAGTAAATTTTGGTTCCTGTAAATTAATATCAAAGTTTGCGACTTTATTAAATCCACCTTTCAGTTGCTTCATATACTTATTGTCTTTGGCTGAAGGATTTTTTCCTGCCTCTTGCAATGTTTTCAATTGACTTGCTGAAAAAGGCGCAGGGCTCCAGGTGCCAAAATCGATCGAATTTATACCGGCCAAAAACTCACCTTTACAAATATTTTCAACACTATAATTTAACTTAAGATTTTCAAAAGCAAGCGTACTGATTGTTGCATCCAATTTGGGTATGGTGTAGACAACTCTTCCATTGAGAAGTGCTCTTGCCATCAAACCAGTTCCTTCACTTCCGATTTCGAGACTTGATCCGTTTTCCAATTTATACCCAAGATTATCGATATGATAGGATTCAAACAACTTATCCTCTATCTCAGAAAGGTATCCTGACACCTCCGGATTTGTCGAATACCCAACATTTAGAAAATATGGAATCCAACTATCACTATACTTTTTTAACCATTCTGCTGAAGATTCTGATGGTGCTTGTTTGAAAATCGGAACCCTGATTTTACCTTTTAGCAATAATAGATTTTCGTCAAGCTCATTATCTTCAAATTTAAAAGCAATGCTATCCAATACATAATCCCAGGTACCTAATGTTGCTTTATTCTCTTTTGCGACTGCATTTATCTTGGAATATTCTGATTTAAAACTCTGCGTCAATTGTTCAAAACTTGCAACTTTTAGAATACCATCTGTCAACGTTTCTACTTTGCCATCTGCTTTTTTCATTACTTCTAAAAGTGGAATATCAAACTTTAAATTCTTAAATACTAAGCCGATAAAGTTATCTTCCTCTTCTTCATTTTTATCGAATGGTTTTGAAAGATTGGGTGCTGATTTATTTTCAAAGACTGATTTATTCTCATTGAAGTCCAAATAGGCATCCAGCTGATCAGGAGCACTAAAAAGGATATGTTGGGCATTGTTTCCTGAAAATTGCCAGACTTTCCATGTTTTATCCTTACTGTCAAAATACTCAGATTTTAGATTTGCGGTAAAACTTGTAATCAAATCATTATTACCTGATATCGTATTCTCTAACATTCGAAACCCAAATGTTGCAGCTTCCGGTGTCTTCGTGTTCGCTTTTGTCAGGGTGCCTGAATTGACTGTATAGTTTCCGACAATATTAAAAAACTCAATTCCTTTATCGCAATTTATTTTTGCATAACTGTCTGTTGAGGAACTTGCTGGTGCTTTGGAATCAGATGTCTTGTTTCTGGTAGTTAGATATCTGATATTCTGATTGAGTGCCAAATCATTCAATAAATAAAATGTCTTATCTGCCAAATCAATTTTTTGCGGACCAACTGCAATATCTTCCATTGTTGCAAATTGTATGTATTTCTTGGAGCCTTCGACATCAAGCTCACCAATTAAATCCATGGTCATGGTTGCTGAAGCAAGTTTATCTGCGGCTGAAGTTTTAAATTTTGAAATGACCAGTTTAAAATGATCAGGCAGTGGATAGGAAGTCTTAAAACCTAATGAATCCCAGTATGCTTTTGTTATTACAATAGGCAAATTCAAATCTTGAGATTCTTCATTACTTAAAAATCTGAATAAGGTTTCATCCCAATTAATTTTATCTTGAGCATATTTCTTATCCCGATAAACTCCCTGGAAAACGCCATCCTTATTTTCCATATTCAGGTTTTTTCCTAAAAAAGGAATAAATATTTTATTTTCTCCTGACTGAGGAAACCATGCAATGGCGTTGGCCTTTATTTCTTCCATTTTCAATGCATCGGAAATCCCAGTCCTCCAGGTATTTTCTGTCAAACGTTGAGGCCCGGAATGTGCCTTTGGTGAAAAACTGAGTAAGTTGTCATCCTGGATGTATTGCTTTTTATAATAATCCTGTAATATTTGATCCCATTCCTCCGATGTTGGGATTACATTCAAAGCAGCACAATTGCATTTCAATACAATATTTTTTATTTCAATGCCTTCAAATTCAAATTGTGACTTGTCCTTGTGAGACCAAACAATCATTTCTATCTTGCTTTGTCCTTTCAGGACAATGAGTTTCAAACCCAGTCTTTCTTTTCCATTGATCTCCTCATGAATAAAGGATGCATCTTTAAGTTGATCTTCCTGTTGACTGAAATTCAATTTTGTGTTGAGCCGATTGATATCATCAATCTTATATTTGTTTTTCCCAGAATTGAATGGATCACTGGCCAACCCATGGATACTTAGATTACTCAAGTTGAAATCCAGTGATTTTAAGTTTAACGATTTCTCAAAATCTTCAATAATTTCAGATTTATTCTTATTCAAGATTGCTTTCCTGAATTCCTCATCGGTAAATTTGATGTTTAGACTTCCAGTAAATGAACACTTTGGTGACAATACCAAATCACTATTATTATCAACTAATCTCGCTTCAATCCTGGAATCATTCTTCGAGGTAAATTGTCCATGCCACATAGACATTTTTAGTTCAGGTTGAAGGATGGATGCTATTAGTTTTGTGTTGGCCTTTTTTGATTCTTGAAACTGTGCACGGTAAGGAAATGCATCGTCAAAAAATGGGGTCAATATTTGTCCACGAAGATTTAAGTTTGAAGTTCTATCCTTACTAATATTCATCACTATGGAATCAATGCTGTATGCCCATGGACCCATCCTTCCCTTGCTAAAACTCAAAACATCTTTTTGATAAAAAAATCCTTTCTGAATATCTTTATCATCAATGATTAGGCTTCCCTTTTCCAACAATATTGGTTTGGATGGATGGACGACATTATATTTCTTCGGCAACTCCAACACCATATCGTCAATAATCAGCCCTCTCCAGGCAGGATTGCTCAATTCTGGACTTGTCTGGCCGGATACTGCACCATTTGGATTTAGATCCAAAGTCCCGGATTTTGGAATAAACTTAAATCCTTCCAATCCATTCACCGCAAATGCGCTACTCAGGCTCACTTTGCCGATGTAAGTACCTATGTCATTTACAGATTTTTCTGTGGTTAAGGATATTGGTGCTGCATTATCCACTTGATGAATAATCTGTGGAGAAATGATGAGTCCTGTTTTTGCTCTAATATTCTGAAAACCATTACAATCACATTCTATTTTGCTCCCGGCAGATTGTAGACCCGCCAATATGATGGTTTCTGTTATTTTTTCGCCACCTGATCGATTGGCAGAAAAATGCAACGGCACCAGATAGACTCCCGATTTTAATCCGTACGGAGTCGCAGGGATATTCGTTCCGACAAAAATATCACCTTGCGTATTTCTGGAAACAAGATTTACAAAGGCATTTTTAGGTGTAAAATAAACACCTGCTACACCCACGCCATCGTTTGGATACTTTGCATTGCTTAGCACCAGAGGAAGTTTATTTAATTTGAAATTATCCTGTGGCAAATCTGCGATCCTACTTTGGTCACCGATATTACTATACAATTTTTCCACATATTCTACGGAAAAATAATCCTTCACATTTGAAGAATTGATCTGTTCCATATCCACATATAAATCCGGACGCTGCAGTGTTTGTATTCTTTCACTCTCATAAACCCTCCCTTCCTTATTCACTTTGATGTTCTCGAATTCAACTTCAAGTGAAGACCTTAACATGGGGTAATACACGATTCCTTTGCCCGAATATCCGGTTTGAATATCTCCAGTAGCTTCCGTAATTTTCATTTTAAAATATCCCAACTTTACATCCTGATTTGTTCCAAGCATTATGGATTCATTATCTGCTTTGGCAATTGGTCCATAACTTGTCTCATATACCGAACATCCACGCGGGGCAGGCTTATCAAATGGATTTAATTCATTGGTTGGTGCCTCCCCATCATACATCACGAACATCGAAATCTCACTCCTGCCATCATTTTGAAATAACAAGCTGCTGGGATACATGATGCTTCTGGCCGTCACACGCCATGCGTAATAGGTATTAGGATTTAATAATGGTTCTGACTGTGAATAGATGAAAGAAGTAGTGGATACTGTTGTTGTGTATATTTTTAATGCACTTTCAAAAACATCGTTGGCATTCATATATCCTGATGGCAATTCTACCATTTCAAAGAAATATTCTACTGCACCGGGATTATTGCCACTGCTCAGATGCATGGGCATCCAGGAGAATATCATATTTTGCACAGCAGGCATTTTTATCTTTTCATTGAAAGCCGGTTTTATAATCTGCGGAGCCTGATTGAGTCTGAAGTTGGCCGAAATGCAAAACTTATTGGAAACGGGAACTACTCTGTCAAGGCCATACATCTGAAGACAAATCTGAGTAAAACCTTCAGGTACGATCGTCGAGCCTGTACCAATCCCACTGTTTCCGGTAAGGCGCTCATTGGATAAATATTGGTTCAAACCAGCGCCATCTAGATTATAGGAAACAAATTGATTCAATACGATTGGACTTGTGACCGAATTCATGTCGGTCCTGTAGATCACATTCCCATTTTGCTCAATGGTTAAAATTGGAATGACCTGCAAGGTCAATTCATCCGGATCATTCAACAAAACCTGAAAATTGATATCATTGATACGGTCAATACCATAAACTTTCAAATCAAGTGAATGCGGCGGCAGCATTGATCCGGTTACCTGAACCGGCCAAACATCTGTCTGAGCAATAGAAGAAAAACTAACCAGGAATAGAAAAATGACAGTGGATATAAACTTACTCATACCTAATTTATGATTATTAGAATTCAGCCAATCAAATTAAAATTTATCTTTTTTGCCTTTAGGCTTATAATTAAAAGAATATTGCATTCCCAAATTGCCGATGCTCTCAGTGAATGTTGGTGAGGAATCTGAAACCGTACGCAATAAGCCCCAGGACAACTGTATTGACATTCCTTTGAAGAGGCTTGTTCCGAGGGTAAACTGTCCGGTGGTGTTGGAGGACTTTAAGCCTGCGGCGTTGGAATTTTTGAAATAATTGCCCGTAAGTCCCAAATTAACTTTACCTTTTAAAATGGTCTTTTGAATGGTAAGGCCCATACCCAGGCGGTTTAACTCTGTGCTTGAAATCTCATTGACGGTATAGTTCAATCTGGTCGAAAAAGTCCACTTGGATTGGGTACTCAGGACGTAGCCTGCGTTGGCCATATAGAGTTTTGAAACCGAGACACGATTCGGCTTCTCAATATCATCGCTGACATCTTGTATATTTCCTGTCAAACTAACAGAATGCTTGTTTTCTCCTTTTAATGGAAGTACATAATTTATACTTGCCCCCATATCCTGAGTCACGACAACAGCATTCAGTGAGTCCAGCTGTTGGTTTAAAATGTAACTTACATCAGAGGAATTATTGCTGTAATTCATCTGAACGTTGAAATCTTTATCAGACCAGCCGGTTTGAACATCGTAGATCAGTCTTTTAGTGGTAGCCGGTTTGGTATCGTCAAGATTATTCGATTGGATACCCACTTTAACAGCTGAATTCAGTTTATTCTGAAAAAGTCCAAAATTGGCAAAGCCCTGCAAATCCAATATATCCCGGTTAAAAAAGTATGCCCCAAACGTCCTAAACTGATTGTCCACCCTATTCATCATGAATCCGGCATTCAATTTTTTTCCTTCAAATCCGACCGACCCTTCCATTGCATTTCCGTAGTAAGTGGTATTCCTTTTCTTTAATAGAAAATTGGTGATACTTCCATCTCCTGCTTCAGCATCCAACACGTTGGGCGACGTTCCGCTTCGCGTGTAATCCAACTTTACCCTGACTTTATCAAAGAATAATTTTTGCAATTGAACGCCCATAGCAAAATTGGCCTCAGGACTGACTTGTTTGGAATAGTTTCCAGGAATCAAGATTGAATTTTCATCATCTTTTGCACTCAATATAATCAGGTCCGCCGAGGCCTTGTCATCTCCATATCCTATTTTAGAGCTCCAACCAATTCTTTTATATATGGGAAGATTAGGAGTCGCCAATGAAAGATTGATCGGCTCAGCCTTAGCAAGACGGCCATACATGGCGCTGATGCGAAACTTATCAGGTGTAAGCTCAAAACCCGCACCAAAAAAATTCAGATTACTTAGGGTATATTTCGAGAAATTCATGGACCTGTGACCCAGGTGCAATTTTGCCCATTTGTAATGAGGGCTGATACCAAACCTTGCAAAACCATTTACTTTGGATTTGGCCTGATCCTTTAAGGAATTGATCATATCTGAAAAGCTCGGATAGGATTTTTCGGTATTCTTTGCAGTCATCACCATGGAAAATGGAAGATCAATCTGATAGATCTTAAAATTCAGATTCGCTCCCAAGGTATAGAAGAATGGGTCCTGTCTTAAAGCGGCGCCGTTACTCTGGTAGGATCTCAAATTTAATGTTACTCCTCCACCCATCTGAAAAGGTTCACCGAAGGAATAAAAATCCGACAAAAAGCTCTTTAAGGTATTTTTCAAACCAGACTTATTCCATTTGTCTACATCTTCCAAAGAATTAATCTGGCCAAACGATACACCGGTGACATACAACAGTAAGAGCAGGGCAAGGAATGCTTTCTTCATGTCTTTATCATAATTTAAAAATAGCTGAACAAATCTTTACGGCAAATCTAAAATATTGACATAAATCCCGCTAGGAAATCGGTTAATTTTGTTACGAAACCGCCATTTTGCGTTACAAACAGAATCCGGATCCAGACCAATTGCAAAGCCGATAAGATAAACTTATGATGATCAGTTCAACCGAGAGTACTGTCACAAAGACTACCAACTCAAGGGAGGGAGGGTACTTCTTGGAACCGTATATTCTACAAAAAACTTAACCTTCTTGTCGTCAAAGGCTAAGACCAAAGGGAATCCATCAACCATTTATCTATTACTTCAAGCAAAACGTATGTGTTCAAATTTGCGCAGATATTTACAGACAGGCAGCGGGCGATGTCTCTGGTTAGGCTATAGCAATCTCTACACATGGCAACATTAATACAAACGGATACCATTTAAAATGTGCTGCAATATCAGGTGGGACAGCTGATAGTTATATTGTTACGGATAAATTTGGAAAACTTATAAAAAAAGGAATTTTCTTAGACATATCAAGCGTAACTTTTATCTAAAAAATATTGGACATTAATGATATTTCTAAGGGATTATATCAAATATCATAGTCCAATCAGACTGAAAATGATCCATAACCTTATAATTTGCAGAGAAGGCTAATACTCTTAGTGCATATATCCCGACAGGTAAAAAAAGCCATACCAACCAACTTGCTGTTTTTTCAAAATCACTTGACCCTGATCTTTGATCTGAACCAAAATTCAATCCTATTGAAATCAATAAAATCAATAAAGTAAACAACAGCGACAATATGATGGTAACAAAAATTGCTCCGCGGAGGTTACCAGAACTCATGTGCTTAATCTTTATGATTTCCTTCAGCGGAACAGACTTTTCGGATTCAAGGTAAATAAGTTCAGCATCAATAGTTCTTAACCTTCCTGTAATTGAAAAAGACTTATTATTGGTATTTTTTGCATAAATTTTCAGATAATCTCCCCTACTTATTTTTTGAGTTTTGCCAGTAATTCGATTCTTAAAAAAGAACTTGTTTTGACTCTGTGAATACCCACTCATTAAAGTTAAATAAGAACATAAAAACAATAGCGCCCGAATAATAAACCGCCTTTTTGTCCGCATAAAAAATTTTGAGAATAAAATAAAAACTACCCAAAAATCAAATTATCAAGATACTTGATAACCGGAAACCAAATTTGAACATAAAACAAAATTAGAAAAAACAATTGGAATAATCGATACACATGTGCGAAATATTTTTCTTTAAAAGAAATCAACAGAACACGAAGGGTGTCTTAAACAAAATACAGTGTACAGGATAGATAAGTCCTGAATATTTAGCTATATTTTCAGCAAATTGATAAATAATTGCAAGTTGTAGAATATATCCATGATTTCAAATTTTAGAATTACCTCAAAGACAATGTTATTAAAATGGTGATGGAAAATTACTCAAATTCATAAATGATCTAAGCCATTTAAATAAATGCTGTAAATTATTCATAAAGAATAAGGATTCTACAATTAAATATTACTACCTTAGTTTAGGAAAAATTAAATTTAAAACAAAAATTCCAATAAATGCGCTATTCACTATGTGGGGTATTAACATGTTTAACTCTATTTTCTTTAAATCTCCATGCACAAACAGCCCGCAAAACCTCAATTATAAGGATTAGTGAACAGATAGGATGTGTGATTGATTCCATTGAATTCAGAGCCTGCGACTGCATGAAGTATGTGTCTGCTGATCAAATTTTATACGCACTGATTATTAAAAAACCGGACTTACAGATCTTCTTAAAAATTAAAAGCAAAACAAAAGGTGAGTTTGATGATGTTTTCTTAACTGATAGTCTCTTAGAGTCAATTCATAGACAACTCACTGCGATGAAATATCCGCCAAATACTGTAGATGAATCTAAGTTGTTAAAATCCATTTCGAAAGATACATTGTACAATTTCATTGATTATGCTGATCTGAATTCAAAGGTTCAAGAGGATAATTCCATTACCGAATCTGTCGAACAGAAAGAAGATAAAAAAGATTCAAGTTCCAGACTTTTTTACAAATTTGGATTAGGGCCTGCCTACTTTAGGTCAAATGTACTATTCTCTTTTGGAATAGGGATAAGCTATATCTACCATCATAATGTTTTCTCAATTAGAAACTTTTATGTGAAAGAATTTGATTTTCCATTCAAAACAAAAGATCCGTTGGAAGGTGCAATGGATCTAGCCCTACTCTATGGCAGAGGAATTCCTTCTAATAATGTACTGGTAACTTTTTCTACCGGATTGGCTTTCACAGGATCCACCACCAGAGGAAATTTTATCAGTAGATCCGGAGGATTTTTTGGCACATCTTCCTACGAAAGAAAAATACAAAATTCGATTGGAATCCCTCTTGAACTGGAAATTCTTTTTGGAACTAACAGACACATTAGCGCAAATTTTTTGTTCTTTTCCAATATAAACAAATACAATAGCTTTGGTGGCTTTATGATTGCCATTAGGTTTGGCAAACTCGATTTTCAATAGTATTATTCCTGCACTACCCGGCTCATTAATACTCTTATTTTTGCGTTTTGGTTGAATGAAAAACACAACTGTAGTTCCATGATAATTTTGATAATCCAATTCCAAAAACAAAAAGCTTTGTTATTCTAAAACTGCATAAATTCATACAGTTTACCTAAAGAATAAATTCCTGTAAATAGCGGATTATTTTATAAAATACCATTCAAAAAGGATTTATTATCGCTGCTTGATTGTTGCCCTTCATTTCAAGAATGTAAATCAATCTATGTTCCAAAATACCATTCAACGATGTAAATATTTCCTCTTAGTGGGGAGCCAATTTATTAAAATGAAAGGTGATGAGTCCTATTGTCACATCTATATTTTCTTTAAATAATCAGCTCGAAGTTAACAATTTATCCTATTTTAGAACCTAAATTGAATCAAAATAGATTAAAGGCGAAAATGGATTTATAAAAATTGATTTTTCTATTTACCTCCAAAATAAATAATTGCAATTATGAAGTACTCTGACAACCTGTCCTTTTGGCTGAGCATTCTAGTTTACCTTACTAATTCAGCCATCTCCCTGATGGCTAATGAATTCCCAATTTCTTCGAATAGAGGTAATGATTCTGATCTTGCAATTCTAATAAATCGTCCTGAGATGTTCAAATCCAGAAGTAAGGGCACATACGCTCCTATGGATTGCGATACCATTATTTTAAGAAATGACCGAAAAATTATTGCACAATCTATCATAAGAAAAGGGGAATATATTTATTATCAATTATGTGTCAAAGATTCTGTCTTAAAAAGGGTACTCCACATTAACGCAATACGACAAATCATCATCCAGTCAAACAGCTCAATCAACAAAGAAGATACATTAATTAAAATACTCTTAAATCAAACAAATTATAGCATAAACCAGTCAAATAAATCTTTTAACAAATTAGATAAATTAAATAAGTCACACTCTTTTCGAACAAATAATTTTTCTTCTACTGTAAAAATATGGGAAGTACTTAATAAAGATAGTACAACAAAAAAAATAATACCAAAAGGTCAAGTTGTAACAGTTCTTTTGAAAAATAAACCTCGATATAAAGAATATATAAATTACCAATTATATGAAATCACAGAGGATAGCTTATATCTTGAAAACAGAACTACTAAGAAAATATTTGCGCTATACAAACAAGATATTTTAAGGCTTGAATTAGGTGATAAGAATGAAATATTACAATTTCTTTATATTTTTTTGTATGTAATAGGAATATTGTTTATAGTACCTTTTGCAGCAATATTTATGCTTTACTTATTTTTCGGTTCTCCAGATTTTCCAATCGGACCTTCTGATGCACCACCCCCATTTGGTTGCATGTTTTTTTTAGGTTTAATCTTTGGAATTTCAGGCGTATTCTTGAATGTTGTTTATGCAAATGAGAATAAGAATAGGATAATTTCAGATCCATTTACTTCAAAGTGGAAATGGACAGAAGTAAAATCGGAACAAAATCCTGATAAGAATCTAAAAATGCCATAATTGCTAAATCATTCTTAACGACACTCCTTACTTGCTTTCTTGAATAAAAGCAAACACCTGGTAAGCATTTCAAAATTACCTCAGGAAAAAACTATCACCTAATAATAATTCTTGAAGAAAATATTTTATTTTCTGAATTGGCTCTAATCAAATATAAACCGGGAGGTAAGCATAAATTTGAAACGGTAACATCGCCTGGTTGATTCAAGATTTTAGAAAAAACCAACCTGCCGTCTAAACGAAATACTTGAACCAATTCAATTTTGACGGCGGGATCTATCTCTAAAATCATTTGGTCTGTGATTGGGTTGGGGTAAACCTTCAGCTCATGTTTGGTGTATTTCTCACTCTTCAGCCCCGTTGAAAAACATCCCAGGTTTAGCGCAATACATAGCCTGGGAATAACGAGCGCATTAATTGTATCAAGGTACCGCCTTCCCTTTTCTGCTGACATATCAGGATTAGTACCTAATCCATTTCGATGTAGGTAATCTGCATCAAAATTTGAAGAATCTAATTGATTAATTCTTTTAACTACCTCAACTAAAGTATCATAAGACCACCAATCCCATGGAAATTCCTGCACATAAGGTCTACCTTGATAAATAATGGGCACATCAAAACCATAAAAATTATCTGTTCCCATATTGAGCTTTTGGTTATTGATTATCAAGGTAATCTTTCTGGATTTCTGATTTTCAATCAATAATTTCAATTGATCATCTTCAACTGTCAAAACTTTGAATGCATCATTCTTATTCAATTGGTTTGCAAGTTCTATTGCCTTCCTGGTCCCTGAAACACTGGCATTTACCCAATTAGGATGAGGTGTCCTATGATATCCATTGTGGTAAGGAGTCACGTAAGCACTGGTGCAATGCACTCCGGTATAAAGTGGTTCAATTTCTTCTCCATCTAACCAACTAGAATCAAGAATCGCTCCTCCAACACTCACTGCCAGTTGAAAGTTCGAAGAATATTCCGGGTGATTAGGAATACTCTCTGTTGCCAGATTTGTTCCATATATATTTCCGATAACACTGGTATCAATATAATGAATCAAGGTATTTGGATCTGTAAAATTATCTGTCAATATTTCTGAAACATCATTTAGGCTTGCTGCCCCAAGGGCGAGATAACCACCTGTCCCCATTCCCCAAACACAAATTTTTCCAGTGTCTATACCAAATAAATTGTTTTGATCAATGGCTGATCTTTTAAAATAACGAATACATGTCCTGGTATCCTGGATTCCCCGATAAACCGCTCTGACAAAAGATCCATTTCTAAAGTATTCATCGACACTGGCAAACGCCCAAACCTGCCTAAAGGTATAAACTGCTGCGACGAACCCTCTTGCTGCCAGATATTGTGCTGTAGCCACTACACTCGAATCTTTTTTAGATCCAACAGGAAAGCCTGAAAAGAAAAGAGGAAGAAAATTTCCTGTATGGGTAATTAGGACTAAAGGTCTTTTAGCTTGACTATCTCCAATTGGTAAATATAAATCTAAGAGTAGAGCTTCTCTAAAAGGCAAGGTATCATTAATTGAAATATTTTCTCCGTAGATAACATCTTCAATACATTGAACCTTGAAAAGTGGATCCAAATATCGCCTCTGAGCAACTACATCGGATGACAAAATGCTAATAAAGAAAAACAAAATAAATAGCTTCTTCATAGATTGTACTTCTATTTATGTCAATTATCCAACAAACTTATCCTTAAAAAAAAGACTATATTTCACAAATAAAATTTAACTAAATAATCCGTACCTGTCGAAAGTTAGTTTAAAATTTTATAAACAATTTAAAAAACAATCTCCCATAAATATTAATTTTATCTAATTTTGGTAATGTCAATTTCAGGGGGAATCCCCTGTGGAAATCTAGCAAACATTCTCAAATTTTTATAGGTTAAATTTTTTTGAGTATAGGTGTAAGCTGAATGACCTGCCGCAGTAACTGATATTGCCACAATGAGATTTATTGGCATGGTAACTATTGCGTAAAATCCATGTGATAAAGAAAGCAGGGGAAATACAAGGAGGCTCCAACCATAATTCTTTGGTTTTGCATAACGTAGATTGAATTTTTTAACCGTTTCATTTGGGATTGATACGCACTTTTTTAATTCATCATTAAAAACAACCATTCTGTTTTCATCTATTGCAATCAACTCCCCCTGAATAATAGCTAAATCTACATTAGTAACCTTTATGTATGAACCACGAGGATGGGTGCCGATTTCACTATAATGTGGCAAATAACTAACCGTAGTACAACTTTGAAGTATGGTAAACAACAAGGCAAATAAAATAAAATCATTTTTCATAGTAAGAAAACGTTTTGGTGTCAATCTTTGAATTCCAAAATTGCTGTTCCATATTTCTTTCATACTCTTTATAAGGAATCGCTTGATCTTTCAAATATTTTCTCGGTTCATAAATCATTTGTTTCAGTTTCAACAAATCCTTATCTTTAATCCAATCTTGCCTCATCCATTCCAAATAATATCCTTTTGAGTACAAGAAAAATTCAAAATCATTGGCAACAGCAGGTAACTTAAAATTTATCTTGTAGGCACTCCCGGGCATAGAAATCAGAAATTTATCCGGATTAATAATTTCTTCATGTGCTTGATGGTCCAACACACCTTTATTCATTATACTTACAGGTGAGATTTCCATAAGTGATACCTTCTTTTTAATTCCTGCCAATGCTGCATAATCCACTCTCCATAATCCCTTATTCAGCACTATTTTAATTCTAAGCTTTTTAATACCTGATTTTACATTTAATGGAATCATTTGTTTATTAATGGCTACTGGTCCGGTCTCATAAAAACCTGATTGGTGAACCCACTTTTTAGTTTCCTCATCCATGGTATATAATTCAATATTACCCAATTCCTTTTTTAGACCTTGATCTAACTTATTTTTTGTTTCATTGTCATTTTCAATTTTTGCAAAAATGTCACTTACTTCATCGCCCATGTAGCTTATGGCATTGTAAATAAAATAAGTTGTCATAAGTGTTTGCCTGAAGTGGAGTATAAGTCCTAACTCTTGTTTTGAATCCAACTGATCAAAATTTAAAAATATTTCTTCCTTGTTGGTCAGGTTTTTCTCATCAGAAGCTGAATAACGTTCAATTTTGTCCTGATCTTTCAGAAGTGGGGTGATATCACCCTCAAAACCTGAGGCGCCAGACAAACCGTAAAATTTATTACAAAGAAAAAAGTCATTTGCCGGACTTTGGAAAACCCTCTCCTCTCCTTCGAGTGGATAAACCATTATCGATACATTCCTGACGCAATGGGTTTCCAATGCTTCATTTTTCATAGTGATTGAAAATGTATCTGTAATATTGGGCTTTCTACCCAAAGCATCTATGTCGGAATACTCAAGCGAGGGTGCAATTGCATTGGAAAATCCTTCAGCATCCGAAAAATGAAAATTGTCTTTATCATTCAAATAAAAAGTTGGACAGGATCCAAAACAGGCTTTTGGGTTTGTGAGACAGAGTAATCCAATAATGACATCTACTCCTGCCAGGATAGACAATGCCATTATTCTGTTTTCCTCAGGGTTTAACAATTTAGTATTGGTCTCAAATATGGTCACTTTGTCAATTGAAATAGTCAAGGCACCCGAATCAATCTGAGCTCGATTAAAATCATAAAGTTTCCCGTTACCACTTAATGTATTTGTCAATGTATCAATCTTCCATTGATCCCAGAGGATACATACATCGCCACTTTTGAGATGTGCTTTCAAATAAGGCTTTGGATTAAGCTTCTTGGTGTTATGTATCAATTCATTGACTGTTTGGTAGTTCCCACGGAAATAATAATACCTTACACAAGCCTGCAAACAGAAAATTACGAGGGATAAAATGAAAAAATATGATACAACTTTTCGGGTCATATAAAGTGAGTTTAGCACAACAAAAAATAGACCGGTAAGTATGGGCAATTCCTAAAATAGCCAAATAAATTGGCAATATATCACACGCGAATGATACGAATCAAAATTATCAAACAATTGCAATATACAAAACAATTACAAAATGTAAAAAAAAATCAATTTTTGGTACGCTCTCATAAAGCCGTTAACTTGATTTGCACTTTCCATGGTATAAGCTTGATTATTTAAAATTTATTTATTCCGACACAATTCCTCGATTTCAATAAGTACTATTTGCCTGAAATTTCAAAAGAATTGACTTTCCGGTCAAACAAAACACCTTACCTTTGCTTTGAAATAGCTATGTTTATTAAATAAAATCCCATGATTCCGACCAAACCAAAAGCTTTAATTTTCGATTTTGGCAATGTGCTGCTTAATCTTAACGAGGATTTAAGCTGGGAGGGTTTCAAGGCGATTATGGATCCTTCGCTCACCACAGATATTTTTGAGATGGTCTTCCATCCTTTTGAACGGGGAGATATTTCGGAAGACAGTTTTTTCAATAGACTTCAGAGAAGGTCCTATCACGTGCACGATGGTGCAGAATATGTAAAAATATGGAACGCAATGTTGTTGGATTTTCCTCCACATCGTTTTGAGTTTTTAAAATCATTGCGTAAGGAATACAAATTATACTTGCTCAGCAATACCAACATCACCCATCTCCGGAAAGTGAGAAAGAAAATCGAACTGGAGAATAAAGTCATTGACTTCGAATACTATTTTGATGCAGTTTACTTTTCTCACGAACTCCACATGCGAAAGCCTGAAACCCGCATCTACCTGGAGGTTCTTCAGAGAACGGGTCTCAATCATGCAGATTGCCTGTTTATTGATGACAAAATAGAAAATGTGGAAGCTGCCAGATCAATAGGAATCCCTTCCTATCATCACAATCCGGAGGAGGACATTGCTTACATTTTTGATAAAGTACTGGCGGAAGCACATGTCTAAAATATATTCCACCAAAGAAATACTCCTGGAAAAAATGAAGCACTTTTGCAGCTACCAGGAAAGATGCCACAAAGAAGTTTTAGATAAAATGTTTTCGCTAAAAATTGATGCAGAATGGCGCGATGAAATTCTGCTGGATCTCATGCGTGATGATTTTATCAATGAAGAAAGATATGCCCGCAGCATCGTCAGAGGTAAATTTAAAATCAATTCCTGGGGTAAAGTTAAAATAAGGCAAAGTCTGAAACAAAATGGCATCACAGATAAACTGATCTCAATGGCATTTGACGAAATTGACGATGCCGATTATCTTGATAAAATCAAGGTTTTACTCAAAAAAAAATATGCTTTGTTGCACAAAGAATCTGAACCTGTTCGGTCTCACAAAACCACTCAACACTTGATGCAAAAAGGCTATGAACATCCTTTGGTCATGGAAGTGTTCAACCAATTAAAATTACAGGACGCTGGATTGGATGAATGAATGCTGATCCATGTAATCGGTGGTAAAGTGCAATCCTCTGCTTTCCTTACGCATGCTGGCTGATCTGGCTACCAGGTATCCAATGGTGATCAAATTACGCAGTTCGCACAATTGTGGCGACAGAACGGTGTTGTGGTATAAATCTTCTGTCTCCTGATACAACAGATGCAAGCGATCCAGAGAACGCTTTAACCTCACGTTAGACCGAACGATGCCAACGTAATAAGACATCAGGTCCTTCAATTCCTTGATACTTTGTGTGATCAATACCATTTCTTTCGGCAACACGGTTCCATGAGCATCCCATTCAGGAATCTGAACATTGAAATCAATCTGGTCTATTTTATCTACCAGCGTAGAGGCAATTCGATAACCAAATACAGCCCCCTCCAGCAATGAATTGGAAGCAAGCCTGTTCGCTCCGTGCAAACCTGTTGAAGTACATTCTCCGCATGCAAATAAATTATGGATGGTACTTTGTCCAAATTCATCCACCTTTATTCCTCCACACATATAGTGACAGGCCGGGACCACCGGAATCATCTGTTTCATTGGATCAATCCCCAGAGAAACACACTTGTGATGGATGGTAGGAAAATGTGCAACAAAAGCTGCTTCATCAAGATGTCTGCAATCGAGACAGACATATTCATCGCCACTCGCTTTCATCTCAGAGTCGATGGCTCTTGCTACAATATCTCTTGGAGCCAGGGACAAGCGCTCATCGTACTTGTGCATGAACTCTTTACCATCTCTAGTTTTCAAAATACCCCCAAAACCTCTTACGGCCTCTGAAATGAGGAAAGAGGGATTTTCTCCGGTCGGATTATATAGAGATGTAGGGTGAAATTGAACAAATTCCATATTTTCCACATGGCCTTTTGCCCTGTACATCATCGCAATTCCGTCGCCGGTGGCAATGATCGGATTCGTGGTAGATTTATAGATCTGTCCTGCACCGCCGGTTGCCAAAACGGTAATTTTAGCCAGGTGAGTTTCCACTTCCAAATTTTGCAAATTCAACAAATAGGCGCCATAGCAATTTATATTTTCCATTACCCTGGTTACATTGTAACCCAAATGATGTTGCGTGAGTACATCGATGGCATAATAATGTTCCAGAAAACGGATATTGGAATAGGAAGAGGCTTTTTCTATCAAGGCTCTTTCTATTTCGGCTCCTGTTAAATCCCTGTAATGGAGGATTCTCTTTTCTGAATGACCACCTTCCATGGCCAGATCATATTGTTCTGTGTTGATCTTGTCAAATCTCGTTCCCCAATCAATCAATTCCTGCACCCTTTGTGGTCCTTCCTTGACTACAATACTTACAATTTTTTCATCACACAGTCCATCGCCGGCATCCAGGGTATCAGCAATGTGCTTTTGAACATCGTCTTCCTTCAAATCCCAAACAGCTGCTATCCCACCCTGGGCATACCGTGTATTGCACTCCTCCTTATTGGTTTTAGACACCAGGGAGATGGAGATATCCGGTCTTTTCCTGGCAATTTGAATCGCTGTGGAAAGTCCGGCAATTCCGGTTCCTATGATCAGTACGTCAGATTTATACACACTTACTATCTTTACTACTTCCGGTAAAGGTACAAACAATTAAATCCAAGCCTGCAAAGGCTTCAAAAAATCAATGAGGATCGCAATAAACGCCAGGTTTTTAATCAAGGGTAAAATGGAAGGGATTGGCTGGTACAGTCACGAGCTGATCCGCTGTATGGTGGCGCAGCATCCTGAACATGAGTTCCATTTGATTTTTGACAGACCTTTTGCACCTGAATTTATTTTTAATAAAAATGTGCAGGCTCATATTATAAACCCTCCTGCCAGGCATCCCATACTCTGGTGGATCTGGTTTGAAATTTCCCTTCCCAATTTAATGAGAAAAATAAAACCGGATATTTTTTTGAGTCCGGATGGTTATTGCAGTCTACGTCTTACCGTTCCACAATTAATGATCACACACGATCTGGCGTTCTGCCATTATCCCAGGCAAGTACCTTTTCTGGTGAGATGGTATTATAAAATTTTTGTTCCGCGATACATCGCCAAAGCCAGGCATGTATTTGCTGTTTCTGAAGCAACCAAGCAAGATATTATAAAACAGTACAAGACTTCTCCAACAAAAATATCCATTGCCTACAATGGATGCAGAGAGGAATTCAAACCTGCTTCGCAAGCACAAATTAATAATATCCGGTTACAATACAGTGAAGGGAAACCTTACCTGCTTTTTGTGGGGGCCATGCATCCACGTAAAAATGTGCATCATCTTATTAAAGGTTTTGATTGGTTTAAAGACCAGACCTCCTCTGATTACAAATTGATTCTGGTGGGTCGCAAGGCATGGTTGACGGAAGAAATTGATGATGCCTATAAGAATGCAAAACATCAGTCTGACATTATTTTTCTACCCTATCTGGACAAAGAAGAGCTTGTGCGGGTAACCAGTGCTGCATGGGCTTGTGTTGCTCCTTCCTATCTGGAAGGATTTGGAGTTCCTGTATTGGAAGCTTTAAATTGTGATGTGCCTGTGCTGGTGTCCAACAGATTCTCCTTACCGGAGGTGGCAGGTCCCGGAGGATTACTTTTTGAACCGGATGATCCCCAATCCATTGGACAGGCGATCATGAAATTATACAATGAAAAAGATCACAGTGAACGCCTCAACTTAGGTCGTATCCACCGTCAAAAATTCTCCTGGTCACAAACCGCTCAATCTGTTTTTGAAAAGATATTGAAAATATCAATGAGTTGAAATTAGAATTAGTAAGTCGGTTTTGAAAATACGGATGGCTTGTATAATCTCTTCTCTAAAAATTAATCAATACATCCTGTAAAATGACTTTTAATTATGGCTGCAATGTAAAAATTGACTTCATAATAGATCACTGGATATTTATGTATTATTTGACGAATACTAACTTCTTGATCATTGATTCTTTAAAAGATATTTAAACTCAAAAATGTCTGACGAATATTTAAAACTTTTTGAAATTATTTTGCAGTCAAATTTTATAGTTTATTCCAAAACAAAAATCTCTTACCCCACTCCTGTTTAAGTAATAAGCTTTACGGCTTTGACAAAATAAAAATGGATGGCTTGTCAGTAAATGCATCGAGATTTTCTGTCTTCCACAATTTGACATTCATGGTTTTTATTATTTCATCAGAACTACCCAAACCTGTTGCAATACTAAGGTCAAGGCTCTGTGGCAAAACAGAAAAAGCGATCTGAAACATTTGTTTATTGCGGTAGGGTGTTTCCATAAATATATGACTGATGGGTGAATTAAGGGCAGTTTGCCCTAATTTGATCAGACTTTCCCTCAACAACTCTTTCTTAGCCGGAAGATACCCATGGAATTGATACTGCTGCCCCGAAAATCCGGAAGCCATCAATGCCATCATCATGCTGTTGGGTCCTGCGTGTGGAACCACCCTGATTCCGTGCTTGTGAGCAAATTTTACCAATTCTGCACCCGGGTCTGCAATGCAGGGCATTCCTGCTTCTGACACCAGTCCAACAGAGTGACCGGAATTGATCTTACCAAGAAGCCAGTTGAAATTATCTACCAGGTTCTCACCAATTTCTACCACCTCTATGGCTGACTGTGGCAAAGGATGCGACAGGGCTTTGATAAAATGTCTTGCAGTCTTGCCGCGTTCAGCCAAAAAACAATCTAATAACCTGGCTGCTTCCATCGCCTCTATGGACATTTGGCTTATGGGGGCACCTGTCAGTGGAAACGGAATTAAGTGGAGACTGGCTTTTTGCATAATAATGAATTTGTTGTTGCAAAGCTATGACATAGTTGTCCCATTTCCACCAAGGGTTTTACGGGATTGACTATCTTCGCAGTCCAATTCTGAAAAAGATGAGCTATACCATTAAATTAGAGCAGTTTGAAGGTCCTTTTGACCTATTGCTGTTTTTTATTGAAAGGGATGAGCTCGACATTCACGACATTCCGATTGCCAAGATCACCGAAGATTTCCTGGAATTCATCCGCCAGTGCCAGACCCTAAACCTTGATCTGGCAAGCGAATTCATCTTGGTGGCGGCAACTTTGATCAGGATCAAAGCTAAAATGCTGATACCCCGCAAGGAATTGGATGAAAACAATCTTGAAATCGACCCTCGTTCTGAACTGATCCAAAAACTCCTTGAGTACAAAGCCGTAAAGGATGTCATTTCTGAACTCTCCAATATGGAGGACAACCAATCACTTAAATTACCACGGGGAAATATTCAAAAGGAATTCGAACTTCTTTCACAGAAAGCTCTGGTTGATGCAGAATGGGAAACACTCAGTCTCTTCAATTTGCTAAAAGTCTTTCAGAAAGTGGTGGAAAGGTTTAATAAACCTACCTCAGTTGTACACAAAATATTTAATTACGAATATCAGATTTCAGATCAGCAGGACAGAATTTTTTCCAGCCTGAGAAGCAAAGGCCGTATTGATTTTGTGGAAGTATTTGAGACTTGCGAAAACCGAATACATGCCATTGTTACTTTTCTGGCGATGCTGGAATTGATCAATCTTCAGCAACTTAAAATCATCAAAGGCGAGGGACTAAATCAATTCTGGTTAGAAGAAAATCTCGACGAAGATGTTCCAATAAATGAAAATCGGGTGATTGAAAATCAGGATTCTGAAGAAGAAGATATTTCAGAAATCAACGAGTAATATTGATCCACTTTTTTCATTCTTTCTTCATCATAAAGTAACTGCAGTATTTGATCTTGTGTATTCTTTACAGGATTCAAAATTCTACTTCGAATACGTATTATTTCAGAGTCTGTCAGCTTGCTAAATGATCTGCGCAACAACGGCAACACCAACTTAAATTCCTCTTCCGGCAATTGACATAACCATTGATCCAATATCTTCAGAACTTCATCTTTCAAAAAATAAAAACCATTGGCGCTGTGTAAAAATCCTTCAATCCATTTTGCCGTGTGCTGCGGGTCAATCACATGATTGCATTGATATTCCAACTGCAATAAATAATCTTTTTCTTCCGCCCACTTTTCATCAATCAGGGTAAACCAACATTTACCACTTATGAGCGGATGAATAAATTCATTTAATCCCATTTTATGCAATTCTTCTTTCCACAATTCCAGATTATCCTTAATGGAGTCATGGTAGAAATAACTGTGCAACATGATAAATACGCCTAACATTTTTTGGGCTTTTTCATCATTCACCCGCTGGCTCTGTTCTCCAAAATGCAAAATAATTTTGGTAATTAAAGTGGATAAAAGTTCCTGGAGTATATCCAAGTTAATCTGATATATACTGCCATACGAAAGACTACCGATAAGGGGTTTGACGAGCTTGGCTAAAATTTCAACATCCTGCTGATCCATGCTCAGCATCAACAGTCTATCTGACAATAATGGCCAGAAAGAATGGATTCCCGATTTAAGGCTGTATTCAAGAGAATTTGCCAGTATGCCTAAATCACGTTCACTGTCTAATCTTTGGGATAATAATCCGCTGATGCAATCTTCAATACTGTTTCCCAACAAGGCAGTTTTAATCAATTCCATTTCTGATTCCGGAGACCATTGGAAACTCCAGTATTCATGAAAATTTCCCAGAGATTTACTTTCAACGATTCTTTCGTACGCCCAATTCACTCCAAGAAGTTTAGATTGGTATAAGAATCTGCTGATTTCAAGGTGCTTTTCCTTACGGAGGTCCAGATCCAGTTGTTCTTTAGGGTTGGCTACCCAAAATGGATTGAGCTTAAGTTTATGCAATTTTTCTTTGAATTCCAGCACTAGGGGTAAAGACTCCTGAGTCAGTGGAACGTATCCGGTCTTGTGCCCAACAATTAATTTTTGACTGATGATATCTAATCTGCTGGTACTTCCCTGACCGAAGACGGTGGTAGCTGCATCCATTAATTCGTCAATACCCGGCAAAGGCAAATCCCTCAATCCTGCCAATTGATCTGCAAGCCTTTGTGCATCGATTACTTCGGCTGTGCTGACATTAAATTCATATTGACGCAATAACTCAGCCGCTTTACTCATCCAGTAAGCAATGGCTGTATCCGGATTTTTGAACAATGCCTCAGACCATACGGGTGATTCAATTCCGGCACTGTAACTTCGATTTAAGATGAGGCGTTCGTAAGACCAGGGAATTAATGCACATTTTATGGGTACTGCTTTTAATTTTTTGATCTTCTCTGCTTTTTTACTTTGAATTTTATCCATTGTTAAAACTGGTCCATGCCAGGCTCCACAAACAACAGCTATTCTTTTCACACCTAAATTAAGTGTCTCTCCGATGACCTTTCTCATGTATTGCTCCCGAATCAGCGTCTCTTCATCATCCAGTCCCTTACTTATTTTCCTTAACTCGGTCATAAGTTCCTGAATAACATCAAACAACTGATGATGGTCTGTCCATTGTTCAAAGTAACTGTTCCACCAGCGCTCTGTATCCTTGTACCCCTGACGTCTTGCCAGATAACCCAATGGATCGCGGGTGATGTTCAGTTCATGAAGATTTAAAGATGCTTCAGGTTTTAATTTAAAGTTTTCTGAAATTAAGGCATGGGCGGCTGGAAGATCCATGGCCCGCATGATGATATCTTTTCTTAATCCATATTGAATGGCTTGAAATTCAGGAGAAAATTCGGCCATGGGTAAATAGAAAAATCGGTTGGCATTGTTTACCTGATAGCACAAAAAGGCAATGGGAGATTCTAAATCAGCATCGGCCAAAGCGCTAAAAAGATGCTCCGACTCTGCAGGCAATTCTATACAAATGGCATCAGGTCCATAGTCTTCCAGAGCTTTTATCAATCTTCGCGCAGATCCTGCCCCATGGTGGCGTATTCCAAATATTCTGATGTCCTGTTCTTGCATCCGGCTTCAAAAATAGTCTAAATAAAAAAGCCATTCCCAAATAAAGGGAATGGCTTTTTATATGTTTAATAAGATTACTTATTAATTCACTTTTGTAAAGGCTTTTTTCACAAAACCTTTAGGAGTATTTACTTTAAGGAAATATTGACCAGAGCTTAAACCGGAAAGGTTAAAGGTAGTATTGATGTCCTTTGAAGCAGTCTTTTCGTCTTTGTTGAAAACAAGGTGACCCTGAGCATCGATGATTTGATAATTCACCACGGTTGCTTCAGGTAATTTGATTTCAGCGATCAACTGATCTTTTACTGGATTTGGAGTCAATTTGATGTTTACATCGATTTCGTTGCTGATGTCATTATTATTTACAACAACCGTCATCTGCATTGCAATTGATGGAGCAAAAAAGCAAACTTCTTCATCCTGAGCTGTTGCATCTCCGTTGTCATCAATGTAGAACAATCCAGCCTCATCCATATTAGGACCTCCGGTTACGGCATCCTGAGATCTTACTGAGATATAAGGCCAGTCTTGGAATCCCAACTCCTGAAGTCCATCTTTAAGATTAAAATATTGTCTTTGACCATTGAAAGCATCATAAGCATTAAATAATGAATTGGCACCTCCCTGATAAGTGATGGCAGCAAAATAAAGTCTGCCGTCTTCAGTTACAGTGTGGAATGGATCTCCTGTATTCAGGTCTTCCAAACCAACTCGGATGGTTCCAAAGTTACCGGAAGCAGTTCCCGGGAAAGTATAAGAACCGATCGCAACAGTTTCCATTTCGTCATTTTGAATGTCATTGTCTGCATTCAAATCATTCCAACGATAAAGTCTTCCTTCCATATAAAGTCCAGCCAAAGGCTCATTAGAAGCAACTTCTGAGAAGATACTGTCAATCTGAACACCTTTACCATATTTCAACAAGAAAGGGGACAACAATTCTCTGAATCCAGTTCCTCCACCCCAATATTGGTTGGCCAATGGTGCTTTTGCAGCGGCGTTTATACGGCTTTTGCACAATAAATTGGTAGTAACATCGAATGTACTGGTCAAAACATTATCGGAAGATAAGAGTTCAGTAGCTCCTGAGGTAACATTGTAAGTACACTGATAAGATCCAATTCTGTTGCCACTTACTTTATTCAAAACAAATGCATCATTCAAAAGACCTCTTGTAGAATCTACTTCAACAGTAATGTTGTCAGTGGTCGTGTTTTTAAATACTTCGGAACCACCTTTAGTAATGGTTGCAGTAAGATTAACATTGGTTTGATCTTTTGAACCAATGTTGTTAAAAAATCCACCCGGTTGGAAAGGAAAATCATCATCTGCGCGAAGTAATCCTTGCGGGATAGCGCCCCAGGAGGAGTTAAAAATATACGGTTCTGTGTAATTGGTGGTTACTTTTGTGTACATCGCAAGATCATTTTCTTGTTTGGTTACCACCCCAAGTGTAATGTTAACAGCGCCTGCAGCAATTGCAGCCTTTAAAGCTACATTGACATCATAACCTACCATGACACATGGAATGGTTACCTGACTGGCAATGTTGGCGGTCGCAACACCCATTACAAAAGGAGCTCCACCACGGCTTGCAGTGATGTTGTGGTTCATTACGACCACGCCGATTGCTCCGGCGTTTTGCGCGTTCAGACATTTTTGATCAAAATTACAAGTTCCCCTTTCAATAAGGGCAATTTTTCCTGCCATAGCAGCCGCGTTGGTCAACGCACCGCAAGCAAGAAGTGGCTCAGCAATGACAGCATCCGCAGTCCAGGTACCTGTACTTAAGTCAGCACCATACCCGGCCGGAACGAAAACTTTGTCCCCGGCAATATTTGCTGGTGAGTTAACCAGACAAACTACCTTCTGGGCAGAAAGTCCGGAAACCATAGTGAGTAAAAAAGCAAAAAGTAAAATTCTTTTCATATTAAAATTGTTTTATTATTAAGGAATAAAGTTAAGCATATTTGATTTGTTGGTAAGAAAAAATTAGATATTTTAATATTAATAAATTGTAAAATATTAATTATTAATTTATTATAAATATCTATTTATTGATATATTCATTTAACATCTTCTTCAAAATTGCTTCTACTGGCTGATATTTAAGATTTGCCAATTGATTGGACCAACCGCAGCCGTAGGAGAACGATTGAGCACTCATAAACGCTGTTTCGCCAGTGATGATATTTTGCTTTTTTTGAAGCCTGCTCAAAAGGGTATCTTTCAGGACGGCCAGGTTGGACAGAATCCCATTTGACCGATATTGCGGAGGTTTCCTATTTAACATCTCACAAATGGTATAAATGAATTTTTGGTAGGTCCAGGTTTCAGCATTCAACATGAGTTGCTTCCCCCACAATTCTTCTTTAACAATCTTTACAACCACATTGGCCACATCCTCAGCTCCCACCAACCCCAGACTCCCCGCAGGGTAGGCAGGAAGTCCGGTAGCTATCCTGGCAATGACGGATGGGGACCCCTTGCTCCAATCTCCTGTACCGAGGATTAAGGAAGGATTTAAAATGGCAATCTGCAACCCTTCCGCTTCACCTCTTCTCACTTCCAACTCTGATTCAAACTTGGTACGCGCATAATAGCTATGGAACACTGGAGAGGAAGATGGTTTATCGGTAAAGACCAATGGTTGGATGGATTTTGCCATGGTAGAAGCGGAACTCATTAATATAAAATTCTTCACACCAAAAGCAAGTGCGCTGTTGACAAGTTCGCGAGTCATATGCATATTTGACTTCCTAAGTGAATCCCGGTCTTTTTTCTGGTAACTGATTTTTCCGGCCAAATGTATGATGGTGTCAATTTTAGGTAAAATTTCCTCCACCTCTGAAGGATTTAACAGATCGATACAAAGCCATTGTCCGGAGGCATTTTCCGGAATTCGATGATGGTAACAAGCCCACACCGGCTTCTCAACTTGATTCATTAATGCCTTGTGAACATAGGATCCTAAAAAACCCGAAGCTCCGGTCAAGAGTATGCCCTTATTTTCCATCAGTGGAGATCGTATCTCTTAAAGTCAAGGTGTGCTCTGCCACTTTGCGAATTTGATCATTGCTCAATTTTTCCCTGAACGAGGTCATGACATTCCGTCCATCTCTAATAATCATGATTCTTTCTTCCAGGCTCAAGGTGGATTGTTTCAAATTCCGTGCACCATTGGTCATCAGATCTCCCATTACACCATGACAACTTACACAATTGGATTTAAAAATCTGCTTGCCGGTCAAAGAATTGCCCTGATCATTGCGCCCATTATTGCAGGAACAAAACAAAAGAAAGCTCAAAAAGTAAAAAATTTGCTTGAACATAATTTTCTTAAAAAAACCTGCGAATCTAAGGAGCATTCCAATAACATCCCGGGAATTCTTAAGGTTTACAATTTTGTTGTCCTTTCCCGTAAAATTTCTTTTTAATCCAGAAATTTAGACCAACTTATTCTGACAATACCTGCTGGCAGCGAACCTTAACGAGGATAATTTGTTAAATTCCCTTTAATGGCCTATTGGAATAACCTAGCTAAAGTCTATCCATAGATCTTTGTACATATTCTTTTTTTATGAAAAAAAAATCAATCCTAATCCTATCGCTGCTTGCTTGCTTTAATCTGTTTGGGCAGTCCGGCAATGAATTCAATTTGGAACAAGCCATTAATTACGCCAGGCTGAACAGCAGTACCCTGAATATTCAAAAACTTGAAATTCGTGATGCAAAAGATCAAATCCTGGAATACAAGTCCATCGGAATCCCAAAATTAAACGCATCTGTCGGTTACAATCATTTCATAAACATCCCCACCAGCATCCTCCCCGATTTCATTTCACCCGCGGTGTATGGTGTGTTGTTTGATGAAAATGTGCTTCCAAGAAGAGATATAAATTACGGCTCAGGCTTTCCTGCCCAATTTGGATTAAAAAATAGCCTTACAGCCGGAGTCCAATTGAGCACCTTGATCTTTGACGGAAGTTTTTTGGTGGGACTCAAAGCGCAGAAACTTTATTCTGATTTAATACAACTTCAGGTTAATCAGACCGAGGCAGATCTGAGATACAGAGTTACAAAAGCTTATATGGGCGCTCTTTCGATCAAAGAGAATTTGACCATACTGGATAAAAACATAGAAAATCTGGAAAAAGTCTACAAGGAGGTAAACGAAATTTACAAGGTTGGCTTTTCTGAAAAACTGGACGTAGATCGCATCGAATTATCATTGCAGACACTGAAAACGGAACGTGAAAAACTTACCAGACTTGATGGCATCACTCAAAACGTTCTTAAATTCCAAATGAATTATCCACTGGATAAAGATTTAGTACAGACAGAGTCCTTCAAACAAATTCTGGATAAATCTTATTTGGAAATTATGGATCCTTCGTTCAAACTCAACACACAATTAAGACCGGAATATCCAGTAATTGCCAAAGGTCTTGAACTGACCGAAATTAACATCAGGCGGTTAAAAGCATCTTACCTTCCCAGCCTATCCGGTTTTGTCAGTCATCAGGAAGTATTGCAACGCAATAATCTTTTTGACAACGCTGAAAATTCCTGGTTCCCAACGACCATCGCGGGACTCAACCTCAATATTCCAATTTTTGATGGATTGGATCGCAAGGCAAAAATCAATCGAGCTAAAACACAAAACGAAAAAACGAAAATGCAATTTGCTGAATTTGAAAGAGGGGTTGATCTTGAATTTCAAAATGCAAAAACGCAATACATCAATGCTTTGGCTACCCTTGAATCGAGGAAGAAATCTCTGGATCTGGCAGATCGCATTTACCTGACCACAAAAACAAAATTCAAGGAAGGCGTCGGTTCTTCTCTGGAAATAACCCAGGCTGAAAGAGATCTCTATTCTGCTCAGGCCAATGTCCTGGAAGCGCAGTATAACCTTATACAATCAAAGGTTGATTTGGACAAAGCCTTGGGGAAAATCTAATAATTCAATTAAGTATTTAAATCTTAATTAAAAGTATTGATTCTGCGACTTAACGCGCTAATTGAAGGCAAGCTTCAAAAGCTATGTTTATTGTCTGCTATAAACTCTAGTCAAAAAATTGATTTGAATTTTTACTTAAAAACACGTTTGAAATTTTAATTAGTGTCTTTACTTGAATGCAGGATTTACTATTTTACAAAATTCAAATTCAGTTCGCTGAACATTTTTTACAAACCAACTGCTTCCTATCTTAATGCATAAGATTAATTTCCTTCTGTACATTGCAAGCTTATGATTTAAAGAAATATTTCTAACTAAATCTCACTGGTTTATACGCATTTTGTAGAAAATAAATTCCGGTGAAGAGTTAGCATGCACATTGGAATTAATTCCTCCTGCTGTCAATTTCCTGATAAAATGAATTGGATTTTCTACGATGGGGAACCAGATATAGATAATCAAGAAAATATAGAATTCTCAGTGAAAAACTATTGGATTGCGGTGCATCAATTAAGCTGCCAATATTTTTAAAATAGGCTGCATCAAATGCATCATCCTGATTGAATATTTGATTTTTCCAAACGATGCTGAGGTCGCTTCCAGGAGCAAATCGCCAGGTATATTGAAGGTCGATGTTAAATATATTTACGTTCTGATTAAAAATTGGTTGGTTGCTATTATCCAATCCCTGGTAGCCGATGAGTTGGGCATTTCCCTCATCTGTAAGGATTCCAAAATTCCGGTAGATCACCTGATCCCAATAATGGCGGATAATCAAATTAATCCCCATCTTGTTGTTAAAAATATACCGCGTACTGAATGAATTATCGACCACCCATCGGTTTCTGGTTCCTATTAAAATATCTTTATTCTTTAGTTCAGGAATCGGCTGATCAGCAAAACTCTTATTTACATATCCCAATTCCTTAAGATTTCTACTCACATTTAAATCGGCAAACAATGAAAAATGATCATTGAATCGAAATCTTGGTGAAATGCTAAAGTCGTAATTAAAGCGACCTTCTGAATCAAAATATTTATACGACCCATTTACATCCATTGCAAAAGCCTTCCGATAATCAGAAGAAAAAAAACCTCCCACTGTATAATTCACCGGCCAGGCAAGATATCTGCTAAAATCTGCTGTCCGGGGTTCAAAATAATCTCTTGTAGTGATGGGTTCAAGCCTGACGTTTCCTCCGACAGCATCTCTGCTTTTCCACAAAATAAACGTACTGAGATCAATATAAAAATCACTGAATACAAATGGTTCATACAAATTGGTATAGCGCGAGCTGGCACTTATGTTGACTTGCTGCAATTTGCTTCCGGCAGGCTTATATTGAGTGTGGTCAATGGAAGTCAACAAAGAATTTTCATTTGGGCTGAACAAAAAGCCTAAATCATTCGGATCATAATTTGCAGATTCTATTACCTGACCAAGTGAATAGGTCCAATTGCCACTGATTTTAGAAAATTCATAGGAGGTGCTGAATCCAAAGTCTGCGGAATCTGCAAAATATTTTTGGGACAAAACTCCTCTCCCGGAAACTGAATACTTTTGATCTTTTGTCTTAAGTTCGAAGGAGCCTCCCGTAATATTAGCGTCATACTCTTCACCATTCCGCAAAACATTGGTGTTGGTTAGACTGACTACTGAATTATTTTTTAGATTGTGATCCAGCACAAGGACGTTGTAGTTTGTAAGAGGATTTGTTAGAAATTTTCTTTCTACTCCTTGTTCATTTCTAATGATGGCATACTCCTCAGCTTCCACAGCGTTAAAAAAACCAATACCCATACCATTTTTTGTTCTGCCCGAAATTTTGGTAGCATTGTAAAGTTGCGACAGGGTTGGGTTGATGACCAGTTCGTCTGTAGGGTTTAACTCATCATATACTTTATAATAATTAAAAGGTAAACCTCCTATTCTTCTTGAATAAAAAAGACTTTCTTTATTGAAGAGTTCTGTTCCTTCTGTAAAAAATTGCCTGTTTTCATTAAAATAAATTTCAAATGGAGATAAATTCAAAACACGGCGATCCGAAACAACTTGTCCAAAATCAGGTACCAAAGTCATATCCAGTGTAAACGCATCATTGAGGCCATATTTAATGTCTGCTCCTACACTGTAGGCCGGGTTCAGGATGAATTTATCCACCTTTGAATCCGGTTGATAGTCTGAGTTCAAATAAGCTGATAGATAGGGAGTAACGGAAAGCCTGATGGGAGATTTAATACCATCTACATCATTTAAATTTCCACTTTGTTGGACCCATCCGCTTATCAAAGGATCAATTGGGTTCCAGTAAGACGTCTCCCTGAATCTTCGGATTTCTCTGCCAAACTGAACATTCCAATCCTGTACGGATGATTTTGGAAATCGGAGGGAGGAATATGGTATTTTAATCTCCACTGTCCAGCCATTCTGGTCTATGGTGATTTCGGATTCCCAAACTGCATTCCATTCTTCATCTTCATTATTGTTTGACACCACAGCCTCCGATTGAACGCCCGCTGCATTCACTGAAAAAAGAAATCCGTTCAGACCACTCTTATAAGAATCAATAAAAATTTTGAATAAATCTGAATTACTGGTTTGGTCTCTCAAGCACAATTCTTTGAGTATTCGTTGAGGTTCAGGATCCAATAAGCTTGCGCCAAAATAAATGGCATGATCATCATACAGACAGTATACTTTTGATTCAAAACTGGCCGGCTTTCCAACCAAAGGTTCTGTCTGAATAAATCCTGTGGCAGTATCTGCAAAAGTCCAGTCTAACTCCTCTAGTTTGCCATCAATATTTATAGACTTGTAAATTCTTACTGCCTTAAACTGTTTTGGCTTATCAATAGCGAGAACCCCTGAACAGTTTACACAAATGATCAGGTTAAGAAAAAACAAGGAAGGCTTCCGTAATTGAAGCATTTTATCAAATTAAATTCAAAATAAAGTGTTCGTAAATGACGGGTTCGTAAAGGTAAAGATAATTTTAATTATTAAAACCAAATTCATGGCACTCCTTACTTACCGGGTTATTTTAAGTTGATTGATAGACCAGCCCTACCTGTTAAACCAACTTCATTCAAAACAAAACCTACGGAAAAAAATATTTTCCATCCCCAAGTTGAAGATTTTGTATCTTTGACATCATCTCGGGATAAACCACCCCTTTTTTCATCCCCTCAGAGATATTCAATTCACTGAGTTTTAATTATTTCTTTAATCATTTAATACTCCTCTATTATGATTAGTAGTTTATCTATTTTTAAAAAAATTGTACTGCCCTTTTGTCTGTTATTTCTTTGGTACAATTGCACAGTATTTGCGCAAAGCAGCTGCATACAGGTCTCATCAGAAGCCTGTGTGGGAGATTGTCTCCCGGTGAGT
Organism: Candidatus Vicinibacter affinis; assembly: GCA_016714365.1. Lineage (NCBI taxonomy): Bacteria > Pseudomonadati > Bacteroidota > Saprospiria > Saprospirales > Saprospiraceae > Candidatus Vicinibacter > Candidatus Vicinibacter affinis. The sequence goes on along the minus strand of JADJNH010000005.1, from coordinate 1,184,883 downwards.
TATGTTGGCCCGAATTCCACTAATGCCAGCTATGATTGGTCCATCGATTGTGGAACCATCACCAATCCCACTTTGCAAAATCCACATGACGCATGTTTTCTTAAATCCGGATCATGCAGCATTCAATTAATCACCCAGGAACCCGGCCAAATGCCGGAAACATGCACGGTTCAAGTATTGGTACACCCCATACCTCTTGGACAATTCAGCCCGGATGACAGCCTGTGTCTGGGAGATTGCAAAGACATTAATTTGCGGTTCACGGGTACACCTCCCTTTAGATTTGGGATTAAAGACAATTCGGGCGTCAATTATTACACCAGCTTTACGAATGGCTTCCAAATAAATGTCTGTCCTACTGCAAGCAATGTGTATGAATTGGTAGAATTAAAGGACCAATTTTGCAACAATGTAAATCCTGGCACTTCTGTAAAAATAAAGGTCTTGCCTGCACTAAATGGTTCTATTGTTCAGACACCTGACAGTCTTTGTGCTTTTCCGTCCGGGATGGATTATACCTGGATTTCCTGCAGTCAGCCCATCCTGTATTCTAAATCGCAATGCTTCCGCCCACCGCAATCAGGTTGCTATTGTGTCATAATCGACAACGGAACTTGCAAAGACACCGTATGCACCACTGTCCAGTGCAACTTAACCTGCTCATTTGATTTTCAGGATACGATTACTGTTGGAGACACTGCCCTGATTTACTATACCGGAAATGGTTCAAATAATAAACAGTTGAAATGGACTTTGGACATCCCCGGAGCACCCGGAACACAAATGTATACCGGAGACAGTATTCGTGTGCCATACCTGGTGCCTGGTTGTTATTTGATTCGTTTGAATGTGAAAGACGGAAGCTGCGAAGAAAATTGTTCCGCAACTATTTGTGTAGTTTCCAAACCATGTAAATGTGATACTTTCAACACCAATACCCTCAAAAAAATATCTGTACTTCCCAATGGCTGCTGCTTTAACCTTGGTGGAAAAATCAGTTCTTACCATTGTTACAATAATATCCTGATCAGTTTGAATGATGGAACCTTTTCTAACATCCAACCCAATGCTGGATCGGGGTGGTCATTTGTAAATGTAAATTCAAAAACCTTTTATCTAAACCACAACAGTGGTTTTCTTCCACCCGGTAAATTCAACGCAGCTGATTTTTGTGTCCAAGGTGCCGGGCAATACAGTATTACGGTCTATTACCTTTCCACAAGCGGTGGTAAAACCGACAGCTGCACTTATCAATATGTTCAAGACTGTCCGGCAAATCCTCAAAGTGTAAAATGCGATACCGCATTCAGCAGTTTTCTAGAAAAACAATACACGCTTCCCACATCATGCTGCTATGACATAAAGGCAGAAAATCCCAATTCAAATTTATTTACCAAAATTGAAGTGATCATCAATGGTGGAACTTTCTCTTCCAGAAATGCCAATTCAACTGCGGGATTTTTTCTTACACCCTCGGCTGCCAATAGATTTTTCTTAAATCACAACTCCGGATTTATACCTTCCGGATCGATAAAGCCAGGATCTTTTTGCATCAATACCAATCAAACTCCTGCACAGGTATTTCTCAGATATCATTATACCACTCCGCAAGGAAAAGATTCCTGCTCTTTTGAATTTTTAGTAGAGTGTCCGGGTATTCCTGTACCTAACACCTGCTGTGATTCCTTAAAAAATGTTCAATTACTAAGCTTTGGTCCCGGAAGTAATTGTTGCTTTAACTTTTCTGCATTTGATTCAAAAACCGGTTGTTTTTCGAAAATATGTTTTAAAACCAGCTCCGGAAATTTCAGTCAAATTACGCCGAATCCTCTTTGGACGGTGCAGAATTTGCCGGATGGATTTTGCTTTATACCAAATGGAGGATTGGTTCCATCAGGAAACATTCTTCCCGGTACTTTCTGTGTAAACAATGCAGTTAATCCATTTACTGTGACGGTGGACTTTTTTGATCCCTCCGGGAAAATTCTGGATGCCTGCCGAAAAACATTTATTAAAAATTGCACTCCTCCTCCTAAAGTTTGTAAATGTGATTCAATCAAAACTAAAATCATTCAAAGTTCAGGTTCTAATGGTGAATGCTGTTACACCTTATCCTCGCAAATTAAAGGTGCTGATTGCTTCAGCTCAATTCAACTCAGTCTGAGCAGTGGAAAATTCACCAAAGTAATTCCTGATCCAAATTATGATGTGATTGGCACTGATCAGAAATTCGATGTTACACATAATTCCGGATTTATCCCAGAAGGTATTCATCTTCCGGTATCATTTTGTGTCATTGACGCGGCACTTTACACCATCACCGTCAAATACTTTTTTTTCAAAAATGGAATCATGGACAGCTGTGTTTATGCACAACAGTTTGGCTGTACGCAACCTCCTAAATTCTGCAGTTGCGATTCATTAAAAACTAAACTTCAACCACTTTCAAGCGACAAAGGAATATGTTGTTTTGTGGTGGATCATGTCATACCGGGTCCTGATTGTTTTACATCACTGAAAATAAATGTAAGCAAAGGAATATTTACTCGAGTGATACCTGATATCAATTTAAAATACAACGGTAATGCAAGTCAAATTTTGTTAACCCATATCTCAGGATATTTACCTGCTGGTCCTTCCTTGCCAGTGAGTTTTTGTGTTGAAAATGCTGCACAGTATACAATTACCAGAACTTATTATTACAGCAAACAAGGAAAACTGGATAGTTGCGTATATCATGACAACATTAATTGTCCCCAACCTCCTACCATCTGTAGTTGCGATTCCTTACAGCATCAGGTAATACCAGTAAAAGATTCTTCAGGTACCTGTTGTTACAAACTTAATCAGATAGTACCTCAACAAAATTGTTTTAACCTTCTTAAAATAAGTATTAACAGCGGAACTTTTGATCAAGTAATGACCAATCCGGGTTGGAACTTCCTGGGTAATGATAAAAGTGTTGAGATCAGTCATCAATCCGGATTTTTTCCTATCGGAGCATCCGTCCCGGTAAACTTTTGCGTAAAAGGATCCAGTAGTTATACAATGTCACTCACTTATTATTTTGCTTCGGGGGGCAAACTGGACAGTTGCTTTTATCAACAAACATTTAATTGTGCACAGCCACCTTCAGCAGACACATCCTGTACTACCTCAGTTTGCATTCCAGCTCAAAAATCCTGGAAACTTATAGGTCAAACCGGTCAAATAAATGATCTGTGTACCTACCAATGCAAACTTTATGCAGCAGGAAATTTTACCCAAATCGGGACAGAAAGCGCTCAGAATATTGCAGTCTGGGATGGACATTCCTGGAGTTCCTTGGGAACAGGGACCAATGGCCCAATAAACGCACTTGCAGTGCATAACGGGCTTCTATTTGTAGGGGGTAAATTCACAGATGCAGGCGGACTGACAGATGCCAACAACATTGCTGTTTGGAATGGAAACAGTTGGAGCAAACTAGACAATGGTGTTCTTGATTCAAATGGACTTGCGACTGTAAATGCTTTGTTGAGTCATTCCTCAGGACTCATCGTTGGCGGAGTTTTTAAGCAAGCGGGAAATCTGGTTAAAATCAATACCCAAAATATTGCCCGATGGAATGGCACCAATTGGGAAGCTCCATACATGGCAAGTTTTAATGGTCCTGTCAATACCTTAGGCCTCTATCAAAATCAACTTTATGCAGGTGGTGTTTTCAGCATTCCGAATAATAATATTTCTGTTTGGAATGGATTGAATTGGAGCAATCTGTTGAATGGTATAAATCTTGATCCACTAAACAAAGGACAGGGAGTGTCTTCTTTAAAAGTTTTCAACGGTAAATTAATTTTAGGCGGAAGATTTGAAAATGCAAATGGTGTCAACAATACCAAGCACATTGCGCAATGGAATGGAATAGATTGGTCGCAGTTGTCCGGTGGTGATTTCAACACAAGTAAAGATGGTATTTATGATCTTAAAAACTATGATCAAAAACTTTATGCAGCAGGCAATTTTATGGAAGCCGGCATGACGCCCATGTCAGGGGTTGCAGAATGGGATTCTCTGGATTGGAACAACACGGCACATTTAAATCAAATTGTTCGGGCTCTGGAATCTTATGATTCTTGCGGAACCAAGCCTTGTGATTTGTTTTCTGCGGGTGATGGATTTGTAAATGATTGGGGTTGCATCAACCGGGTGAATGAATCGGGAATTTCGGGAATGGATATCAAAATCAGACCTAATCCGGCCAAAGATGAATTGATTATCCAATTTGACGGGCCGAATTCATCAAGTCTGACAAGATTAAATATTTTGAATATGAATGGACAATTGATCAAGACATTCCATATTCATTCTCTAAAGGACCAAAAAATTGAAGTTTCAGATTTGAGTCAAGGGGTGTATATGCTTGATTTTAGAGATGAATCCGGCAATTGGAAAATTATTAAATTAATTAAGTTATAGCTAAAACATGTCTTGCGATTAATTTTAGAAATCTATATAACCATGGCTCATTTCAGAAAAAATCGCTCATGTTAATTCTTTGATTATTCTCATGCTCTATTCGAATTATGTTAAAAGTCCCTCACATTTTTGGGGGACTTTTTTATTGTATACAATAATTTTAATCCTTCAGAATTAAGCGATTAATGGCTATTGATTGAACATGTTGAAGTAAAAATTCAATAGGATAAAAAATTTATATTTTGACAATTCTCATAATTGCAAAACTTAAATCAATTGCGAAATTAGATTAAATAAAAGACAATGATGTCCTCTATTAAAAAACTGGAGTTACTCAAATAACATTGTTACTCTTGACAGGCAACTATGCACATCCCCTTGATTTAGGATATTCATTACAAGTTATCGATTGCAATTTTCAAATCGAAATCCCATTTTGATCATAACTTTATTCCAGATAATTTAGAAAGACATCGTTTTTTCAGCCTACACATTGAAAATCTTTATAAAATATACTATTTCAGGAAAAATATGAATGACAGAATAAACAAAATACGGTTGAATTGTTAATAAGATATTAAGTTTGCCAGTTCAAATAAAACCTAATTTCAACTCTTCCATGAATAAGCTATACCTTAAGTTTACACTGTTGCTGGTATTTACCCTTTCCGCGGGGACGTTTGTATTTTCACAAAGGTCCATATCCGGAAAGGTTCAGGATGCCACCACCTCAGAACCCATTATTGGTGCGGCCGTTCAAGTGCAAAACACAACAGTCGGGACCATTACCGATGCAGATGGTAATTTTAGTCTAATTGTACCGGATGGTAGTCAGAATCTCGTAATCACTTTTACAGGTTATACCACCATAATTCAAAGTATTGGGGTAGATAATAACTACCTGATCAATCTCAAACCAGGGTTATTGCTGGAAGAAGTGATATTGATTGGATATGGCTCTCAAAAGAAAACAGATAAGACCGGGGCAGTATCCATGGTTAAAGCGGATGAACTAAACGTCGGTAGCCTTCAGGATCCCGTACAGGCGCTTCAGGGTAAAGCAGCAGGGGTAACCATATCAAAGCAAGGAGGAGACCCCAACGGTGGTTTCTCAGTGAACATCCGGGGTGCTTCAGGTTTTACCAGTGGAACAGGACCGCTGTTTGTAGTTGATGGGGTTCCGGGTGTGGATCCAACGACCATTTCACCCAATGACATCGAATCTTACAATGTTCTGAAGGATGCATCCTCCACTGCAATATACGGAGCAAGGGGTTCCAATGGGGTCATCATCATAACAACTAAAAATGCAGGCCTCGCCAAAAATAAAGGACGCACCAGTCAAATTGAATACAATGGACAGGTTTCTGTAGATCAGACAGCCAGGAGGCTGGATTTTCTCACAGGAGACCAGATAAGGGATTTCGCAGCCAAGACTGGCAGAACTTTTATTGACAATGGTGCAAATGTTGACTGGCTGGATGAAATCTATCGCACAGGTCTGCTTCATGATCAAACTTTGTCCTTCTCAAGTTCAGATGAAAACTCCAATTACAGAGCCTCCATTTCACATTTGAACATAGATGGATTGTTGCTTGGATCCGCAAAACAGAGAAGCATTGGAAGACTCAATTTTACGCAAAAAGGACTTCAGGACAAACTCACCGTTCAAGCGAGGTTATCAGGAACTGTTGAGAACAACAACTATGTTAATTACGGAGGTGGAATTTCACCTACTAACATCATTTATCAGGCTTTTAGAAGAAGCCCTACTGATCCGGTGTACAATGCAGATGGAAGCTATTTTGAAACAGACAGATCCTTCCAGTATTTTAATCCAGTTGCCATCATCAAGGAGACACAAAATGAACGAGAGGCCAAAAGAATTTTTGGAAATTTCAGAGCTGATCTGGAGATTTTTAAAGGACTGTCCGCAGCCGTAAATCTTGCTTATATCCGTGATGATGACGAAAGTTTTTACTATGAACCAAGTTATGCCGCTTCGAATTTTACCAAGGGATTTGGGAAAAGGGCCTACAACAATTATCAATCAAAAATCATTGAAACAACCCTCAACTACTCCACCAATTTTTCACAAAAACATCAAGTGCAATTGCTGGGAGGACATTCTTACCAAAAAGACGGTTATGATGGATTTACTGCACAGGGAAAAGAAGCGCTTTCTGATTATTTGAAATCCTATAATCTTGGCGCGTTGTTGAATCTCGAACCAGGAAGTATTTCTTCCTACAAGAATGAATTCCTGCTTGCCTCATTTTTTGGTCGAGCGGTTTATGATTTTGACAAAAAATATTTTGTTACTGCGACCATTAGAAGAGATGGTTCTTCGAAGTTTGGCAAAAATAATGAATGGGGCTGGTTTCCTTCGGCCTCTGTGGGTTGGAATCTGGTCCGTGAATCATTCCTTAGTGATGTACGATTTTTTGAAGAACTGAAATTAAGAGTGGGATACGGAATTGCAGGCAATCAAAATATTCCTACCAATGTGGATCAGATATTTTTTATTCCTGCCGGTACAGCCATCAATCCTGAAAACGGAAACAAAGTAATTTCTTTTCAAAATCTTGGAGGCGTAAATCCTAACCCAGATTTAAAATGGGAAGAAAATGCAGAATTAAATATCGGATTAGATTTTGGAATTTTAAAAAACAGAATCAGCGGTTCAATAGAAGTATATCAAAAAACCACCCGTGATTTGATTTATAATTATGAGTTGCCAGTTCCTCCAAATAAAAACAGATACATCTTTGCGAATGCAGGAAGAATTAAAAACAATGGTATAGAAGCAAGCATTCAAACATTTGTGGTGGATATGAAAAACTTTGACTGGCGATCCAATCTGGTATTCAGCGCCAACGAACAAAAAACCACCGACCTTGCAAACGAAAAATATGATCTCAACGAAATTAAAACACTTTATGTGTCAGGTCGTGGACTTGTAGGGGGAGAAAACTATACACAAATCATCAAACCCGGACTCGAACTCGGCACTTTTTTCTTACCTGAATATGCAGGTCTTACAGAAGATGGAAAATTCCTTTTCTACACGGCTGCCGGAGGAGTTACCAGAGATCCTGCTAGAGCCGAAAGAAGAGTAGTCGGAAACGCCCAACCTGATTTTACTATTGGGTGGTCTAATTATTTCAAATTGGGTAAGTCATTTGATGCCAGTTTTTCTGTGAGAGCAGTAGTCGGATTTGATGTACTCAATGTTACGAGGATGGTATTCAGTAATCCTGCAGATCTTCCAACGCTGAATGTCTTGGAAGAAGCCTTGTCAGAATATGACAAAGGCCTCACCAGCTCGCCCATAGTAAGCGATTACTATTTGGAGGATGGTACTTTCCTAAAACTTGACAATGTCAACATTGGATACAATTTCAAAACCGGAAATTCCAAGTATCTGAAAAATTTAAGAGTTTACGTGGCAGGTACTAACCTTTTGACCATTACGGGATACAGTGGGCTGGATCCTGAATTGAGTTATGGAGGTATTGAATTTGGAAGAGACCAGTATGATGTTTGTCCAAAAGCAAGGAGCGTTGCTTTTGGCGTTAACGCAAGTTTTTAAATCATCTAAACGGAATGACAAAAAGTAAAATCATGAAAAAAATATATTTTCTTTCGGCCATTATTTTCTCCCTTTCCTGTACCAAACTTGATGAAAAAATATTTGATAAAATTCCTGAAAAAGAGTTTCCGGAAAACGAAGAACAAGCAGCTCTAAATATCATACCCACTTACAGAGAGTTGGCAGATCTTATCGATGATGCAGGTTGGTGGTTTTGGGCTCAGGAGGTTACCAGTGACGAAATTGTATTTCCAGTAAGGCTGACAGATTGGGAAGATGGTGGCAAATGGAGAGTTTTACATACCCATGAATGGAACAACAATGTGGATGCTGTAAATTCGATGTGGTCGCAAATGTATGATGGTGTTTTTGAAGCAAACAGGGCCATTGATGAACTCATCCCTTTTCAGGCAGCAGAAGCAGCAAAAATTAACATAGCTAAATTAAAAACGCTGCGTGCTTTTTATTTGTATTTATTGATTGACAATTATGGAGATGTTCCTTTGGTGACTTCGTTCTTTACTGCTGATCCACAACCAAAGAAAAATAAGAGATCCGAAATATTCGATTTTCTCATTCAGGATTTAAAGGAGAGTCTTCCATTCCTTCAGGTGAATACAAAAAAATTCGCAGTCTCTAAAGGATTGGCATATTCTATACTGGCAAAGCTTTACCTGAATGCAGAAATTTATACCGGCACTCCAAAATGGGCAGAAGCTGAATCTTATTGTGACAGTGTGATTCAATTAGGAATTTATAATTTGGAAGCAAAACCTTTGCTTCCATTTGTAAAAAATAATGACAACTCTGTGGAAAACATTTTCACGATTCCATTCGATTCAAGGAGTTTGAAAGGATTCCGTCTTCACATGAGGACACTGCATTATTTGATGAATCAAACCTATGACATGTTGGTAGGACCGTGGAATGGTTGCGCTGCAGTGGAAGATCATTACAATAGTTTTACGAATGACGATTTGAGGAAGCAAGGATTTATTGTTGGACCACAATTTACTTCTACCGGTAAGGCATTATTTGATGAAACTGCCGGAAAACCATTGGTAATCAATCCTAAAATTCCGGCATTGATTATGGATGGCTCCTATACTTTTGAACAAATAAGGATGTCCGGTGCCAGAATTGGAAAATTTGAAATTGCCGCAGGCACTGATGAAAATCTTGACAACGATTTTCCATTATTCAGATATGCTGATATACTTTTGATGGCTGCTGAAGCAAAAATTCGTCAGGGAAAAAATGGTGACAATCTTGTAAACCAGGTGCGCCAGAGAGCCGGAGTTGCAGCATGGTCGGGAACAACACTAGACATGATACTTGCTGAAAGAGGAAGAGAAATGTTTGCGGAAGGTCACCGAAGACAAGACCTCATTCGTTTTAAAAAATTCAACAATGCCTGGTGGGCAAAACCTGCCAGTGGCCCTGAGAGAAATTTATTCCCAATCCCACAATGGGCTATTGATGCCAATCCAAATTTAGGTTTGTAAAATTTTTTTCATTAACTATAAATCTTTAAAAATGTCTAAGGAAATTTTTTTAAACTTCTGCTCTAAGTACCTTCTGTTGACGATGGTCGCTTCTTTGAGCTTCTGGATGACCGGATGCTCTGATGACGATGATACCGGCGGAGGAGGAACAGTAGTGGAAGATGGACTTTATGTAAAAGGCGCCGGTACCGGATTTGCGGATTTCAGTACGAAAGCTTTATTTAAAGTTACCAAAAATGAAGTGCTGCAGGAAGACAGAGCCAATTTATTGGAATTGTATATTCCGGTAAAAGCAGGTGCAGATGGATTTAACATCGTCAATGTCTCCGGTACAACCCGCACCACCTACGGGCCTGGTGCTGACTTCAAAAAAGTAGAAACCGCTGCTTTGGATGTAGATGAACCCAAAGATGGACTATGGAAAGGAAACCTGGTAGAGGCAGCAACTGCTTTTACGGTTCCTGAAGATGGACTTTATCACGTGGTTGTAGACCTTGGGTTAAAAAAAGTAGCCATTGCAAGAGTAAATTATGGACTTATCGGTGGCGCCACTCCGGGTGGATGGAGCACCAATACGCCCATGACCACTACCTTCAATTTGACCAAAATGGAATTTGTAGCCTCTGATGTTCTCATGTTAAAAAATGATTGGAAATTCCGTTATTCTAATGGATGGAAAATCAATATCGATACTGAGTTTGATCTTGGTGGCGGCAAGAAAGGTATTAAAGCAAATTCTAACCTTGGAGGAACGATCGACAATTTGACAAATGGCGGAGCCAACATCTCCAACACGGTATATGGTTTGTACAAATTCACCTTAACTTATGAAGTGGGTAAAGGATTTACTGCTACCCAAACCAAAACGGGTGACGGACCTCCTCTTGCTGAATATCCTGAAAAGCTTTACATGATTGGTGATGCAGTCGGTGGATGGGATTGGGCAACGATCGACTTGCCTATGGTACCTGTACACAGTCACCCGGAATTATTCTGGAAAATTGTAAGAATGGAAGGAACCGGTGGATTCAAATTTGCTCCAGGCAGAGAGTGGAAAGGTGACTTTGGTGTCAAAGGAACTGCCACTAACGGTGTTTACGGTAAAGGCACTGACAACGTTTCTGCACCAACCGCACCAGGTAATTATTTGGTAGTAGTAAACCTTAAGGACGAAACCATCGAAGTGATCGATGCGGCCGTTTACCTGATTGGTGATTGTGTAGGAGGTTATGATGCTGCAAAGCCAGAAAATAAATTTACTTCAGGCACAGATGTGACCATTACCAAAGCATTGAGTGCAGGAGATTTGCGTATTCATGTTGCTTCACCTACCTTGAAATGCGATTGGTGGCAAGCAGAGTTGATGGTACTGAACGGAAAAATTGAATTCCGTGGAACTGGTAATGATCAGGCAAGAGTAAATGTTGCTGCTGGAAGTCATACCATTGTACTTAATTTTAAAGACGGAACAGGAAGCGTTCAATAGTTTCTTGATTTTGTAAAATAAAAAAGGGAAGACTTTTGGTCTTCCCTTTTTTATTTACATTATAATGGTTCGTCGCAGTTTCTAACTGCGATGCTTTATGATTGCAGCATTTGCAATGCGGCCTGCTAAATTAAAATTTTCATGACTCAATTGCTCGTCGCAGTTTCAAACTACGATGTTATTTGATTGCAGCATTTGCTATTCGGCCTGCTAACCCAGAATTTTCATAACTCAATTGCTCGTCGCAGTTTTAAACTGCGATGCATTATGATCAAAGCATTTTAAATGCGACCTGATCATCCAATAGTTTCATGACTCCATTGATTAAAAGTTGTACCTAAAAAAACTTTCGTAAATTTCAAGCCGGGAGGCTCGAAATAACCACTCAATTGCTCGTCGCAGTTTTAAACTGCGATGCTATATGATTGCAGCATTTGCAATGCGGCCTGCTAGCACAATATTTTCATGACTCGTTTGCTCGTCGCAGTTTTAAACTGCGATGCATTATGGTTGCAGCATTTGCAATGCGGCCTGCTAAATAAATTTTTCAATGACTCAATCTCCCTCCCTCTTTGTAACAAAAAGTTTAAAACTTTTCATCGTATTGTGTCGCGGTTGCAACCGCGACCATCAAGAGCAGGATTTGCAAACCGCGACCATCAGATTTGACATATTTTTTTGTGAATGAAATAAAAAAAGCCCCGACCAAAGACCGGAGCTCAATTAGGTAAGGTTATTTTACAAAATTATCTTACTGCAATTTTATAGCTAACATTGTTATAACTAACAGTGCCATTTTGGTTAGGCCCTGCCTGCAGGCTGTGCATGATTCCTGCAACATGAGGTGCTGCCATAGAAGTACCGCTCAAAGTAGCATAGGTTCCATCCTTGTAAGTGGAGTATACACTTGAACCGGTTGCGATCCAATCTACCGGAGGCGCTCCATAATTAGAGAAAGAAGACCATGCTTTCGAACAAGTCATAGAAGCCGTAGTGTGGATGTTGGTTGCATTGGCACAAGCAGGGGTGTACAAGGCGGCGTCTGCAGCGGAATTACCTGCGGCAATTGCGATGCGTGTACCGGCTGCGCTCATGTTTTTAAGTGCAGAAGAATAAGAAGAATTCGCATCACAATTGGCTCCCCAATATCCACCAAGGCTCATATTTACAACGTCACCCGGTTCATCGTTGGCTGCAACATGGTTAAGTCCTGAAAGTATTGCTGAAGAGGTTCCTGAACCTTGACAATTTAATACTCTTACAGGTACTACACGAGCTCCAGCCGAAACCCCTACCACGCCAATGTCATTGTTTTTGGCTGCGGCAATCCCTGCACAATGGGTACCATGTCCATGACAGTCATCGGCACTTTTGCTTCCTTTTACAAATGATTTTGCATACTGGCTTCCAGTTTCCACATTCAGATCAGGATGATCGAGATCAATTCCAGTGTCAACGATCCAAATCCATTTGGATGAACCGCTACCATCAGCAGACCCTCCTGCATTGGTGATGCCACAAGGAGTCGATTGTGCCCTCAGTCCTACACTCTGATATTCCAGTGTCGTTTCCGGTAGACCTACCACCATGTCTTGTTCGATCATCTTAACTTTTGGATGGGTTCTCAATTGGGTCAGTTGGCTGTTGTCCAGAACCGCTGCAAAACCGATTATCAATTCTGCATACACATCTATGATGGCGTCCGGTCTTATGCCCATTGGGGTAATGATTTCAAGAATCCTGTCCTTCACCATTTGTTTACGGCTTTCGCCAATGGCAGGCCTTTGTGCCCTTGGAACATCGGCAGAATTTAAATTACTGAGGTCCACCAAATTTTCTTCAAACAAAACGATGTATTGGTTGCTGATAACCTGACCAGGTGGGGTGAATAAAGGTGCAATGTATTGTTCTGTTGTTTCGTGCTTACATGCAGCTAGCATGAGCAACAAACAGAATAAAAGTTTAAAACTTTGGATAGTTGGCGTTAGTTTCATCTGTAATAATTTAAGTTAGTCAACAAAAATACTGCATTAACTTAAATTTACAAACTATTCATGACACAATAATCACTTTTTTCAAAACTTACTATTTTGATTAAGCAGCCCTATCTTACAATCAACAATGGCTCCGTCTTTTGTGCATTTCCCTGTTGAAGTCTGATGTAATAATTGCCCGGTGCGTACCCTTCATTTTCTAAACTGAACTGATGGGTACCGTTTTGCAATTTGCCGGAAAATATAATTTTAGTCAGTCGGCCTAATGGATCTATCAGCTGCAACTGAGCTACCCCATCTATGTCAGTTGCAATTTGAATATTTGTAAAAGAAGTCATTGGATTTGGGCTGGCGATGATTTGCAGAGCATCTTCGGCATCTTTAAGATTCTTGGTATCCGTAGTGCTGCACTCATTTTTTATCAGTGGAAGTGCCTGGAAATTTTTTAAGAGAATTCTCTGTAGGCTGTCATCTTTTACACAGAACCAATCCTTCAGCACCGATGCATACACAGACCGGAAATCATACTGCATGGGCAGATTGTCATTTTCTGTAACGGTAGCAGGAATAATTGGATTGTTGCCTGTAATTCCGCCTCTTGCCTTTGAACCAAATACAAACAAAGGCGCTGCAGCACCATGATCTGTTCCTACGCTGTCGTTGGATTTAATCCTTCTTCCAAATTCAGAAAAAGTCATACCCATGACACGATGTGCCACGTTCATAAGTTCTATATCACGCTGAAATGAAAAAACGGCATCACTTAAAAGTTTTAATAGATTGGCATGTGCGCCAGTGGCATTATTTCCCGCCACTACCTGGTCAGAATGCGTATCAAAACCATATAAATTAACGAGATATAATCTGGTCTTTAGTCCCCCATTGATCAGACGTGCGATCACTTTCAGCGTGTCCGCTAAATAATTTCCAGCAGGGTAATTTCCGAGATTATTGCCTTTTAAAAAACCTTTAACAAGAGTATCCGCATAGGTTTTGGATTGTCGGCTTATAGTTCGGATGTAATTTAATTCATGACCAAGCGGAGTTGCAGGTGCGGGATCACTTAATCCGGTTGGCCAGGCGCCAAAAATGTCCGGATTGGATACATTCATGGACATTTGAGCATTTGGCCCCTGAAACAATAAAGGAAGATTAGCCCCTACCTGGATGGCTAACGGATCAGGATTTGCAACATTAGGATAATCGAGCGGAAAACCCGGAAATTCTTCATTCAGATATCTCCCGAGCCAACCAGAATCGAGGTATTGATTGGCTTCGCTGGCACTTGCCCAAATGTCTGTTGCCCTGAAGTGTGAAAAATTTGGATTTGGGTAGCCCACAGATTGCACGATGTTTACTTTCCCTTCATTAAAAAGAGTCTGCATGCCGGTCATGGCAGGATGAAGTGCTGTATTGGCAAATCCGTTAAGTTTCAACAATTGATTTTGTGGCAACAAAACATTTTTTCGGGCAGCATCCAGTTTGCTATAATTATCTACAGGCACTACCGTATTCAATCCATCATTACCTCCTCCGAGATAAATGAGGACCATCACATGATCTGTTTCCAATCCAGGATTCAGGACAGATTGGAGCCATGCATTATTGCTGTGTGCCTGAAGCGGAATACCATTGATCATGGAAGGCACTACAACACTTGCGGCGGCGGCGGATTTAATAAACTTACGACGTTTCATGTTTCTTAATTTAGGAAAGATGATATTCTGCTTGGCTAATGATTTCTTTAAAGAGGGCATTTAATCTTAGGGTCACTGCATTTTTCAAGGCAGGATCTGTTGGATTTCCGGTATATTCCAACCAGATGTCCGTCCAATAACTGTCCCCGGGAAGTCCCTGGATTAGAAAGGATTTTAAATATTGAATGGAGGCATCTGATAGCGTGTAGTTATACAATATTGCTACCGCATCTTTCACCAACTGCAAGGCATCTTGTGGTTTGGAAAAGCTGGATGCCAGAATTATGGGATCTACTTTTAAGGTAATACCATTAAACTCCACCCCTTTGCTGCTGGTAATATTTTCGGCCACTCTGTTGCGGTTGGCCAGGGTATCTGCGTTGATCCATATCTCATGAAACTGTGGAGACTGATACCATGCCTGCCATCCGGAAACTACCGGTGGATCGGCTATGTTCAATCCTTGATAGGCGGAAAGGGATGCAATCAATCCCCAGGATAAATACTGATTTACCAGATTGGATTGGTCGGGAAATTTTATTGAAAATTCTTTGGTCAAACCAATTGAATAATCCAAAGGACTCTTGATGATACAACCCACACTGAGCATGTCATAAAAGTGCTCTGACTTAAACAAAGTCTCCACTACTTTTTTGTTGTCGTATCCTGATGATTTATAGAGGTCTGCAAGTGGTCTGATGACATTCATCTCCACATCATTTGGAATTTCGTAATAAACGAAAAACTGATATAGTTTACGCACCATGTGTCGTGCAGTTTCAATATTGTCGGTAAGCATGGTAATCAGCTCATCCAATTCCTGTTCTCCTGCCGGACCAAATTTTCCGGTGATGGTTTTATTGTTGTAGAAAGCTGAAAATCTCTTGGTAGAAAGATCGTGCTGATTAAAATCAAAATAATAAGAGATCGGTGTAGTCAGAGGATTTATTCGGAAACCTGTTAGAACTTTTGCGGCAGCTTTCACATCATCTTCTGTCCAGCTTGCATCAGGCCCTTTCCCAACTGTAAAAAGTTCTTGTAATTCACGGGCGTAATTTTCATCCGGTGCTGCTTTGCTGTTCAACTGACCGTTGAGATAACGGAGCATGGCCGGATCTACAGAAACCAATTTCACCATGGTCTTAAAGTTACCCAGTGCATTTTCTCTGAGCAATTTATAGTAATAATACATCGCTTGTGCGATCTGAACAGTATCTGCCTCCAATGCAAAATGATTAAACCAAAAGAGGGTTAATTTTTCTGTCATGGTCATCTTTTGGTGTATCATGTTTCCGGTCCACCAGGCTTTAAACACATCGGTGCGTGCCTGATAATATTGCGGTGGTATGGGAGTTACAGCCGGGGCATTGACAAAGGTCTGTCCGTAAGGGGTCGTCGGATCGGGTTCTGCCGGTGTACTGTACACATTCAATGGAGGGGAAGGAATCGGATCTTTTGCTCCGGAAATATCCATCAACTTGTCCACAGCCGCATTCATTCCTAAAGCCAACAATTGATCCACTTCTGATTTCCTCACGCCAAAAGTTGCTCTTCTCAACAAATGAATAACCTGAGCGGAGGTCCATGGTCCGGTATATGGATTGATCCCCGATTGCGGATCAGGCCGCATGGTTTGATTCAAGCCACCAAACATCCTTACAAATTCTGATCTTTTCATGACATAATATTCTGTGATGATGATTCGATTTCAATATTTACAAAATAATCAGACAAAACTTTTTGATTGAAATCAAGGCTGAGTATTTTGCTATAATGCAAATGAAGATTAAAAATACAATCAAAAAGTAAATATTAATCTTCTTATTGCTCATTAAGAAAAATTTAATATTCCATCAAACCCAAGTCTAAAAAAAGAGGCAAGTTGAAAATTTTGGGAGAAACCAGTTTTGCGGACCCCGTTTTTCACTAAAGTTGTCCTAAATTCTATCCTATTATCATTGTTCTTTTTTGTCTTAATACAAAAAAGAACCAAAAAAAATCAAGGCTGTTTTCATTTCTTAACGCTAAAACTAACTTAAAAAGCTAAACAAAATAAACTCGCCATAAGCAGCAATGAGAGCTCTAGGCCTTACTGTCACATATTTGTTAGCAAATCTGCAAGCGAGCTCAAACAGTATTTTGTTTTGAACGCTTTTTAAATCAGTTTTAGCTAAAATGAAAAAGGCCGATCTGAATTTCTCATTCGATAGTTATATGAAGTATCGGAATCAATTTAATCAAGCTATTAAAGACGTTTAATTTCTACTCAATCACTATAAAATTTTACCTGACTAGATAAAAAATACATTAATACATGAACTTTAAATATAAAAAAATCCCTTGCAAACTGGCGCTATAAAAGATATTTATACACGACAGCTTGCAAGGGAAAATAATTCTCAAAAAAGAGAATTTATAAAATAAAAAACCTAAGAATTATTTAATAAATTTTCTCATTTGTTCATTAACACCTTCTACACACAGGTGCCAGCGCTTCCAAAAACTATCATAAGATCCGGGACCATGTACAGATTCATAATCTTCTTTAAACTTAATGTCTTCATCATACTCTGCATACTTTTCAAAATTAAAAATAACTGCAGCATCCTGTCCACTCCTGTTCCACAATTCATTGTAAAATACTCTGGAAGAAAAGTTATATTTTTTTGCATCCCAAACTGCTTTATTCATTTTCATGAGTTCAGCGAATTCATATCTCATTCCGGGTTTGATGTCCACAATCCAAACATCAACATGACTTGGATTGTAATTTGGTGGTGTGTAGGAAAGATTGTCCTGTAATTTCCAAAAATGAGACTCTCCATATTCTTCCACGTAAACGTCTACATTTTTATCCCAATCTGCATCGTGTTTCGCATCGCCACCCGGAGCATGATCCATATCGGTAAACGTCATTGGCCCCATACTCCACACGTACCAGCCATTACTTTTAAAGCCTTCCGTAATTTGTGAAAGTGTTGCTTTGTTTGGTCCTGAACTGTGAAACATGGCATTGTGTGCTTTAACGCCATCTTCAAATTTTTTCTCCATTCCACGTTTTGGCATTACCAACATATTGTTGTACATGTGGTAAGCAGGCTTGTCCGTGGTTGCCTGTGCAAAGCTGTAGCTGTATACAAATCCGCATAGCAGCATCAGAATTAAAAACTTTTTCATTTTGTTTGATTTAGGTAAATAATCTGTAAGGTAATCTAAATTCCCGAGGAGTCAGATTATTGTTCTAAATCACCAACAATACTGCATTCAATTTAGTAAAATAAAAAATAAAGTGGATAGAAGTCAGCAATCAGGTTTTCAAAAAACCAATCAATCCTTTAAAATAGGATTGCTGATCATCCCACATGCATATTGGACAAGAACTGTGAAATATTAAATAAAGCGCTTTATCGCTATATTCAAACTTCTTTTGTATCTTGTGTTTAAGCTTTAATCACATGTTGGGGAGTATCGTTACACCCCAACATGTTTATTAACAAGAGATGAATAAATACTTCTTACATATTTTCTTTACAATTTCAACATACGTTGTATTTGCCCAGGATCGAACTTTCTTTAATCTAATCCCTGAAATAGGTGCAGTAAAGGGACAATGTGTATTTGGCTCCATAGAATGTGATTCTCAATATATTTATATCGTCGGAGATGAAGTTGTGAGTCAAGACTCAAGCGGACGTAATAAGAAGGTCAAGCCCCATCTCACAAAATTTGATTACCAGGGCAATCTCATTCATTCTAAAATAATACCAGAAGCAGATTTTTCAAGACCAATCATCGATCAAAATTACCCACTATTCAAGAGAAATGATTCCATCTATTATTACAAAATGTACAATTGGGATGATACAACGCAGCGTTTTGCTAAGAACTATATTATTGCCTTTGATATGAGATTCGGAAGAATCATTAAAAAGATAAAAGTTGAATTGCCATTTATTGGGGATACTGAATATGCAACATTATCTGAAATGAGTCCAAATTCCAAAGATTTGAATTATGTATTCAGAAATGTATATTCAAGTCAATTTACTACTGATAATTATATCTATTCCTACAACGATAGTCTTCAACAATTGTCTAGAATAAAAGTTAAGAATATTCAAAGACTAATAGGGATAAGATTTATTAGATTCAAGGAAGGGTACTTTCATCTCATCGGAGATGAAATTGAATTAAAAAATAATAAACTTACAGACAAAGGATGGTTGATTTACCTGAAAGTTGATACATTAGGCAATGTATTAAGAGATAATAGATTGGTAACATCCGGTAATATTTATACCAATGGAGGATTTGCTTACACAATTAAAGAGGATGAGAGTAATGGATATTATATAGTAACCAATGATAATATAGATGTTCCGAATAATAAGCTAATACCTCATGTATTTCATGTATCATCTGAATTGGATACAGTCTATTGGAGGACCAGGTTCCAGCATCCATTGATCATGGTTGGTGATAATTTCCAATGGATCAATAATATGAGTTTACTTCGAGATAGTTCAGGAATTGTTACTTGTGGATCACTTCATACCCCTCCATTCGCAGAACCTAGCTATGGATGTATATTTAAATGTTCAATACAAGGAGACAGCCTCTGGACTAGATTATATCAACCCCTTGGGTGGGATAGTACAAGAGCCTGGTGGATGAGTATGGAGAGTATGAGAACTACGCCTTATAATACTCTGGTAGTGTGTGGAAGAGTGGGCGATGGCCTGGATCAAGTCACAAGAGGCTGGTTATTGCATCTGGATTCAGAAGGATGCCTTGTTCCGGGTTGCGATAAGGCTGTAAGTAATTCAGACATTCATTCAGGTAAAGTAAAAGCTTTTTCTGTTTACCCAAATCCATTAGTTTCAAGTCATTTATTTTTACTTTCAAAAATTAGTGATCAATCAAAATTTAATATAGAATTAATTGATATTTCCGGAAAAGTATTGCACACCTCGCATTTCAATCCACAACAAGGAGCTCAATATATCATAGAATTACCGAGTGAATTTGATAATGGTGACTATATACTAAAGATTCAAGGAAAGAATTTTCAACAAACAGAGAAAATTATTGTAATTAGGTAAATAGCTTGCTATAATTTTAAAAAATAAAATAATTTCTTGCTTATTAATTAATAAAAAAGAAACTGGAATTAACTCAGTATTGACGATCATGCCTCCGAAAAAAATAGTTTTTTATAATTAGCATTAAGGTAAGATATTTTGCTCTTGGATTCATTCATTTGGTGAGACTTCATTAATATTCAATCTTTGTTGCACAACTGACAATTAGGGATGTTGGTTTTGACTTGTGCATAGAAACGGTTGCATACGAATCCCCAAACCAGCATCAGAATTAAAAACTTTTTCATTTTGTTTGATTTAGGTAAATAATCTGTAAGGTAATCTAAATTCCCGAGGAGTCAGATTATTGTTCTAAATCACCAACAATACTGCATTCAATTTAGTAAAATAAAAAATAAAGTGGATAGAAGTCAGCAATCAGGTTTTCAAAAAACCAATCAATCCTTTAAAATAGGATTGCTGATCATCCCACATGCACATATGAGATCCGTTGGAACATAAATGAAACAATGCACCACTGATTTGTTTGGACATCCATTCCATGTGTGCCGGATCCATGGTGTCATAAGTGGCCCCGATGATCAAGGTTCTAACTTTAATTTGGTTTAGATCATTGCTCCGATCCCAATTTTCTAATTTACCTGCAATACCAAATTCACTTGGACCTTGCATGATCACATATTGTTGCTGATTTAATTTTGCGAAAGCGCGATTCACGGGTTCAGGCCATTGATCCAAAGGAATTCTGCAAATAAATTTCTCATAAAAATGAGGCATAAGCAATTCCATGTATTGAGGATTTGAAAAATCCTTTCTGTGCTCGATGGCACGAATGGTATCCAGTACTGTTGCAGGGAGTTTTTTAGACAACACTTCGTCCGCATATTTGCCATAAGCTTTTGCGTCTGACATCATATCTGATATAATCAGTCCTTTAAGATGTTGTTGATATTTCAGAGCATATTCCATTGCCAGAATTCCACCCCACGAATGTCCCAACAAATACAAATTGCTGCTGTCTAAATGCAATGCCTTACGCACCTGTTCCAACTCATCTACTGATCTTGACAGGTCCCAAAGGCTGGTGTCTGTCGGCTTATCACTGTTGCAGGTTCCCAATTGGTCGTAATAAATAAATTCGATTCCTTCCTGTGGAAGAAAACTCTCCATGCATTCAAAATACTCATGCCCGGTGCCTGGTCCACCATGAAGCAACAATAGTTTTATTTTTGGATTGTTCCCGATTCTTTTGGTCCATACTTTAAAATTACCTTTTGGAGTAGTAATGGGAATCATGCGAATTCCTCCATTTTGTATGCCCGTATCCTGAGGTTGGAAGTAACTTAGGGGCAAACATTTTTCCTGTACGCATGGCTGGGTACAGGATGCAATAGAGAGGACAGTGATTAAAAAAATAAAATTACGCATGGAATTTTAATTTGAGTTGCACGAAGATAACCAATTTAAAGAAGATTCTTATTCGCAGATGACTACAATACTAATTAACTTTTGTGCTTTGTCTTGCCAACAGTTTCCACTTCCTCTTATCCTTTATCCAGGTCTGACAAACGTGCAACTTTAATGAAATAGATTTGCCG
The DNA here is from genome assembly GCA_016714365.1 of Candidatus Vicinibacter affinis. NCBI lineage: Bacteria > Pseudomonadati > Bacteroidota > Saprospiria > Saprospirales > Saprospiraceae > Candidatus Vicinibacter > Candidatus Vicinibacter affinis. The sequence goes on along the minus strand of JADJNH010000005.1, from coordinate 1,163,451 downwards.
TTCAGAATGATGTCATGTGTGGCATTGAAACGCACAACGGCAGTTTTATTAATTAATTTAACAGAAATACTGTCTGCCTCAATCTTTTGATATTTTAAATATCCGGTGGCATTTTTGTGGATGAGTTCATTTACATTTTCTATCCATCCATTGGAATGCCCATAGCTAAGCTCCTTGTGCAACAAAGACCGAAGAGTGGAAGAGTCTTGTGATAACAATGCTTGATTCAGTGACTGAACTTTTTGTAGGAGGAGTTCATTTTTTTGGGCACTTGCATTGGTGAGAAAAAATAAGAAAGAAACAATCCTAAAAAAAATAAGCGTTGGATTCATGAAATATAGGTTTGGGTAAATTTAATCATAAATCTATTCGAAATAAAATTATGAATAATAGTGTTACTGAAATTAATTGAAAAACTTATTTCAAATCTAAACAAAATAAATATTATCAATATATTACATATTATATATATATATATATCAGTGCTTTCAAATATTTCTATATCTTTGATCACTTAAGATTTAAGCTATTATGAACAAAGCATTATTTATTCTGGTCATTGGAGTTTTCATCTTTAATTGGTCTTTTTGTCAATCAGGGACGGTCTCTTCAGGTGGACATGTTTCAAATGGAACCACAGCAGTCTCTTTTTCAATCGGTCAAGTGTTTGATAATTATGCTTCCAACAGTTTGAATAATTTAAATGAAGGAATACAACAGCCATCCATTAATGGACTTACAAAATCTAAAGACTTAATTGATACTGAAGTATTGCAATTGAATCAATCTGGAAATTTAATAGAATTGACAGCGCCTTCCGGCCATACTTATATTTTAATGAGCGGGGATGGAAAAATATTAGAAAGTAAAAATTCAAATTTTGCATTCAGTACAATTGACTTAAACCATTATTTGCCCGGTATTTATTATCTGGGGGTATTTGTTAAAGAATCTAATTTAAAAACCTTTAAAGTATTAGTTTTATGAGAACATTATTATTTGTCTCTTTTCTGTTCTTGCAATTTGGCAATCAACTTGTATGTCAAACGCCTGATCTTATAGGCTATCAGGCAATCATTAGAAAAAATGACAATTCGTTGGTGTCTAACCAAAAAATTGGAATCGAAATTTCAATATTGGAAAAATCAATTAATGGAAATCAGGTATTTGTTGAACTTCAATCTCCTACAACGAATGCAAATGGATTAGTCACCTTAAATATAGGTGAAGGCACCTCAGTACTTGGCACATTAAATAAAATTAACTGGGGAAATGGTCCATATTTTGTTAAAACAAGAATTGATGTTAAAGGTGGAAATAATTATACTTTAGAAAGCAATAGTCAACTGCTTAGTGTACCCTTTTCTTTCTATTCAGAAAAAGCAAGGACTCTAACAAAACATTTTATTGGCGAGTACTTTCAGGGAGGAATTATTTTTGATGTGTACAATGGCCCGGATGGTAATGAGCACGGTTTGATAGTAAGTTTAAATGACGTTTCTAACGGAACCGTATGGAGCAATGTAGGTTCCAGTTTAATTGGGAATGGCGCACAAAGCCTTTGGAATGGGCAAGAGAATTCGAATGCTATTACAAAGCAATCCGGACACTCTGCCAGCGCTGCTCAAATTTGTAATGACTATGATTATAATGGCTTCTCAGACTGGTATTTGCCATCGATTGATGAACTAAATTTGTTAAGAAATGGACGATATTATATCAATAAAATAGCTGATAATGATGGTGACCCTTTGACCGTTCCCATAACTCATTTTGACTATTATTGGTCATCCACAGAAGCTAAAGCTAATACAGCCTTTGTATTTCAATTTGGTACAGGAGACATTGCCACGGTCGGAAAGAATACTGCCTTGTACCACATCAGAGCAGTTCGAAAATTCTAGTATTTGATATCAATGATATGGAATTAAATTGTCAAGGGATAGAAACAAAATCATCCCTGTTGAATATTTTGAAATCGATAAATTCAAAGGCTATTTCCTCAGAAGCCTTCTAAACTGCAGGACATTCTCAAATCCCAACACTGATTCGTGCAGATGATGCAGCGATTTTGGAATTTCTTCCAGCCTGGATGAGTTGGGATTGATGCGATAGGGAATCATCGCATAAAATACTTCCAGATCGTATTCCCTTCTCAATCGTTCGTGTTGATGCAGATCCAGTATTGCTATCAGCAATTCATCAGACCAGAAATGTTTCTCAGCAAGTATAAAGTGCAGAAATGCCTCCAAATCAATCTTTCCTCCCAAATTCCTGAGAGCCTCCAGACAAAGGACATTGAAAGTCTCAAAGTTCAGGCAAGAGGACAATTTGGCCATGTCCAAATCTTCTTTAAATGCATCCTTTTGAATCAACCAATGTGACAGAACTTTAGAAGCCTCCGCATCTTTATATTTTCTGATTGCTTCAATAAATGAATTGAGCAAATTTTCCTGAGAAAGTATTTGGAAAATGCTTTTTGCGTCGGACCTTTCTGTGATCCATTTAGGCGGAAGGATTTCCAGAATTTGCGCAAAGGAAAATTCTTTTTGATTTTTTCTTAAAGAAGGTAATGCAATTTGCGCTGAAGATTTTTTCTTGACAAGTTCTTCAATACATAGTTTTGATTTTGCGGTTATTTCATTCCGATCATTTTTGAAAATCAGGAGATACAGAAAAAGTATGTTTTTAGGTTTGATCAATTTTGCCAATTGATCCATTTGGTCGGTAGACATGGACGGCCAGGAATGCATTCCATATTCAAGAATGACGGCCTGCTCCTTTTCTGTAAAATCGTTTACATGTTCCAGAAAATAGAACAACGATTCATGAGGCTTGCTTTCTAAATAGCGACGATATATAAACAATCTTTTTGAAGATTCTTTGCATGAGAGCGGGTTTTCCCAATTGTCAGCAGCCAACCAATGCCAATCCGGATTTTGACGACACAGATATTGACCTGCTTCTCCAAAGAGGGGAAAAGCATAATCTGCTAATTCGGGATGGCTGTTGAGGAATTTTAAGACCTGAACTAAAAAGTTGACAGGAAAAATCTGAGATTTTCGCTGCGACAATAGACAAAATTCATAAAAAAGCTCCCGGTGATCTTGCCCCAAAATCTGCTCAAAAAAATGTTCCCAACTTGGCTGTACAGCAGCATTTGGAAAAGATTTCAGGTCATTTCCACGGTAGGATAAGTATTGCGCGGACCCGACCAAAAGGAAACGATGGGCCAGCTTATTTGCCAGACCGACCGGGTCCGGAGTACCGTGGAGGGCAGCAGTTTTCAGTTCTTCCCAATTGTTATCCAAATCTTTAATCATTATTAACAAAATTAAGGCTTTCAGCGTCCATCAGGGTTTTATCTTTGCGGCGGATTAAAAACACATCTAATTAATTCTAATTTATGGCAAATATCGGTCGCGTAAGTCAAATCATCGGTCCTGTGGTGGACGTATCATTTTCCGGAGAAGGTTCGCATCTACCTGAAATCTATCATGCTCTTTGCATCAAACGTGAAGGTAAGGAAGATCTTATCCTGGAAGTTCAGCAACATCTTGGTGAAGACAGTGTACGGGCTGTAGCCATGGATTCTACCGATGGACTTACCCGTGGAGCAGAGGCTATAGACCTTAAAGAAACAATTTCTATGCCGGTGGGTGAAGAAATCAAAGGCCGATTGTTTAATGTGGTAGGAGAGCCTATTGATGGTCTTGGACCGGTAAGCCGTGCACATACTTATTCCATTCACCAGAAACCGCCTACCTATGAGGATTTGTCCACAGAGACTGAAGTTCTTTTTACAGGGATCAAGGTAATTGATTTGATTGAGCCATATTCCAAAGGTGGTAAAATTGGATTGTTCGGAGGTGCGGGTGTTGGTAAAACCGTATTGATTCAGGAGTTGATCAACAATATTGCGAAAGGATATGGCGGTCTTTCCGTTTTTGCAGGAGTAGGAGAAAGAACCCGTGAGGGAAATGACCTGTTGCGTGAAATGATTGAAGCAGGCATCATAAAATACGGAGATAAATTCAAGCACTCCATGGAAGAAGGAGGCTGGGATTTGGCTTCTGTTGACAAAAAAGAGTTAATGGATTCTAAGGCAACATTCATCTTTGGACAGATGAATGAACCGCCGGGTGCCCGTGCAAGGGTTGCCCTTTCAGGTCTTACCGTCGCAGAATATTTCCGTGACGGAGACATGACAGATCCTGCAGGAGGAAAAGACATCCTTTTCTTCATCGACAACATCTTCCGATTCACGCAGGCAGGTTCTGAGGTTTCTGCATTGTTGGGTCGTATGCCTTCTGCCGTGGGTTACCAACCAACGCTTGCTACAGAGATGGGTTTGATGCAAGAGCGTATCACCTCTACCAAAAGAGGATCCATCACTTCCGTACAGGCGGTTTACGTTCCTGCTGATGACTTGACTGACCCGGCACCCGCTACGACTTTTGCCCACCTGGACGCAACGACGGTATTGAGCCGTAAGATTGCAGCACTGGGTATTTATCCTGCGGTGGATCCACTCGATTCTACTTCAAGAATCCTTGATCCGCTGATCATCGGAGAATTGCATTACAACACCGCTCAGCGCGTAAAAAATATCCTTCAGCGTTACAACGAACTACTGGACATCATCGCCATCCTCGGTATGGAAGAATTGTCAGAAGAGGATAAATTGATTGTACACCGCGCACGTCGTGTACAAAGGTTCTTGTCTCAGCCTTTCCATGTTGCTGAACAGTTTACCGGTCTGAAAGGAGTATTGGTACCTATTGAAGAAACCATCCGCGGATTTAACATGATCATGGATGGTGAAGTTGACCAGTATCCGGAAGCAGCCTTTAACCTGGTAGGAACGATCGATGATGCCATCGAGAAGGGAAAGAAAATTTTGGCCGAATCAAACAATTAATCCCATGAAGGTAAGCATTCTAACCCCCGAAAGCTCTCTTTACGAAGGCCAGGCTAAAGCCATCATAATGCCGGGACTCGGAGGTCAATTTGAAGTACTTGACCGACATGCGCCTTTGATTTCTGCATTATCCAAAGGCACCATCCAGCTGACCGATGAAAAAGGAGAAAAACACAAGTTCTCCATTAAAAATGGTTTTGCAGAGGTGCTCAAAAATGAAGTGAGCATTTTGGTGAGGGTTTTGTAAAAAATTAGAATTAGCTGATATTATTGCTTCATTTTAATGTGCAAAATTGGTTAACACCTTGTTTTGTACCAATGGCGCATTGAACCATTTTACTGGGAAGCATCAACCTTTTTTATTTTCAGCACAGAGGTTCGCATAAGATTTTTATATCCCCAAGAAAGGCAGGTCAATTAAAACTCCTTACAGTTTCCATTTGCAAATCATATTCCTCTTGGGTAAGTATAGAATACGCTTTTTAGACCATTTGTTTTGTTTGAAAAATCTATGGATGCAATATCAGCTTACCTGTTGAAGTTCCACAGGACAGACCACTCAACTGATAGAGATAAATTCCGGCAGGAAGTGGCAATTCTGCCAGATTAAGTTTACCGGAAATATTCACCGGAGGCTGCAAGACCAATTGGCCAAAAAGTGAATATATCTTCAACGTAGAATTCGGGGCAAGGTCTGACGGCCAATTCAAATTTTGTGAATCGTGCCAGACTTTGCAGTGCAAAGGAGAAGTTTCTTTAGTGTGCGTGGTAGCAGATTTGCAGGATATTTTGGAAGTGGCAATTACCAAATTATCGAAATACCTTTCCTGCAAGACAGGGGACCCGGCATTCCAATAATTTTCAAAGAAAATGGCGTTGATTCCATAATTCCTTTCATCCGCATTCCAATTGCCGTGCCAGTTCAAATTATAACTACCTGCCTGAAGGGTGTCGTTGATCCAGAACTCAAATACGCCATCGCTCTTACCGGGCGTATTTAACCTGACATGTCCTTCAATACAAAACCATTCGCCCACTCTTTCCGAACTGTACAAAGGAATGTTGCCTGCCTTAAATCCCAGCCACCGAAGATTCGCAAAGTCGTTGTATTTGGTACTCACCAGCTTGCCACTGGCATCAATACCCGTTGCCGGATCCATTCCCAGATAAAAATCTCCCTGTCCACCGGACCACATATGAGCCATGGCACCGGTGGCCCAGTTGCCATTCGCCAAAGTGAGTGCGCGTGAAAGTTTAGCCGGACCTCCGCCCAACCATCCTTCCTGATGTCTGACATCCATACGCCAATAAACCTCCTTGAAAGTGCTGTCGGGAATGGAAGCATTTTTACCGATGTAGGTGGAAGGGGTACGCCCAAAAGATTTTGACAAACTACCCGCACCTACTTCACCAGGCTGCCATCTTACCCTCATTCCTGTTGAGGAATTACGCCCCAGACCGACCAGCGGTACAAAATCACCATTGTTGTTGTTGTATTCGAAATATCGTGAAGAAATGGCCTGCGTGGATTCAAAATCATCACAAAAAATCAAACCGGGCTGATTGAGTTTTTTACAAAAATCTGATTGTGCCACCCCTGCCAGATGACTAAAAATGCAAACTGTAATGAATAAAATAAAATCTTTTACTGCCATTTTCCTTTGAATTATGATCTAAAGTAAGGAAAAAATTAGGAAAATTAGAGAATTTGAAAATTTGAAAATGAGCTAATTTGTAATAATGTTGTGGTTGTTTGATGCTTCCCAGCGTCAAACATTACGTTTATTTAAAATAGTACCATTTAAAATTTACGTAAAACCGCTTTCGCTCCTGCCTGCCGACGCAGTCAGGCAGGGTTCCCTCACTTATCGTGCTGTCGCACGATACTCTGCCGAAGCAGAGATCGTTCGGTCATGCTTCCCAGCGTCAAGCATTACGGTGATTAAAACCAGAACCTAATATAGTGTACGTTAGCCGCTTTAGCGCCTGCCTGCCGACGCAGTCAGGCAGGGTTCCTTCACTTATCGTGCTGTCGCACGATACTCTGTTGAAGCAGAGATCGTTCAGTCATCTCTCATTCTCTAATTCTCCCGTTAGCCGCTTTCGCGGTTCCTTCTCTTATCGTGCTGTCGCACGATACTCTGCTGAAGCAGAGATCGTTCAGTCATCCCAGCGTCAAACATTACGGTGATTAAAAACAGTACCAATTAAAATGCACGTGAATTTCAAGCTGGGAAGCTCGAAATAACCAAGCACGAAGAATTAGAGAATTTGAAAATTTGAAAATTAGCTAATGTGTTAATAATGAAGATTACAAATAGTACCTGCTAAACTCCACGTGATCCTTCTATCCCTGATTTACTCAATTCTGAATACCAGGACATACTACTTATAGTCTTAAACCAGCAGGGTGAAACCATACAATACTTAACTGGAGAGGGTAGTGGAAGTGAAATGATCAATGATTTCTTGATTACCCCTTAAGGAAAAGCCATCATAATGGGATGCTATTCCTCTGCAGGACTTTCCAGCGGTGACAAAATGTTCTTCCATGAAAATGAACTGGAAAGAATATTTGTGTATGAACATAATTTAAATACGACCATCCCTATAAAGAATGCACTCAAAAATTTTCAGTCAGAATCTCTAAAGTTCCATCTCTTCCCAAATCCTACAGAAGATATCCTTTATCTCAAAACGCCCCTTCATGCTAAAATACTCCACGAACATATTGAAATAATAGCTTTGGATGGAAAATCATATTTGGTATCTATGGCAGCTCTTCAATCAAACAAGCTTATTAAAATAGAAATTGGATTCTTAACTCCAGGCATCTATTTCATAAAGTTCAAAACCACCAATGGTGAAGTCGTTATGAAAAAATTTGTAAAAAAATAAAAAGCATTCACACACAATCAAATCATCATTATGTTTCATCCGTTCTTTAAAGTAGTTAAGAAAACGTATATTGCCTTAGTTATGCTCAGCAATGTCCATTATATTCCTGCACAAATACCGGAGACCACTCCCCTCCCGGGAGGTAATCAGGTAGAGTGTTTGTCGGGTCTTGCAATAAAAAATTTCTCCGGCCACAATAATACTTGGAAAGTTGTTGTAAGTGGTATGGATATTGAAGGAAATGTGGTAAAAGAAAAAATAAAATACAAAGCTATTGGCCATGACCCTAATAAGATACTTATCTGGAAACTTTTCAGTGGCGTGGGTAGTGAAGACTATTGGGATCTTAAGCCATTAAATTCAACCACATGGAATTCCACCGGAGAGGCATACATTCCATACGAAAAACATCCTGCAAACAACTCTGACTTTGGAGAAGCCAACGGAATTGTAAAACTCACTTCTGGCTCTCTGTCGGTCTTAAGCACTGACCCGATTCCAAATCCAGGCAAAGCAATTAAAGTCTATTTTAGAAAAGATGACCCCAACTATTTTGATAAAAATGTTCCAAATTGGTTTTATTATTGGTCACAGTCCGCTGAAGCTAAAAGCCTATTGACCACTGAAGGCATTAAAATGTTTAAAATGACAGGTGATATTCCCATGTTGAATGCTGATCCAACACAAGTAACTTTTAGTTTAGGCTATCTAAATACTGGGACATGGAAATGGAATCCTAATGGTGGTGTGAAAGTAACCTATGGCAATACAGAAGCTGGGGAAAACTGGTATCCTAGGGTTGCACAATTTGGGATCGTTCCAAATAGCAACAATTCATGTAATGGATTTAGAAAAGTAATGCTTGGATATGGGGAAATAAATTTTAATATCAATATTGGTGAGTCTTGCGGATATAGAGTAGAAACCCAAGATTATGGAAATATTGATAGTGATATAGGACATCACTCTCCTGGCACTACTGTTCAGTTCATTGGCATTTATGGATTTACATCCGTATTAAAACATGAAGTTGGTCATTTTAAAGTCAGGGAAAAATTTTGGAAAGACACAGGTTATGATTCTGATTTAGATTGTGACCATGATTTGTTTCCTGATGCGTGGGAAAAGAGTCCACAAGGCGTAGATTTTGGATTTATCGCAGGTAATATGGAAGAATATAATGGTAATTATAATTCAAAAAATATTACTACAGCAGGTCCATCTGCCTATTATCAAGAAGTATTTTGTCGTTTAATAGAAACGGTAAGTAAAAATGAAGAATTAAAGGATCTAGATTGGTCATACGATCCTGATCCTAACTCACTATTTCAAGGTAAAAACTGGTAATTATGAAAAAAATGATATTACTATTTTACATGTTGATAAGTACTGTAAATGCTCAAGAATATAATTATATTGATTCTATACGATATATTTTGTTTCCAGAAAATGATTCGACTGCAACAATAATTAACTACAAGATAAAAGATTCTGTATATAATGTTCCTGTAAGGTATATAGATCATAATAAAACCTTTAACAATGTTAAACATATAAAATCTTCTAAAAATTATGTGAAAAATCGATTTGAATTGATTAATCCCTCAAGAGCTAATATTGTTTCATATTACTGTGAACAAGTTAGAGAAGAAGGAGATACGAGGTGGATTGAATCATTAGATGAAATCCTTAAACTGCAGGAATATTATGTTTTGAATGAATGGGCTAATGCATACAGCATCCCGCAATATAGTGGAATGTTTGATTTGCAGTATGAAATATTAATGAATTTGGATTTAACAATAACTTATCTATTATTAAAAAATAAAAGTAGTAAGGACAAATACAATTATTTGGAAAATCTATACATGTTACAATGGGGAGATCGTAATAAAATAAGATTAGAAGGCACATTGTTTCGTTCAAATATTATAAGAAACATGCTGAAAGGTGCTTGCTATTCAAGTTCATTTTGTTCAACTAAAATGATTTGCCAAATGGCAGATGAAATTGGAGATGAAGCACTAAATCAATTATCTATGATTAACAAAGATAGTGTTACTCAAGAAAAGTCAGATTTTTATTTACTTTTATTGAATATGTTAAAATTTTATAATTCAGATAAAGTTGAAGATGTTATAATTAATAACATAAATAATTTAAATTCCTTACTTTCGGAGAGCTATAGTAATAGCTATTATAAGATGCAAATTTATCAACTACTTTGTTCTCGGGGAAAGGAAAAAGGACTCCTATTCTTATTGGAAGATGCTATCAATCCAAAACCAAAAAATAGGAATAACTCATGGTATTTAAAGCAAATTTATTTTGCGAATAACTTTGGAAAATCTCTAGTTTTCGACAGAATTACTTCAAGTCTTTCTAAGGAAAGCAATAATGAAGATCACTATTTGATGTTATTAACAAGAGTATTAGATGGTGATGATAAAATGAAAGCGGTCTCCAAAATTAAAAGGTATCGGCAAGATTTTAAATTCGATTTAAATGAAAAAGAGTAGAAATCCTAAATTGTTTAATTAAGTACTCGATTTGAGTGTAAACTTGTGAAAATCAAAAATGACAATTGTTGAATTCTACTTTTATTTCAAGCTGGGAAGCTCGAAATAACCAACGCAAGAAAGAATTAGAGAATTTGAAAATTTGAAAATTAACTAATGAGTAAATACAGAAGATATAAATAGGACTTGATGAACACCTTGTAAGAATTAGAGAATTTGAAAATTTGAAAATTTGAAAATTGGCTAATGTGTTAATAATGAAGATTACAAATAGTACCTGCTAAACTCCACGTGAGTGAATTAAATGATTATGATTCGTCATTTGATCCAAAAGACATTTATCAAGGAATAAATTGGAAAAAAGAATGAAAAATATATTTGTTTTTTTGTTTAGTCTGATCTTAAATTGTTCATTAGGTCAATATTCTATAATTGAAGAGTTATTGTTTCCAAAATATGATATTAACCAAAGCAATGTAATTATTGATTCATTTCTAAATGGTGATAATGATAAGTATTATTACTTGTATGGTAGAAAAAATCAACCTAACTGTTTTGAAATAATAAATTTACTTGCTAAAATACGTGCAGAAAATAATTACGATTCGATTTCATACTTAGAAGAATTATATTTAACATATTTACCATTACATAGAATTAATTGGAATCAACCATACAGCAGTATGGGTTTTAGATTTGATGAATTTAAAAATTTGTTAACCTCGTTTCGAATGACATTTTTAGATGCCGGAATGAATAAATTAAATTGGGATATTTCTCAGAAATATTTCTATTTGAAATCGCAAGAAATTGATGGTTGGTTTGAAAATAGATTAATTGCTTATGAACAAGAAAAAATTAGATTTCCAGATGGCAAGAAACCTAATTGGTATGTTGAGTTTGATTCTTCGCAATTATATAGAATTTCATCATTAGATAGTATAAAATCAATTTTTCCTACACTATTTAAAAACAATTTTAATCAATTCTTATCATTAGAGGCAAATCTTCTATTAAAAGAGCAATTTCCAAAGTATGCAGAATGTATCTATTCTGAGATGGAGTCTAATGATTTCTTTAACAATGATAAGTATATTGGTAAAAAAGGATTTGACTTTAGTATATTAGAATTATTTGCTAAAACAACTTTCAAGATAGATAGTAATCGACTCAATGATATACTTACAAAAGGCTTTAAAAAGATTATGAATGGAGGAATTCATTTTAGGGATATATTTATTAAATATGCCAATGAGAATTTAATCAATGAATATTGTAAAGAAATTTTAATAGATTGTTCATTTGAAAGGTGGAAGTTACTTTCTTTTTCTTCTGAATCAGATAGAAAGATATATCTAAACAATAGGATAGGAGTTTATCTATTGGAAAGGTCTGATAATTTTGATTGCAAATTAATTGGTTTAAATAAAATAAAATATCCAGATAAATTAACAAAAATTAAAATTCAACAGGTATATAATAAAGAGAAAAATAAAACTATTAAAAATAGTATTAGAGAAATATTACAGGAAGTAAAACCAAATTAAAATAATTTAGTATTCTATTTACCGTTTTTAGTTGTACTATCCCGTAAAGTGTGTGAGTTAAAAAGTTATTCTGGAAATACTTTTATTTAAAGTAGTGCTAATTAAAATGAAGTGAATTATTAAGCGAAACAGTGGCACATGAACTAGAGCATTGGAATATTTTTGAAGAAAATTGGAAGGAAGGAATATGATTATCAGATGATGCTGTTAAAGATGGTTACAATGATATTTGGGAATTACAAAATAACTTTAATCCCTTTGTCAATGAGTCATATTTATTGGGTCCGGGAACCAAAGGCTATGATTATGAAGAATTAAGATGTCGTACAAAACAATAAATTAGTTACAAAAACACTAAATAGTGATGATTGGTCATATGATCCTAACGGTAAAATTAATGAAAAAATTGGTAAAATGGTTAAAAAGATAATATTACTTCATTTTATACTTTTTACTAATTATTTAAGTTCACAAGTTGATATTTTTAAAAAGTTAAACATTTTAATAATTGATAATTGGAAAACTGATGAGAAAATTAATTTAGACACTATTATATCAGTTACAGGAAATATTCATGTTGATACTTTTAAAATAAGTAAAATTCTACCAAATCCCACGGAAGTTTTAAATTTAATAAATCAAATAAATAGTTGTGAAGTTGAAAAAATAATATATACTTACAACCTCTATCTTGATTTATATCTTAGTGAGTTTAGTCATTATAAATATTTTAATATGAAAATAGTAAAATATCAATCAATAATTATAGAATTTGAAAAATTGATATTCAATTGTTCTTTTATTAAGCCAAACTTACTAAATGATTCATTATTCAGTAAATTTTATATAAGTTATATTTTGACTTCAAATTGCTGGTGGAATAAAGATCTGTCGGTGGAAGAATTAAATAATAAAATAGATTCAATTCATACGATATTAAGATTTAATAAAAAATTTATAAAGTTACTTATAAATCAACCCGGGTTTATGAAGTTATTTGGAGATATTGTAAAGGAAAATATTGTGACATTTAATCCATATTTAGTTTCTTCCATGGAAAATTTTAAGTCAGTTGTTAATTTTAAAAACGATAATAATGAGTATAATGAAATACCACAATACCTTGAAGCTGAATATTTTGAATATTACAAAGATTATACATCCCAAGAATTCCAAATATATTTAGCGAATAATTTAGATAAAATACTAAAAAGGAAATATGTATATATGTGGCAAGTTATTGGGAATACAGATTTTCTAAGCGCTGACAGTTTATTTAATGTTTATTTTTTAGGTGAAAATATTTCCTCAAAAATTCAAGTGGATTTTGAAAGCTATATATATTCAAATACTGGAAAAGAAAGGGCCGCCCGATTAATAATTAATGCCTTAAATAAATGCAAATGTCAAGATAATAAGTTAAATTATTTTTTAGCATTAACGAAAACTAAAAATGCAAGAATATATTTTAAAAATAAATTTGAAGGCACAAATAAATCAGCTAAAAAACGTATCTATCAAAAATATTTAGATATAATAGAAGTACATTAGGTTGATTATTAAAATAAAAATTGGGACGTTTAAATACAACGTAAATTAACTGGAAAGAATATTTGTGTATGAACACAATTTAAATACAACCATCCCAATAAAAAATGCACTTAAAAATTTTCAGTCAGAGTCCTTAAAGTTCCATCTTTTCCCAAATCCTACAGAAGAAATCCTATATATCAAAACACCTCACCATGCTAAAATACTCCCCGACAATATTGAAATCATTGCCTTGGATGGAAAAACATATTTTACCCCTATGGCAGCTTCTCAATCAAACCACATTTTCAAAATAGAAATTGGATTCTTAACTCCAGGCATCTATTTCATAAAGTTCAAAACCACCAATGGTGAAGTCGTTATGAAAAAATTTGTAAAAAAATAAAAAGCATTCACACACAATTAAATCATTATTATGTTTCATCCGTTCTTTAAAGTAGTTAAGAAAACGTATATTGCCTTAGTTATGCTCAGCAATGTCCATTATATTCCTGCACAAATACCGGAGACCACTCCCCTCCCGGGAGGTAATCAGGTAGAGTGTTCTTCAGGCATGCGGATAGAAAAAGTAGTAGGAAATGAAAAAGCCTGGAAAGTTGTCATAAGTGGCCAAGAAAAAATGTGGATCGATGTCAAGGGATTTGATTTTACCCCATCGGAACCCTATGAATGGGGTCTCGGATCTGGAAGCGGATCAGGCTATCAAAATAAATGGACACTGGAATCTGCTTCTTCCCTGATAGATAAGGGATTTATTCAAAAATATGCACTACCACAGTACAATGAGGAGTTTGGCTCCAAGAACGGAACCATTAGGCTTACAGACAGATACAATAATTCAGTCTACTCCACAGACATCAGACCCAATAAAAAAGCTCAGGTCTTCTTTCTAAAAGATGAACCCAATTATTGGAAACACGAAGAGCCGAATTGGTTTCATTATTGAAGTCAGATTGTTAACTTACATAGAATTAAGAAAATAAAATATGATGATAAGGACAATAATTTCGCAAGCACAACTAGATTTGATAACAGTTTTATAACCACTTTTCGACAAGAAGCCAGTGAAAAGAATTGGATAACTACTCACTCTGGAATACATACTTTTGTTGAAACAATTGTACATGAAAATAAACACATTGAAATATGGAACAATTGGTGGCCAAACGGTTACAATATGAGTCTAGATTCAGATAAGGATTACGTACCTGATATATGGGAGTTAAATGAAGGTAAAATATTTAAATTTGATGTCCCGCAATTAGATGGATACGAAGTTGGAGGAATGGCTGGGATTAAATATGAGGAAATGTTATGTGAAATAGAAGAACTAAATTCAAATTTTAATCAATATGATTTAAAAGATTGGTCATTTGACCTGTCCCACAAATATCAAGGTAAACAATGGAAATAGAAAAAATATGAAAACAAATATTCTCTTATTATTTATTTCAATTTGCTATACAATTACAGCAAGCTGTCAACCACCTAAAAAGGAACAAATTATTTTAGACTTTAAAAATCAACATGGCCGTTCTCAAATTATTTGTGATAGCATAGGATCAATTATCGAAGAACAGTATTTTAAAGGTAGTATAACTGTCGATCAGCTATTAAAAACTCTAACTTCGAGATTAAAAGAATACAACGACACACTATTTTATACGCTAGGAAATCATAGAAATAATTTATGTTATGAGCTTGATAAAAAGATACTAGCATATGAGTTTTCTAAATTCATTAGTTATACTCCCAATAATTATGATCTATTGATAAATATTTTAACAACTTCAGACAGCATTCTGAAATTAAATTATATTGCTTTTCCTGAATTGATATCCTATATAAATAGACAAATAAAACAAAATGAAATAAAAACATTATTACTAAACATTAATTCAATACAAGGAATATCTGAATATAGTTTAAATGCATATATTCTCAATTGTTATTACTCTTTATCAGAGGAAAATCTATTATTTTTTTTAGAAAATATTATTCCCAGTTTGCGGTATAAGAAATCATATTTCCATATAATATTTCATTTAATTCATAATATTAGCAATCTTAAATATAAGGATCTCTTGCAAAAGGAAAAATTCTGGATGAATGATCATCCTGAATTTATCAATTCAGAGCGAGGTTTTCTATATGATTCTACACAAGCAATTTTTAAAAAGGAATAGTCAATTATCATCATAAATAAGTTATATAATTGTAAAAATGTGATACATTTTCAAAACAAAAACTAATTAACTATTTAAAGATTTAAGAAATAAATTAGCACCTACTAAATTGTAGTTAAATTTATAAATCTCAAGATCATATAAATATTTCGCATCTCCAGAATTTGAAAATTGTTCCATTTGTTCGTCGCAATTTTAAACTGCGATGCCATTTGATCATAGCATTTTTAATGCGGCCTGCTATTTCAATCATTCACAAAAACACCACATCTTAACTTCGTCCCTAACGCAGACCAATACATGAATTAGTTAAAAATTCCGTAATTAATCATATTTGTTGTATTTAGAGAATTCTCTTTTCCATAAATTGTTACCTCTATCACTTATGAAATTCCTTAGATCTTTCTTTAAATAGAATTTATATTCATTAAAATAGTCTGAACTTACCTTTACCGGAAACGAAATAGTATCTACGAAGCAACTGCAATTGATCAAACCAAAAGACTAGATCTTAAACATTACCTTTGGTAAGAATCCATAGTTAAGAACATTTAGATGGCATCTATCTCCGTAGATACTCAGTTATCATCAATTAATGTAAAAACAATTACTTCCAATTAATTTTTCCATAAAAACTTCCGTTTGTAATGTCAATGGTATCAGGAATAGATCCATTTGAAGGCCAGGATGAATCTGAAATCACTCTGGCTTGAAAACTTCCCCTTACATCACCAGTTTTCATATTAAGTTCTTTGATTTCAACATAATTGTTTGAATCAGCCTCTATAATACTATAATTCTCTAAAACAGCATCACCTTTGAATTCTTGATATGAAAAATTGTACAAAGTATCGAGGTATGTTGGATAAATAGGATTAAAATAGAATTTCCCAGTTTTCAAGAAAACTTGATCAATTATAATTTTACTGTGCACAGATCTAGCTTTATTATAACCTTCAACCAATATACCTACACAAGTATCAGGAAAGCAATATTTTTTAGCTTTAAAAATACCGGTTTTGCCTTTCCATTCTACCTCATCAAGCCTTGCTTTTCCTACTCCATAAAAGCCATCGTTATCAAAAATGCTGTTTTTTTCGCAAGATAAAATCGAAATAATGGTTAATAATATATACACTCTTTTCATTACTAATGAACTTTAATAATTTTAGTTACTTGTGCCTTTTCATCGATAACCGCTCTCAAAAACAATATGTTATTTGTTATGCTATTTAAATTGAAGATTTCGGTTTGATGACCTCTAGGATATATTTTAGAAGTAGAAATTAATTTCTGACCATCCAGACCAGAAATTGAGAATTCTCCCTTAGTATTTTCATTCTTAATATCAAATTCTAATGTAATTTCCCCACTTATTGGGTTTGGGTAAGCATGTACAACTTGTGGATTGTTGGTTCCACCACTTAGTAATTGAAGATTACATGCTGGGCTCCCACTATTAAAAATCTTGATATGTATGTCGTCAAAGTAATTTGAACTTATCACTAAGTAGTGTTTCAATTTAATTCAAAGCTAATTCTTTTTGTTTGTAGTTATTAATATTATTAGGAAATAATTTTATTTATTTCAATATTCCGATTTCAAAATCTATTTTATTTAACCAAATTGATCTTATACGATTTAATAGTTTTCGTGAAACTTTAATGATAGCCCTTTTACCTCCTACTTTTTGTTTTGTATTATATAATAATGGGTTATAGCCGGATCACGTCTTATTCCTATCCAGGCGGCTTCTAGGATTAAGCTCCACAATCGCTTATGATGTCTGCTTATTATATGTCCTGTACGAATATGTTCCCCACTAGAAAACTCTGTGGGATAAAAACCAACGAATGCATTTAGTTTTTCGAAACATTTGAAGCGATTCATGTCTTCTATTTCCGTTATTAAAGTAATGGCAGTTATTGTGCCCACACCAGGTACTGTTTTTAATCTAGAAGCGATAGAGGCATACTTTTCACTAACTGCTAGTTTGCGAATATCTTTAAGTGCCAGGTTTTTTTCTACCCTGATATTTTCCATCATTTTTATTTGATGGTTTAAGGCAGTTCGTAATGTTCCAAATGAAATAGGTAGGTCTTTTAACCAGTTTATGAATATATTGCTCCAATTTTCGCTTCCAAACCGTTCGGGAATCTCTATGCCTACTTGATATAGCATTCCTTTGATTCTATTTTTTGATCTGGTCAGGTCGCGTGTTAATTTTTCATTTGTACGAACTAGTTGCCGATCAGCTTCTGTCTCTTGCGATGGGATATAAATCGGACACAACATTCCAGCTTGAAGTGAAGATCCAATCCGTTTAGAATCGTTTCTATCTGTTTTTGATTTATTTCCTTTGTCTGTCTGGGGTATGCCTGCTGGATTAACAACAATGCAACTTACACCATGATTATCCAATGCTCTTTTTATCCAATAACCACTAAAACCAACCTCATAGGCACAACTGTAATTTGCCCCTGGGAATTCACGCTGTAAAAATGAAACTAAAATATCTGGATGAGGTGATTGATGAAAACTTCGGAGGTATTGACTCCCATAATAAAGTGAAACATTCCAACTCTTCATATGGACATCTATGCCACCGTAAATGGTTTCTCCTACAAATCCAGCCTTTTGTAATACTTTTGTCATAAGGTTTAGTTTTTGGTTATTTAATTTATTTTGTGGCCTATGGACCACTCAACTAAAGCTGAACCTTTTTTCAATTACATGGATACTCTCTTATCGTGCTGTCGCACGATACTCTGCTGAAGCAGAGATCGTTCAGTCATCTCTCATTCTCTAATTCTCCCGTTAGCCGCTTTCGCGGTTCCTTCTCTTATCGTGCTGTCGCACGATACTCTGCTGAAGCAGAGATCGTTCAGTCATCCATTAACTCATTAGCTCATTTTCTAATTGTCACAATTATCTTTCCATTATCTTTGAAAAAAATCGAAGCATGAAACCGGTATTTACAGGATTCTATTTCTTGATGATGGTATGCTTTGCCAATGCGCAAAGCTGGAAAGAAATCACGCGATTTAGTCCGCAACAAACCATTCAGAAAATCCGCTTTCTTACCTCCGAACTTGGGTATTGTGTTAGTTCGTTGTACAATGGCTCTACGATGAACATCCACAAGACCACCAACGGTGGCCTCAGCTGGACGGATCAGAGCTCCGGCTATTCCGGAACCCGGTTTATGGCCATTTTTATCCTCAACGAACAAACCGCTTTCATGAGTGGAAACGATGGCCTGATTATCAAAACGACCGATGGGGGAAATAAATGGGTAACCAAAACAACCGGAACCAAAGAACAACTCTGGGGATTGCATTTTCTGGATGACCAGACGGGATTTGCCTGTGGTGCCTATGGAATGATTCTCAAAACGGAAGATGGCGGTGAAAGCTGGTTCAGCATTCCCACCGGCCTCAATAATTTATTGTATTCAATCTGTTTTGTGGATGATAAAAAAGGATTTGCTTCCGGTTCCAATGTTTTGTTGAGAACCGATGATGGGGGTGATTCCTGGACTGCGGTCAAAGACTTCCCATTCACCCCGCCTGCTGATTGGATCAGACGGATAAAATTTGTGAATGCTCAAGTGGGATATGCCTGTGCAGACATCGGTAGAATTTATAAAACAGTGGATGGTGGGACTAAATGGACCAGCTTGAATTCTGGTGTCCAGGAACCACTGATGGATTTGGATTTTGCAGATGCGCTGACCGGTGTGGTGGTGGGATTCAATGGCACCATTCTAAAAACGACGGATGGAGGGCAGTCCTGGACTCAGATGCCAAGTCCACTGGGCCCGGAACATCTTTTCTCAGTGGATCTGGTCAATCAAAACAGCGGATTCATCTGCACCTATCTGGGCAGGATTTTGAGAAACGACGAATTGCTCAGCACGGTCAACATTGAAGATCGTGAATTCCAATTATGGCAAAACCAATCTACCGGAATTATTGAAATAAGAAGCAACAAACAATTTGATGAAAAATCCAACGTTTTCTTTTCAGCGGATGGTAAAAAAATGAATGCAGAACTGATCGGAAAAACGGAGTTTGCTGTTCAATATCGTGTTCAGGGATTTCCTCCCGGACTGTATTTTGCCAGGTTGACCATTGACAAAAAAAGTAATAGTTTGAGTTTTGTGGTTTCACAACAATAAATCTAATTTTATGATAAGGAAAATATTAATCACACTTGCGGTCGGCCTGATCATCATTCAGTTTTTTCAGATTGACAAAACTTCCAACACGGACCAGTCTAATCACTTGAACACAAAATTTCCGGTACCTGAAGATGTGGGGCTTTTGCTTAAATATGCCTGTTACAATTGCCACAGCAATTCAGTGCAATTCCCATGGTACAGCAGCATTCAACCCATAGGCTGGTGGCTGAATCATCACATAGAGGAAGGTAGAGGAGAATTGAATTTTTCTAATTTTACCGCCGGACCCATCGCCAGACAAAATCACAAGTTTGAAGAAATAATCGAGGTGGTAAAAGAAAAAGAAATGCCCTTACCTTCCTATACCTGGTTGGGACTCCACCCCGAAGCCAAACTAACAGACAGTGATCGTGCGAACATCACCATGTGGGCACAGATGCAATTGGATTTAATTGCCAGACAGTATCCTGCAGACAGTCTTAAGAGAAAGAAAAGATAACGGCAGTTTCATCAAACTTCAAAGAAAAATGACCGTCATTTTGTAGTCATCTTGCTATGTATAAAAAATTTATTTTTTTAGGATTAATTCTTCAATCAGTTACAAACATGCAGGCACAAAATTTTAAACCGGGGAGTTATCATCTGCGTGGAATCATGGAAATGGCAGCCGGATTTGAATTCAGGGAAGACAGTACATTTCGTTTTTATTATGTCTACGGCGCATCTGACCGTTATGCGGAAGGAACCTATTCCATTGAAGGGAACATCCTCAAACTGCATTCTGACAAAAACGTTCAGCAGGATTTTCCGGTCCGCAAACAAACTCATCAAGACGGACCCATTACCATTCGCATTGTGCACGACAATCCAATGATGATCGACCGGGTGCGATGTGCTGTTTTTTACCAAAAAGAAAAAAGAGATTTTGAATCGGACCGCGAAGGATATATCAGGACCGATTTAAAAGAAGCTGATGATATTTATTTACAGCACCCCATGTTTCCGGATGTGATGTGTCAGATAAAAGATGCGCAAAATAAAAATAATTATTTCGAAGTGGAACTCAATCCTTCTCTGCAGAAAGTGAGTTTCAAAGGTATAGATTTTCAGATTGAAGAAGATTTTATCACCTGCTTTCCAAATTATTTTATGCCTATTGAGCATATTCGATTTTTTAGAGAAGAATAATTTTTAAAAAAATTTCCTGATTTTATAAATCCTTAAATTAACATTCATTTACATGCCCGTAGAGGTGTGTTAGGGCAATATCTGAGAATAACTAAAATGCTATTACAAAGCAGACAGATATAAAGGGTCAAGTTAAAATTTTGAGAGAAACAAGTTTTGTGGACCCCGTTATTCACTAAAGTTTTCTGTGGTTTGTTTCTTATATGTTCCCATGATGGACAAATTTAAATGATCTTTGAAACACTACATTATTTTTAGTTATATTTGGTCCACTATATTGGGGATTTACAAATTCAATTAAAGGACAAACTTAAATTAAGTGAATTAAATTAACCCCAGGCGTTTATCTAGTAGTTATAAATCTAAAAAATGGAAACACATTGCAAAGAAGAATTTCTGTTAATTAATTTATTTAAATGAAACGATACTCTTTTAAATATTGTATATATATATGTATCATTTATGGATTTTGTGATACTACTAATCATGCGTTAGTAGCACAAAATTATTATGGTGCAGCTTGGATTGTAGGTTATAGCAATGACAGTACATTTTTGCCTAAATACGGAAAAACAGAACTTAACTTTTCAAAAGGTAAAATTGATGTAGAATACAAGTTTGGTGAAAAGCTGCCGTATCTTGGATTCACAAATGCATCCATAGCATATGAAGATGGTAAATTAAGATATTTTACAGATGGGTTTAGAATTTATAATGAAAAACAGAAAGTAATTCAAAATGGAGACAGTATAAATTATGGGCGTATTTGGAGAGACTATAGTCCTATATACCCTACTGGATTTAATCATTATTTTATTCCATTTCCAGGAAAGGAGAAGACTCAAACTGCATTATTTAATTTTACTGTTAATTATTATCCTGATTTTATAAATAGGTATACTTTTATTCCATATTTTAAATATTCACAAATAAAATTCGATGCAACAGTGCAGAATGATGTAGTATCAATAAAGGATAGTATAATATCAGAAGGAGATTTTATTGAAACTCATATGGCTGTAACAAAACATGCAAACGGAAGAGATTGGTGGATTATTATGGAAGATTATCTGAGCAACAACCATAGAGTTTATTTGTTTGATACATCCGGAATAAGGCTCTATTCTAATCAAAAAATTGGCGTTCCTGCAGACAGCTTTGATTGGACCGGAAATAGTATATTTACATCAAATGGCGAGATGTTTATCAAATATTTAAGAGGTTATCAAATTCAAATATTTGACTTTGACAGATGTCTTGGTATTCTTTCAAATCCAAGAATTGTAATAAACAAATCGACCTTATTTAAAGATGCTTGTTATCTTTCAGTAAGTCCGAATAATCAATTTTTATATTTAAATTCCGATTCTATAATTTGGCAGTACGATTTATTTGCAAAAGATATTAATAGTAGTGAGACTATAATTGGTGAATGGGATGGTTACTTATTTGAGAATAAGTTAACTACATCATTTTTTCAAAGCTCTCTTGCATTAGATGGGAAGATCTATGTATCGTGTAGAAGCAGCAGTATATATCTTCATGTGATAAACAATCCAAATGAAAAAGGACTGAACTGCAATTTCCAACTAAGACAGGTTGAATTGCCAGCTTTTATGTATGGTAGTCTTCCAAAGCCACCAAATTATAATTTATTTGCTAAAAAAATGTCTACTTGTGATACGCTTTTGACAAGCACAAGTAATAATTTTAATGACGAAATTTCAATTTACCCAAACCCAGTTTATAATTATTTTAAAATAGGTTCAGATCTTCCTTCTTACCTATATGTTCGATTACTTGATTTAATGGGCACTATCGTCAAGGAGTATCAAAAAAATTATAATAATTATTATGATGTGTCAGATATTCCAGCTGGAATTTATTTTATACAAGTAAGGTTAAATAATCGAGATTATTTGAAAAAAATTATAATTAATTAGTGTTTAGATATGCTAAATGGGATGTTTCAACACAATGAATAGAGTTTTCTGTTGAGGTATATTTTTTTTGGAAGGGCTGACCGAATATTTTTTCCTACATTCACTAAAAGAAAATGACTTGCTTGTACAAGTCACTTTCTTAAACAATTTACAATAAAGGACTACAACAAATTGTTGCCTATTGGATTTTAAAGTTGTCCTAAATTCAATCCTATCATTAATGTTCTTTTTTGTCTCTTAAGTAACTACATTTCAACTATCTGTAAACCAAGGTTTTTAGCTTGTCGTTTTAACTTCTTAATTTGATTTTCTTTAAACCCATCCATATATTTTTCGATTGGTATTGGGTTAAATTTAACCCTTTCTTTTACCATTTTATAAAAAATAGCCGCAATTTTTCTTGCAGTCGCAACAATTGCTTTTGGCGCCCCATTTTTTGCTTTTATACGATTATAAAACATCGCTAACCAATTTTTGCTACGCTGTATGGCAAACGCCGCCATTCTAAATATTTGACCTGCGTGGTTTTTCTTTTTGGAATCCGGCTACTTAATACTTTCCCTCCTGATATTTTATTATTCGGGGCTAAGTTTAACCATGATGTAAAGTGTTTTACCGTTGGCCATTTACTCATATCTAATCCGACTTCGCTTATAATTTCTATAGCATTTGTTTCCGTAATCCCAAAAATTTCTGCTAAATCCGTCCCCGTTAGTTCGTACAACATTTCCTTTCCGTTAAAATTCAAATTATTTTTATTACTCTTTTCTTTTTTTTGGGGCTCCACAAATGTATCTACTCCGGATTTTTCACGAAGATGCTCTTCTATTTTAGCATCGCATTCCTTTAGCTTAGCATGATAGAATTGATATATTGAATAACTTTGCTCTAGTTCAAAAACGTGTTCTTCTTTCCAAACCCCCGTTAAGGATTTTATAATACCCTCTTTTTTATGAGCTCTAATTCTACTATCGCAACAAGATGCTAATATCTCTGCGTTTCGTTCACCAGCTATGATGGATTTTATGATCTCTTGTCCAGATTTACCTGTAATATCCGCAATAACATGTTGTATTTTAATATTCATTTGTTCTAAAGCTTTATGCATCATGCGAATATGTGTAGCTGACATTTCAATTAAATTTTTTCGATGACGCATATATGCTCTTAATTTACGAGTAAACTTATCGGGTTGAAAACTTGCAGATAATAATCCGCAACTGTGTAATTGACGTATCCAATCAGCATCGCTAACATCTGTTTTCTTTCCTCTTACATTTTTTACATGTTTAGCTGTAACTAATACAACATCAAAACCCGCATCTTCTAATACTAAAAATAAACTTACCCAGTAAATACCGGTAGCCTCCATAGCAACTGTATCTACTTTGCATTCTTTTAAAAAACACAACTAGGGCGTGTAAGTCTTCAGTAAAGGCGCCAAAGGCTCTTATTGGTTTTTCAGTGGATTCAGGATTAACTGCTACATAATGTTCTTTGCTTGATATATCTATACCTGCCGCGTTAGGATAAATAATCGGAAATGCTTTTGTTTTTTTTTCTTTCATTTTCTTAAAATTTTAAAGTGAATAAAACGAAAGCAGTGTTAAGGTTCTGAGTAATTATCGTATAAGCTCTTAAACGGGGTTTCGCCAAAGGCGAACCACCAAAATGGATTGTCATTCAAAGAACACTACCAAACTTGATAAGGGGCTGCGAGCACCATAACAAAAAACGGTTTTTGTAAACACTGCTTTACATCTCGCAAGTTACTTTAAAGGATTGAGAGCGGAGCCGCTGTTATAAACTTGATACAAAAAAGAACCAAAAAAATCAAGGCTGTTTTCATTTTTTAACGCTAAAACTGATCTAAAAAGCTAAACAAAATAAACTCGCTTTAAACAGTCATAATAGCTCCTGGCCTTACTGTCACAAATATTTTAGCTTAGCAGCAAGCGAGCTCAAACAGTATTTTGTTCTAAACGCTTTTTAAATCAGTTTTAGCTAAAATGAAAAAGGCCGGGCTGAAATTCTCATTCGATAACTATATGAGGCATTGGAATCTAACTAATACAGCTAAATAAGAGGTTAGTTTCTACTTAATCCCCTTAAATATACCTGACCAGATATTAAATAAATCCAAATATCTTAAAACTGCCGTAAATTTGCAGCCCACCAAGACTCCACCGCACCATGCCTGAATTTTGTCATCTGCACTGCCATACCCAGTTTTCATTGCTTGACGGTGCTACGGACATCAAGTCCATGATGGCTAAGGCAAAAGCCGATAAAATGAAAGCCGTTGCCCTTACAGACCACGGCAATATGTTCGGATGTTACTCCTTCGTGAAGGAGGCTCGTGCAAATGGATTGAAACCCATACTGGGTTGCGAATTTTACATGGTCGAGGACAGGCGTAAACAATCTTTTCTAAAATCCGGAGGTGAGAAAGACGAACGATTCCACCAGCTCCTGCTGGCGAAAAATGAAGAAGGATATAAAAACCTTTCCAAACTTTGTTCGCTGGGTTACATCGAAGGGTTATACGGTAAATTTCCTAGGATAGACAAAGAGCTTATCCAACTTCACCATAAGGGACTCATCGCGACCAGTTGTTGCATCGGGGCTGAAATTCCGCAAGCCATTATCAAAGGAAAAATGGAGGAGGCTGAAAGGCTCTTGCAATGGTGGCTGAATCTTCTGGGGGAGGATTTTTATATAGAGATTCAGCGACAGCATGGCAATGATGACCTTGATGGAATTGGCATCAGCCAGGAACAGGTAAATCAGCATTTATTAGCACTGGCCAAAAAATACAATGTCAAAGTCATTGCGACCAACGATGTCCATTATCTGGAAGAGAAAGACTCCATACCACATGACATCCTCTTGTGTGTGAATACCAACTCGTTCGTTGATGAAGAATCGAGATTTAAATTTTCGAGTCCGGAGTATTTTTTCAAAACGCACGATCAAATGTCTGAACGGTTTGCCGATGTCCCTTTTGCGCTTGATCATACGATGGAGATCGCTGACAAATGCTATACGCCCAATCTGGAGCGGGACATTCTGCTACCCGCTTTTCCGATTCCCGCTGAGTTTCAGGATCAGGCCGGCTATCTGAGACACCTGGTATATGAAGGTGCGAAAAAGCGCTATGGCACGATCACTGCGCAGGTAAAATCCCGATTGGACTTTGAGCTTGAAGTCATTGAGAAAATGGGGTTTGTGGGCTACTTCCTGATTGTTCAGGATTTCATTCAGGCTGCACGTAAACTTTCAGTAGGCGTAGGCCCGGGAAGAGGATCAGCTGCAGGATCCGCCGTTGCCTATTGCCTGACCATCACCGACATTGATCCAATTAAATATAATTTACTCTTCGAGCGATTTCTGAATCCGGAGCGTATCAGCATGCCCGATATAGATATAGATTTTGACGACCGCGGCAGGGATAAAGTGCTGAACTATGTCGTAGAGAAATATGGAAGAAATCAGGTAGCCCAAATCGTCACCTTCGGAACCATGGCGGCCAAATCCTCCATCCGTGATGTAGCCAGAGTCAAAAGACTGGATCTGTCATCCGCAGACCGGCTTGCCAAACTCGTTCCCGCCAAACCCGGCGTTTACTTAAAAAACCTGCTGGATCTGGAACAACAGGTTTCGGATGATTTTACACCGGACGAAAAAGTTAAAATCTCCGAACTTAGAAAAATATTTCAGTCCACAGGACTGGAAGCTGAAGTATTGAAAACTGCGAAAGAGCTGGAAGGCTCTGTCAAGAGTGTAGGCGTACATGCCTCTGCAGTGATCATTGCCCCCGAAGACATCATGAATTTTATTCCGGTCTCCACTGCAAAAGATACCGACTTGTGGGTCACCCAGGTAGAAGGGAGTGTGATTGAGTCAACCGGATTGATTAAAATGGACTTTCTTGGTCTGGCTACGCTTTCCATCATCGACGATACCCTTAAAATCATTAAAAGAAGGCTTGGGGAGGGTTTTGAGCTGGAGATAAAGGAAATTCCGCTGGACGATCCGCTCACTCTGGAACTCTTCCAATTGGGAAATACGATCGGTGTGTTCCAGTTCGAATCCGAGGGAATGCGGGGACATCTCAAGAATCTGAAGCCGGGCAATATTGAGGACATCATTGCCATGAATGCACTTTTCAGGCCGGGACCGATGGATTACATTGATGAATTCATTGCGCGGAAGTCCGGCAGACTTCAAGTGGTGTACCCCCATGAATGGATGAAAGATTTGCTCAGTCCCACTTATGGAATCATGGTCTATCAGGAACAGATCATGCAGGCTGCGCAGATCATGGCAGATTACAGTCTGGGAGAAGCAGACATTCTCAGGAGGGCGATGGGAAAGAAGAAGAAGGAAGAGATGGACAAGCAAAAATCCATATTTGTAGAAAGGACGACTGCCAAAGGAATTGAAGAAACCAAGGCGGTGGAAATCTTCGACACGATGGCCAAATTTGCTTCTTACGGATTCAACCGTTCCCACGCGGCGGCCTACTCCATCCTGGCCTTCCAGACCGCCTACCTGAAAGCCCACTATCCTGCGGAATACATGGCGGCGGTGCTTACGTCCAAAAAAAATAAAATGGATGATCTAGGCCATTATCTGCACGAATGCAACCGGATGAAAATTAAAGTACTCGGTCCTGACATCAACGAGAGTGAAATAGATTTCACCGTAAATGCCAGAGGAGAAATACGGTTTGGATTGTCGGCTTTAAAAGGAGTCGGAGAAGGACCGGTAGAAGAGCTAATCATTGAAAAAGAAAAAAACGGCCCTTTCAAAGATTTTGGTGATTTCATCAAGCGCATGGGTACGCGGTCTGCCAACAAGAAAGTCATCGAAAGTTGTGTGTACGGAGGTGCATTTGACAGTTTTGAAGGCGTGCACCGTGCACAATACTTTGCCCCCTTCGAAAAGTACAATACCTATGTGGAGTATATGATTCGTTGGGGACAGCAATATCAGAATTCACAAAACAATTCACAAGGTTCCTTATTCGGGGCATTCGATACTCAGGAGGTAATGCCCCCTTCACCTCCACAGGCAGAACCCTGGAACAGCATAGAAAAACTGGAGCATGAAGTAGAAGTTGCGGGTATTTATCTAAGTGCTCATCCACTTGATGACTTCAAGCATGAGGTTAAATATGCCACCAGTTGCACACTGGATGCTTTGCCACGATATCAGAAAGACGAAACCAATGGCATCAAACTCCGTTTGGCGGGTGTGATCAGCAATGTACAGCACAAGACCAATAAAGCCGGCGAAGGATATGCGAGTTTTACTTTACAGGACTACCATGGAAATTTTGCGTTTAATGCGAATAAAGAACTCTACCGGAACAAAAGAAATTTGCTGGAACCGGGTGTTTCGATTTTGGTAGAGGGGACCTACGGTAAAGATACCTGGCGCAACAGCGATGAGTGGTTTTTTAAAGTGGAGAACATCATGCTGCTCAGTTCTGCATTGGAATATACTGTCCAAAAGTTGTTGATGTACATCAACCTTAGATCTGTCAACAAAGACATGATCAAGCGTCTGGACCAAACATTAAAAAAACACAAAGGACATCAAATCATCCGATTCAATATTCTGGATACCGAACAAGAGTTAAGCCTGGCATTTCTGGGTATAAAGAGAAAAGTAACTGCAAGCGGAGAATTGTTTTCTGAATTGGATGAATTGGGTGTTCACTACAAAATCAATGGCAAAGGATAATTTTAAAGATGAAGTCTTATCGTCTGACAAGATTGTTTTAGTGTAAAGCATACATGGTGAATGAAAATATGAGTTCATCATAACTCATAACAATTACCTTGTTGTTATGAATTTGATTCAACCATTCAATGCGTTTGAATTTCTATTCCTGTAGCCATCCTACATTTTCTCAAATACTTACTTAGACCTACTTATTTTGCACATAGTTATTATCCATAGGAACCATGGGATGTGGCAGTTTGTAGGACGGATACGATAAAATAAAAGACTATAAACTATTGCCCGCTGTCATTCAACAAACACCCGGACTCAAAGACAGGCTAGAATCATGAATTACACTAACAGGTAAAGTTATAGCGGTCAAAACCAAAATGGGTCACCGCGGAACGCATGGTCTCATTTACATACAGGATCAATTCGGTACCACAGGAACCAATTCCTATTTGAAAGTCAATATCAAAGTTTCAGGCTTTGACAGTAATGGAGATAGTCAAGTAGATGCAGAATTATATGGAGAGTAGGAAGGAAAATTTAAGTGCGACAACATTATTTTGAATTATGCTTTCCATCACAAATAAAAATAATTAAATTTTTATCAATATTAATTATAATTAAATTTAGAATAACTTAGCTTTTTAATATTGCTTAAATAGTTAGGTATATATCCTCGTCTCTTTTTTTTAATTACTAAACCCTTATGGAACATTATAATTTCCGGAACTTCTATTGATCGAGTATAACGTTTATCGTTATTAAGTTTATCATTAAAAAAAAGTAAAATTTCTGAATCAAAATCCAATAAATTATTATTGTTAGATAACTTCTTGATATTATCACGATGTACAATCACATCATATTCTTCGCTGTGTACAAAATGAATTTTAAGCGAATCCCATTTAATTGGCTCTAAAATCAATTGAGAATATTCCCCTGAATGGTTCGAATTTTCAGCACAAGTATCATTAAATTGAAGTAAAAATGAATTATTCATCTTTGAAATTGTCAATTCAATGTTGTATGTATCACCTTCTAAATCATCACAACCTATATCCGTTGAATGAACCTTTATGGTTTTAGGATTTGAAAAATTATTTATTTTTATAAAACCTAAAGGAAAACTAGAAATAAATAAACTGTCATTCTTTTGAAAAATTAATTGGCTATGCTCATTAACATAGATGGCGGTGGTGGGTTTTTGACAACTTGTTAGTAGAAGTAAAATAAATATTATAAACATGTTTTAGTACATTTGGATAATCCGCTAGTCAAGTTTGTATTGATTTGGTTTCTTTGGGTATTTGACAAATTTGCCCAAAAACTTGCCCAAGCATCTGTATTTCGAAGCCCCTGCCATGCAAAAGCCAAATACTCACCATCTGTAAATGTATTACCATAAATATCTTTTAATCCATCCACAATTTTTTGAATCCAATGGGCAGCCAAATATTCATGGTCAGCGATACCATAATTTGGTCCATATTGATTCAAATATGATTGATAATTAGGAAAATAATCATCAATATTTTTATTATATTTGTTAGCTGCCAGATATAAATTTTCTATAAAGGCATGTAAACCTTCATGCAATAAAGTTGTGATAATCTGGATATCACATTCATTTTTAATCTCTTCCCAATCAATAATAATGTGTATATCATTACCAACAGGAACCGTTTCAGCTCTTCCATCTACTACATCTTGAACCCATAATTTTAAAGTATGCTTGGTTTTATCTTCAAAGTCATCAAATGTATTGCAATACAATGAACTTCCTGAAATTTTCAATTTTTCCCAAAGACATTTCAACCGAGGAACACTTTTAAATGAAGGACTTTCTTTAATATAATCCCCCTTAGCTAATTTCTCTTCAATATTATCCAGTGGGTCTCCAGACTGAGAGCATGCTTCATCCGTCAATTCATTAATGATTTCCGAGACTGACTTAGTAGGATCACATGCGGAACTAATATTAGATTTTAACAATTCAACTATTTTAGCATAGAGACCAGGGGAATTCATTATACAATCTTCATTATCTAACTCGAAAGCTTCAAGTACACATTCAGGATTAACTTCTTCACCGTAATTAAATAAGGCAGTAGTAAGACATTTTTTAAACAATGGGTAATTGCCTTTAAAAATTGTATTACATTCTGAAATTATACCCGATAATTCATTAGAGAAGCCTGGATTATCTCCACAATCATCTTTAAAATGGCCTAGATTTAAACCTCCACTATTTCCGCCTCCATTGGAGTTTCCATTCCCCGAATTATTCCAGCCATTTTTTAATCCGCTTGTTCCTCGGTAACCTCCTTTTCCATTTGCACTACTATTTAAAGTTTCTGGACAAACTATAAAATTTTGACAATAAATATGTTCACAAAATTCTCTTGGTTGTAATTCCCCAAAAGTAAAAGGACCACATTGAACCCAAATCTTCTCGCAAATTTGAATGATAAAACAAGGATCAGTGCGAGGTCTTAATATATTAACAGTGTCATTTGAGTCATGTATAATACTGTCAATGATTGCGCTACATTCTCCATCTGTAAACTTATAGCCTTCTAATATGTAATCATCCCAATCTGTATAGAATACTACACCATCAAAACTATTTTCTTTAGTTCTATAATTGTTATTTGAATTTATACCTCCTTCAATTACATAATTCTCGTTTGGAATTATATTGCATACGGCCAAAAAATAATAACCAGAAGAATCCTGAATAATAACTAATGATCTCTGATTTGAGCTAAATGTAGTATCTGAAGTATTATCCTGATCTTCATAATAATATGCACTTTGAATGTTTTGTAGAATTGGCACTTCTATTACTGTTTGCTTTTTATTATTATCAAAATAAATAACAGCATTTGACCAATCCGGTGTCTTGTTATAACTATCATATATTAAAGTATCAGTTCTTTGCATTAACAAAGTACTGGAAGAAAATTCTTTAGAATTGTTTTTCCATTCTGAAAATAAGTGTTTTGCGTGAGCTAATTCCCTATTACTTGGTTGAGAAAAAGTATTAATTTCTTTATAACATTGTGTAAAAAAAAATAAAGTTAAAATAATAAATACTAGTTTCCCTCTAATAAACTTGTTGAATGATTTCAAAAATATAATATTTATGTAATTTGGAATTAAAAAAAGATTTGTAAATATAACAAATGTGCCAAATATTTGAAGGTTTATTTTTGACAAAAACAGAATTTAATTAAAACATAGTAAAATAAGGATCATACTTATTATTTATAATAAGGGGAAATATATTTTCGAGGTCGGGAGTGGCCTTTTTATCGTATCCGTCCAACTATCTGCCTTTTCCTGTAGAGACTTCCAATCATGAGGCAATAACTCTGCGATTCGATTAATGGAATGGTTCTTTATGCGACTTTAAATATCTTTTAGCCATTCATGTGGATTGATACGGTTAATCTTGCTGATTCCAAATAGGGAATAAATCATTGCAGCTCTATGTGCAGATTCATGAGAACCTGCAAATTATAAATTTCCTCTGTCAAGAGCTTGTGGCCTAATACTGTTTTCTATTAAAATATAATTGCCCTTCCTAGACAAAGTTTACAACTAGTGTCTAAATAAAAATCAAAAACAACTCGAGCAATTAAAATTGCTTAAGTCTGATTAATTATGAAAGAAATGGGTTCTTATCTTAGCTACCATCTGATTCATGCTGAGATGATCGGCAGTACCTAATTCAATTTCTTTGGCTTGAAAATGCCTGTCTTCCTGTAGGAAATTCTTTAATTCTTCCTGAGCTTTTCCCGGGCCGATGATAAATACAGCATCTGCCTGAGATACTTGCTCTCCAACTTCTTTGTAGAGCTTTTTCAACTCGTTGGAATGCTTGTGATTCATCACTCCTTCGCTTTTACCGTTGGAGGGATTAAAATGAGATTCAATCTTTTTGAGGACATCGTATTCACCTTCATTTTTTAGATCCGGTGTTCCGATGATGTAGGCATGTAAATGATCTATCCAGACACCTATCACTTTTTTATCGCTGTAGCTCATAATTCTTGGTTTAAAGACCCAAAGCTAATCATTATCCTGCAAACCACCTGTGGTGAAAGTCATCCTAACCATTGATTCTCATCAACGACCATATCGATTAGATTCCACGAATAAACATGAGGCCTGCCGAACAAATCCTTCAAGTAAGCCGCATTTTACCAATGAGCCTCCATTATTTCCATTGAGCAAAATGCTAAAAAAGTCAATTCGCGCAGGTTCCCTTTCTCCAGCTTTCTTGAAATCTTCCTTATTAGCGAACTTTATGAATGGCTTTTACCTGTTGCAGTTTACCATTCTGTATTCTGGCATAATAGATTCCTGCAGGAGCCTGCCCAAGGTCACAAGGTAAATCGTACTTACCCGGAGCCAAATCCCCATCATACAGCGTCTGCATCAACACACCCTGATTGTTAAAAATCTGAACCAGGGTGTGATCTCCCTTGGTTTCAAACTTGACGGTAGTAGATTCCGTGAAAGGGTTTGGATACGCATAGAGAAGATTCTCTCCTGCTTTATTGTTTTCATCATGCACACTGGTCGGAATGCAGCCAGAAGGATCAAACAGCGGTAAGGCCTGGAAATTCTTCAGCAACACACTTTGCAAATCTTCCTGTGGCACACAGAACCAGTCTTTCAGGATGGAGGCGTATATCGATCTGAAATCATACTGCATTGGAATATTAGAGTTGGCCGTAGCATTGGGATCAATGGTTGGATTTTTACCGATGACGCCCGGCACGACCTTCTTACCAAACAGGAACATCGGCTGCCCTGCCCCATGATCAGTACCTACCGATCCATTGGAAATGATTCTCCTGCCAAATTCAGAAAAGGTCATTCCGGCAATCCTGTCTTCCAATCCAAGCAGTTTGGCATCGTCCATAAACGCATGGATGGAATCTGCCACCCCTTTGAGGAGGTTGGCGTGATTTCCGGTTTTTCGGTCACTTCCTACTACCTGATTGGAGTGTGTATCAAAACCTCCTGTACTCACCCAATAAATCCTGGTTTTCAATCCGCCAGAAATAAGCTTGGCAACAATTTTTAAGGCATTGGCCAATGACGCTCCTGGCGCACTGCCCGTCGGGTACAAAGTGGAAAGATTTTTTCCTTTGGTGGCTCCAGCTGCAACCGCATCCCCAAACTTATCTGTCTGACGTTGAACTTCACGCAAGTAAAGCAATTCTTTGCCTTTATAATCGGAAGTGGCGGGATCCTTATAAATCGATCCGGTAAGGTTTAACGGGTCGTTGGTATTGTTGATCGAGATGGCCATGTTGACACCAATATTCTGCAATCCAAGGGGTACGTTCCCCCCTATTCGTATGGCCAATGGATCCGGCATGGTCGTATTCGGAAATCCCACCGGGTAATTTGGAAACTCATAATTGAGATATCTGCCTGCCCAACCACTGTTCAAAAATTCCTTTGAATCGGAGGCCGTCATCCAAATATCTGTTGCCCTGAAGTGGGAGAAATTGAAGGAAGGATAACCTACAGACTGTATCACCGATAATTTTTGCTCGTCGTATAATTCTTTAAATTTATTCATCGCGGGATGAATACCTGTGGCACCGTTGGTTCCACCTAAAACCAGAATATCTGATTCCGGCATCAATAAATTGGCTCTGTGTTTTGCCAAAGTTGCATATTGATCCAATGGGAAAACGGTATTCAATCCATCATTACCTCCGTTGAGCTGAACAATTACGAGTACTCGGTCTGTTTCGTAAAGCGCAGCCGTAAGTGCCGACAACAGAGGGCTGTTGGCATATGCTGTAACGGACATTCCACCAATTGCGACCGGTACAGATTGTATAAATTGTCTTCTTTTCATTTTAATTTTTTTGAGGAGGTGAGTTAACAAAGATGAAATTCAGCAGCAGATTCCATGTCCAGAAATAAATTCTTCAACATAGTCGGAACTCGCTTGGCTTCAGGATCCGTGGTTGCCGGATTGTTAATATACTCCAGCCAGGCTTCGGTCCAATAATAATCCGAGCTTTGATTCTCCAAAAGAAAACTTGTCTTGAGCTGATCTTTGATTGCCTGGGATACAGGTACCCCAAATAATAATTCGCATGCTTCTGCAACCAGCACATTGGGATTTTCCGGTACGGAAAACTGCTTGGCAAAAGCAACAAAATCTACTGTAACTTTTACATTTTTACTAACGTCCTGATAGTAAAAAGTACCGGAGTTCAAACCGTTTTTACTAATGTTTTCGTAAAAGTTTTTTCGCTCCGGATAGGTGGCTGTGTCGACCCACATTTCATGAAATTGCGGCACCTGATAGTAAGCAGGCCAACCGGCAACGTTGGGTGGATCCATGATATCCTGGCCCATGTTGCGTGCATAGTTTTTGAATACAGACCAATAATAATATTGTGCCTCAAATTTGGAAGCATCCGGTATTTGATAACCAAATACTTTGGTCTTGGCGATGACAAACTGCATTCCGCTTTTGATCATGGCACCTCTTAATTCAGGTTTGAAAAAATAATCTGCGGTAAAGAATGCTTTCAACAATACTTTGAGGTCGTAGTTGCTGTTTCTAAAAACTTCTGCCAGTGGTTCGATCAGATTAACTTCTACATCCGGTGTTATTTCGTAATAACAGAAATAGGTATACAATTTGCGGCATATAAACTTGGACGTCTCGTCCACTGCAAGAATCATGTCTATCAATTCCCTGATCTCTGCTTCCATAGTAGCCCGGGTAGGGGTGGCCACCCCTTTAATGACTTTATTACCATAGAAAGCTGAAAAAACCTTATCCTTCTTGTCGTGGTTGTTTAAATTTTCTTTAGTGTATGGTGTTACTGGAACAGCGGGGGTTCCTTCCTGGGTGATCAGACTCCATCCGGTAAGTACTTTGGCTGCTGCCTTTACATCATCTTCTGTATATCCTGATCCGGGACCCTTCCCCACACAAAATAACTCCTGAAGTTCCCGTGCATAATTTTCGTCCGGAGCTGTAGCCTTATTCAAATATCCATTCAGGTATTTCAGCATTCCCGGGTCCAGAGTGATCTTGAATAAAAAATCTCTGAAATTGCCGGTAGCATTTTCCCTGAAAAGTTTATTTGTGCGATAGGACATTTGTGCATTCCCTACTTCGTTGGCCTCGGTGGAAAAATGATTGTGCCAAAAAAGGACCATTTGTTCGCGAAGGTTGCGCTCCTGCCCCAGCATGAGTCCCATCCACCAGGCTTTCAGGCTTTCTCTGCGTGAGCCATCCGGATTGGTGGTTTGGTTTCGGATAGGAGTGTCCACCCAGGTCTGGCCTAGCTGAACTTCTGTATCGAGGGCAGTGGGATCCGGCAAGTTATTTACTCTGGCAGAATAATTCTTCACCGGTGGTGCAACAGTAGTTCCGAAAGTCAGCAACTCATCTACCACCTGATTCAGTGATTTTCCTTTAAAATGATTCAAATCTGCATTAGACACGCCCAATTGGGTACGTCTCAGCAGGTGCAGCAACTCCGGTTTGTTGAACGGCCCGGAATAAGGCAACAAAGGACTGTTGATTGGCATAAAGCTTACTTTTTGTTAAGGGATACAAGGTAGGTAAAATTACAAATTTGCATATGGCAATTTTATGATAAAACGGCTCATCTTCTTTACGAAGACCGCTGTGCAGCATAATTTGTTGCCCGGCAAAGACTTTTTGCCAAATTATTCTTTGCGTGTTAAACGCCTGATATTGTTATTGCTTAGGCAAAAACGGAAACACGTTTCGGTAAGCAGTGAGGGCAGTTGTTTTAGCTCCCTCAGACCTTTTGATCCAATTCTCTGTCACTTCAGTAGCCTCGATGAGGAAAGCTTGCAATTGTTCGATTTCCTTGGCGGCATCGCCCTCATACTTTCCGGCTTTAAGACCCTCGGTAAGCAGCTTAAGCCTTTGAGTATGCTCTTCCCATTTTTGAAGGAACGGCCCTTTGTCTTCGATCATTTTAGATAATCCATCCAATTGGGCCTGATAAGCCTGTCTCATCTCTTCAATGTAATCCAACTCTGCCTTCTTGAGTTTTGTGTTACCGGCAGCCTGCGTGAAATTATCCTTCAGGAAGTTAACCGTCTCGTGTGAAGCTGCCACCGAGCTGTCACCTTCGTGAACTTTTACGGCCATGGCCTGCCATTCTGAACTGAGGGCTTCAATGGCCTCACGGTGTTTGGACAGTGGATTACAGGCGATAAGTAGCGCAATGGTAAGCAAACTAAAAACGTATTTCATCTTTGAAATTTTTGCAAAAATAAGGAAAAAAGAATGAGAGAATGAGAGAATGAGAGAATGGGAGAATGAGGGAATTAGAGAATTAGAGATAACTGAACGATCTCTGCTTCAGCAGAGTATCGTGCGACAGCACGATAAGTGAAGGCACCGCGAAAGCGGCTAGTAAGAGAATTTGA
The DNA here is from genome assembly GCA_016714365.1 of Candidatus Vicinibacter affinis. Lineage (NCBI taxonomy): Bacteria > Pseudomonadati > Bacteroidota > Saprospiria > Saprospirales > Saprospiraceae > Candidatus Vicinibacter > Candidatus Vicinibacter affinis. The sequence goes on along the minus strand of JADJNH010000005.1, from coordinate 1,126,310 downwards.
GAATTAGAGAATGGGAGAATGGGAGAATGAGGGAATTTGAGAATTAGAGAATGGGAGAATGAGGGAATTTGAGAATTAGAGATAACTGAACGATCTCTGCTTCAGCAGAGTATCGTGCGACAGCACGATAAGTGAAGGCACCGCGAAAGCGGCTAGTAAGAGAATTTGAGAATTAGAGAATGGGAGAATGAGGGAATTAGAGAAATAGAGATAACTGAACGATCTCTGCTTCAGCAGAGTATCGTGCGACAGCACGATAAGTGAAGGCACCGCGAAAGCGGCTAGTAAGAGAATTTGAGAATTAGAGAATGAGGGAATTAGAGAATTAGAGAATGAGAGAATGAGGGAATTAGAGAATTAGAAAATTTGAAAATGTGTTAATAATGAAGATTACAAATAGTCCCTGCTAAACTTCTCGTAAATTTCAAGCTAAGAAGCTCGAAATAACAAGGGTTGTCAAACTAACGTAAATATGATCCAGTACTATTTAAGCGTAACGTAAATTTCAAGCTGGGAAGCTCGAAATAACAAGGGTTGTCAAACACAACGTAAATATGATCCAGTGCTATTTAAGCATAACGTAAATTTCAAGCTGGGAAGCTAAAAAAATTAGAGAATGTGAAAATTTGAAAATTAGAAAATTATAGTATTTGAAAATTTTATTTGTAAAAACCTTTGGTGAAAACGCTTTCGCCGTTGGTCTTTTTTATTTCCAATAAAAGCATAGTACCCGGTATCGCATGTTTTATTTTTACCGGAAAAGAGGGTTGAATGACTGATTCCAATAATCTGCCATCGAGGTTATAAATTTTCAACTCTTCAATTTCTGCTGCATGCATTTGTTGCGCATAGATTTCGTCACCAATCAAATAAATTAAACCTTGTGTTTCTTCTTTAAACCAAAGGGCGCTAACCGGATCTGAAAATTTTTCATTACCATTTTCTGTCCAGTATATACGGTAATAATTCTGACCTTCGATGGGGGTATGATCCATCCAACTTGCAGACATTTCATGATCACCTAATCCGTACATTCCTTCCCATGTTATCCCATCCGTACTTTTCTGCAACTCAATACCTGAAGTTGTGCTGGATTGGTCAGCCAAAATATCCCAATGCAACATGATGCCATCTTGCTCAGCATTTGCTTCCAGTTTGACATCATTCAAAGCAAGTAAAATATCCACATTGATTACAAAAAAACCATTTGCTATATCGGTGGCAATTACTCTTCCGGAAGGTAAATAGGGATATACACCCCAACATCCCTGATATCCCGAGTAATCTGTATTGTTTGGTTCTGTATCAAAATAAGCAACCTTGTATGGATTCTTAGGGTCAGCCATGTTGAATATCTGAACGCCATCATGGTAGTAGGCCAAATAAATATAATCGTCTTTGATAAATGGGTTGTGCACGATACTGGCAGTGTCCCCAGGTGCTAAAAGTGCTGAACGAAAGATGCTGGCCAACTTAGGTTTGCTGATGTCGTTAAGCTCGTAAATTTTTAAGCCCATGTTATGAGTCTCATCTGCGAATACCAGATTTTTTCCATCGCGGGTCACCCAGCTGCTGTGGTTGTATCCCTTTTGTGGATAATTGGTGATGGATGAAATTTCAGTAAAATTACCATTCGGGTGAATGGCATAAATTCCCAATCCATAATATCCGTGAGAAGCAAAAGCGGTATCATTTCGTACATGCACATCGTGCACGTATCCACCCGGCAAACTGATTTTTTTAATCAGCTGAGGGTGACTTGGATCCGGATTGAGGTCATACATGATCAGACTGATCCCCACATTATTCAGGCTGGCACCCGCAATGTACAAATGCCCGGTGGTGGTATCTACATACAGGTTGTGCGCCCGATGAAAAGTACTGTCATCCCTTCCCATAAATGCAATGGAGTCAGGTGCATCTTCCAGATCAAAAACAAGCAACCCCTCTGTTCCTTCATCTGCGGTGGTGTAGGCATAATTTCGGTAGGTTTTGATATCCCTCCAAATGGAGGAAGCCCCTCCCTTGAAACTAAATATTTTTCGTAAACTTCCGCTGCAGGAACCCGCAATTTCAAAAAAGAAAATACTGTCTACTGTACCTATAATGCCCACTTCCTCCCCTGAGGGACACACATAACCCCATACATCATTGTAGGCCACCGGCCCGCGAAATGGCAGGTTGGGATCGTCATAACGAAAGCATTGTGACATGTTCCAATTTTGACTATATCCTCCAAGACTGAACATGAAACACAAGAAGACAGTGGCAAAAGTTTTCATTATATTTAGCTTATAATTCAGCAAATATATGAAAAATTCTAATATAAAAATTCTTGATATCTTGTCAAAAGACAAAAGGATGCAAAAAATCATTCTGCTGACTCCAGAGGAAAGAATTTTTAACCAAAATCCTGATGGGCAGGTCATGAAGGACTTAGTTAGCTCTATTATCAGCCAACAATTGTCCACCAAAGTAGCACGTGTAATCTTGAAACGTTTTTTGGAATTATTCGGAGGTGAATTTCCTGCTACCACAGATCTGCTTAAAACTGATCATGAGACTTTAAGAAGTTGTGGACTGTCCAACCAAAAAGCTCAGTACATCCGAAATATTGCAGAGCATTTTAATACCAACCAGCTGAAAGATGAAATGTTCCACGACCTGTCAGATGAAGAAATCATTGAATCTTTAACAGCCATCAAAGGTGTGGGCCGGTGGACTGTGGAAATGGTGTTGATCTTTTGCCTGGGGCGGGAAGATGTCTTTGCCTTAGATGATTATGGAATCCAGACAGCGCTTGTGGAGATTTATCGTCTCAAAGAAGAAAAAAAGGCCTTAAAATTAAAAATGGAGCAGATTTCTCATCGGTGGAAACCTTACCGTTCGACAGCTTGTCTATATCTTTGGGCTTATAAAGACTTGAAATTAAAAATATGATCACCACACAAACCATCGACCAAACCATTGCCAGGTTTGAGTCACAGAGCAAAGATGTTGACGATGCATTTGAAGCCCTGGAAAACGACCATCAGGAATTGCTTGACGTGTTGGCAGGATCCAATGCAGAATCCCTGACGGATGATGAGATGGATTATCTCCTATTTTTGTTTGCAGTGATCTATGACAGTTACAGGAAGTCAGGACCATTGCCCAATCCGGACCTTGAACAAATTGAAAAAACAGAAGATTCCGTATGGGAAATCATCAATGACAAAAAGGATCTGGCTTCTGTGCTGGACCACTATTACGAGCACAGTGCACAACACGACCTGATTGAATTTATAGAATTATCTGTTGGCCCTGATGAAGAAAACGAATTTGAGCTCAGCGATTCTGGCAGGACCATTCTGCTTGCTGCCCTACTGGCAGAAGTTGAATTGCTTGGTGCGGCTGCGTAGATTCAAACTGTATTTTCGGGTGGAATTTTTTGATCTCTCATGAAAGATTATTCATCTTTCTTTTATTTCCAATAAGCCTTAATGCGGTCCCGTGCATTTTCCCGTATATTGAGGTAATACAAATTAAAATCTCCCTTGTGGTAGTTTTTGGTCTGATAAAGTATTGCACCTCTAAATTTTGGTTTGCTGGCCCATAAAATATTCCGGTGTATCTGCGCACTCACGCCAGGCAGGGAAGGTTCCTTGCTGATATCGATGACCATACCTTTGTTTTTATCCTCTGAAATTCTCAACTGTTCAGTGGTCCAGCTCAGTGGATTGGTGATGAAAACTTCCCGCTCTTTATCGAGCCATTTGGGCTTTGTTCCTTCCTTGAAAGTCCGCCAACTGCAAATACAGGAAGTCTCAAAGGGCGTTTTACAATCCTTCAGTATTTTAAATTCATCTTTATAGACGGGCCAGCCCGGAATGTAGGCGGCGACCAGTTTATTTTTCATTTGTGGATTGTCGAACACCTCTTTCAGCAAGCGAACGGCGAGTTCAGATCCCTGACTGTGACCTACAATGATGATGGGCCTGTTGTTGTTAAAATTGTCCCAGTAGTAAAGGAAGGCATTGTAGACATCTTCATAAGCAATAGCCAAAGCCTGATCAGCAGATTTCTTATCCTTGGTAAAGAAAGCGTGAAAATGTGCCTGTCGGTATCTGGGTGCATACACCCGTGCCGCCTGATTGAAGATGGTCGCCTGATAAAGGACTCCGGATTTATCGGTGGCAGCATTTAATTCATTGTTTGTAAGATCAGCATTCCAGGTATTGCCATATTTTTTTTTAAAGTAAGAAGTGGGATGCAGATAAAACACATCTACATCCTGAGGCAGTAATCCATCCCCCACCCCCGGTGGCACGGTATCAGCTGCATCTTTGCGCGTCGGCAGCGCCGCCCAGTAATAGGAATCCTGATATCTGGGAGCCTGTCCGGTTTTAGCAGGATTGAATGGGCCTTTTGGTTTTGGAACCGCACAAGACGACAGGATGATCAGGGCGAAGAGGATGAAATTTTTATTCATATCACTGCGGAGGATAATTAAAAGATCTACGATTATAGAAAATTCAACGACAAAACTAACCAATTTTAGATGAAGCCCTGACAGAAGGCATTTGGCACGAGATTTACAGTCTCTTATTTTCTATTCACAGAGCCTTTGCAAGCTTGTCGGGATAAAAGCTTAATTTTGCAATCTTTTCGATAATATAAGTACATTGAGTAACAAGAAAGATATTCTCCAGTTGACTGATGAGCAACTTGCTGCAAGCTTGCTAGAACTGGGCTTTGAGAAATACCGGACCAAACAGGTAAAGGAGTGGTTGTGGAAACATGCCGTTCGTTCATTTGATGACATGAGCAATCTCAGCATTGAACAACGCAGGTTGCTGAATGAGCATTTTGAGATAAAAGCCATAAAGCTTGACAAAATGCAGAAGAGTCGGGATGGAACCCTCAAATTCCGTTTTGTCCTGCATGATGGTTTAAAGATTGAATCTGTGTTGATTCCGGTTCTGGAGAAAAATCGCTACACAGTGTGCATTTCTTCACAGGCCGGGTGCAGCCTCACCTGCAGTTTTTGCGCTACCGGCAGGATGGGTCTGCTGCGTCAGTTGACCGTTGCAGAAATTTTTGATCAATATGCGGAAGTCAACAAGAAATGCCTGGAGGTCTATGAAAAGCCTGTCTCCAATGTGGTGTATATGGGAATGGGCGAACCACTGTTGAACTATAAAAATGTAATTCAATCCATTCGCAGATTGAATGATCAGGTGGGGCCGGACATGTCATATCGCAAGATTACAGTTTCCACCGCAGGAATTGCCAAGATGATTAAAAAATTGGCAGATGAGGAATTGAAAGTCAATCTTGCCCTCTCTCTTCATGCTGCCAACGATGAAAAACGTCAGGACATGATGCCCATCAATGAGCACAACAATCTGCACGCATTGATGGGTGCCTTGAAATATTTTTACGATAAGATCGGTACCAAGATCAGTTTTGAATACATCGCCTTTGAACATTACAACGACAATGCGCTGGATGTAAAAAATCTGGTCCGTCTGTGCAGCCATTTTCCGGTCATGGTCAACATCATTGAGTACAACCCGGTCCCGGGAATAGACTATCAGAAATCTTCGGAAGACCGTCTGGAGGCATTTGCCAAAGCTGTGCATAAACATGGTGTCATGATCACCGTGCGCCGCAGCAGAGGTAAGGACATTGACGCCGCATGCGGGCAATTGGCCAATCGTGATTAACTGCTCAAATAAATAACAACATTGTCAGGGAATTTTCGTTGATTTGTGAAGATGAAGCAAAACATCCGAACACATTTTCAAAACACCTTTTTCCTTTGGGTGTTTTTTTTATTTTGGTCAAGCAATGCTAAAGCTCAACTTAATTTTAATAAGTTAGCTCCTGTGGATACGCAATACCATTCGTTGGTAAAATCAATCTCCATCAGAGAAAATAATGATCCAGTTTTATTGCCGATTCTTCATTTGAATAAATCCTATCAACTCCAGTTGCATTTTGATTTAATGGAAGGCACGCCCAGACAATTATTTTATGGGATTTGTCACTACAACAAGGATTGGACCATGTCTGATTTGCAATTGCTGGAATACCTGGATGGATTCACCGAATTGCAGATACAAAAATTCCGTGCCTCTTCGCAGACCTATACCCCCTATGTACATTATCAGCTTACCCTTCCTTCTGCTGACATGAGTTTTAGGGTCACCGGTAATTTTATGCTGGCGGTGTACGACAATTCAGGTGAAGTCTATTTTACCAGAAAATTTTATGTGACGGACAACAGTTTCAGGGCCACTCCAAGATTTATAAATCCTGTTGATCCGGAGAAGGTATTGACTCATCAATCCATCAGTCTAGTCGTAAGTGGTGGCCAAAGTATCATTTATAATCCAGGCCTGGAGGTACAGATTGAAATCCTTCAGAACGGGAATCCAATGACAAAAAAGATATTGACGGAGCCCTTGTTTTTTTCCGGAAATCAATTGAATTATACCAAACAGGATGGCATACTTTTTCCGGGTATGAAAGAATACCGGCGAAAAGATTTGCGGTCCATCCAGCACAAAACTTTGGGCATATCCTATTGGGATGAGAAAGACAATGAATTTCATTGTTATTTCAAACCGGAAGAATCCAGATTGTATAAAAATTATCACACTGATTTTGATTTTAACGGCAGGGTGATGTATGCGCTTGAAGATGATTACAATGCCTCTTCAGACTATCGCAGTGAATATGTCTGGGCACATGCAAAACTGCAAACCAATGTGCCATCTGATCATGCAGTTTATCTTTATGGTGCATTGACCGACTGGAAACTTAAGCAGGAATTCCGAATGGAATATGATGAAACGGAAAGAGCCTATTCCGGTACCTTTTACATCAAAAACGCTGTCTTCGATTACATGTATGCCACCACCGATGACGATGGAAAAATTACCACTAGCTTTTATGAAGGAGATTGGTATGAGACTGAGAACGATTATCTCATCATGGTTTATTACCGCCCTTTCGGCACCCGCTATGATCGTTTGGTTTTCGCTGGAAGATTTAATTCAAACAATCAATAAGATCAAAATTTTACAGCCTTACAGATACCATTTTCCTGGGTCAAGTCAAAAATTTTGGAATAATCCAGTTTTGCGGACCCCGGAATTCACTAAAGTTGTCCCAAATTCCATCCTTTTATCATTGTTCTTTTTTGTTTTAATACAAAAAAGAACCAAAAAAAATCAAGGCTGTTTTCATTTCTTAACGCTAAAACTGTTTTAAAAAGCTAAACAAAATAAACTCGCCTTAAGCAGCAATAATAGCTCTAGGCCTTTCTGTTATAAATTTATTAGCTTATCTGCATGCGAGCTCAAACAGTATTTTGTTCTTAACGCTTTTTAAATCAGTTTAAGCTAAAATGAAAAAGGCCGATCTGAATTTCTCATTCGATAACTATATGAGGTGTCGGAATCCATTTAATCCTGCTATTAAAGATATTTAATTTCTACTTAATCTCTATAAAATTTACCTGACTCATTTTCTTTTCATCCATCACAGGTTTAAACCAATTATACATTACAAATAGTTTGTGTCATTTTGAGCCAACACGCATCTGCTTACCATAAAATAAAATTGAATCCGATTATATTATTGGATCATCACTTTTTTTACGACAGACCGTCCATTTGTATCCAGTAACCGGATATAATATATCCCGGGGTTAATCCAATGTGCGTTGATTTGAACTTCTGATCTTACTGAGTTTTTCTGGAGAAGAATATCGCCTGCTGAGTTAATCAATTTCAAATCAAATTGCATGTCGTCCCACATCACCGTTATATGATCCGCTTGTTGATTAATTTTTACTGCATTCAAATTTTGAGTTGCAGATTCATCGGTAGCAGAAGGCAGACACATGACCTTATTTAGTTTTTGCCAGATGGTATCCGGAAGCGTAATGGGTACAGCACCTGTTCCGGGGGCATTTCCCATTCTTACCACCACCAGATTTTGGCTGGGTACCACATGAATGATCTGACCATTTTTTCCGAGTGCGGAAAACATATCTGCCGGCGCATTAGGGGTTAGAAATCCCGGAAAGACAAATTGAAGTCCGGGTGCCATGAAAGAAGCTTTTCCATTCAGCCACCACAGATAACCGTAAGATTTATTGAGATCCTGAGAACTGGTGATCATTTTCTGATAATAATCCATGTCTTTTAAAATCTGGTTGCCGTTCCAGTTGCCCTTGTTCAGCATCAATAATCCAAATCTTGCCATGACCCGTGGCTTACTGAAAAAAACATTGTTGAAGTCAATCGGTAAAAAACTTCCATAAATCCCCGTCTGAGTGCTTAGTTTGGAGAGTACAAAAGAATTCAGATTTGCTCCTGTGGCAGATTCAATGACCTTGTCCAAAAGGGTGTAAGGTGCGTTGTGGTAGGCCCATCTTTTTCCAGGCTCAGCAAGACATTTCAGACATTCCTTATCGGTACAATCCACATTGGACACCCCATCATCCAAACCTGTTGTCATGGTAAGCTGATGCTTTACTTTTATACGTGCTTCTTCCAGTGCAGTACAGTCGGTCCAACCAGGACCCAAATATTTTGAACTTGGGTCTTCGATGGAAAGTTTGCCTTCCTGTTGCGCGATACCAACTAAAAAGGAAGTCAGGGATTTACCCGCAGATGCCCAATACCAGAGACTGTCTTTAGTGAAACTACCAAAATATTTTTCAATGACTATTTTACCATCTTTCAACACAATGAATCCTTTTGAATTAGCACTTTCCAGATAATCATACAATTCGGGCAACTTGTCCTCACACCAACCTAAGGCAGCAGGACTGGTAGTTTCCCATACATTGCCTGTCAGCGGCGGAAAGTACAGACCTTGGGAATAAATGGAACAATGAAGTACGGAGATCCAGCTGATCAGCAAACAAACGGTATTTCTAAGAATTACAGACATATTGAAAATATTGAGCATAAAAGACGGCTTCTTACTTCAGGAACTTTTAAAGAAGATGTCAAAGATAGACTCCGGAAAACTGTTTGTGTTTAATCCATGTTATATTTATTCATTCATTGAATTAAAATTTAATTTTTGATTGTATTGAGCGACTTAAATTCCGGTATATGAAAGAAAAAATCGTCGTACTGACTGGGGCAGGAATGAGTGCAGAAAGCGGAATAAGCACGTTCCGAGATGCGGGAGGACTGTGGGAGGGGCATGATGTAATGGAGGTGGCTTCTCCAGAAGGGTGGCGAAAAAATCGTGAACTCGTTTTGGATTTTTATAATCAACGAAGGAGACAATTGCTTACCGTAAATCCCAACAATGGACATTATGGACTTGCAGAACTGGAATCTCAATTTGATGTCCATATCCTTACTCAAAACGTGGATGATCTGCATGAGCGGGCAGGCAGCAGCAAGGTGCTGCATCTTCATGGCGAATTGTTAAAGGTGAGAAGCACCGGACATCCGGAATTGGTATACGAATGGAAAAAAGATCTGAATGCCGAAGATCGCTGCGAAAAAGGATTTCCGCTCAGGCCTCACATTGTATGGTTTGGGGAAGAAGTTCCTTTGTTGTATCGTGCCATGGAGATCGCACAACAGGCAGATTACTTTGTGATCATCGGCACATCTCTGCAAGTATATCCTGCGGCAGGACTTATGACCTATACAACTGAAGGAATTCCCATGTTTTATATTGACAAAAACCCCAGCCTGACAAGGGATCTTTATGCAATTGACAACCTACAGGTATGGCCCGGTACGGCAACGGAAGGAGTTGAGAAATTGAAAGATTTTTTTTGTAAGATTTAAGAAAAAATATTTTTGATTTTAAAAATATTTTTAGGCATTATTTTTATTGTAATTGAATTGTCAGTGTGTATTTTTATAGCTTACATGAGAATATTTACTAATGAACAACTAAATTTTTTTTCTTTGCTTTGAGTCTGTACCGACTTATGCAGTAATTGCATTAAGAAATTACCAGTTGCAAAATTGTTTAGAATAAAAATCGCTCTAATGTGGCAATCAGATTTCCGATGGAATGCATGGCCATGGAGGTATAGATGGATTTACTGTGGTATTTAGCATAAGCGTACAGACAAGCATCTACAAAACTCTGCACGATTCCCATATTTGAACTTAAGGTGTTTTGGTAAGCAAAATTATGCAGGACAACAAATATCAATGCCTGAATGCCAATGGCTAAATGTCTGTTTAAATTCCGCTTCTCTAATATTTGCAACAATAGCCCTCTAAAGATTAGTTCTTCCGCAACAGGTGCAAGAATTACTGCACCTAGTATTCTAAGAATTGTAGTGGGTACATTATGATTCCAGGGTGTTAATGCCAATAATCCGGCCTGATTCAAAATAAATTCAATACCTAAAATAAAAAGGAGAAATCCAACGACCCAGCTAAGAAAAATTCCCAAGGATCTTGGCTTTTCTAAATAAAGATCCTGAGGATTTATTTTGCCCTGGCGAATCCGGATATGGATTACCAAAATTATAAGAATGAAGGGTAATATTTTTAGGATCGCTCTTGTAATTTCTGTATTCATTTTGTTTCGTACTATGGTAAATCATTTCATACATCTACTAACTTATTGCAAATAAATTTCTAAGCTACTAAAATGGAATCGCTCAAAAATACATTTAAGTTTCCAAACTAAACCCATTGGATAAATGAAATACAATACTTAAACTCTTGACCATAAATTATTACCTGACCCAGGGCGAAGCCTATATTCCTGATGAGCAAAGTTCGCGTGTAGAAAAGCACCCAAATGGATTATCCGATCCATGATATGGAATGAAATTTGGATATCCGGATACACAGGATAAAAGAATATGCTTACTTTTAGGGCAGGCATTCAACGTGTTTAAATGAATATCTGATCTTGCCAAAGAATTATGAATTACCGATTTTTAATTTTCCTTTCGCTTTTATTGATAACATCGCCGCTCACTGAAATCAAAGCACAATGTGTAGGTTTAGACGCCGATGCAGGACCTGATATGATCATTTGTGATCCTTCCCAGATCATTCAGCTTCAAGGTTCTATCCAGGGTACTTATACAAAATTCATGTGGAGTCCATCCAATAATCTGAGCAGCCCAAGTGTGCTGGACCCATTAGTAACCACCCGGGTACCCGGTAAATACACCTTTAAACTTACTGCCGAAGGGGTCTCCACCACAAACCTGATTACGAATGGTGATTTTGAATCCGGCAATACAGGTTTTTCATCCAACTATACCTATAATTTTACGAACACAACAGAAGGAGAATATTTTGTAACCAATAACCCTTCTTCATGGAACGGAGGTTTTGCACCCTGTGGTGACCATACTTCAGGCGGAGGAAACATGTTGTTGCTGAATGGCCACCCTTCGGCCGGAACGAATTTTTGGTGCCAAACCATCCCTACTGTCGCCGGAAGAATGTACTTGTTTGAATTCTGGCATACCTCTGTGGTATCAAGCAATCCAGGGCAATTGAACATCAAAATCAATGGAATGTCCGTAGGCGGTGTGCAAGCTGCAAGTTTATGCAATTGGGAACGTTTTGAATATTGTTTTACAGCTACATCAGGATCTACCCAAATTTGTATGAACGAAGCATCTGGCATCCGGGGAGGAAATGACTTTGCCATTGATGATGTTGCTTTGTATGAAAAGTGTACGGATATGGATGAAGTCATTGTAGAAATCATTGACCTCAAAGCCAAAATAGACATACTTAAAAAACCAAAATGTTCTTCTGAGCCTTTTGACCTTACAGCCCTTGGTTCCTCAACAGGACCGAATATCCGGTATGAATGGTCCACAGATGTGGGCAGAATTCTATCACAAAATGGATTGACAGCCAAAGCACGCGGATCCGGAATTTATACCGTGAAAGTAATTTATACCAATGGCAATACTACTTGTGAACAAGAAGCATCCATCGAATTTATTGCGCCTGATATCTTGGTGGGATCCGTGGTGGCAAACGGTAAAATCAATTGCCGCGGTGACAGCATTTCCATTGATGTGGACATGGCCTCGGGTAGTGGTGATTATTCCTATAAATGGTCTCCCGACTCCTCAATCATTCAGGGACAAAATACCGAGTCTGTCTTTGTGAAGGAAATAAAAAAATATGTGGTAACCGTTACGGACAACAATTCCGGATGTACCCTCATCATGGATGTAGACATTTCTGCAGATACCCTCAGACCTGTTGCAAAAATTTTTGGAGACAGTCTGTTGGACTGTCGTAAAACGCAAGTTGGTTTAATATCCGGCTTCAGAGATTCTTTACGTACGTTATTGACCTGGATCACTCCGGATCAAAACACGATCAGCAATAAAAATTCAATTACTTCCAGTCAAAATGGTTTATACAAACTAGTAATTATAGATACCGTTAATTTTTGCATGGACAGCGCAACAAAACTGGTTGAGACAGATACGTTTCCACCAATGCTTGAGTTAGGTCCGGACTTGAGCATAGATTGTAAAAAAGATTTTGCCATAGTCTCTAACATGAATCCCAACTTACCCGGATTCTATTATTACTATTGGGAAATTGACAACACCAAACTTCCGGTGGAAAATGATTTGAATAACAAAACCATTTCTTCCAAAGCAAAAGTAAAACTTCGATTGGTGAATGATAGAAATGGATGCGAGATTCTGGACAGCCTTCAAATCATAGATACCAGAATCTTACCTTTTGTAGATGCAGGAAAAGACAGTCTACTAAACTGCAATCAAACTACCATCAAACTTCAGGCAAATTTTGATCCAAAGGATTCCGTAATATTTTTGTGGTCTACCTCAAATGGAAATATTTTATCAGGTGGAAATACATCTTCTCCGGTCGTTGATCAAAAGGGTTGGTATTTTGTACAAGTTTCCAATCCAATGAACGGATGTGAAAACATCGATTCTGTTTTCATTGATGAAAATAAAATCAAACCTCAAGTTGTTTTGGGTCCTGATCTGCTGTTTAGTTGCAAGGACAGCATCATCAGTATTGATGCATCTTCGAGTAGTACCGGTAGCAACTTGAGATTCAATTGGACTACTCCTGATGGCAATATACAGTCCGGAAATGGAAGCCCAAAAATTAATGCTTCTGCCCCTGGCATCTATAAGCTTACCATCTTTAATGTTGACAATGGATGCAGTGATTCGGCTAGCATTCGTTTGAATCCTGACCTTAACAAACCCGTCATTGCCATCAGCACAGCTGATACATTGACTTGTAAAAAAAACAGCATCAACTTATCAGCTTCTGCAAATTCATCCTCAGGAAATCCATTGAATGTACTGTGGACTGGTCCTTTAGGCGCCAACATCACAAATCCTTTGACACTTACTCCAACCGTGCAAACTCCCGGACAATACGTACTGATAGTTACAGATGCAACCAACGGTTGCAGTTCGCAAGCTGTTATTGAAGTATCTGTAGACACCCTTTCTCCCATTGTAAATGCCGGCAACGATGCAGTCTGGAATTGTGCCACCTCTTCGCTTAATCTGTCAGGTATAGCCATGGGAAATTCATCCCAATATTCATTTCAATGGACTACCAATGGAGGAACAATCAACGGTAATCCAAATGCACAAACCATTAGGGCGGACGCACCGGGTGATTACACTCTTCGGGTTGAAAATTTAAAAAACGGATGTGTCGCCTTTGATCAGTTGACCATCATTCCGGATTTGTCAAAACCTACAATTGTTCTTCCACTTCCGGACACCATAAATTGCCTCAGGAGTTTCGTAATACTTCAATCCAATGCAAACGGACAAACTCCTCAATTAACATACAATTGGTCAACAACAAATGGCAACATCATCAGTAGTGTTGATTCCAGTTTTGTAAGGGTGGATCGCACTGGCCAATACAGATTAACTGTCACAGATGAAAAAAACAAATGCACGGAAGAAATAAGCGTGACTGTGGTGGAAAATAAAGTAAAACCAATCATCCGAATACTACAACCACAGGAGTTGAATTGTTCGAGACGCATCATTCCAATCACGGCTACTGTTCAAAATTCCGGATCAAATTTCAATGTATTGTGGACCACTTCAAATGGCAATCTTGTCAGCAATCCAAATGATTTAAATGCACAAGGAAATAAGGCCGGTACTTATTACCTGCGCATCACAAATCCAGAAAATGGTTGTGAAAGCATGGACAGCGTTACCATCTTAGAAAACACCAATCTCCCTGTCGATATTAATTTTGATCTTCAACAACCAAAATGTACAGGCGACGAGGCTTCTGTAAACATCCTGAACATCATTGGAGGAACAGGTCCATTTACTTATTCCCTTGATGGAAAAATGATCAACCAACTTTACCTTACCGGTCTGGCCCCGGGCTTACACAGACTGGAAGTTACAGATGCCAATGGATGTATTGTTTCCAAAGATTTTCAAATCCTTACGCCCTCTGCTACCGGCGTCAATTTACCTACCTCTGTAAAAATAAATGCGGGCGATCCATTTACACTAAAACCTGTCTTTTCAATTCCAACAGATTCCATTGCCTGGATCATGTGGACTCCTGCTGAATTCCTGAGCTGTTCAGATTGTCCGGAACCTAATCTTAAAGGACTCAATACAGAAACCAGCTTTACCATCACTTATGCCAACAAACAAGGATGTACAGCCAGTGCCAGCATTTTAATTCAGATCATTAAACGCGGTGTTTGGGTGCCAAATGCATTCAGTCCTAATGGAGATGGTATCAATGATTACTTATTTCCGGTAGTTTCTGAAGACAGTTACCGAACAATCAAATCTTTTTCCATTTACGACCGATGGGGTGAACTTGTTTTTAGAAAAAATAACTTCGAACCCAATGTTCCATCAGAAGGATGGGATGGAAAATTTAAAAGCGAAGTACTTAATCCTGCTGTTTTTTTATATGTGTTGGAAGTAGAGTGGAAGAATGGTCAAACACAATTGCTAACAGGTGATTTTACCTTGATGAGATAAATATGAGATGTGTAAGTTTAAGTTGAAAACTAAAAATTCAATTCCTTGATCCGGCAAATTTAAATTACAGTGATAGAGTTAGAAAATATCATGTGCTGCAAATGCAAGGTCAGAACAAATTCAATTTTTAATGAATTGAATACAGAAGATCTTCATGCGTTGGATCAAATAAAAACATGTCGCTTATTTAAAAAAGGTGAGCAGTTGTTTAAAGAAGGTGCCTTTCCAAAAGGCTTGTTTTGCTTGATTTCCGGAAAAATAAAAATATCCCAAATAGGACATGATGGAAAAGAACAGATTGTCCATATGGTGAGTGAAGGAGATGTGATGGGACATCGTGCATTGATAAGCAATGATTCCTATTCCTGCACTGCGTCTGCGTTGGAAGATTCCATGGTATGTTTTATTCCGAAAGGACCCTTCATAAATCTGGCTGAACAAAAAGGTCAATTGGTCTTGAAAATTGCACAACTGCTGGCTGATGAATTGAAAGAAGCAGAGCGAAAAATTACTGTCACTGCTCAACAACCGGCTCACGATAAAGTCGGTGTCGCCTTGCTCTTTTTAGTTCAAAATTATGGTTATGAGCGGGACCAATCCACCCTAAATATCAGTATTAAAAGAGAAGAGCTCGCAAATCTGGCAGGAACGACCAGAGAGACCGCCACGCGTCAACTTTATAAACTACAGGAAGAAGGCATCATTAAAATTGCCGGCAAGAAAATTAGAATTCTGGATGAAACCAGATTATCAAAGTTCATGCAATAGTTCCCATTTAACTAAGATTTTTAATTTTTTTTTGAATTATTTTCAGTTTTGTGACATCCGTCACAAAAGCGGTCAAACATTCCTTCCAATTTTGACGCTTATTGGTTAAACTTTATATCCCATTTATGAAGAATCTACTTGTATTGGTTATTTTGATGTACACATTTGTTTCCTGCAAAAAGGAGATTACAATATCAGAGCAGGATGCAGAGCTCACAAATTTGCTCAATGAAAACAGCCTCAACGGCAAGGCAGATTGGTATGCAATGCCCAACAGCAAAGATTATAAATCATTACCCAACCAGGACATTAAAAATCCGGTTACCTCTGCCAAGGTGGGATTAGGAAAATTGTTGTTTTTTGAAACAGGCCTGGGAATGGCTGCCAAAAAATCAGTTTCCATGGCAACCTACTCATGCAGCACTTGCCACGTACCTGAAAAGAACTTTACCGCCGGAAGGTTTCAAGGAATAGCTGATGGCGGAATTGGCTTTGGTCATACGGGAGAAGGCAGAATAAAAAATCCATCATACGATGGCACAGAAGTGGATGCACAGGGCGCAAGACCCTTGCCAACTATCAATCTTGCCTATGTAAGAAACCCATTGTGGAATGGATCGTTTGGTTCTTTTGGGATGAATGTTGGTACGGAAAGTGTTTGGGGTGTCACAGACTCCCTTACAGCCATCAACAAGGAACAAAGAGAAGGGCTGGAAGCCGTGATTCCAAGAGCACTGGTGGTGCACAGACAAATGATCAACAAGGAACTGATGGACAAATTAGGATATACTCCGTTATTTGACAATGCTTTTCCTGATGTACCTGAGAAAGATCGTTACACTTTACAAAATGCGGCAAATGCCATTGCATCTTATTTCAGAACGGTCCTCACCAATGAAGCACCTTTTCAAAAATGGATCAAGGGAGATCACCAGGCAATGACCGACGAACAAAAAGAAGGGGCCATTTTATTTTTTGGTAAAGCAAAATGTGTAAATTGTCACAACAGCCCTTCCCTGAATGGTCAGCGATTTGCCGGTGTTGGGGTAAAAAATCTGGACCAGAATGGCTACGAAGTATTTAAAACAACTGATGGTAGAAGTAAGGGCAGAGGTGGATTTTCATTAAACGACTATGATCTGTATAAATTCAAGGTGCCACAATTGTACAACCTCAAGGATATTGGATTCTACTTTCATGGTGCCAGCAAACACAGTCTTCGCGAAGTGGTGGAGTATTTCAACTTAGCCATACCCGAAAATCCGGATATTCCGAAAAGCAATATAGACAGGCAATTCAAACCTCTTGGTTTGACAGAAAGTGAGGTGGATAAATTGACTGAGTTTTTAGAAAATGGATTGTTCGATCCGAATTTGATCAGATACAAACCTGTTAATGTTCAATCTGGAAATTGTTTTCCGAACAGTGATCCGCAATCTAAACAAGACATGGGTTGTAATTGATTTTTGTTGATGATTTAAAATATAAATTTCTCAAATACAATTTTAGAAATAACATAACGACCTACATTTTATTTTATATCGATATTATATGATAAAGGGCAGTGATCTATTTGGTTGCTGCCCTTTTCAATCATGCATCATCTATATTTCACCCCTACGGGGTTTCTATAAAAATTTCATCCCTACGGGATTGTATTACCCATTCACCAGAATGATATAGCATACAAAAAAAAAGGTGACATTACGATAACAGAAAATAACATGCGATGTCAAACCCTAGAGGGGTGACATTACTATAAAAAAACATGCCTGCAATATCAAACCCCAGAGGGGTGACATAATTATTAACTATGATATTTGTAAATTATCCTGTTGCAAGTTTCTTAAACTGACTTTTAATGGAACTTGGGTTACGCTTTAACATATCGGCTAAAACCTCGAGATCGTTTGTTTTCTTGCATAGTTCCAAAAGCAGTTGATTTTCCTCTGCACTCCAAAATTCATAAGCGCGAGGAAATTGCTTGCGCGTCTGAAGAATAAAATCATTGTCAATCTCATCATCGGGTCTGCTCAAATCAAAACCGGATACCTGCCTTCTCACAGACTGGATTTCTTCATCGGATAATTCATTTTGAGAAGGAAGACTAAAAAAATTCTGTGCATTGATTTCAGCAGTTGTACCGGTTACGATTTTATTTGATTTGAAAATTTGCTGGAGTATAGGACTGATCATTTTATAATTGGACCTGCCTTTTAGGATTCCATAAAAACTTAAATCCTTTAGGTCTTCGATGATCATTTCACGCTCCGAGCCAAGCAAGACTTTGCCAAGGATTGTATGGGATATTCTTACAGGATATTTTTTCAATTCTTCGACGTACTTCAACACACTTTCCTCACTGAGGATTACATCAATTTGTGTTTGTTCCTCTTCTCTGTTTTTTCCTTTAAGTTCGATGATCAAATGTTCAAAACGAAAACCGTACTTCTGATATTTGGTATGCGACATTCCATTAATTACCATCATTTCAAGACGAGAGGTAGGCATCATTTCTACCATTTCCTGCAAGGTGCTATCATGAAAAATAATATATGGAGGAAGTCCCATCTCAACAGCAATTTTCTTGCGCAGCAAACGCAGGGATTCGAAAACAGATTGTGGTTGTTTTGTTTCCGAACTTACTTCCGACTTTATACTCTCCCGGGTGGATTTGGGCTGGAAGGCGGTAAGTTCAATTTTTTGATCTCCGCTCAAGGCCATCCTGCCAAAAGGACTGACTTTTAGTGAAAAGCCTTCATCATATGCCATTTCGAAAATCCCAATTTGCAACAACTGCAAAATATAGGATTGCCAGACTTCAGAGGTATATTCCCTTCCTGCGCCATGCGTTTTGATTTTGTCATAACCGTGCTCAACTATTTCAGCATTCATGGATCCCCTCAAAATGTCTATAAGGGTTTTAATACCGATACTTTCATTGGTTCGCAGCAAAGCAGAAATTGCTTTTTGTGCGATGAGTGTTCCATCAATATAGGTCGGAGGATCTTTGCACACATCGCAGGAATTGCAGTTCTTATCGTAGCTTTCACCAAAATACCCCAGCAATATTTTTCTGCGACAAACCCTTGCTTCGGCAAATTGCTGCATCCGCTTGAGCTTCTCAAGATTCAATTCAGCCTGTCCACTTTCGGAAGCAAATTTATTCAGCATCATCAGATCCTTGATGCTGTAAAACAAAATAGTTTTGGCGGGTGCTCCATCACGTCCGGCTCTTCCAATTTCCTGATAATAGCCTTCGATGTTTTTCGGTAAATTATAATGAATCACCCATCGCACATTTGATTTGTCAATACCCATGCCGAATGCGATGGTTGCACAGATGATTTTGACATCGTCGTAGATAAATTTCTCCTGAATGTTTGATCTTTCTGCACTGCTCATTCCTGCATGATAAAATGCAGCCTGAATTCCGGATTGAATTAACGTGGCGGCCAAAGCTTCAGTTCCCTTTCTGGAGAGACAGTAAATGATGCCACTTTCTTCAGCATGAGATTTGATAAAAGAAACGATCTCTTCTATTTTGTCTTTTTCTTTTACATTGCTTCTTACTGAAATATAAAAATTTGGCCGATCAAATGAGGACACATAAAGCTTGGGTTCCCTGAGCGCCAACTGTTGGACAATATCCTTTCTGGTGGTTTTGTCGGCAGTAGCAGTTAAGGCGATTATGGGCACTTTTGGAAAAATGGAGCGGAGGGATTTTAGCTGGGCGTATTCTGGGCGGAAGTCATGACCCCACTGCGAAATACAATGCGCTTCATCAATGGCAATCATCGACACAGGCAGCATACTGAGAAAGCCTGCGCTTACGCTCAATGCTTTTTCAGGAGATACGTAGAGTAATTTGATCTGGTTGGCCATGCATCGGTTGGTAATATCCGTTTCCTCTTGTGGACTTAAGCTGCTGTTGATGAATTCAGCGGCAATTCCATTGGCCTTCAACGATTCCACCTGATCCTTCATCAAAGCTATGAGGGGGGAGATTACCAGAGTGATCCCCGGTTTCATCAATGCCGGAATCTGGAAGCAAATAGATTTTCCGCCTCCTGTTGGCATCAGAACCAGCACGTCGTGATCGTTCATGATCGAATGAATGATGGCTTCCTGTTGAGGTCTAAAGCTGGTGTAGCCGAAGTATTTCTTCAGCAATTCGAATTTCTCTTGCATAAGAATATTTAGGTGTTCGTGTCAGTAGATGCAAATTTACAAAAATCATCCACGAGTGTGCATAACCGCAAATTATTTTAAGCGGATCAAGGCATAGCACAGCACCGTAATGACCACAATGCTCATCAGATTCAGGAAGAAACCAGCGCGCAGCATTTTTCTTAAAGGAATTTTGCCACTCGAAAAAACGATGGCATTGGGAGGTGTTCCCATTGGCAACATACCGGCGCAACTGGCGGCCAAGGTCATCGGTATTCCTAAAAGTAGAGGATCCAATTGAAGATTCAGTGCTACAGCGGTAATGATCGGAGCCATCACGATCACCTGCGCTACGTTGCTCATAATCTCTGATAAAAAAATAGAAACTGTAGTGACCATCAGGATCAATAGAAATTCCTGAGAGGGGGCCATGAATGCGATGTGTTCTCCCAGACTTTTCATGACACCTACCTGTTCCAATCCTTTTGCAAGGGTGAGTCCTCCACCAAACATCAGCAATATGCCCCAGGACATTTTGTGGGTATCTGACCAAATTAATATTCTATCTCTTGGTGCAGAGTCTTCCTCTTCATCCGAGGAAGCAGTTGTGGTAGTTTTGGTACCTGAGGGCAGTATGAACAATGTGATGCCTGCCGTGATGGCGATCATGGTATCGCTGATGGGTAAACCGGTCCAATTTACCCATAGATCTTTAGTGATCCACATAAAAGCGGCCAAACAAAAAACGCCCATCACCCTTTTCTCGGCCACACTCCAGACTCCAAGTTGTTTGATTTTGTTGCGGATAAATTCTGCTGTAGATTCCTGGTGGCCCAAATTATTTTTAAATAAAATTCGCGTAAACAACACATACAAAAAAAACAAGAGAACCAACGCCACCGGTAAACAAATCATCATCCATCTCATAAAAGAAATTTCAATTCCTGCCGTGTCTCGTAAAAAACCTACATAAGCCACATTGGGTGGAGTGCCTATGATGGTAGAGAGGCCACCAATATTGGAAGCGTAGGCAATTGTCAGCATGATGGAGATTGCAAATGAACCGGTGTCGATTCCGGGATTCGTTTTCTGAATCAAATTAATGACTGACAAGGCAATTGGAAACATCATCATCGTTGTGGCGGTATTGCTGATCCACATGCTGATGCAAAAAGTCGATAACATAAAACCCAGGATGATTCTGTCCCCATTGCTTCCGGTGAGACGAAGAATGTTAAGGGCAATTCGCTGATGTAGATTCCATTTTTCAATAGCCAGGGCCAGAAAAAATCCACCCATAAATAAAAAGATGATTGGATCCGCGTAATGTCTGGCTGTATTGTCCAGCGATTCAATTCCTAACAAGGGAAAAAGTACCAGAGGAAACAAGGCCACCACAGCCAATGGTATAAAATCCATTACCCAAAATGAAATCATCAAGAAGGCAACTGTGACCGTACGCAAAACCCTGGCATCTGCATTCCATGGATTCAAATAATAATGCAGCCCCAATATGAAAAGTATCACCAACGCACCATATAATTCTTTGTGGCCTTTATTCATGCTGCAAGATATCTATTTATCTAAATGGTAGGATGTGGGTGATATTGATTTAAAAGTGACTTAAATCAACTAACCAGCATTTAGTCTTTAAATACCTTCAACATTGCATTTATGTATTCTAAATTTATTACTATAGCACAGCATAAATTTGAAATAATAAATTGTCTGAAAAAAAATTATTAACAATCATAATTAGCCAAAGGAATCCAAGCAAGTATGGAAACTTCAAAGAATATAAAATTTGATTATTTGAAATAAAAATAATATAATTCTTCTGGCAGCTGATTGATTAATTTTATGATGTTTAAGTTAGTAAATTCTCAACGAAATTTTTTAAACCAGAATAGATACTGGTCCATCATTTATTTACTGATTGAATCGTCTGCCAACTTATTTATTAAATTTCTAAAGCTCGAAAACTAATACTCAATCGAATTTCAAAATAAATTAAATTTAGAATTAAGTATTTTTCTACTTATGATAGTAGTTTTTATTTAGAAAACTTCTAAGAGCAAGTTTACTGTGGCATTCAACAGGTAATTAACTTTTCTCATTCCGAACAACCATTTACATTTAGACTTGTTCTATCAATTCACCATTAATTACACTGATGATCTATAAACTTTTGGGCAGAAGCGGGCTTAAAGTTTCTGAATTATGTCTGGGCACTATGGGCTTTGGCAAAGAATGGAGCTGGGGTGCAGATAAAGAAACCAGTTTGCAGATTCTGGAAACCTTCGCACAGGCCGGCGGTAATTTTATTGACACCGCCAACCGGTATACAGAAGGCACCAGTGAACGCATCATAGGAGAATTCATACAGAGCAACAGGGATCACTTTGTAGTTGCCACCAAATATACGCTTCATGACAATCTTACCAATGTCAACGCTTCCGGAAACAACCGGAAGAATATGATGCGCAGTGTAGAAGAAAGTCTGAAGCGACTGAATACAGAATTTATCGACTTGCTTTACCTACATATATGGGATCGGCTCACACCCATTGAAGAGGTGATGCGTGGTCTTGATGACCTCGTGCGGCAGGGGAAGGTAAATTACATCGGCATCAGTGACACGCCTGCATGGGTCGTAAGTCAGGCCCAGACCCTTGCCCAATGCATGGGATGGTCAAAATTTGTTGCCTTGCAGATGGAATATTCCCTCCTTCAGCGTACTCCCGAACGTGAACTCATTCCGATGGCTGCCCAACATGGTCTCAGCATTATTCCATGGGCCCCATTGGCCGGTGGTGCACTTACCGGCAAATATCTGAAAGGCGATCCCGGACGAATTAAAGAAGGTAGCTCCAGACTCAATGAGCGGGCAGTAGCCATTACAAAAGTGGTAATGGCCGTGGCGGAAGAACTTGGTGTCGAACCCTCACACGTAGCCTTAAAATGGACGATGCAGCAAGGCATCTCCTCCATTCCCATCGCAGGCGCCACCAAACTTAGCCAACTTCAAGAAAATCTAAAAGCTTTAGATCTGGTGCTTGAACCCAAGCACCTCCAAAAATTAAATGAGGCCAGTAAAATCGATCTCGGTTTTCCGGGTGATTTCTTTAATGAGGAAGGTGTAAAAACAGTTACTTATGGTGGTTTTTATAATAAAATTGAAAAAGGCTTTTAGTTTCTTGTCTTACATTAAGAGCAAATGATAAACTGGATTATTGGAAAGAGTTCTAAGTCGTAATAATTTTGGGTATTAAAATTTTAAAAGATGAACAGAAAAGATTTTTTGAAAAAAGGACTTCTCGGGACGGGCATTCTCGCCAGCACCTCTGCGATCGGATCTATTATTCACAATGACATTGACGAACTTAAACCCCTTGAAATTTTGGGGTTCAATCATCTTCCAAATACAAAATCAACTATCATGGCCAGTAAAGTTTTACATCAGGCAGAAACGCGTGGACACGCCAATCACGGTTGGCTGGATTCCCACCACACTTTTAGTTTTGCCAATTATTACAACCCGGAACGCATGCATTTTGGTGTGCTGCGGGTACTGAATGACGATCGCATTGATCCGGGAACAGGATTCGGTACACACCCGCATGACAATATGGAAATCATCACCATTCCACTGGAAGGCGCGCTGGAACATAAGGACAGTATGGGGAATGCAGGCGTTATCAGGAATGGAGATATCCAGGTCATGAGTGCAGGAACGGGAATCACCCACAGCGAATACAATCACCACAAAGATGCGGTCGGAAAATTCCTTCAAATCTGGGTTTTCCCAAATAAAAAAAATGTTACGCCCCGTTATGATCAATTGACACTTGATCTCAAAAAAAGGCACAACAAGTTGCAGCAAATTTTGTCACCCAACCCGGATGATGAAGGTGTGTGGATCCATCAGGATGCTTGGTTTCATCTGGGGAAATTAGACCAAGGAATTTCACTGGATTATCAAATTAAGAAAAAAGGAAATGGCGTGTATGCATTTGTCATCAATGGGAATGTACACATCGATGGTCAGGCTTTAAAGTCCAGAGACGGACTGGGTCTTTGGGATATAAACAAATTGACTATTCAATCAGATACTGCTTCAGAAATATTGCTCATGGAAATTCCCATGACTATCTAAAATCAACATATGAATTCAATCAAAAAAGCACAAACAAAATACCCCGTACTTGAATTGATCAAAGACCGATGGAGTGCCCGAAGCTTTTCACCAAAAGGTATTTCAACGGAAGATCTTCACACCCTTGCAGAAGCGGCTTCCTGGGCTCCAAGTGCCAACAACGAACAACCATGGCAGTTTATAATTGCGCAAAAGGAAACAGATAAATTTGAGCGTATATACGATGCCATGCTGGAAGGCAACAGACCCTGGTGTAAAAATGCAGCAGCTTTCATTTTGTGCATCGCCAGAACTCATTTTGAAAAAAATGAAAAAACTAATTTCTATGCCGATCACGATCTGGGAATGGCAAACGCATTGTTGCTCCTACAAGCCACCTCGATGAATATTTATGCTCATCCAATGGCAGGTTTTGACAAATCTAAAATCATTGAATCATTTGGATTGACGGATCTGCAAAAACCCATGTTGGTCATTGCTCTTGGATATCTTGATGACGCTGAAAAACTTGCAGAGCCTTACAAAACGCGGGAACTGACTGCGAGAAACAGAAAAGAACTTCATGAATTTATACTTTAAACTGCCTTAAAATGGAAAACAAATCATCAGACATTCACGCACACATTGAAAAGCAAGCTTATAAAACCCAACTGAGTAATCACCGACACGAAATTTTGGCTGATGAACCTGTGGAAAATGGAGGAGCTGATCTTGGATTTTCCCCCTCTGATCTTTTGTGTGCTTCCCTTGCCGCTTGCACTTCGATCACATTACGCATGTATGCAGACCGAAAGGAAATCGCCCTGGAGGCAATTGACGTAGACATTTGGTTTGAAGAAGATAAAGAACAGGGAATTACAAAACTGCACAGAAAGATTGAACTTAAAGGAAATATTTCTGATGAGCAAAAAACACGGTTCTTACAAATTGCTGATAAATGTCACATCCATAAAGTACTGACCCACCCTATTCAAATTACCAGTGAATTGGCATGAAAGAAATTACCAAAGAATATTCCAATGGTGAAATTACCATTGTTTGGAAACCTCAAGTTTGTATCCATTCCACCATTTGCTGGAGGGGTGCTGCAGGATTGCCGGAGGTGTTTAATCCTGCAGAACGACCATGGATCAAACCTGCTGGCGCCGACACTCCCCGCATCGTCGAACAAATAAATAAATGTCCCAGCGGAGCGCTGAGTTTTTACTACAACGAACAGCAGGAAAAGCCACAAGAGAATGAACAGGAGCTTACCAGAGTGGAGGTTATGGACAAGGGCCCACTTATGGTAATTGGAGAAGTCATCATCAGACACCCGGATGGACGTGAAGAAATCAAAACTAAAAAATGTGCATTGTGCCGCTGTGGCCACTCCAAAAATAAACCCTATTGTGACGGCAGTCATCGGGAGCATTTTGTTTAGATTCAAGTTGTTTCTCAAAAAATAAGTACTTACAAGTATGGCCAATTTCACTTATTTAAAATGCATTGTAAAACCATTTTTGAAGTTGTCCTTTCTTTAGAATTAAAAATATCCAAAATTTAAATCAGTCCTGGTAAAGTAAAACCATTTAGTTCTTTTTTTAAGGATCTTTAAAAAAAATCCATTTCTACATGACCCCTTGTAATTTTAATAGAAAATGTATTTACAAACATTCAAATAAATAGATTCTTCTAACCTAAGTCTTTCATCCAAAAAAATCTATCATATTTTAAGGAAGCAATATTTTAGCCTGAATAGAAAATACACTCTATTCAGATTGAATCATCTGGTATCAAAAAACCAATAAAGCTCCTTTTACATTTCCTTTACAAGCTTTTACAGTTGGAAACCTCACACCATCCGGAGAGTTTCTAATTTTACATCTTGAAAGCGAGCACTTCCTTTTCCTGGGAAATCTCCCATGCTTTTTGATCACCATGCTTTAACAGCCGATAAAATGCCATTGGTAAAAATCTCAATAAACCCAATCTTGTGATTTAATTATGTATAAATAAGAATGGATGCTTGGTTTTAAAATATATCCATCAAATTGTAAGTTTATTATGTGTCTCTTGATTTAAAAGAAGTTAATTTTGAGGATGTTTTTCGTTCGTGATTCAAATATTCAGAGAAAACTATTGTTGGTCCCTATTTTGTTGGGGGTTCTATTTCTAGTCAATGCACAACCGGATGGGCCGCAAGGTATTTCCGCTGAAAAAGTAAACCTTGCGCTCCGCAGGACGGCGGATGGGTTGCTTCGACTTTCAGGGGACAGCACGAGTCGTATTCCGGCCATCGAGCAGGCAGGACCAGGCGTGTGGAGGGTGCGACTGCTTCAAGCTTTCAGATACGAACAACTTCCGGCTATGCTCCAATCCTCCCTCGATGTGTACGGTATCAAAAATCCTTACGAAGTGACTGTACGAAATTGTGAAAATGCAACGATCGATCTGGGATTTCATCAGACAGATTTTTTAAATAATGGCACGGTGCCTTGTGCCGGAAGGGAGATGCCCGTGGGTTGCCATTATATTGAAATCACATTTTTAGATATTAGCCCTGTAAAATCATTGCTGTATAATAAAGCAGGATATCTTGTATTGATTTTGCTTGCAATTGGTGGTTTTTGGTTTTTCCGTCAAAAAAAATCTGGACAAAGTGAAATCACTTCTGATTCCGCAGAAGATTTACTGGAAATCGGAAATTCTCGTCTTGATGTTACCGGACAAATATTGCATTGTAACGGCGTACCACAATCATTGACTTTCCGTGAGACCAAATTACTTCGGCTCTTTGCCAACAGCCCCGACAAATTACTTGAGCGCGATTTTATCCTCCGCGAGGTTTGGGCAGATGAAGGCGTGTTGGTTGGAAGAAGTATAGATGTTTTTGTGTCAAGGTTGAGAAAGAAGTTAGCGGCTGATCCAACTGTTGGACTCGTGGCGGTGCATGGAGTAGGATATCGGTTGGAAACAGGTAAAGTAAGCGTGGGTTAATCTTAAAATCCACATCAACTATCTGAACCATGATTTTTGGGATGCATGGGATGGATGAGATCTTGATGATGAAATTTTATTAAATGTTGAGGATGTTTCATCTTCAATAAATTCAAAAGAAAAATATATCCAATCCCACAACTCCCATCAATCTCATAAATCCCAGTTCAGACAATAATCCCGTCATCTGTCTGAACCATGATTTTTGGGATGAATGGGATTAATGAGAACGAGACGATAGAATTTTATTAAATGTTTATGATGTTTCAAGTTCAATCATTTTAAAAGAAAAAGATATTCCTACCCACAACTCCCAACAATCTCATAAATCCCAGTTCAGACAATATTCCGTTATCTGTCTGAACCATGATTTTTGGGATGCATGGGATTAATGAGATCTTGATGATGAAACTTTATTAAATGTTGAGGATGTTTCATCTTCAATAAATTCAAAAGAAAAAGATATTCCTTCCCATAACTCCCAACAATCCCATAAATCCCAGTTCAGACAAAATTCCGTTATCTGTCTGAACCATGATTTTTGGGATGCATGGGATTAATGAGATCTTGATGATGAAACTTTATTAAATGTTGAGGATGTTTCATCTTCAATAAATTCAAAAGAAAAAGATATTCCTTCCCATAACTCCCAACAATCCCATAAATCCCAGTTCAGACAAAATTCCCACAAATCCCAATAATCCCACAAATCCCAGTTCAGACAAGAGAGGCATCGTGTGAATGACTATGGAATAGTTGCTACTTTAACATTGTGCCGATTCTGTCCATTCCAGGAGGGCATTGGTCGAAACAAAGCGCGCGCAATGGACGAAAATCCCTAATATTGCGTTAGTTTATCATTAATCTATGAAAAAGTTTTTTCTAATTTGGGTGCTCGCTCCACTGGCCATTCAGGCTCAGGAACAATGGAGTCTGGTTAAATGCATCCGTCAGGCACAACAGGAAAATCTGACTTTACAATCCGGGAGGGTCAACGTATTCAGCGAGGAAATCAATCTGAAGGAAAACAGATACAAGAGGTTGCCGGACCTGAACGGTAACATCAACATGGGCTGGAGCATTGGCCGCAACATTGACCCCACCTCAAACGACTTCATCACCCAGGACATCCTCAATGGAAACTACGGGCTCAGCAGTTCTGTCATTTTGTTTCAGGCAGGACTGGTGAATAAAAGTATCAATCAAAGCAAAATCAATCTATCCGCTAGCAAGGAGGAATACCAGCAAACATCCAACGATATTGCCCTACAGGTTGCCAGCCAATACCTCAATGTGTTGCTTGCAGACGAACGGTTGGAGATCGCCGGAAAAAATCTTGAAGCCATCCGACAGCAAATGGAACAAATCCAAAAAATGATCAGTGCCGGAGGGAGACCTGAGGCAGACCTGTACGAAATTAAATCTCAGGTAGCCCGCTCCGAACAAGGCGTCGTCAGTGCAGAAAATGCACTCGATCTTGCATGGCTGTCTCTGAAACAATCCCTTCGGCTGCGGTCAGATCTGGAAATGAGCCTTGAGCCTCTTTCAGAAGAACAGCTGCGCAATCTGGAATCAGAATCCTACACCTATGAGAATCTATATGAATACTCCTCTGTAAACCAACCAGGAATGAAGGCCGCCAAATTACGACTTGAAGCAGCCAAACTAGGTGAAGGCATGGCAAGAGCGGCATTCTTTCCCTCCTTGTTTGGAAATATATTTGCCGGATCCCGCTATTCAAATGTAAAAATACCCAGTTCCTACAGCATCATCGGCAGCAGGGCCATCCCCGGTATCCGCATTGATGGTAAAAATGTGGTGTTTGAAGAACCGCTGGTCATTGGCACCAATGAAAAAGCCATTCCTTTTGCAGATCAGTTTGATCAATATCTGGGTTATAGTTTCAGTGTTTCTATGAACATTCCCATAGCCAATAATTACCGCAACCGGGCCAATGTAAAACGCGCTAAACTTGCCTCAGAACGCAGCAGAATAAATTTCGAAACGCAGGGATTAAATCTTAGCCAAAACATCTCACAGGCCATCGCAAATGTCAAAGCAGCCATTAAGGAATATGATGCCGCCAACAGCGCTTATGAAGCTGCCAGATCTTCTCAAAATTTTACGCAAAAGAGATTCGAAATCGGTGCCACTAATTTATTTGAATTGAATCAATCTCAAAACAATTTACAAACGGCAGCATTGAGTTTGCTGATTTCAAAATACGATCTGATTTTCAAACAAAAAGTGCTTGACTTTTATGCAGGCAAAGAAATAAAATTGTAAGGATGATTTTAGGAGTTGGCCACTTGTAATCGGGGATCCATTAGTCTCTGACAAACATCTGAAATCAACAAGCCAATCAAGGTCATTCCCGCTGCCAGCATAAACAATCCATGGACCACGGGCCAATCCCGGTAATGAATCGAATTGTACATGAGTCGCCCACTTCCGGGAATGCTGAAGATGGTTTCAATCAAAATGGAACCGCCGATCAGAAAAGGAACTGCGGATGCGATCCAGGCCAAAACAGGGATTAAAGCATGTGGCATCAACTCATGTCTGAGTCCGTCCATCTCAGAAATACCGCTGCTCCGGGCACGCATCCAAAAACGTTTTTGAAATGCATTCTCAAGGCCCTTTCTGAACAAATTATAAATGACTGCTAAGGATGGTAAGACCAGTGCTGTAATGGGCAATATCCAGAATGCCGGTTGCTGAATCCACAATGAAAATGGGTCTGAACCTCCCGCGGATTCAGGAATGGCCGGAAACCAATTGAAGAAATCAGGGTTTGCAAAAAATATCAGCAACAAACTTCCAAACCAAAAAACCGGAAAAGCATGCAAGGCCGTGAGACCAATGTCCATGATCTTTTTGAAACGATGATGTTTGGAACACACCACCAAAAATGCCAACCACAATCCCAAAGAAAAAATGAGTATCACAGCAGGTATTTGCAAGGCCATGGTCCACTGAATGGCTTTCCAAATTTTTTGTCCAACCGGAAGGCCGTCGCGCAGTGAAGCGGAAGAATTTACCAACCAATGATGGTAGAGATTTACTGTACCATTCCACTTGAATTCAGGAATCAGGAAATTCATTGATTTCAACTCTTCAGGGTTTCTTTCCGGAATGAAGCCAAAATAAAACAAGGGCATTTTGATCTTTTGGGAAGTGTAGTTTTCTGGTGCCGAATTTTCTTCTTCCCGGTTCATTTCATCATAGCTGCCCGGTATGTTCTGAATCATCCAGTGGCCGATCAATGCAATCAACAATAGCAGAAAAACTGCATTCATCAATCGTTTTAAAATAAATAAAAGCATCGCTTTATCTTAATTTGATCAGATTCTCGGAATATCCCGGTCTGCGAAAGCTGACTAGTATGGACAACCGCCTGGAATATACCATGCGCTCCAAAGGAGCAAACAAAAATATCTGCGCTTGTTCCTGATACAACAACTCCTGGAATTTTAAATAGGCTGCGTCTCGATCTGCAGCAGATGGTGCAGTACGAATGGCTAAAATTAAACTGTCTGACAGGGCATTTATAAAACCGGTTTTATTGAATCCCCCGGTTTTGGCGTTGGAGGAATGCCAGGCCTGATAAGGATCCCAGAGCGAAGGCGATTGACGTGCCGCCATGGTCGCCAATTCAAACTGATGTGCATTCATGTCCTTCATCATCATGGCAGACTCTTTGCTGATGAGTTCAATTTTAATACCTACTTTGGCCGCTTCCTCCTGCAGCAGAATGCCGATGTTCTTTCCAATTTCTTTTCCGGAAATAAATAAATTCAACATCAGTTCAGTAGGTTTCCCATCAATGACTTTATCCAATATTCCATCTCCGTTATGATCTTTCCACCCGGCCTCCGTTAGCAATTTAACTGCCTCCTGTGGAGAAAATTCAACAGGCTTTAAGTTGTGGTTGTAATAGGATTTGGAAGGATTTACCGGACCCGCTATTCTGCCTGCAAGTCCATTGAATTGTGTCTGAATAAATTTGTCCAGATCAAGCAATTTGGCCAAAGCCTGGCGCACCGCTTTTTCTTTCAGGATCGGGTGACGGTGATTGATTTCAAGGTAATAATATTGAGAGAGGGATGGATTTGCAAATTCAAACTGGTCGGCCGAATTTATTTTGAGTTCGTCGTATTGTTTGGGACTGATTCCGGAAAGCAGATCTATGCTCTTGTTTTTTAAAGCAACTACAGCTGCAGCTTCATCAGGGATAACGAGGTATTGGATTTCTTTTGGATGGGCAGCCAGCAATGGATAATCTTTAGCAAGACTGTCGCCCCACCAATTTACTTTTCTTTCCAGGACAATTCGGTTTCCGCTCTCCCATACTTTAAGTCGGTAAGCTCCACAACCTTGAATCTTTTCTTTGCAAAAATTTGCAGATTGATATTCGGTGGCATATTGCTCGAGTTGTTTCCATTCTTCAGCACTCCAGGCCGCAGAATCTTTAGTGGTCAAATCCGGAATGGCAAATTTAGTCATGAGCAAGGAAGGATCGTACACGTGTGCCGGATAGAGACAATAGTTTCCACTCATTTCCTGACCAAGCATGTAATTCTTCTTGACCAGAATGCTGAATTTTTTAGGATTTGCAGGGTCTATTTGCAGATCGACAATGTTTTTGAAAAACCCGCGCCAGGTTCCGTTTTTGAGCAGAGGGTTCAGAGCTGCTTTGATGGTAAATGCCACATCAGTGGCCAAAACAGGTCGCCCATCATCCCATACTGCTTCCTGATGCAATTCATAAGTAAAGGCCACTGTGCTGTCGTTAACAGGCAAGGCCTCACTCATCGCTCTTACCAACATAGGTGATAACTCTAGTTTATCAGGATGATACTCAAACAAAGGTGGCATGATCAGCACTTCGATTTGGGTTGCCAGTGAGGATTGTGACACCACGGGATGCAAACAATCGGGTTCTTCAGCAATGCGGATCTTTAAAATAAGTTCCTTTTCTTTGAGATCATTTTTGCAAGACGTGAAAAGACTGATCAAAACAGTAAAAGCCAGAAAAGGGAATATTTTCAAATAGAACTTAATCATTGGGAGAATTGTTTGTACCGCACTAATGTAAAGCTTAATCATGATTTCAGACATAGAATCAAAGAACATTCTTATTGCAGGCGGAAGTGGCATGATAGGACGCGCACTGAGTAAAGAACTGACAAAGGAAGGATACAAGGTCAGTTGGTTGAGCAGAACGAAAAAGGAAAATCCACCCTACCCTATTTTTTTGTGGAATCCGGATCAGGAATATGTGGATCCTGCTGCTTTTGAGGACAAACCCATGCTGATCAATCTCGCCGGAGAAAGCATCGCGAAATGGCCCTGGACCAGCGGACGTAAAAAGAAAATTTTGGTTTCAAGGTTGCAGGCCATCAAGGCCTTGAGAACTTGTCTGAAGGAACTGGACATACGGCTACCATTGATCTTGAATGCAAGTGCCATTGGAATTTACGGACACAAACCTGGGGAAGTATTGTATGAAAAGTCCATGCCGGGATTCTACGGCTTTTTGGCGCCTACCGTAAATCATTGGGAATATGAGGCGTGCACTCTGGAGAAATATTGCGACCGTCTTACCCGCATCAGAATAGGACTGGTGCTGTCAAACCAGGGTGGCATCTGGCCAAAATTATTCCTCACTAAAAAATTAAGAATCTTTAATTGGTTTGGAGATGGGCAACAAATTTATTCCTGGATTCACATGGATGATTTATGTCAGGCGGTATTGTTCCTCATTCAGGGGAACGATACAGAGAAGGTTGTAAATCTGACCGCACCGTATCCGATTGAATTAAAAAAAATCATCGAACTAATAATCTCCTATCAACCAAAATCTTGTTTGAGTTTTGGGATTCCAACGATCTTGCTCAGAATTTTTCTGGGCGAATTTTCTACCATGCTCACCATGGATAATCACGTCCTTCCTGAAAGTCTGATGCGACACAAATTCAGATTCAAATATGGGGATATTTACAGTGCAGTCGATGCGCTGATGGAGGAATGAGGAATGGTTATGTTCTTTTTCAGTAATTATTCTACAATGAATGATCCAACAATTTTTCGCATCCGTACATCTAACCGGTCCTTGCCGATGGTCACTATAAAATTTAGCTTTGTATAAAATAGAAAAATGATGATAAAGTGATTCTATTATAGAATGCGAGCTATCAATTTAGTTTGATTTAGGTTGATAGGGGAACAAAATATTTTTATTTCCTTAGGTGACGGTTTCATAAATAATTCAAATTCCTTGAATCAAAATAGTGGTTTAAGGTTTGCAGATAAATTGGTTATTCAATTCCTAAGTATACTAAGTTTAATAATCAGTAAATTTTTAAGTGAATAAAACAACCATGCATCCTTTACTCCACCACCACCCTCTCCACACTGCTCCTTCCTTCTATATCTCGATACCTTACGAAATAAACTCCCGCAGGCCAGTCACGCACATCAACAGTAGTAGAAGTCGATCCTTTACCGATATTTATTGATTTCATTAGAGTGCCAGTAGTTGTCAATATCTCTACTCTGCCATCTACTCTCAGATCTTCATCAAATTGAATCTGAAATAAATCTTGTGCTGGGTTGGGGTGGATTGAAATTAAACTACTTTCTTGATTTCTCAGATCTTTCGATCCCACCATCCCATCAGGAGAGATACGGGCTATGAAAGCTGAAGATGTGTATTGGTCGCCTACTTTTTTTCTTGCGACTGTAGGTAATGCATAGTCCCCGAAATACAGAGTGTCTGAAGTAAAAGTGCCACTTATAACAAGACCCCCATCGGGATGAAGACCCCCACATTCATAACCCCCTGCGTTCTCACGACCTTTACCTTGCAGTTGAAAAACTTGTTCCATATTGCCATTATTATTAAATCGAATGAAAAGTAAATCAGGTGATGAATTACCAGGACTGACATAAGGCATTCCTTTAAGATATATAGTATCTCTATTAAGCTGCCAAGCAGTCCATAGCTCTTGTTTTTGGTTAAGTATAATATAGTTTAATCCAAACATTCCAAGAACATGATCTTCATAAAGCCATTCAAGCTCATAATTAGGATTTATCTTAGCGAGAAAATTGATAGCATATTGACTGGTTGGAAGGCTTTTAATCTTCTTTGAAAATATTTCTATTTCCTTGCTTCGACTAGATCCACCGATAAATATATTACCCCCATTGTCAATTGCCATTTGTTCAATATAATCCGTTTCTAGTCCTCCTATGGATTTGATAAATTGTAAATTTCCATTTTTGTCAATTACCATCAACACCGCATCATTAGTCCGATTAAAACTTATAGTATCTCGATTTTTCAATACCAACTGATCGACTATTAATTCTACCCCTGTAAAGGATCCTGCCAATACAATTTGCAGATCATTATTAATTTTTACTTGCTCAATAAAATTTTCATAACTCTCAAATTTTTTAAACCAATTTAAATTTCCATCAGGATCAAGTTTAAAAAATGTAGACTTTGATGATCCGACCAGAGATTTATACTCAATCTTGATACCGTCAAAGAGTAAATGACCAAAACTATGATAGGATATTAAATAAGTAAACCCACTTTTATCTGTAGTTACTCCTCCTACCCACACATCTCCTAACTTACCCATTTCGTTTTTCAATAATTTATACCAAAGTAATTTTCCATTAGAATCCAGTTTGGCTACAAATGCTTCTCCTACACCATCCGGTGATTGAATCGAGTGTTCTGGATCTAGCCAAATGGTACCTCTGAATGAAGAACTTATTAATATATTCCCTTTTGGGTCACTTGTTAAATGAATTCTACTATCAAGAACCCCAGTCAAATTGTCTGATAGTTGATGCTTCCATACACAATGTCCATTTGAATTATATTTGACTAAAAACTGAACATCGGTATATTCTGTATTCAGATTGTATTTCTCATTGCAAATGTCGAAAGGAGCAATCTCAAAATTGATAGCTGCAATGGTATTAGAAAATACATCGGTAGTAACTTCAAAAAAACCAATAGTACTCCTATGCCCTTCTGCAATAATCCAATCAAACTTAGGAACCTGTGCATGAATAAAAAAGAATGAAAACCAAAAGGTAAATAAAAGTAATCTCATGATTAAATTTTATTATGGATAAAAAATTGGCCCACCCGGCAGAAAAGCTTTTTGGATGGGCCATAAAAATTTACTTGTGAATAATCAATCGTTGTGAAGAAAGGGTATTGCCATTTTCACCAATCAACTCGACTATATAGATCTCCGGAGAAAAGCCAGAAAAATCTACAATTACAGCGCCTTCTTTGCTGAATTGAGTTATGTGAACCTTATGGCGACCATAAAGATCGGAGATCCTCACACTATGTATAAGTTCAGCATTTATATCGCTTTCAATCAAAACAATCCCTTTTGATGGATTCGGACAAATGCCAGCAGGAATGAATTGCTTTAGTCCTAGCTGATGGCCTCCAAATTCTTCTTCTTCTTCTTCTTCTGCACAAATGAATAATGGAATGTACTTGTCTTGTTCTTTATAAGAATTTGAACTAGGCAAAATCTGAATATTGCCTTTACAAAATGTTTCTAATCCCCCTAATTGATTTAAGTCTCTAATTAAATTTTTTGTTTGAACCATAGCCTATGATTTTTCCTAATAAAAATAAAGAAAATATCAAATATCCAAAATTTAAAAATAACAACCATGCATCCTCTACTCCACCACCACTCGCTCCACACTACTCCTTCCCTCAGTATCTCGATACCTCACAAAATAAACTCCTGCCGGCCAGGCACGCACAACGACAGTAGTAGATGTAGATCCTTTACCAATGCGCAGAGATTTCATCAAAGTGCCAGTAGATGTCAGGATCTCTACTCTGCCATCGGCACCTAAATCCTCATCAAAATGTATCTGTATTATATCTCTGGTGGGGTTTGGGTGAATAGAAATCAAACTACTTTTTTGATTTCTCAAATCTTCAGATCCCACCATCCCATCTGGAGAGATGCGTGCTATGAAAGCTGAAGATGTGTATTGGTCTCCAATTTGTTTTCTGGCAACTTTAGGTAATGCATAGTCTCCGAAATACAGAGTGTCTGAAGTAAACTTACCACTAATTACCAAGCCTCCATCGGGATGAAGGCCGCAATGACCAATCCCTATGGCTCCCTCTCTTCCTTTCCCATTGAGTTGGAAGACCTTATCAATACTGCCTAGGTTTGTAAAACGAATGTAAATTAAATCAGGTGAAGAACTTCCAGGGCTGACGAAAGGTGTGTTGTTGATATAAATGCTGTCTTTATTAAGGTTCCAGCATGTCCAAAGATCCTGATTATTATTTAAAATAAAATATGACATACCATACCAATCTAAAACATGATCTTCATAAAGCCATTCCAATTGATAGTCAGGTTTAATTTTTGCAATGAAATTTATTCCTGGTTTACTTGAAGAAAGGCGGAAAATCTTTTTAGATAATATTTCAAATTCTTTGCTTCCAGTAGAACCTCCTAAGAAAATATTGTTCTTCTTGTCTATTTCCAATTGATAAATATATTCTGTTCCAAGTCCACCTATGGAATGCAAATACTCCACATTTCCATTCTCATTTAGTACGAGCAGAACAGCATCATGTGTAATATCAGGCTGAAAAGTATCACGATTTAAAAGTACAGATTGATCAACCCATAATTCCCGACCATAAAAGGAACCGGCAACAACAACCTGTTGTAAACTGTTAACTTTGATATTTTGGAAAATACTGCTATTAGCTTCAAATTTTTTATACCATAACAGATTTCCTTCAGTGTCCAATTTTAGAAGTGAGGTTTTAAAACCTCCTTCATTAGATCGGTATTCTATAAGTATACTGTCAAGAATTAAGTGACCATTGGAATGCCAAGTTGAAAGGTAAGTATTTCCTTCCAAATCACATGTTACCCCAATTGCGCTGACATTGCCAAATTTACCATTTTCGTTTTTTATTAATCTGTACCAAAGTAGTTTTCCATTTGGATCTAATTTAGAGACAAACCCTTCACCAACTCCGTCCGGTGATTGTATATAATTCTCTGAGTCTAGCCAAACCTTACCCCGATGGGCACCAGCTATCAAAATATTTCCTTGTAAATCGGTAGATAAAAATAATCCGGCATCAATGACACCAGTTACATTATCCGTTAACTGATGCATCCAAACACAATGCCCTTGTGGATCATACTTGATTAAAAAAATGACTGCGGTGTGCTCTGTATTTAAATTGTGGGATTCATTACACACCTCAAATGGTGAAAGTAAATATTCTATTGAAACAATTGTATTAGAATTTACATCTGTAGTCAGCTGAAAATATCCTATATTACTTTTATACCCTTCGGGAATAATCCAGTCAAACTTAGGGATTTGAGCATGAATAAAAGAGAATGAATACAAGAGAGTAATAATAAGTAATCTCATGATTAAGTTTTATGGTATGTAAAAAATTGACCCACCCAATTACAAAGTTGTTGGGTGGGTCATAGAAAATTTATTTATGAATTATTAAGCGCTGTGAAGAAAGGGTTTTTCCTTTTCCATCAAGCAATTCAACGATATAAATTCCTGTTGA
Source organism: Candidatus Vicinibacter affinis (assembly GCA_016714365.1). Taxonomy (NCBI): domain Bacteria; kingdom Pseudomonadati; phylum Bacteroidota; class Saprospiria; order Saprospirales; family Saprospiraceae; genus Candidatus Vicinibacter; species Candidatus Vicinibacter affinis. The sequence continues at coordinate 1,088,603 of JADJNH010000005.1, read as the reverse complement.
CATTGAAGAGAAATCTAAACCTACAGATCCATGTTTATTTAAAATTGGACGGTGAATCTGATGGCGACCATAAAGATCGGAGATCCTCACATTTTGAATGATTTCAACATTTATATCACTATCAATCAAAACAATCCCTGTAGATGGATTTGGATATATTCCCGCAGGAATAAATTGTTTAAGTCCAAGCTGTTGTCCTCCAAATTCTTCTTCTTCTTCACAATTGAATAAGGGAATGTATTTGTCTATCAAGGCTAAAGTAAATCCTCGAGAATTATTGACAGCAATTCCAGCACTATCCCTACACATTGCCGCCAGAACCATCAATTCTGCTAAGGCTGTGGAATCAAGAGAAGTACCGTTAAGCAACTTCAGTCTCTGTTCGGTGACCCATTGGTCGTATTCTTCTGCGTCATTTTGTGGATCCAAAGCATTGTTTGAAACTTCTAATGCTTCAATGGCTTCTGCATTCAAACTATCACATAAGTAACGATAACTACCTATTGCTTCTTCCAGATCTGTCAATTGAGTTTGGAGAGAATCCAAAAGAATTTCATATAAAGCCAATGTGTCTAAATCCGTTTCAACTTCAATTAATTCTTCGACAATGATCATGGAATCGACTACACCAGAATGTAAAACATCCAAAGAATCAAATACTAGCTGTTGCACTTCAATCTCCAAAAGATATGAGTTAATATCAGTATAAAGCACAGAACTTTCACCTACGTATTCATTTTCCAATGCATCGTAAAAATCTGACAATGTATCCGATAGACTAGTCCAATGTGGATATTGTAAAATTTCGGCATAAATGGATTGAAACAATGCTGTTCTGAGTGCATCCGGTATGCTATCCAAACCAGCACTGTCTGCTAATATCGCCGCATACCCATAGGCTGATGAAGTATCAGATTGCAGCATTACAGGTCCAGCATTGCAGACAATAGTCTGTGAGCTCATTGTTGGTCCGCTAGCTACAATCATGCCAATAGTTCTATAAGGATGATGCTGTGATCCTGGCGAACTACCTGAAGGCGCAAGAAATTTGCAATCCTCTAAAATAGTTGGTATATTAAATGACTCATGTTTTATTTCCCCATTCTGATTTGTATTATTGTTTTGTGCAGTCCAGGAATTGTATTGAGAGTGCGTTTGAGGGCCAGTAATGGCTAAAGGATAATAATAATTACTATTGGATGAACTGAGATTAAAATTATTGCGACGAATTATACTTCCTTGACCTCCCTTACAATTTCCATGAGTTTCAATACAACTCTTAGAATTGTCGTAAAACAGATTATCACTTATAGTAGTTTCAGGATTATCCACAAACAAAAGGCCATTACCACCTTCTAGTACCCGATTACAAGTGATCACACTTTGGCGGCTGTGAGAAATATCAATACCCGGTTTAGGATTGTTTGTTGTGATGGTATCATTTTGAATTCGGGTTCCATGCCAATTGTGTACAAATATCCCGGCACCATTGTTTGTGGCATTGTTTAAGATACGATTGTGGGTTATGAATCCAGATTGTGGTCCTTCTGCATCCGCAGTAAAGCTTACCCCTATGGTATGATCACCCCCATTGGTCTGAATCTCATTATTTGCAATATATACCTCATTGTTCAGGGTACCTGAAAGATGTACCTTGACTCCAAAATTCTCCGGACCATTGTCTGTGTGAAGATGAACATGTTCAATGTTTGCAAATATTTTTGTTCGGCTTGCATTTATATCAAATGCTTTATGCACGTTATTGGTCCAGATACTGGACAGAGGATCACTGGCCACTGCAGTCAGGGTATGAGATGCACCCCCACTTATTTTATCAAGTACCGCTATAGGCACATGTTCAAACTTGATAGAGTCTATATTCAGGTCCCTTTTAAGGGAGTTGTCCTTAGTGTAATCGATTCCGATATACTTGATGTCGTGTACATCAAAATTGCGTAATCTGGCTGAGGCATTGGTTACCTTGAAGGCGGTATTAAAATTTTCAATTTCATTGACAGATCCTGTGCTAGGCATCCACTGTAAATGATCATTGCGATCCACAATAATGGCCGTGCCATCTCCACATCCGCATTTTAATTCTCCACAGTTGATTAACCAACAACCTCTCATATAGTTATCGTGAAAAGCTTCTATTTTCATACGATGAAATTGTTCAAAGTGTATTCCATCAATATTTTCTTCAAACCGGCAGGAAATCATCTTTATTTTCGCGCCTCTGGTAGATCCTGTTCCTCCACGCAGGTACAAAGCCTTGTATGCATCCCAAATTTCAGCCGCAGTCCATTCCAAAGAGGATTGCTGGTAGGCCTGAATTCCTTGCCACCTGCAACAATTAATAAAAGGAATCCCCAATCTGGCAGCAGTCTGAAGGACAGTTCCGTTTAAATGAAAATTTTTGCCCTGATTTACTGTAATGAGTGACCCTTCCGCCATATTCTAAATACCTGTTCCAAAACTTACATTGATATCCACTATCAGATTACCCTCTATCAGTAACGGTACAGTCGAATGGTTCATATAGGTGCTTATAAACTGGTAAACATTCATTTGTTGATTGCTAAGATAGTCACTCATTTTTAAAGTAGCCAGAGGAAGCCCGATATAGGCACCAGGTGTAATGGTTTTACAATGTTTAACCTCATCCATAAGGATGGTGTCGCAATACACTTTATGCGTGATGCAAATCTCTCCATCCTCAGTTATAAAGTTGGTGAAAAAATGGTCAGGTGGCACATGGTTAGGGTATTGACCTTCATATACATTCCCGTCACTAAATTCCCACTTGTGCACCGTCATGCCGGGGGAATTGCAACTTGGAATCACCTTATATTTTGACTTCATACATGAGGGAGGATATTGTTGCGAACTCTCCAATTCCTGAAATGAAAAATCTGCATCCATACAACAATCGCAAGGTGGCAAGTAAACACTGTCACAACAAGTAAATGATCCCTCACCCACATAATAATTTGCACAAACCCAATAAGGCCCACTTCCAATAAAATCCCTGGTGACCACTGTATCGTAAGACCATTTATTACCTTTGCCATCGCCAAAATCCCAAAGAATGCTATCGATTTCGAAAATAGTATTTACATCAAATTCAAAGCAACATTCTTCTCTTGCTTGCGTACTGCATTGGTTCCAGCTGAATTCAAAACAAGCACAAGGATCGATGTTGACATTAAAGCAACAAGTCCTGTAATATTGAGTTGGAGCATTTGCTGTAATGATACACACCTCAAACACACCTCCAGATGTATATGTATGGGTTAAGTGATCTGTATCTGATTGAATTGGTGGTGTATTGTCACCAAAAGTCCAGACATACTGAATGCCAGTAGGATTATTAATTTCAACCGAAAGATGAATACAACTATCTACCGCAATGTCTGGATCTAAAAATGTGCAATAGTTACTTTCACAGCCATCAATTCTTATGGTTCTAATACAAGTATCAGGACTTCCGGCAGTTGGTGTTGTGATATGTGTAAATGTCACTAGAGTATTGACAGACAAACTTAGTGTGACACAAAATTTAGACTGAGATGAATAGATTGGTGTAGCTAAGCCAGGGGCAGACACTGTCCAAGAGTGAGTGCCCTGAAACTGACCGATGGACTCTACACAAATTTGAAACCCATCATCCACACATAGGGCTTTTGTAAATAAAAAGGTGCAATCAGGATCTTCTTGTCCAACGCAATTGTCCATTCTTATTCCAAACATAAACAATACAAATATTGAATAATAGGCCGTTTTCTTAAACAAGCTTAAGAATTCACCCCAAATAAATTGAAGTTGTCTTACATGCCCAAAATCAACAAAGATGGTGTGGTGTGGTGTGGTGTGGTGTGGTGTGGTGTGGTGTGGTGTGGTGTGGTGTGGTGTGGTGTGGTGTGGTGTGGTGTGGTGTGGTGTGGTGTGGTGTGGTGTGGTGTGGTGTGGTGTAAAATAAATTTAATTCGTTTCTCATAAAATTCAAATTAAAGGGTTAATAAAATCAATAATTTCTCATTCTAATATCCAATCTAAGGATTATGATGAACAGTATAAAAAATCCATTCGTCTATTGATATTTCAAGGACGTGTCTGGCAATCAAAATTACAAGACCGAATGAATAGGTCAGGAGTATCCGCTAGAAAAAAAGTCAGCAACCCACGAAGGAATTAAAATTAGGTCGCTATTCAGGTTACAAGTTAAAAACAATGTCAATCCTAAACAATACCTATTTATTAGTATTTTATACATAATATAATAATCATATGTATAATATAATATTTTTAGGCAATATGCCAACATTCATTTTTTATTTCCCTTCCAAACTAAAGAGAATAAATACTTAATTATCCAATAAAAACTTGACTTCATGCAGTTTGGTACATTTTTTAAGTGATGCAATCCTTTCAAAATAATTGCTTATAATTATTTTCGTTACGACCATCATTTAGATCCATTTGTCTTGAACTAAGCGTTCAATGAACGATTTACAGGTGGTAATCATTACCACTTTTTCATCCCTGATGTTCCAATTAGTTCGGATTAGAATATGATGATAACGGTTTACCACGAGTGTATTGGGTAATTCATCATTTATTTCTACCATCTCGTCAATTTATTCCGGTGTTTGGCCCTTATATGTTGTCTAAGCTTTATATGAAGAGATTTTTTAGCCCTAAATAAAGCTACTTTTGCCGCCAGTGACAGACTGTAATAATCGAATGGCACTCTGCCTTTTTTGTCAAAAAATAATTATATTTTAATTCTTTGTCTCCAAATAAATAAACCATATGTATTGGATAAATAATTCTAAATCTGTCTTCACGTTTCTCATTCTGATGGTGATGACGAGTGCAGCATTTTCTCAGGAGTCAACTCTCTTTGGAATTGTAAAAGATGCCAAAAATAATTCAGTCCTCGAGGGCGTAAATGTGGTGATGAAAGGGGGCGGCGCAGTAAGCAATACCAATGCCCTGGGAGAATTCTCTATTCAGGTACCTGATAAGTATCCGTTGATACTTACCTTCAGTTATCTGGGATACAGCATTCAGGAGTTGACCATAAGTGAACCGGCATATCTAACCATTCTGCTGGAACCTGAATACAGAGAGCTGGATGAAGTCATGGTGGTCAGTGGCTATACGGTACAAAAGAAAAGCGAATTTTCAGGCGCGGTATCAAAAATTGGTTCTGAGGAATTGTTGAACAGACCTGCTTCGAGCTTTGATCAGTTGCTCGGTGGCCGTGCAGCCGGAATTGAAATTCTCCAGCCTACGAATATTCTAAACAATACGCCCATCCTAAGAATCCGGGGAATCAACTCGATTACTTCCGGAATTTTTCCTTTGGTGGTGGTTGATGGAGTGACCGTTTTCGTTGGGTCCATTGGTGGATTTGTAGGAAACAATCCTCTGTCGGACATTAACCCAAGCGACATTCAAACCATCGACGTCTTAAAAGATGCCTCCGCTGCGGCAATCTTCGGATCTCGTGCGGCCAATGGTGTCATGGTGATCACTACCAAAAAAGGAAAGAAAGGTAGAATCAAAATTAATTATGACAGTTGGGTGAGCAGAAGTACTCCATTTAATTTACCTGAATTGCTGAATGCAGAAGACTATGTCACCATCAAAAATGAAGCGATGGTAAATTCAGGAAGAGCACCGGGATACTTTCTGATGAAAAACGCGGACGGCTCTACCGTCAACACCAGCTGGTACGATGTTGCCTACAGACCGGGATGGTCACACAACCATAATTTCAATTTATCAGGTGCCAATAATTCAACCAATTATTTTTTCTCTTTCGGTTATACAGATCAAAATAATTTTATCCGTTACAACAGTTTCGAAAGATATTCCACCCGATTGAACATAGACAATCAAATCAATGATTACATCAAAATCGGAGCCAACTTATCCTACACCAACGGACTCAATAAAGGACCCAATACCGGCGCGATCGCAAGCAATACTCTGGCTTCTTCTTCCTACAATTCAGAATACATTACCAACGAGCCTTTGGCACGTATGACTTTTGTATTACCGCCCAATGTGCCGGTCTACAATGCAGATGGATCTTACAGCATTCAGAATGGAAACAGCGTTGGATACGGCCTGAACAATCCAAGTACAATAGGAACCATCAATGCCTACAATCTGGCCCTGGTACAAAAACTGGATGTCAACACTTCTGAAAACAATACTTTTATTGGGAATGTATTTGCTGAGTGGAAAATTATGAAAGACCTTAAGTTCAGAACAAGCTATGGTCTCAACAATCTCCAGGTGCAAAACAAATCTTTTCTCAATCCACTGCACGGAGGAGGTTCCAGTGCCAACGGAAGTGCCACCAATGTTTTTTACAAATATTACCGCGCGGATTGGGTAAACACCTTAAACTACAACAAGACTTTTGCAGATGTACACAACCTTGGATTGCTTGTAGGTTATGAAAGAATACACACCACCATCGATTCCTGGGGTGCACAGCGTACCAACATTACCGATCCGGATTATTCCAACTATCAGGGTGGATTCGTAAACATTGCACCGATCGGAAATGTATATTCAGAAAACGCACTACTTTCCTATTTTTCAAATCTTACTTATGACTTCGACCGAAGATATTTGTTGAGTTTTAATTTCAGGAGAGATGGATTGTCTGCACTGTCTGCCGGAAATAAATATGGAAATTTTCTAGGTGGATCTCTTGGTTGGAATGTATCCAGGGAAGGCTTCTTTCAGGAATCCTCATTGAGAAATTGGGTCAGCAATTTGAAATTAAGAGCAAGTTATGGGATAGTAGGAAACAGTGAAATTGGTGATTATCCTGCCATCGGAGCTTACACATCTTCCACTTACGGAGGTTCTGCCACTCTGAACTATGCCCAGGCAGGAAATCCGGATTTGAAATGGGAGACCAGCACCAAACTTGATTTGGGATTTGATTTGACTTTGTTCAATGATCGTCTTGGAATTGAATTTGACTATTACAAAAATTTAATTGATGACCTGATACTAAAAGCACCACAAGCATTGTCTACCGGTATTCCCGGCGGATTCATCAATGCCAACGTGGGCAGCATGTACAACGAAGGCGTAGAATTAGGCATCTATGGTGTGCCCATTCAAAAAGGAGATTTCAAATGGGATCTGAATTTTAATATGGCCACACTTACCAACAAAGTAACTTCACTGGTGAGCGACGTTTATGTGCCCAGCATTTTCGGCGTACAGAATATGACCCGGGTAGGATATTCCATTGGATCCATTTTTGCAGTTCCTACTGTAGGCGTCAATCCTGATAATGGATTGATGGTTTTTGTAAACAGCGAAGGCAGAGAAGTACAATACAATCACGTAGGTTCCCCAAGATGGACCTACCTCGACGGAACGGCGGCTCCTGCAATTGACAATTACAAAGATGGAGTGATTCAGGGACCTTCACTACCAAAACTTTTTGGTGGAATCAACAACAGATTCACTTATAAAAACTTTGATCTCGACGTAAACTTTACTTACGTGATGGGTAATAAATTATACAACGGTACAAGAGCTACCAACTCTGATCAAAGATATTTTAACAATGGTACTTTCATCAAAGAACGCTGGACGACGCCGGGACAAAAAACAGAAATTCAGAAATTGTATTACGGCGACAATGTTTCTGCAGGATTCTCTTTTTCTGCCACTTCCAAAGTTGAAAACGGCGACTATCTGAAATTAAAAAACATTGCGTTGGGTTATAAGATACCGCTCAAAGCAAGATATTTTAATGGTAAAATTTCTTCTGCTCGTGTTTACTTCCAGGCTTCGAATGTATTTACACTGACCAAATACCGGGGATCAGATCCAGAAGTATCCATCAATGGAAATTCCATCCACTCCGGAAAAGATCAGAACGTACCACCTAATGCGCAGGTGATGTCTGTAGGATTAAATGTTGGTTTCTAATTTTTTTATCTATTTGTCGAAAATCATGAAAAATCTAAATAAATTATCTAAGACTTTGTTGAGTTCACTTGTCGTTGTCAGTCTGTTTTTTACTGCCTGCAATGATGATTTCCTTGACACCACTTCGAAGACCAGCGTGGATGAAAAAAATGCATTCAGCACGCCGGGTAAAATATTGGCTCAGGTCAACAATCTGTACAGTCAATTGCAAAATTCCATTTTTTATGGTGGAAGATTTATTGTATTCAACGAACAACGTGCTGATGAATTCGGACAGAATGATGGGAATGCGGCAACGGGTTCTGCAGTTTGGAATCAGAACGTGGCTTCTACCAATGAATACATCAACAATGTGTGGGCGGCAGGCTACCGTGCAATCAATTCAGCAAATGTTCTAATTAACCAGTTGCAACAAACCAAAGTAATTTCCGACAGCCTTGCAAAACTGTATGTTGCAGAAGCAAAATTTGTAAGAGCCTTAAGCTATTTAAGTCTGCTGCAAACTTATGCCAAACCCTATAACCTGGATAAGGCTGCACTGGGATTACCGCTTAGACTAAGTCCCATCACCAGTCTTGGTTTCAATGATTTGGCTAGAAGTTCCGTAGAAGAAATTTACACACAAATTATTAAAGACCTCAATGAAGCAGAAGCAGATCTACCGGTTGCCTATGCTACTCCATTGCTCAATACTTCCAGAGCACATAAGAGCTCAGCCATTGCCTTAAAAACAAGAGTATTTCTGAATCAATCCGATTATCAAAAAGTAATGCAGGAATCTGCAAAACTTGTTCCAAACGCACCACCGTATAAATATACTGCCGGAAGCCTTTCACACAATCTGGAAGCTTCCTTCGTGAACATATTCACAGGTAGCTACACCGGTGCAGAGGCCATATTTTTTATACCTTTTGCCAATTCAAATACAGAAACACCGGCCTCTCAATTTTCACTGGCATTTAATTATCTGGCACAACCAATTATTTTTCTGGCGACTTTAGGTATTGTCAGTAATCCTGCATTGTCAGATGCGCAGGATGCCAGATCCACCCTAATCGGAACAAATGCCGCCAAGCAAAAAGTATTGAGAAAATTTGCAATCACGACTGCGCCTTTTAGAGACTATGTACCGGTCATGCGTTACGCTGAAGTGATGTTGAATTATGCAGAGGCTGCTACCAGAACAAACGATTTGGCTTTGGGGGCTGCTTTACTGAAAGCAGTGAGAAACCGCTCCAATCCAAACTATGTATTTCCGGATGAAAAGATAAATTCAGCGGACAGTTTGCTAAACAGCATCTGGACAGAAAGGAGGATTGAGTTTTTGGGTGAAGGACTCAGATTGCAGGATTTACAGCGGAACGTATTGCCGTTGCCCGCCAAGACAGGCAGCATAGGTACAGCACCTGCTGTTCCTGTCACTGCCAAAAATTACATCTGGCCTATACCGAGTGGTGAATTGTCTACCAACGCATTGTGCCTGCCTAATTAAAATGGGTTAAGTCAAAAATTTAGGGAGAAACCAGTTTTGCGTATTCCGCGTTATTCACTAAAGTTGAACTAAATTCCATTCCATTATGATTGTTCTTTTTTGTCTCTTAAGTAACTACATTTCAACTATCTGTAAACCAAGGTTTTTAGCTTGTCGTTTTAACTTCTTAATTTGATTTTCTTTAAACCCATCCATATATTTTTCGATTGGTATTGGGTTAAATTTAACCCTTTCTTTTATCATTTTATAAAAAATAGCCGCAATTTTTCTTGCAGTCGCAACAATTGCTTTTGGCGCCCCATTTTTTGCTTTTATACGATTATAAAACATCGCTAACCAATTTTTGCTACGCTGTATGGCAAACGCCGCCATTCTAAATATTTGACCTGCGTGGTTTTTCTTTTTGGAATCCGGCTACTTAATACTTTCCCTCCTGATATTTTATTATTCGGGGCTAAGTTTAACCATGATGTAAAGTGTTTTACCGTTGGCCATTTACTCATATCTAATCCGACTTCGCTTATAATTTCTATAGCATTTGTTTCCGTAATCCCAAAAATTTCTGCTAAATCCGTCCCCGTTAGTTCGTACAACATTTCCTTTCCGTTAAAATTCAAATTATTTTTATTACTCTTTTCTTTTTTTGGGGCTCCACAAATGTATCTACTCCGGATTTTTCACGAAGATGCTCTTCTATTTTAGCATCGCATTCCTTTAGCTTAAAGCATGATAGAATTGATATATTGAATAACTTTGCTCTAGTTCAAAAACGTGTTCTTCTTTCCAAACCCCCGTTAAGGATTTTATAATACCCTCTTTTTTATGAGCTCTAATTCTACTATCGCAACAAGATGCTAATATCTCTGCGTTTCGTTCACCAGCTATGATGGATTTTATGATCTCTTGTCCAGATTTACCTGTAATATCCGCAATAACATGTTGTATTTTAATATTCATTTGTTCTAAAGCTTTATGCATCATGCGAATATGTGTAGCTGACATTTCAATTAAATTTTTTCGATGACGCATATATGCTCTTAATTTACGAGTAAACTTATCGGGTTGAAAACTTGCAGATAATAATCCGCAACTGTGTAATTGACGTATCCAATCAGCATCGCTAACATCTGTTTTCTTTCCTCTTACATTTTTTACATGTTTAGCTGTAACTAATACAACATCAAAACCCGCATCTTCTAATACTAAAAATAAACTTACCCAGTAAATACCGGTAGCCTCCATAGCAACTGTATCTACTTTGCATTCTTTTAAAAACACAACTAGGGCGTGTAAGTCTTCAGTAAAGGCGCCAAAGGCTCTTATTGGTTTTTCAGTGGATTCAGGATTAACTGCTACATAATGTTCTTTGCTTGATATATCTATACCTGCCGCGTTAGGATAAATAATCGGAAATGCTTTTGTTTTTTTTCTTTCATTTTCTTAAAATTTTAAAGTGAATAAAACGAAAGCAGTGTTAAGGTTCTGAGTAATTATCGTATAAGTTTAAACGGGGTTTCGCCAAAGGCGAACCACCAAAATGGATTGTCATTCAAAGAACACTACCAAACTTGATAAGGGGCTGCGAGCACCATAACAAAAAACGGTTTTTGTAAACACTGCTTTACATCTCGCAAGTTACTTTAAAGGATTGAGAGCGGAGCCGCTGTTATAAACTTGATACAAAAAAGAACCAAAAAAATCAAGGCTGTTTTCATTTCTTAACGCTAAAACTAACTTAAAAAGCTAAACAAAATAAACTCGCCTAAAGCACCAGCAATAGCTCCAGGCCTTACTGTCATATATTTATTTGCTCATCTGCAAGCAAGCTCAAACAGTATTTTGTTTTGAACGCTTTTTAAATCAGTTTTAGCTAAAATGAAAAAGGCCGGGCTGAATTTCATATTCGATAGCTATATGAAGTATTGGAATCTATTTAATCAGCTATAAGGATGATTAAATTCTAGTTAATCCCTATAAAATTTATTTGACTCATTAAAATTTGCATAGGGTTTGGTGTGTTAACCAAAGAGCAATTCTGCATGGTAATATAAATCCGGGTCAACTTATTTAAGAGTTGACATCCGCTGGATTTTTATGATGTACAATTCTTGCCATGTAGAAGCCATCAAAGCCGCTGTCTGCAGGGGAGACTGCCAGATCCTGTTCCAAAACAAAGGATGGATTGTTGTTTAAAAATCTAGCCACCTGTTCCTGATTTTCAGAAGGCAGCATGCTGCAGGTGGCATACACGAGTTTACCGCCGGGTTTGAGAATTTTGGCATAGGACTGAAGAATTTCTTCCTGATTTTTTCTCATGCGGTCGATGTATTCTTTGTTGAGTTTCCATTTGGCATCCGGATTTCGTCTGAGCACTCCCAATCCACTGCATGGAACATCCAGCAAAAGGCGATCTGCTGTACCGTAAAGTCGTTTGATCGTTTTGTTATTTTCAATTTTTCGGGTCTCGATGACCGATACGCCATTGCGCCGGGCACGCAGTTTCAATTCGTTCAGTTTCCACTCTTCCGTATCCAGACATATTAAGCTCCCTTTGTTCTGCATCAAGGCTGCAAGATGCAATGACTTGCCCCCTGCGCCTGCACAGGCATCCACTACGCGCATACCGGGCGATACATCAAGGTAAGGAGCCACCAACTGTGAAGAAGCGTCCTGGACCTCAAAAAAGCCCTTTTTAAAATATTCCGATTTAAACACATTTTTTCGTTGATCGAGGACCAGCGCATCCGGATGGCTTTCGGGAGTATGGCAGATGATTCCTTCTTTTTGCAAAATTTCTTTTAAGACGGGCCTCTGAACTTTCAGTGTATTGCAGCGGAGGACCACGCGGGCTTCTTCATTCAAGGCCGCAAGTTCGCGATCCCAATTTTCCCCGAGCTCCTTTTCCCCCAATGAATCCAACCAGTCCGGCAGAGATTCTCGGATGCATCGTATGGCCTGAGCTTCCTGGAATTTCTGCATGATTTTCTCTTTGTCGCAATTCTTAAATTCTTCCCAATCCGGCAAGGGTATTTTTTTTAGTACCAGATAACTTTCGAAAATGCGCCAGTTGTTTTTTTGATCTCGGCTGCAAAATTTATACAATCTCCAATAACGGACAAGGTTGTAACAACTCTCCGCAAGAAAAGCCCTGTCCCTTGCACCCCATTGCGGATTAGACCTGAGCAGTTTTTCGATGACGCGATCTGCATATTGTCCCTCTGCAAGAATTCGCTCTACCGCATCAATGACCGCAGCAACCAGTACCCGATGTAATTTCATAATGTTTTAAAATTTTCAAACCGATAGCGGCACCAATGTTGATAAGTATCGCCGACTTTTAAAGTAGTATCCGGAAAAGCAGAATGATTCGGACTGTCCGGAAAATGCTGGGGCTCCAGACAAACAAAAGATCTGGCCTGATAAATAGAACCATTTTTCCCGGCATCGGTATCTGCGCCCCAGTTGCAGGTATACAATTGCAATCCAGGCTGACTGGTGGAAATGATCATGCGTCTTCCGGAATCCAGATCTGATAAAACTGCGGCCTGCTTATCTTGATGATTGCCTTCATCCAACACAAAATTATGATCATAACCATTCGTCCATCGCATTAAGGAATGGCCCGAATTTATTTCGGATCCGATTTCTTTTTCTTTGCGGAAATCAAGAGGCGTATCAGTTATCGAAATCAGTCTTCCGGTGGGAATGCAATCCTGATCGATTTCTGTGATCTGATGAGCGGAAATCTGCAATCTATGATTTAAAATATCTCCCTTCCCGCGCAGGTTGAAATAGGAATGTGTCGCAAGATTGATGACCGTATCCTGATCTGAAGTGGCTTGGTATTCAATCAGGAGACTGTGATCAGATTCAATGGAATATTTGATTGTGATCTCCAGACTGCCGGGAAAACCCATGTCTCCATCAGGACTCCCCAATTTCAGCGCTGCGATTTTTTCAGTTTGTTCTGTCCACGCCCATACATGGGATTGAATGCCCTTACTGCCCCCGTGCAACATATGGGGTGGAAGGTTGGTATCCAATTGGTATTTTTTCATACCCAAAGAAAATTTGCCATATGCGATCCTGTTGGCGTACCTTCCGCAGATGGCGCCATAGTACGGACACCCCTTCAGGTATTCCTCAATGGTGTCATAGCCTGCCACCACATCTGCAAGCTGGCCATGTGCATCCGGAACGAATAAGCTGATCAGCTTTGCACCATAATTGCTGATGATGGCATGAAAGCCATTGGGATCACCAATCAAATGACTGCTGAATATTTTATCATCTGACTTTTTATGATACTTTTGTAAATTGTCCAATGACTTTAAATTTAAATCAGGTGCAAAGGTATTCAATGATCCTCCAGAACCCTTTATACAGTCTTCAATATTTATTTGTATTTTCGGTACCCCTGGTATGCTGGTGGTCTACCTATCAAGTAACATGGGCTTCCTGGGCAACTTTCCTCTATGCATTCGGGCTCATTCCCCTCGTGGAATGGATCATTCCGGCCAATCACAAAGTGCATGATTTTAAAAGTCCCGATGGATGGGCATTTGATATGACCTTGTTTTTGTGCATTCCCTTACTGTACGGCCTTCAGTTTAGGGTTTTTGAGGCTTTAAAAAATCAGGATGTCTTTTCCTTTCAGGCACTGGGTCTTATTATTGGATTGGGTATCTGTGGTGGTGTGATTGGGATTAATGTAGGTCACGAATTGGGACACAGATCCTCCGCTTTGTACAAGTTTGCAGCCCATTTGTTGTTGCTGCCGTGTAGTTTTCTTCATTTTTATCTGGAGCACAATTATGGGCATCACAAGCAAGTGGCTACACCAAATGATCCTGCCACTGCCAGAAAAGGAGAGAGCCTTTACAGGTTTTGGCTTCGCAGCAGTGGACAAGGTTACTTACATGCCTGGCATATCAGTAGCGAGTTACAAAAACGCAATGCCAGCCTTGTTCCCATAATGCCTTTGTACCATCTGATCATCCTGGCTTACTATTTTTTGGTGTGGTATGCATTTGGTTGGTCGGGAGTGGGAATTTTGGCGCTGTCCTCCTTGGTGAGCATCGTTTTGCTGGAGACCGTAAATTACATCGAACACTACGGATTAGAAAGACAAAAACTGCCCAATGGGTCCTTCGAACAAGTCCGCGCTGCACATGCCTGGGATTCTGAAAAGCTGATTGGAAGAATTGCTTTATTTGAATTATCTCGGCATGCCGATCATCATCAACATTCCAGCAAGCCTTACTATCAATTAAATCCTCAGGAAGAGTCTCATAAATTACCAACCGGTTATCCGGGAAGTATGATGTTGGCGGCAATCCCGGGCTTGTGGTTTAAAATAATCCATAAAATCATGGAAAAACAAGCAAAACAGTACCATATTTGAAAGTAATTGTTACATCCCACAATCTGAACTGTGGTTTGTGCCCTTTTTAATTTTATCACCTAATTTAACAAAAAATGAAACGAAGATTTTGTTCCCTGATTTTTTCACTGGCTCTCGTTGCGATGCTTTCTGCACAAGACCTTCCGGTGAATACCCTCACTTTGAAGCCGGTTTGGATCAACTACAAAGCCCCTCATAACGACAACAAAGGCATGTTCACAGATTTGACCAATGCATTTGAAGTTGGTTACAACAGACATTTTGGAAACATGATTTCATTGGGTGTGCCGTTCAGAATAGGCATTGCAAATTTTCCTATTTTTAATAAAGTGACCAACGGTGTTGATCGATACACGGACGCCCAATTCTATACAGGAGTGGACGCTTTGCTCAATTTGCATCTGTGGAGGGGCAAGGGTATTTCTCCTTTTTTCTACGGAGGGATCGGTGGTGCATTGCAAAATTTTGACAATTTTTATGTGCAGGCTCCTGTGGGCCTCGGGCTGGATTTCAGGATCAGCGATCAATTCAGTGTAGTAGCTCAGGGCGATTACCGCTATTCTTTCAAAGATGGTTATGACAACTATCAATATGCCCTTGGTGTAAGGGCCAATCTCGGATGCAAAGCTAAAGACACCGACAAGGATGGAGTTCCGGATAAAACGGACAAGTGTCCGGAAGTTCCTGGAACGGTAATGGGCTGTCCTGATGCAGACGGAGATGGCATTTCCGATATGGATGACAAATGCCCGAATCTTGCCGGAGTGGTTGAAAATATGGGTTGTCCTTCTGACAGAGACAAGGATGGCGTGTATGATGTTGACGATATGTGCCCTGACCTGGCTGGAACCTTGAAAGGTTGTCCGGACAGTGATAAGGATGGTGTAGCAGACAAAGATGATAAATGCCCTCAGATTGCAGGAACCCTGATGGGTTGCCCGGACAGCGACCGCGATGGCATTGCAGACAAAGATGACAAATGTCCTAATGAGCCCGGCCCCGCTTCCAACGCTGGTTGTCCGAATGACCGCGATAAAGACGGAGTGGAAGACGCTAAGGATCCGTGTCCTGATACGCCCGGCAAATTCAATGGTTGCCCGGATACCGATGGTGATGGACTCGCAGACAATTTAGACAAGTGTCCAAATACTCCGGGTATCGCAGCCAATAACGGTTGTCCTGAGATCAAAAAAGAAGACAAGAAAGTGTTGGATGTTGCGATGCGCAATGTTCAGTTTACCACCGGAACTGCAACGCTGACAAAAGCATCTTACAAAAATCTGAATGACGTAATCAACGTACTTAAAAAATATCCGGAGATGATGTTAAACATCGAAGGTCATACAGACGATGTAGGCGAAGATGTCAACAACCAGAAATTATCTGAGCGAAGAGCAAACGCATGTATGAATTACATTACCAGTAAGGGAATTGTTGCTTCAAGGTTAATGGCCTCCGGTTATGGCGAATCCAAACCGATAGGTGACAATAAAACCAGCGAAGGACGCAAGTCCAACAGACGTACAGAATTTAATCCTGTCTGGAGATAAAATAAAATTTATAAAATTAAAATGCCTGAAAGAGTGAGCTGCTTTTTCAGGCATTTTTTTTATAAAAAGAGCGTTTAAATAGGTCAAGTCAAAACTTGGGGATGAACCAGTTTTGAGGACCCCGTTTTTCACAAAAGTTGTCCTGAGTTCCTTCCTATTAACTTTGTTCTTTTTTGTTTTGATACAAAAAAGAACCAAAAAAAATCAAGGCTGTTTTCATTTCTTAACGCTAAAACTAAATTAAAAAGCTAAACAAAATAAACTCGCCTTAAGCAGCAATTATAGCTCTAGGCCTTACTGTCATAAATATATTTGCTTATCTGCATGCGAGCTCAAACAGTATTTTGTTCTTAGCGCTTTTTAAATCAGTTTAAGCTAAAATGAAAAAGGCCGACCTGAATTTCTTATTCGATAACTATTCGTGATTATCTCACCACCGTCACCTCTCCCTGCCAGGAGATCACCGATCCATCCTGCAGGGTCAATTGTGCATGCCACACATATACGCCCGGAATGACTGCTTTGCCCTTAAAGCTGCCGTCCCAGCCCTGCGAGGGATCATTGGCAGCGAAGTTTTCTTGTTGCCATACCTGCGATCCCCAGCGATCGTAGATCGATAATTTTGTGATCTGTGCAATGGTCGATCCATCATCGAATAATGTAAATCCATTGTTCACCCCACCTGGGTGGATTACATTCGGATAGTAGATTCCGTAATTCTTTTTGATGAGCAGATACAGGTAGTGGAGCGAATCACAACCTACCGTCGAACGGAAGGACTCTTGATACGTTCCGGACTTGTCATAGGTCTGTGCATTGACGGGCCATGTGTAGGTCGTATCTGTGATGACCGTATCCCGTTTTTCAAAATCTTCATTTATTTTAAGATCCAAACTGAGAATGGAATCACAGCCCTGATGGGTTTTGAGTGGAATGGTGTACAGGCCAGATTCTGTAAGCAATTGATTGTTGAGTGGCCACCGGTATTGTTTACATGCTTCTGCCTGTTGTGTGAATTCATACTTCGGATGGATGGTTAATTCCAAATGATAAATAGAATCACAACCTGAGCTGTTTGTATATTTTTCTGAATACATTCCGGAAGTGTCAAACTTTTTACCATTCAAATCCCAGACGTATCCATCACATCTTGTAACATTTTGTTTATAATAGTTGGAGTTGATTTTCAAATTCAGATTTACGACGGAATCACAACCCGCCGCATTGGTTAGTGGAAAGGAATAGTTTCCTGTGCTGGCCAATGTTTTACCCAGAAACATTATGCTGTCGCAAATGGTAATGGAAGTATCTTTTTTAGTAGATGAAACAATGTTTAAATCCAAAGTAATGATGCTGTCGCAGCCATATTGATTGATTGTCTGAAAAATATATTTTCCTGATTGTGTGTACGTGACATTATTCCAGAGAAAAGTCTCGCAGGCTGTTTGTTTTTGCAGCAAACTATCCGACTTATGTATGACCAAATTTAAAACTGCCGTGCTGTCACAGCCTGATGAATTAATTGTGTTGTATTGATACGTTCCACTTTGTGTATAATTTACATTGTTCCAGCTGTATTCATCGCAACTTGTACGATTGCTTACCGATTGACTTGAATTTGAAATAGTCAGTTGCAAAGTAGCAGTGCTGTCACAACCCTTTGCATTCTGTGTTTGAAAAGTATATGTACCACTTTGTGTATAAGTATTTCCATTCCATACATAGCGGTCGCAAGTTGTGTGCACCGTATTTGAACTGTTGGATTTATTGATGGTTAGTTGCAGGGTAGTGATGCTGTCGCATCCTTTGGAACTTTGTGTCGTATCCGTATAAATTCCTGATTGACTGTAATTGCGCCCGTTCCATTGATAAGCATCACAAGAAGTTTGAACAATGGTTTTATTGATCTGAGAATTTATGCTAAGATTTAATTGCACCACACTGTCACATCCGAATTGATTGACGGTGTCCAGTGTGTACATACCACTCTGGGTATAGGTTCTTCCATTCCAAACAAATGAATTACAGGTTTCGATTTGCACACGGTTTGAATCGGAATATTGAAGAGTGAGTTCCAGCGTTACGGTGCTGTCGCAGCCGAAACTATTTTTTGTTCTGTACGAATAGATTCCACCGGTATCGTAGGTTTGTCCATTCCAGCTGTATGCATCGCAAGCAGTGTGTCTGATGTTTGTTGCATTGGATGGGTGGATCGTTAGATCCAGGTTAACGATGCTGTCGCAACCAAATTGATTAATGGTATCAAAGCGATAAATGCCCGTCTGTGTCAAGGTCTGATGGTTCCAGAAGTATACATCGCAAGTTTGAATGGATTGATTGATGTAAATGGTATCAGCTGTCGTCAGATCCAATATCGTAATTAAACTATCACATCCTTTTACAGAACTTAGCTTGCGATAATACTTACCTGCATCCACGATGCTGGTATCCAAAAACATGTAAGAGGATCCCTTGCAAATCATTGCATGAATACTGTCAATCTTCGGAAGATCAATTGTACGGAAAATATTGTCCGTGTAATCACATTCTGCCTGTAGAAAATCTTCATCTCCAAAAGTGCCCGGGGTATTGCGTACCGAGTTGATCACCATAAACAGATCTGAAAGATTGCCGGCAGAAAATTTAAATTCCAGATTCAGCAAACTGTCTCCCGGATAAATGGATCTCAGCGTATAATAATGGCCGATCAAGGTTCCGGCACCGGTAGGATCACCATTAAAAAAAGAAATCGCCAGATTGGAATCTGCCGCAGCAGAAGCATCCTTGCGATTGAATAAATCAAAAGTAATGGTGTAAATTTTTGTGATGGGATCATAGTTTATGCATTGGATCTTTCCGGTAAGACTTGCGGCAGGTTTTTTAACAAAGCCATTAGAATCCACATAAGATTCTTGTTGCATGAAGTTGTTGTACTTACCATTCATGTAAGTTGCCTGATTCTTCTGTACGCGTGGCACAGTAAGGTCGTCGTTGATCTGGAGGGGATTGTAAGCGTATTGATTCCAGATGCCTCTGGCAGGCGCCCATCCTGGGAGAGAGTCGGGAGGACCGAAGATGGTAATGCGACCATAATAATCATCAGAGATGAATCCACAAGGAATACAAATTTGAGAGTGACCTGAATTGTCTAAATCAGCAACAACAGGGTTCTCTCCTAAAGTGGCTGCCAGACAAGGAATCTTTGAAATTAAACTAGGAACTGGTTTTGAACCATCGATGACAAGCAAATCCGTTTCATCACGATAGAGAATCTCTTCAATCCCATCATTATTGAAATCGAACAAAGTCAATCCATTGTGTGCGCCAGTGTCTTGAGTGTTAATCATCCATAGTGACTTAAAAGTGTTGATACCATTGTATATATAAGCTTGCAATCTGTACTCAATTGCAATAATGATAGACGGATTGCTATTTTTATTTAATTTGCTAATTGTTGCCGGACCCATTCTGATATAACCAATTGAAGTTGGTCTTGTTTGAGATAAAAGAATAGGTGTATTATTTATAATACAATAGGCATAAAGTACAGCTTGACCACTAAAACCAGGACTGGAAACCACAACATCTAAAATACCGTCACTATTTATATCAGCAATTGATGTAAAACCATCTTTATATTCTCCATTTACGACAATATTAATTGGAGTCATCGAATTTCCATTGATGCCATTTATATTGGTAATAATAACCTTGTAAATCGAATAACCTGCAGCAAGTTCTAAGTCATTGATATCTGAGTCCAATTGAGCTGCAACACTAATGGTTTTTGGAATAAAACCAACGCCTACATTGGAAAAATCAAACCCAATACCATTTACCCCGCCATCTGCTAATAAGACTCCGGTCTGAGCATTAAAAATCTTATTATTAGTGTAAATTTCTGGGATTCCATCCTGATTGAAATCAGCCAAACCTAATAATCCAACAAATTTTTCTCTTGTATGTGAATATAGATCCGTTCTTGCGTTGGACATCCATAAGGAGTCTCCATTTGAAGAATAACAAAATATCTTACCATAGATATTGTTAGAATTAGGAGAGTTGGCTTGGGCCACGAAAAAAATTTCAACATTACTGTCATTATTTACATCTGCAATAACAAAGGGACAAAAAGTTGAAGAAATAAATGGTGTAACAATCTCCTTCTTCTTTATTCCAGTCTTTGAATCAATAATTATAATATTTCTATCATTTTTTCCAGTGACTATTATTTCTGGAATGCAATCACCATCTACATCTGCAATAATTGGAGTCTGGGTGGAAGTTATCGTATCCAAACTCTCTATTTTTTTTTCAATTATAAAAGATTTACTATTGTAAGTATTTATTGTAAAACAACTATTAGTATCAAATTGAGTGCATTTTTTATTCTGAGAATAAACAAAAAAAGTTAATTGAAATAATATTATGGTATTAAATATTTTATAAAAATTCAATTTAGAATAAATCATACATTAACTCTCTGAGTCGATAGATTATAATATTAATCATAGAAGGACAATTTAATGCCCTTCTATAATTAATAAACTAAACTACTTTTTAATAAATTTTAGATAAGAATAACTTCCTTTGGAATTTTTATAGCGAATAAAGTACACCCCTGATGTATAATTAAAATCAAAATGATATTGATTAGACTTAAAACTAAACTTGGTTAAAAGTATTCCGGCACAATTAAATACTTCCAACTCAGTGTGTAATAAATCGGATAATATTACAATTTGGTCTGAAATTATTGGATTGGGAACTACAATTAATTCTGATTTGTCTTTCAATTTTATGCTTTGCTTTGCAGTACGAAATTCTAAATTGTTGCAATCCGGAAAAGGAATATAGCTCAATTCATAGCAATCTGAATTATTGCAAACAAACAACTTGATTTCCACATCTTCTGTGAATGCTCCAAGAATTCCTGATGAAGGAAAATTTCCTTGTGCAATTATATTTTGTGTAGCATGACTCCTTGCTTGATAACAAAGTTGCCCGGAGCCACCTTGTGCTAATATTTTGACAGAATAATTAGTACTTGCTTGATTACACGATACCTCTGTTACAAAAGTTTCTAGGAGACATTCAGTACTACCTGAACATGGTCTAGGCGGACAAATCACAAAGTTTGCATCACAACCTTGATTTCCATATGTAAATAGTAAATCTATGCAACTTTGACCAATATTTCCGGCTACATTAATTGTATGAGTTGAGCCAAATGAATAATTGCCATATCCAGTTATGGTATAGGATCCAGAATTTCCTGGAACAAAGACATCAAATGACCATTTATCATCTGAACTGATTGATGTGCCATTGTCATGACAAGTTATATTACTGATTTTGGTGCCATTAAATTGAGAACATTCTCCACAAAAATCTGGCGGAAGAATATTATATTCATAAGTGCAATAGCCGGCATTTATTCTTAGAATCCAACTGCCTTCTTGTATGAGTAAAGGTCCTAAATTAATTGTCCCATTTCCGGATCCTGTTTTTATAATATACTTACCAGTCTCATTTGGATAGGGATCATTTAACTCTCGTTCCATGGTCCAGTTAGTATTTGTAAAATTTGCAAGGATAACTTTTACATAATAATAATCATCAGAAAGTTGATTAGTTGTTCCATTGTTTTGGCATATACCTGTTGTTACCGTTATATTATACTTAGCATAATTTTCTGGACAAACATTAATTTTATTGCTGGTTGCTTTTAATATATAATTAGTTACGGACTTAAAGCTTAATTCTACAAAAACGTCTTTACAATTTCCATTGAGACTAGTGGAAGGAATATCAATACAGAAGGTCTTTGTGGAAGTATCTAAAGAATAAGAGTAAGTAGAAATTCCAAAAACCTTAAAGCTATCCAAAATCCAGTTTCCACAAACATAAGGTAAAGTGTAATCACCACAAATAGTTAAAGTATCGCCATTGCAACTGAAATTATCAATGCCTTGTCCAAGGTTATTCATTGGTTGATTGTAGAGAGTTGCTGAACCCAGAGCGCTTCCGGTGCATTCTTCGCAAATGCCATCAATGTAAGCATATCCGAAATGACAACCCTGACCGCAATCTGAAGAAGAGATTTCAAGGGTTGCAATGCTTCCAATTTTATCTTCTGGAATCGAAATTCTATGACACGACCAGTTTAAAACATCAATGGGATCAAAAGGACAATTATCACTAAAGTTCTGTTCGCAAGAAAGTAAATTAGCATCAAAACACAAATCACCGCCGGAAGCTAAATCACAATGAATGTTGAAATAGGGTTGTGAATTTTGATGAGAGACACCAGGATTTTCAAAAACAATAGCAAACCAAATAGTAAATTCCCTATTGGTCTGTGTAACTTTAAATCTTTTAACGATTTTATTCACATCAAAATCTGTAGTGCAATCGTCATTATGACCATAGGGATGATTTAACCTGAGTGCTTTGTTTCCAAATTTTGTCATTGGAATACCGACCAATGAATCGGTTCCGCTGGATACAATACTAAACCTGTGGAAACCGGGTAAACTAGAAGAAACCCAAGTTGAGGGTTGACCCCCAAAAGAAGGTGTACAATTGTCGCTTCCAGTTTGAAAACTGGTTACTTCTCCAAAATAATAATCAAACCCATCTTCAAACCCACCATTGTCACAGATGAGGGTATCTTGGGCACTAAGCCTTACAGTATTGCCGAACATAAAAAATATTATTTGGAAATTAAGAATTACCAACGATATAAGGATATTTAATTTGACACCCCCAGTTTTTGCTTTATGATTATTCTGAACTACATGATACGTTTTCATATGATTCAATTTTAAGAAAGTTAAAAATAAGAAAATATTGCGGATATGCTGCTATCCTTGGCCATAACTCTTTCACAAGAATATAAGGCAGATTTCCGAAATCAATCCAGCAATCGTGATTTCTGGTACACCGTTTTCATAGGCAGGGAGTTTATGAAAGTATGAACAATGATTTAATTCTACAAAGTTATTTCAACATTCTTCTCCTTTCATCAGGGAAAACACTGATTTTAGAAAATTCAGGGAATTCCTGTATTGAATTTGTAATTAGTGATGAACTTATAAATTCATCACACTTAGTTCCCCGTCATCTGTCTGAACCATGATTTTTGGGATGCATGGGATGGATGAGATCTTGATGATGAAATTTTATTAAATGTTGAGGATGTTTCAAGTTCAAACATTTGAAGAGAAAACGATAATTATTCCCAAAAATCCCATAATTCTCATAAATCCCAGTTCAGACAAAATCCACGTCAGAAGTCTAAACCACGATTTTTGGGATGCGTGAGATTAATAAGATCGAGACGATAGAATTTTATTTCATGACTAAGAATAGTACATCTTCGATCAATTCAAAAGAAAATAATATTCCTTCCCACAACTCCCAACAATCCCATAAATCACAGTTCAGACAAAATCCCCGTCATCTGTCTGAACCATGATTTTTGGGATGCATGGGATGGATGAGATCAGGAGGATGAAATTTTTTTTCATGACTAAGAATATTTCATCTGCTATCACTTCAAAATATACAATGATTTTATTCCCACAACTCCCAATAATCCCATAAATCCCAGTTCAGACAAAATTCCTGTAATCTGTCTGAACCATGATTTTTGGGATGCATGGGATTAATGAGATCGAGACGATGACATTTTATACATGGTCAAGAATATTACATCTTTGAACAATTCAAAAGAAAATAATATTCCTTCCCACAACTCCCAAAAATCCCACAACTCCCAGTTCAGACAAAATATTCATTCCCACAAATCCAAACAATCCCATAAATCCCAGTTCAGACAATATTCCCAACAATCTCATAAATCCCAGTTCAGACAAAATCCCCGTCAACTGTCTGAACCATGATTTTTGTGATGCGTGGGATTAATGAGATCAGGAGGATGGAATTTTATTTAATGACTAAGATTATTACACTACTTTATTTCTACTTAATCCTAATAAAATTTACCTGACCCGTTTAAATTTTATTTATGATCGGGTAATAACGCTCCACCAATACATTTTTATGATGAATGAAATGTCCTGCCAAGGTAAAGCCAATGGCAGGAACAGAGATGCTTGCACTAACGGTTTGTCCACTGCTTTGTAAATGATGCGTGTCAAATGATGCAAAAAGTGCAATGGTAGATTGACGCAACAAATGCATTTCGTCAAATAAATCCTCCAGATGCCGATGTGTGGCTCTGGCTTCCTTAGCATAGCCATCTTCATCAAAGCTGGGAAGCTGAATTTTCTCAGCTCTGCTGAAACACATTGCACGATAAGTAAAGACCCTTTCCGCATCAATTAAATGTTGAAGAATGTCTTTGATGGACCACTTGTCGGCAGCATATACTCTGTCTCCAATTTCATTTAGGATATTTAGATCTGCTCGGTAATATTCCGGACCATATTTATGCAATGCATCCATCAGATGCATGTCCTCCGGCACCAATTTTATGTAGCGATCAAAATATTTAGGCAATTCTTTTAAGTCAGTGTAAAGCATGTAATTTGATTTAAATCATTTAAATATTTCACTGTTCTTTGACTCCTTTGGGCGCCATTAAAAAGCCGAGAAAACAGAATAAAAAAATAAGGCCCAAACAAACAATGGGTGGCATAAATGCAAATAAAATCATGATGACGGTACCTACACCAAAAATGAATGCATTGATTCCCATGACTCCTTTAATCACAGGTGATGCAACCATGGATCTAAGCAAAAATAAATTTACCAACCCACCCAAAAAACAAATCAGAGTCATGCAAGCACTTAATGAATTAAACAATGAATACATAGTTCGCATCATTCCAAATCCCATGTCCATTTTATAATTCATCATCAGATCAAGCATCTGTTTCTCTTGTTCATTGGAGGGTTCCGGATTGTTTAAAAAACTCAATGAGTGCAGCAATCCGGTAAGCAATTGGCACACCACTGCCGCATATGCATAAAAACGAAAATTTGTCAGCATACCCTAAATTTAAACTTAAACCCAAAATTAATCAGTTTACTTTAACTGTTGCCGACTAAATTTTTCAACGGCACTCATGAGATAATTTGGAATTAAGAATATGGATATTCAACCACCCGGGACCTCGGGAAAATTACTACTGTCCCGGCCTTCTCTGGCCTCCTGACATTGCCTTGTTCTCTGTGAATCTTTTCAAATTATAAGTAAAACTCAACATCACATACTGCTGCAATACATTGGTCTTCACATCTTCGTAATAAGCCTCTCTTACATTACGGACCAAACTTATATTTTGATTCAGCAGATCAAACACACTCAACCTGAGATCTCCCGCCTGCTTGGGTAGAAACTTGTATGCAAGTGCTGCATTCCATAAGACAAAATTCTGATTCAGATCATCAGACAGTCCACTGTTGATTTGTGAATTCAAATCCGTCTGAATAACCAAACCCTTCCATATCTGCCATTGAATTTTGAATCCGGTATTTTGCGTATAGTTGGTGGTATTTTGATCAGGGGATGTAGAATTCTTAAAGTCGTTTAACAGGACGGATGCAGAAAGGGTAAAGTCAAGGGTTTTGCTGATGTTACTGGATAAAACAAATCCAAGGTTGGAGCTCAGATTTTTATTTTCGTTGATGGTTTCATTTACTTTGGAAGGACTGATGACATAACTGATACCTCCATTCAAATTTAAATTACATTTTACAGCGGTAATCGGAAAACCATAGGTTGCAAATGATCGCAAAGAAAGATAGCCATCCAGATTCACCGGACGCACCCATTGCCCGCCCCGACTTAACAACACATCCCCTAGAATTAAGGTGTCCGCAGAAGGAATAATATATTCATTTGCAATGTAATGATCCGCGAAACTGACAGACAACAGAGCAAATAAATTATTTCCTTTCATGTAATCTGACTGCTGATAGCGCATAAAAATATTGTGACGAAAATCCTGCAACAACTCAGGATTCCCACTGCTCACAGAAAGACTGTTGGCAATGGAAGCCACTTCCTGCAATTGCTGTATGGAAGGTTGGTTGGTGGATGTGCGATAATTAAATCTTAAATTCTTGCTACTTGAAAATTTCCATTGCATGGAAGCGTCCGGTAAGATATTTTGAAACCGACGATTTAAATTGAACTCTGCCGGAAAAAATTGTGCATTCTTCAATTCTGCAAATTGATACGCAGTTCCTACATTAAAATTAATAGCCTTGTACTGATAACGATAACTCAGATTTACATTGTGACTTTGATAATCTGCATTAAAAACATTGGATAAAGAAGTATCCACCAAGGTGTAAATTTCATTTTGTCCTGTGGAAAGAAAAGTCTTTTGATCGGATTCATTGTTATTGAGCACATGGGTATAACTTAACATCATCATGCTTCTTTCTCCTATGGGTTCGGTGTAACTGAGGTTGCTGTTCAGGTTGGAACCCTTGCGCTCTGTATCTTGCAATTGATCAAGGGTATCCGTGGACATAAATATCTGATCCTCCAATACAGAAAAAAGAAGATTGTTGTTGAGTCCATTATTCCAGGAAGGATTGAACTGTGCAGAGACTGTTCTCCTGGGCATTTTAAAATTATGTCTGTACAAAACCGGTAGCGAAAAATTATAGTATTCAGTCTGCAGATTATTGTTGAAGTTGTTGGTGTTCAGTAGTGACAGATTCAGGTCATTGGAAGAAAAAACAGATTGCAACGTCTTGGTATTTTGCAAGCTCATTCTCGGCGTAAATATCAATGCATTGGCGCTGTCAATTTTCCATTCTGCCCTGAAATTTGCGCGGTGGTTGGTGTTGTCAAGCCTGCTGTTATTTAATTCGCTGTAGATGAGACCTAGATTGTCAGGACTGGTAAAAATGCGAATCAGGTTGTTTTCTGCAATATTGTTGCTGTTGTTGAAAAAATAGGAACCACTGACTTCAGCATTTCCCCACTTATCAGAATAGTTCAGACCAAACGCCTTCGTGGTTACTATTCCGGTTCTTTGGTCCACCAGAAACTGATCACCCGATCCGCCGGGACCTCGTCCACCCGGGCCACGGCCTCCTCCTCCAGGTCCACCTCTTCCTGGTCCACCGCCTCGATTGCCGCTCTGACTGCCACTCAGCACACCTGCAAGATCTTCAGATGAAAAATTCTGCTCGTTGATGTTGTTGAGATTACCCAGCAGGGTAATCCTTCTTTTGTCCTTAAAAAAATTGACGGAAGCACCGGTTTTCCATCTGTCGTCCGTTCCATAACCGGCCCATGCCCGGCCGAAAGTGCCGTTCCTAAATTCAGGTTTTGTAGTGATGTTGATGGTTTTGGATCCGTTGCCGTCATCAAATCCGGTAAATAAACTCTGATCGGTCCGTCTGTCAAAAATCTGAATGCGGTCAATTACCTCAGCGGGCATGTTCCGCAAGGCGGCATTGGCATCTTCTCCGAAAAACGGCCTGCCATCCACCATTACTTGTTTGACATCTTCACCCTGTGCCTGTACTTTTCCATCGGTCACTACCACTCCAGGCAATTTGGTTACCAAATCTTCTGCATTGGCATCCGGATTGGTCTTATAGGACCTTGCATTGAATTCCGTAGTGTCTCCTTTATTTTCTACGTTTACCGCGCGGGCTTTAATTTCAATTTCCTTAAGAGTCCTGCTTTCACTTCTCAGGACAATGTCGCCAAGATTTAAAGCTGTTTCTAAAACTTCCATTTTTAGTAACTTTTCCTCATAGCCTACGTAGCTGAATTTTAAGAGGATGCTACCTGATCGACGCAATGGCAGGGTGAATTTACCATCCGGTTCTGTCTGCATACTTCTCATCACCACACTATCTGTAATACGCACAATGGAAACATTTGCGCCAGGCAATGCCAGACCCTGGTCGTCCGTGATCCGACCGTTGACTGATGGTCCGGTTTGGGCATGGGTCAACAGGGTCCACGCGCTGCACAAGAAAAGAATTAAATACTTCAAAATTAAGTTTTAGTCAAGGGTAACACCGGATCGATGCAAATGGTTAACCAAAGGGTTTGACGAAATGAGATCTGTTTCATAAAGAAATTCAATGTAGGAACCAAGAATGGCCCATTTGCTTTTTTCCAAATGAATTTTTTCTTTGATCAGACCGATCTTGAGTTCTATAATTTCGGTTGCTTTAATCGTAGCCAGCAACGATGGTGAATTTAAGAATCTGAAAAAAATATTATTGCTCAAGTTTTCTTCCTCCATTACAAAATTGCGAATCTCATTTCTCAAAGAAATCGTCTTCAGTTGATAATTCGTTTGGGTGATTTCACGGCTCACGGCTATTTTTTGTTCGAGTTCCATTTTTTGCAATTGCAGTTCGTTGAGTTTCCGGTTGGAGTTGCCACGAATTGGAATGCTGACTCCTGCACGACCTGCAAACCTTTCCTGATACACAAATGGGTCGGTGTTGTCTTCATAATTCAATTGAAGAAAAGTGCCCCAGTTTTGATTCTTTGCTTTTTCCAGTAAAATTTCCTGATGCAACAAATTCAATTCAGACTGTCTGTTGAGTTCCGTGAGTGACACTGCTTCATTTTGAAGCTTGGATTGGATCCGATTTTCCAATTCCCGTATTTGCACCAGCTCATTTTCTACCAGCGTATCCAGTTCCGGAATTTTACATTGTACCTTCAGCTTTTGGAGGACATTGTCCATAATGGTATTCCATTCATGAAGGTCGTTGGTCAATGCATAAATATTTTCTCTGGCATTCGTGAGATCTTTAATTTCAATTTTCTCTCCATGGTCCATTGCCTCAATAAGTATCTCACTCTTCATCTGATTCCAGTACAATAAAGAATCCATCCAGAATTTCATTTGTTGTGCCTCCAGATACTTCATCACAAGTTCATATCGGTCCATCAGACTTTCCTTCAGCAAAAGCTGGTATTCTGAATGATAGAGATCTGCATTCAATGCCGGTAGTTTCTTGAGTTGTCTGCGCTCAGTAAAATTATTGGTAGAAACCCTAACCCCATAAAATAGATCGTTGAAATAAAGATCCCTGTTTCCTGCTCTGAGTTCCAGTTCCTTGATAACCGGTAAACGAAATTTTTGACTGCCCGCAGCGTCAGAAAGCAAGAGCCTGCTGTTCAACACAGGATCAGACTTATAACTGGACAGTACTTGTGTCGTATTTTTTTTAATGACCGGATCACCCGCATAAAAAATGGTTGCTGCAAAAAAATAAATGATCAGGTGGAGGCCCATTCTATTTTGATTACTGAGGATTTAACTCAATTCTGATTTTCTCCCCAATGAAAAAAGGATTTTCTACGGAAAGGTCTATGTATATTTCACGACCCCAGGCTTTGATTTCGGGATTTTTTCTAAGTCTGGTAGGAAGCTCCACTATACGAGGATTGCAGTAAATAATTCTTCCGCTGTCAGTTACGGTCGGTCGCAAGGAAGACACCAGTCTCACCGTGCTTCCGGGTTCAAATTCCAGTTCTGAACTTTCCGGAATAAAGCCTCTTACTTTCAGTGGTTTTTTCGGTGTGATGGTTACTAAATTGGATTTGGAAGAAATAAAATCACCTGCTTGTAATTTAAAATCTTCCACAAAACCACTCAACGAGGCACGAACAAAAAGCAATCCGGTTTTCTCATTCAGATAATCCAGTTCGGATTGATGTTGTTGTACCAGTCCCTGATTGAGTCCGAATTTTTTTGACAATTCTCTTCCCAGAATATTTAACTTCTCAGATTTTTCCAACTCAATTTTTTCAATTTGTTTTCTAAGTCCCTCGATTTGGATTTGAAGGTCTCCTGCCTGCTGATGTCCTGCCCCCAGCAAACTTTCTTTTAGTTTATCCTGAAAACTTTGTTTGCCTTCCAGTTCTTTCAATTCGGTTTTTAATTCAGTCAGTTTGCTGTCATACTGAACCGTTGTAATGCGCTCTTCCTGCTCCAGCAATACACGATCAAAACGATCGACGCTTTTCAATTGGTCTATTTGCAACAATTGTTCTTTCAGTTTCTTATTGAGTTCTACTGCTTTCAGGACAAAAAGTGTATCACCCTTTTGCACATAACTTCCCGGTCTGATGAGTATGCTGCTGATTTGTCCATCGAGTTCAGATTGGATGATCACAGATTCTGATTCCGTGCTGCCAAAAAAACTTACCAAACTTTGACTTGTGATGTGTTGTTTGATAAAATACAAACCAATCATCGCCAACACCCAAAAAATATAAATGAGATTAAATTTCATGGGCCTATGTATTATCGATTTGTTCTTCTCCCTGACGAGACATCTTTTTTACCTGATAAGATTTTTCGTGAAGGTTGTTTATTAATTCTTCATAATCCGCCTCATTTTTTAGAATCAATTTATAATCCAGTTCGCGATAAGGTTCTTTCCCTTTCTCTGCATCGATGCGCAAATTATCTAAATCATAGCGGATGCAAAATTGATCCATGATGAGATGAAAATCTTCCATAAAAATTCCACTGTCCGATCTGACCCTCAATTCCCAAACCACATGCCTTCCGTTGTGAAAAGGAGTGAATCGCAATATGACTGCTACTGCGCAAAAAAGTATTGTCCCCAGAATCGCCACATAAAATCCGTATACCCCACAGGCAATACCCGTTCCCAAAGCGGCAAACATAAATATGATGTCTCTTGGATCCCGGAAATTGGTTCTGAACTGTATAATGGAAAGAGCTCCCAACATGCCTAGTCCCACTGCTACATTATCCCCTATAGCCTGCATGATGGTAGTAGCCACCAGAGATGACAGGATGAGGGATTGAATGTAATTGGAAGACTTGATGGTAATGTTGGAGGTGTTTTGATAGGTGATGGCCACCAAACAGGCAAGGCAAAAAGAAAGTAAAAAAGTAAACAACACCATTTCCAGGGTTGGATTCTCAATATTGGCGTAGAGTGATAAAAATTCCTGCATATAAATTCTTAAGCAATAAGTCCATTTTATGAAAAATGTAATTGCTTTCGGTTATAAAATTTAATCATAAGTTTACACAAAGTTAATATTCGTACCGACAAATGCAGGTTTACCTCCCAAACAATCACCGAGGATGTAAATGCGGGGTTTGCTTGTTAGGTTTGCACTAAAATTTAATCCAATGAAATTAGTCAGGATAGGGGTGATTAATATAGGAGATGAGCTCTTGCTTGGCCAGGTGATCGACAGCAATTCAGCCAGGATTGGACAGTTTCTTGCGCCCCTTGGCCTCAATGTTCACCGGAAATGGTGTGTGGGAGACGACGCGGAAGAAATAAAATACGCCCTCACCGAAGCCGCCCGGACGGAAGAAATAATTCTGATTACCGGTGGTTTGGGTCCCACCAGAGATGATGTCACCAAAAAGGTACTGGCTGAATATTTTGGGGTAGGAATGGTCTTCAGTGAAGAAAACTATGCACATCTCAGGAATTTGCTGGAGCCCAGAAACGTACCCATCCGGGAAGTACACCGGCAACAATGCTTTATGCCTGCCAATGCCCGGCTGCTCGAAAATAAAATGGGGACTGCAATGGGTATGTGGATGGAACACGAGGGTAAAATTTACATTGCCATGCCTGGAGTCCCCTACGAAATGGACTACATCATGATCCATGGAGTCCTGCCAGGCTTAAAAGCAAAATCATATTCCTCCAACATGTACCACCAAACCATGCATGTGGGTGGAATGGGAGAGACTGAGATAGCAGCTGTTATTGAACCACTTTTGAACAAGCTCCCTGAATACATCAGTCTCGCCTATCTTCCGGCTCTTGGAACGGTAAGGGTGCGTCTTACCGGAAATCATGAAAATGCAGCCTTGCTAAAACAGCAAATAGATGATTACCTTAATCAAATGTCGGCTAGCCTGGGAGAGAAAGTCTTTGGCTTTGGTGACAGTTCGCTTGAAAAAGCCTTGGGCGCGATGCTGCTTGAAAAGGGGCTTAAATTGGGTACTGCTGAAAGTTGTACAGGCGGAAACATTGCCCATAAAATAACCAGTGTTCCAGGCAGTTCAGCATACTTCATGGGGGGCGTCATCAGCTATACCAATGCAGTTAAAAAAACGATGCTGAACGTAAAAGATCAAACCCTTGAAAACCATGGCGCTGTTAGTGAACAAACTGTCCGCGAAATGGTAACCGGTTGCTGCGAGGCACTGAATGTGGACCTTGCGATAGCAGTGAGTGGAATAGCAGGACCGGATGGTGGAACGGACGAGTTGCCTGTAGGGACTATTTTTATTGCTGCCGGAAATGCTGATGGGATTCTCACCCGAAAACTCAAATTGGGAAAAGATCGCAGCAGAAACATCGAAACCGCCAGCATCTATGCCCTTTTGCTTGCAAGGGAGTGGATACTTTCCCCAAAGTAAGCGGTAAATTCATCTGGATGCCTTTGGTTTTACTTAGGCAAATTACTTTGGTTCTCCTTTGAAATTTATCGAGTCAAGTCAAAAATTTGGGGGAAAACCAGTTTTGCGGATACCGTTTTTCACTAAAGTTGTCCTAAATTCTATTCTATTATCATTGTTCTTTTTTGTCTTGATGCAAAAAAGAACCAAAAAAAATCAAGGCTGTTTTCATTTCTTAACGCTAAAACTGATCTAAAAAGCTAAACAAAATAAACTCGCCTTAATCATCCATAATAGCTCTTGGCCTTACTGTCATAAATTTATTTGCTTATCTGCAAGCGAGCTCAAACAGTATTTTGTTTTTAACGCTTTTTAAATCAGTTTTAGCTAAAATGAAAAAGGCCGATCTGAAATTCTCATTCGATAATTATATGAGGTATCGGAATCTATTTAATCCAACTATTATAGTTGTTTAATTTCTACGTAGACCCTATAAAATTTACCTGACCAAATTTATCCTTAAAAACCATCTGCCTAACTACCAAAAGCACTTGTGAACGCCGCCATTTTGCTTACCTTTGTCGTTGGTCGGGGATTCTGAAAAAGTGCCTAAACCACCATTGCGTTCATACAAAAATAAATCATATATGGCTCGAGTCGAACTGATTATGCCCAAAATGGGGGAAAGCATTATGGAAGCCACCATATTGAAGTGGGTAAAAAAAGAAGGAGATTCAGTAGGATTGGATGAAACCATTCTGGAAATAGCCACCGACAAGGTGGACAGCGAGATTCCTTCGCCTTCAAAGGGCGTGATAGGGAAAATCCTTTTCAAGGAAAATGACGTCGTCCCTATAGGTACCGTCATTGCTTACATCGAGACAGACGCTTCAGCCGTTGCAGCTACTCCTCCGGCAGCACCTGCAACTGAAAGCGCGCCTGCACCTGCGGCACCTGTCACAACATCTCCTGCTCCTGTAGTCAGCACCCCGGTTGTTTCGGCAGAACCCATTAAATCAGGAGAAGATAGATTTTACTCCCCTTTGGTTAAAAGCATTGCCAAAGAAGAAAATATTTCGCAAGCTCAATTGGATCAGATCACAGGCTCAGGCCTCGGTGGTAGGGTTACCAAGCGGGACATCATGGAATTCATCAGTCAGGGGAAACCTTCAACTTTGTCTGCTGCAACGGCCACACCTGTTGTAACACAAACACCCGCTGCAACCAAACCTCAACCACCGGCGGTATCCATCGGAGGCAACGTCGAAATCATCGAGATGGATCGCATGCGCAAGCTCATTGCCGATCACATGGTAATGAGTAAATCTGTCTCACCGCATGTAACTTCATTTGTGGAGATCGACATGACACCTGCTGTGTTGTGGCGTGACAAAGTGAAAGACAGTTTTCAAAAAAAATACGGCCAGAAAATTACGTTCACACCCATTTTTGTGGAAGCGGTTGCCAAAGCCATCAAGGATTTCCCTATGATCAACATCTCAGTGGACGGAACCCGTATCATCAAAAAGAATGACATCAACATCGGGATGGCGGCCGCACTTCCTTCCGGAAATTTGATCGTCCCGGTCATAAAAAATGCCGATCGTTTGAATCTGGTAGGTTTAACGTATGCTGTAAACGACCTTGCAGACCGATCCAGACAAAATAAACTTAAGCCGGAAGAAATCCAGGACGGAACTTTTACCATCACCAATGTGGGTGGATTCGGCAACATCATGGGTACGCCCATCATCAATCAACCTCAGGTGGCCATCCTGGCTACCGGTGCGATCAAGAAAAAACCCGCCGTAATAGAAACGCCGACAGGTGATACCATTGGCATCCGTCATATGATGTTCCTCTCACTTTCCTACGACCACCGTGTGGTGGACGGATCTTTGGGTGGCAAATTCCTTCGGAAAGTAGGCGACTACCTGGAGCAGTTTGACATCGACCAAAGCATCTGAATACAATTATGAACAGGCTGTTTTTTTGTGCGCTGTTGTCCTTGTTATCAGCAGGGATGCATGGACAATCCGCCTCGATTCAAACAGCCAGAAAATATTATGCAGAAAAAGATTTTTACCATGCAGGAATACTGTTTGATCAGTTATTCAACAAAGTAAAAAAAGATAAAAGCGACCTGCTGATGGCCTCCAAATGTTTTTATGAAAGCAATCAACTGGATCGGGCTTTAGAAGGATTTAATCTCCTGAGTCAATCAAAAAAATATCGAAAAGTCTCTTATCAATATCTCGCCAAAATTCATCAGTACCAAAGAAATTTTAGACAGGCAATATTTTACTACAAAAGACATCTGAGTCTGCTGGATCGTGACAACCCGGAGCGACCACAGATTTATGCCCAAATTAATCATTGCATTCACGGAATCACCATTAATAAAAAAGAACCGTTGGCCGTTGTAGAATCCATTGGTCCTGAAATCAATACTCATGAAGATGAGTTTGCTGCTTTCCCCAGTGTGAATTATCCGGGTAAATACTATTTCAGTGCCGTCAAGGACAACAACGAAGGGGGTAAGAGAAATGCAGAAGGTGCGCTGGATAAAAAGGAAGGACACTACAGAGCAGACCTGTTTGTTATTGAGGAAGCCAGAGGAAACTGGTCCTCTATGAAGGACCTGAATCCTTTACTCAACAGCAGCAAGCATGATGTGATTTTGGATTTTGCCAGGCACGGAGAGGTGATGATTTTTTTTCAGGGATGGGATGAAATAAAAGGAACTGCGAGTGTAGACACCTTTACCGGCAGCAACCGCAAATACAAATTCTCTAAATTCGAATCCATCTTTAACCCTGAGATTGGGGACAACAGTTTGTGCATCTTTCAGGATTCCATAATGATTTTCAGCAGTGCCCGCATGGGTGGTTTTGGTGGATACGATCTTTACCTCAGTGTACGCCGAAAAGACCAGTGGTCGCAGGCCTACAACCTGGGTCCGAACATCAACACTTTCTACAATGAAACTACTCCATTTTTAGCCAACGACGGCATGACGTTGTACTTTGCATCCAATAATTCCGGTACAATGGGTGGCTACGATATTTACAGAACACGATTTGGCGCTGAGGAAGGGAAGTGGCAACAGCCTAAAAACCTGGGGGTTCCCATCAACAGTGCAGGAGATGATCTTCATTTCAAACTGACAGCGGATGGTATTGCAGGCGTTTTTACTTCAGATCGTAAAGAAGACAATCAGGGAAAAAGAGATATTTACATTGCCTATTTTAAAGATGACCTTCAGGAGCAATATTATCCACCGAACGGAAGCGTGGTGACTCAGTTAATTCAATTTGCCGAACCGGTCAGAAAAAGCAAACAACTCCCTTCAAACGAGGAAATTACTTCAAGGTCCTTGCCTGTAAAAATAGAAATCAGCCTTGAGGCCCTGAGTGATCAGGGAGACGATTTCCTCAAGGACGAGCGCAACCATCTTAACCTGTCAAAAATCGTCGAGCTCATGCAAAAATATCCGGAGCTTCGATTGCGCATCACAGGCCATGCTTACGAGGACAGCCCGGAAGCTCTTAACTTATATTTTTCAATGAAAAAAGCCCGTCAGGTACAAGAGTATTTATTGAGTAAAGGCATTTCGCAAAAAAGAATGGAAGTCAGAGCAGCCGGACGTTCCTTCCCGATAGTAAAAACACAAATCAACGGAATACCCTATCCTGCTTCGCAAAAGGCCAATAAAAGAATTGACTTGCAATTACTGGAGACCGAAGAAACGGATTTACACATCAGTTATCCAAACCCGGGATTCAACGAAAGTCTGTTGGCAGGTAACGAGGAGTCAAGAGAGCGTTTTGATAAAGGACTTTTCTATGCCATCCTGTTGGGAGAATCCACCCAAGTGCTGAACCACCCTTATTTTCAATCAGGAAAAGCTTTGTTTTTTGCAGAAAGAAACCCCGGGAATGAAAAGATAAGTTACTATTGTGGATTGTTTAAAAATTTCCAGGAGGCCAAAAACTTCCTGAACCAAAACGAAGGTGAAAAAAACAACAGCATTCGTGCCTTCGTCAATGGTAAAAAACTGGAAAGAAATGAACTGATTAATTACGTGCAACAATACGACGATCTGATATTACTTATTAACGAATACAACAAAAATCAATAACAGATAAGTGGCCAAACTGGATTTTCTACGGCAGGGAATAAAAAACATGCGGACCATTGGTTCTGTGAGCAGGTCTTCCGGCTTTGTCAGCAAGACCATGCTGGACGCTGTGGACTTCACCATTGCGAAAGTGGTCGTGGAACTAGGGGCAGGAGATGGAGCCATTACAGAGCATCTGTTGAAGAGATTGCAACCCGATGCACGACTTTTGATATTTGAAGTGAATGCAGCTTTTTGCGAAGAACTGCGAAAATTACCGGATTCAAGAATCACCATCATAGAAGACTCAGCAGAACACATCGAATCTTACCTGAAAAATCTTCAGATTGAGAGCATCGATGCCGTTATTTCTGCAATTCCATTCGTGTTGTTTCCTAAAGAATTATCCATCAACATCCTCAAAGCTGTAAAATCCTGTATGAAGCAAGGCGCCAGTTTTGTTCAACTGCATTACAGTCTCTCCTTGAAAAAAATGTACGAAGAGATTTTCGGCCAGGTAAGATTTGAATTTGTACCCATCAACATTCCTCCTGCTTTTATCATCCTGTGCAAAAAGGCATAGTCGGAATCCTGATTGCGATAACTTCATTTTAAATTCCAGATAAGACAAACCGCTCATGTGTTGCAGTCTTTTCAGAAACTACTCATGACAAATAATGAACAGATAGTACTATGGTTGATTCAAGGGTATTGGCTGGAATTGCTCAAAGCAGGATAATAAAACACTACCGACAAGACTTATAGCGAAGCTTTAAAAACGTTCTTAAGCTATTTTGTAGCAAAACACTTAGAAGACATTAACAATAAGGATTTACTTGACTTCAACAACGACTATATTTTAAAACATAATTTATCGGCATCCTACCAAAACCAAATTGTAAATGGCGTGAAATTATTTTTCAGGCAAATAGAAAACAGAAGTCTGGAAATTGATTTAATTCACCGACCAAAAAGATCGAAATTGTTGCCAAATGTTTTAAGTAAGGAAGAAATTAAATTGATCTTAAATGCGTTAAAAAATCTAAAACATCGGGCCATGCGCTCCCTAATTTATAGCTGTGGGTTGAGAAGAAGTGAGTTGATCCATCTAAAATTTTCAGACATCGATTCCCATCGAAACGTGGTTATTATCCGGCAGTCAAAAGGCAATAAAGACAGGATAGTGCCTCTATCCGAAAAAATACTACTCATTCTGAGGGAATATTATAAAGCATATAAACCCAAAACAGGTTGTTTGAGGGCCAGACCGAAAATACACCTTACGATGAAAGAAGTCTGTCCAATGTATTAAAACAAGCTATTGGAAAAGGAGGATTTAAGAAACCTTTCCCTTTACATCAACTGAGCCACAGCTATGTTGCTCACCTCCTTGAAGCAGGAACAGATTTGAGATATATTCAAGAGCTGTTGGGGCACAACAGCAGCAATACTAATGAAATTTACACGCATGTCAGCACCAAGAACATACAAAAAATTACCAGCCCATTTGATACTTTATAAGAAAACTTAATTAATTTTGGAAAAAGATATGTACACCTTTTGTTTCACCAATCCCTCCACCGATAGACAGACTTGTGCAACGATGTGGCAGGTATATACGATTTATCACCAACTAAAATAAGATGAATTACCTTAAATTAATAATACTAATTTTTTCTATTGAAAATAATCTTTATTCGCAATCTTCAATTGATACTTTGCTAGCGTCAACAATAAATAAATACTTCACCACAGAAGATTACTTTCTTAAAGATACTATCAAAACAGAAGTATTTCTTAACAAAATAATTATTGAAAAATTAGAGCAAAATAGTTTGTATTGTACGGACTGCAAGTATTTCAAAAATAAAATCATTCTTACATCAATTGAAAAACAACAAATTATTGAAAATCTAAGTAAGGACTTTGTTTGGCAATTTCCACTAGAAAATAAATGTAAAATTATAAATACTGAAATGGCTTGCGATATTTTAGACTCAATTAATAGAATAGGAAAGGTGCCTTTAAATAAATATATAAAATCTGAAATTTCATCTAAGGAATACGAAAGATTAACAATGAAATTGCCTTATATAGTTTATATAACAAACCCAAACTATTTTCGAAATAAGAAGTATTTGTTGGTTGGGATAACTTGCATTGGCGGTGGCCTATCGGGTACCCCATGTCATATTTTTGTATACAAAAAAACAAAAACCGCATATAAAGAATATATTAATATTAAAATTAACTAACGAATGCTGGTGATAACACCAGATTGAAGCAATGGCCTGCAGAAATCTTCGTTATTGGAAAAATTGGGTGTTCTCCGAATACTTGGTTTTGTATCTTCGCTTTGGGTGATCGAGTAAAAGGCCACTGCATCAATCTCTAACCGTTGTGCGCAAGTTTGACGAGAGCAACCCATAGACAGTTAAAATTAAAATAAATGACTGAATGAAAAAGAAATATTTAATCCTTATTGTTAGTTTGATATTGTTTCAATTTTTAGCAATATCACAGACTAAAAAAGACATCAATGGATACAACTATTATACACAAGGCAATTCAAACAGGACAGTTGCAGAATGGGAACCTGCAAAAGGGACAATGATAGCTTGGCCATTGGGTTTACCTTACAAATTGATAGTGGAACTGGCGAAGGACAATCATCTCTACACATTAGTAACTGACGATTCTACAAGAAATGAAGCAATCAAATGGTACAAAAAATGGGGAATTGACCCAACACACAATACATTTATTACTATGCCTCTTGGAGTTGCCGCATGTTGGACAAGAGATTGGGGTCCAACTGCAATTTTTGCACCTGATGGCAACATGAAATTAGGCAATTACAATAGTCTTTATGCACCACCCCATAGCAAATTGGGCTGTCCTGATTCTGTGTATTACACAATTAAAGAACCATCGGAGTTAGATGATAAGGCTGACATACCATTAGGCAAGGCATTAAACATAGAGGTATTGGACTTACCATTTATTTGTACAGGAGGTAATTTTTTGACTGATGGCTTAGGAATTGCTTTTTCAACCTGCATTCTTCCCAAAGAAAATAAACTTCAAAACATACCCGAATCACAATTTTTTAAACTTAGTAAGGATTTGCAAGGAATTAATAACTACCACATAATTTCCAATTTTGAAAAAGAAGGCATACAACATATTGATTGTTTTATGACCTTATTAGATGAAGAACGTATGCTTGTAGCCGAGCCGCCTGCTGACCATGAACTTTATGGAATTTATGAAAACATTGTTCAAAATGAATTATCAAAGCTGAATACCATATATGGTCGTCCGTATGAAATACTGAGGTTAAAAATTGACAGATACGATGGCGATAAATTGACGGCATATTTAAATTCATTAATTGTAAATAAAACTATTTACGTTCCATTATTCCAAATCAAAGCCGATAGTATTGCTCTGCAAACATGGCAAAAAGCAATGCCTGGCTATACAGTAAAAGGATTTGAGTTTGCCTTAAAAGACGAACCTTTATTGGCAAATGGAATGAACGAACAATACCCTTCTGGTTATGGCTGGAAAGGATATGACGCTTTACATTGCAGGACAAGGGCTATTTGGGACAACGAAATGCTTTTTATCACTACTAAAAGAATTGATAAAATTGTAGATTCTAAAAATCGAAACATCGTTTATACAACGATTATTGATTACAGTAAACAAGGCTTAGTGAAAGACAAGAACCTGTTATTTTGGAGGACTTTGGGTGAAACAAATTGGCGAATTGCTGAACTTAACTTAACTGAAAATCCAAATCATTTTTTTTATGAAATACCTTATCATAAAAGTGGATCTACTGTTGAGTATTACATTTCTGCCGAGTCAAAATCGGGTAGAAAAGAAACACAACCGAGGGCAGCACCTTTGGGAACATATAAATTCACAATAGAATGAAAACCTGCACACAACACGGGTATTGCAAAAGTGGCGGTTCAGTGCTCCGCAGAAACATTTGTGGTAAATCAAAGTTTAGTTCTCCCATCAATCCCGATCGCTATTGGGATGGTGAAAATCGCCACCTTCGCCAAGTCCGAAACCGTTATAAGTCATTTTATGGGACATTGTAATCTTGAAAATAAACATCAACTTTGACAATTCTTATTTCATTAACCAGAGACATAAACTAAATAAAATGAAAACGGCATTTTTCACACTTTTGACAATCATTCTGTCATTTGAATTATTCGCCCAGCAGACCAAAACTGAAACAGTGTACTTTGACTACGACAAATACCATTTAACTACAGAAGCCACGACAATTCTTGATTCATTTTACCGTAACCTTAAGACGGATACTTTCGACATAATTAAAATCATTGGACACACGGATGCTGATGGCAAAGACCAATACAACTTGACATTATCCAAAAACAGAACAAAAAGTGTATCTGTTTACTTGCAGTCAAAAGGAATTTCCAAGCAAAATATTCAAATCCAATTTTATGGTGAAAAAAAACCTATAGCAAAGAACAACAACGAAAAAGACAAGCAACAAAATAGACGAGTTGAATTAATTTTGGAAAAGGGAAAATCAAGAGACAAAGATAACTTCGAGAAACAGGTACAACTTTTTTGTATCCCATCCAACAAAGACACAACTTTAATTTGCAAGGAAGGAACAATGATTAAAATCAAAGCAAACTCCTTTATTTCTGAAAAAAATGAAAAAGCCAAAAACAAAAGAATAAATTTTTTAGTAACCGAGTATTACAAAACATCAGACATCATACTTACCAATCTCTCCACAACATCCAACGGACAATTACTTGAAACCGAAGGTATGGTCCATATCAAAGCAAATATAAATAATCAACCATTGAAATTGCTGAAAGGAAAAACTATTGAAATTAATCTTCCAACAAAAAAGAAAGAAAAGGATACGCAATTATTTTCAGGATCCTGGGAAGATAACAAGCACATAGATTGGACAGCACAATCAGCGGAAATAAATGTCAGTCCAGAATTTTTTACATTTATTGAAGAAATGCCAGCATTTATTGGTGGCGAAAAGAAATTAAATGAATATTTATCTCAAACAGTGAAGTATCCAGAACAAGCAAAAAAATTAGGAATTCAGGGAACAGTTTATATTGGAGTTGTTATCAACGAAAATGGGGAAGTAAAAGAGCCACTAGTTTTAAAAGGAGTCACCTCTGAACTTGATTTGGCAGCATTAGATGCAATTAAAAAAATGCCAAATTGGACACCTGGAAGACATAATGGGCAATATGTGCCTGTTAATTATACAATTCCTGTTAAATTTAATTTAAGCGACACTTCAATTGCAGGAAATGGTATTTTTAGAGAAAGATTTGAAAAATCATATAAGGACACAACCTTACAAAAAGCAAGTTCTGAAAAAATTATGTATTATGTTTTTAATACCACTGACCTTGGTTGGATTAACGCTGGCAGATTTATAAATAAATATCCAAAAATTAATTTCGTGATAAAATTAGACAAAGACATTGAAACAGTAAAAATAATTTTTGATCGTTACAAAACCGTTATGGATGTATTTCCTGTAAATGGTAAATACACATTCAAAGACGTTCCCGCGGGTGAAAATATTACCATTGTGGCCATTAAGCGTGTGGACAACAACCCCTATTTAGCGGTAAAGAAAATCAAGACTTCTACACAAGTTGAAAACAAATTAGTTTTTAAACCAGTGACCATGGAAATCTTAAAGACCGAAATGAAAAAACTTGACAGATTTAATAAATTACCACGATAATCGAGAAAATAAAAATGACCTATAATCGAGAAGACGCCCCCACCAGTTGATACTAATAAGATGTAATTCTCACATTTATCCCCCTCACCAAAATGATGATGGACCAGTATACATCCATGTATCCAATACAGCCCTGCCTGTCCGGTGATGCAGGAATTCATTAAGTTAAGGAGCAAATTCAAATAGTAATCTAGCTTCGAGACATACCCTTTTTGTTCCAACCGTTTCCCCCTGCCCATAGTTTTAAACTTATTGTGTATAACCATGATCAAAGTGACCCCACTGAGGTTTTATAGGATTTCATTTATTTAACGTGTTATTAGCTTCATTAAAGCCAAATATCATGAAAGCAAAACCAAAGCAAACGGTACCAATCAGAATATTCTTCTCATTCATGTAAATTCCGTTGAAGTTGACTAATTCTTCGTTTAACAGTTTTTCGTAAATTTGACTTTGGACCTTTACAAAATGTTAGTCAGTAAAGAGGGAAAATCCCTCAAAATGTAAGCATTTTCTAAAAATTTGGAATGGATTAAATATGACAAAATTACTGCTTGAAAGTATTGTTGAGATAATTGCAGTCAGTCCCCTTATCTATTTTTGGACTAACAAGGTAGATTCTAAATGGAAACACATAGTGCTGTTTGTGGTATATTATACTGTTTATAAATGCTTGCTCTTTTTTCCAATTTTAATTCCGGAATTAAAATTTATCAAAAGTACATGGAACTGGTCTGGAAAAACTTATGCCGTAATAGGCTCATTAATAATTTATTCCATATTTAGCAAAGAATTTATAAATTACCATTACATCACTTTTAAACAAAACCGCAACTCGTTGCAAGCTAAGTTTACGGTAATCATTATTCTATTTATTTTTACCTTAATTTTAACACTTTTCAGCTTCGGGCAATCTTTAGAAAAATTTGAATATTTATTGTTTCAATTTACCATGCCGGGCATGGATGAGGAAATCGCATATAGAGGCATAATGTTGGGACTATTATCCAATACATTGAGACCAAAAGTATATATTGGATCCTTCTGTATTGGAAGTCCGGCTTTACTTATTACTTCTGTTTTATTTGGATTAGTCCACTCTTTTGGCATAGACAATGATTGGAATTTTTACCAAAATTGGTTTGAATTTATAAACGCTTTTTCAATTGGGCTGATATT
Source organism: Candidatus Vicinibacter affinis (assembly GCA_016714365.1). NCBI lineage: Bacteria > Pseudomonadati > Bacteroidota > Saprospiria > Saprospirales > Saprospiraceae > Candidatus Vicinibacter > Candidatus Vicinibacter affinis. The sequence goes on along the minus strand of JADJNH010000005.1, from coordinate 1,044,717 downwards.
GGGATGGATGACTATCAAAAGTGGTAGTATACTTATGTCCATCTTAACCCATAATTTAATAAATACCATACCGAAGATAATTTTTTGGATCTGATCCATGAAGATTACCAAAATCGTATCTAAGAGCTAATAAAATTAAAGTGCACTAAATACATGAATTATTGCGACACTTAATTCTTAAAATGAGTTTATTTAAAAATGATAACTTTACAAAATCAATGAAAACTTTTACATTTATCCTCCTGTTAACCGTAGCCTCATTTGGCTTTGGTTTTGCTTACAAAACAATAATTGTAAATCAAAATAAAAACGCATCAAATATGAAAAAGGTAACTGGCATCGGAGGCATTTTCTTTAAATGCAAAGACCCAAAAAAAATGACAGAATGGTACCAAAAACACCTTGGTCTGGAGACCAATCCATATGGGGCCACTTTTGAATGGTATGAGGGCGCAGACAGCACAAAAAAAGCACAGACCCAGTGGACTCCATTTGCAGAAACAACCAAATATTTTGAGCCTTCTACAAAAGACTTTATGATAAATTACAGGGTCGAAAATTTAACTGAACTTGTGTCCCAACTAAAAAATGAAGGTGTGACCATTTTAGACAATATAGAAACTTACGACTATGGAAAATTTGTCCATATTCTGGACGCAGAAGGAAACAAAATTCAACTTTGGGAACCTACCGGAGAATAGATGTGAAATTCAAATGAATTATAAATATCGGGATAAATGATTCGACATGATTGCATTTTCGTTTTGCAGTTCAAATCAATATTCCATATAACTATTTTAACTTCAAACGAAAATAAAATTCGCCTGACCAATAGTCCTAAGTAAAATGAAACTCTGGTTTAGCAACCGATTATTAAAATCTAATCACTTTAAATAAATAAAATGTAACATCCAATATTTAAATTAGCAACGTGCTTTTTCCTTTGAAGGATACTCAACCGATATTTATAATTTTCAAAAATAAAATCTAAAATAAATATCAAATATTTGGACAATTCATTCAAGATAACTATTTTAGTGCTTTGAATTGCAACACACCCATTTTTGATAAAAATTAAACCCTATGGCATCCTAAATAAAGTAACACCTTAATTCATTAAAACACCTAAACTTGATTTTTCAATTAATTGAATTACCTATGCCTATAAATGGGAAAGTTTCCTTTTACCTCATACAGGCTAATAGATGTAATACTTTTTTGAAAATGAGTCAATAGATAAGTTCCTGAAAATATCAGATAAATATATATGGAGAAATGAGCAAGGTTTGACTTTTTTCCAACTTATATCTTTATAAATCTATCAGGAAATAAACACAGTATTATGAACTCTAAAACTAGAAAAATGAAGATAGACAGCTCTTAATTTATGTACAAATAATTTGCATTTGATTGGAACATAACCAGTAAAATGCATGATGTTGAATTTATTAAAACCCTAAAAATGTGGTCGTAACCTTTTTTTGGAATGAAGATCTATGTCCACTATTTTACGGTTAGATAAATTTTCAATCTTTCGGTGAGTCGAACCGGAAAAAACACCATTATAAATTGAGTACGGCCCAAATCTGAACGGGATAGTCAGGATAACACCAATTAAAATTTAATTATGATGAGCACTTTAAAGTATTTTATTTTTTTTATATTGCAACCATGATCCTAATGACTTCTTGCAAAAAAGAAGAAAGTACATCTGATCTGTTGAACACAATGGCAGTTGAAAATAAATATCCTGCAATAATTTCTGGCAATGGCATTTTGGATGAGGATCCAAATCTTGTTCCCACCATATTGGGACAAGTGCGTGTAAATCCTTATACGGTTGAAAACATGACCCAGGCTTGGAATTCAATCTATGCAAATAACCAGGTGCAGAGCTTAACCCCCACACATTTGTATGTAAAATTCAGTCCGGTCAATGTTGAGGAAGCTAAACTCCTTGAAAAGACCGGAGAAATGTTTTATGACTTTCCATTGGAAAATGAAATGATCCAAATGGGTGATTATTATCCTCAACCCGGCAAAGAATTTCCTGAAGTTTGGGCAGTAGTTTGTCCTGGTTTTCAATCTCCCATTTCCGGTTACCAGATTATTGCACAACTTGTCATCCCTCCTTATGAATCCATTTTAACTAAAACAGCCTTTGAATTAACGGGAAATGCATGGTCCAATCCTGAGGATCCAATGGGTTCTCCGGACCCAAGTGGTTGTGCCCCCGGAAGTCCGGATTATCCTGATTGCCTGAATGCGATTAATAAGAGATATGGTAATATTCCATCCGGAGATGGGGATCCATGCTATCAAGTCATTGGAGGGGATGGTAATACCACCCTCAACGGTTGTGGATGCATGGTGTATAATGATGCAAGAAAACCAGGTGGATGTGTAAAAGTTAAAGACGTAGAGAAATCGAGGTTTGAAGGTGTTCGTCGCGTTAAAATCATCATGAAGGATACCTGGTTTACAGAAGATGAGACCTGGACGGATGATCTTGGATGCTGGAAGATCGATGAAAGATATCATGGCAATGCTTGGATGTGGATTAAGTTTGCCAACAGTCGTGGTCAAATACGGGGAGCACGATCAGGTTTTGCTTCCGTTTATGATTGGATATGGCCGGTAAAAGATTACCTTGGAAAAATAAGAACTGGCCCGCCATACAACAACATTGAAGTAAAATACGATTTATGGTCCAGCCGCGGCTCTGCGGCCCATATCCATTGGGGAGCAGCTACCGCTAACAATGCATTGCACGAACATCATGATTATTCAGCCGCTGAAGGAATCAACAGTCCTCCGTGGATTGATATTTTTGTAGGTCGGAATCACAAATATGGCTACACAATTATGAATTCATATCTTGGTAATTCAAACGTAATTAAAAACCTCGCAAGTGGCAGTATTTTTGGACTGCCCTTCCTGGGAGCTCCCGGAGGATTAGGCGCACTATTTCCGGATGTATACTTAGGAATTGATTACCAGAATTCAGACTACCAGAAAAGGTTAGCATACCATGAATATGCCCATTCATCCCACTTCACCAAAGCGGGCCCCCTATTTTGGGAAGAATTAATTTCTGCTGAAGCCGGGGCCAATGGACATGGAAATTCAGGAAGTAAAAATGCCGGAATTATTTCAATCTCCGAATCCTGGGCGGAGCATATTGGGTTGTCTTACACACATAAGACATATGCTGGATTTCCAAATAATTCATATTATGGAAATGATTGGAATCAATCTGAAGAGAAAACAAGGAATGAAGAATCTAATCACATTCCTATTGGCTTGTATAATGATTTTATGGATGGACTAGATGAAGAATAGGCAAATAATTATTATTCAGGCGGAAGTGGAACCATATTGGATTGGGTTAAAGGATTTACAAATAGTCAAATGTTTAATCTATTGGGGGTAAGCACCACCTCACCTACGATATTTAAAGATAAGTTTATCCAAGTTCATGCTAATGGAAATCCATTTTTAATAAATCAAATTAACGGATTATTTAATAGTTACTAATTAATAAAAAATGAAAGGGAGTCAATTGTTGACTCCCTTTCCTTTAAAAATTATTATGAAAACATTTTTTCCAAATCTGTATTTTGCATTACTGTTTCTTATCACAAGTTGTGATGGTTGCAAGGATCCAGACGAATGCCCGGATCGGTTTCATATTCCTGCGGAAATAATACCCTATAAAGCTGAATACCATATAGGAGATACAATATCCTTTGTCTCTAAATTTAGATATTATGTGCATGAAATCAGGACAGATAAAGATTATAATTTAAAAAATATAAACTTTAACCCCAATACTCTTATCAATTATTTGGATACTATAGGGTCCAGTAAAATTACAAATTACTTTACTATGATTGTTGAAAATAATAATTACAAAGAATTTATTTTTTCAGGAGGATCAAGCGAATTGGATGGTCAATACGAACTGAACAATGATACTTTCTCATTGAGATTCAAATTGATTCCTCGCAAAATTGGAAATTTCCTTTTGATCCAAAAATGTGGAATTGGGCCAAATTTTGGCGATAGTGATTTTCCAGGTAGATGCACAGGCATCGGTTATGATGTTATAGTCAGGATGAATGAAGGTAAAGATGGAAATATTGAAATTTTAAAAACCAGCAAAGACTCTTTATACAGTAAGTTATTTTTATTAAACCCTGAAAATAATTTTTACAATAAAGGAGGCTTTTGCTTTAGGGTAGTTCCTTAAAAAAATAAATTTAAATTGATAGTCCAATATATTTGACTTAAAATAAATAATTAATGGAAGTCTTTATAAGAATTATGTTTTTGCATTATAACTCTTTGTGGTGGAATTCCAATTGATAGACCAAAATTGAAAATCTCAAAACGATTAAAGGAAAGAAGGCAATATAAAAAACGTTCAAAAATATGCCATTCGAATATTTTTGAATATTAAGAATGTATTTCAAAATATACCGGCTCACAAATCCATTACCAGCGCATGATATATGAAAGGAACCTTCTGTTTGGAAAATTCAGCTGGATGTAATAATTTTATGCAGAAATACTTTCAACCGTCTTAGGTAGCCCCGTCAAGGGTCCTAAATGAAATTTTAAAACCAATTTTATCAAATCTTAATAAATAAAAATGTCCGCGAAAGCCTTATCTCCAAAAGACAGTAAAGGTCTTCTTGAAATATTAAAAAAACGTTTTGAGAACCATATGCACCGACATGAAGGAATTGATTGGGAGGATGTTTTGGCGAAATTGGAAAAAACAAAGGAAAAATTATGGTCTCTGAACGAAATGGAAAAAACAGGAGGCGAACCGGATGTGGTGGCTTATGACAAAATAAATGGTGAATACATTTTCTTTGATTGTTCGGCGGAAAGCCCTAAAGGCCGAAGAAGTCTTTGCTATGACCAAGAAGGATTAACCTCCAGAAAGGATTTTGCACCGGAAAATAATGCCCTGGATGTAGCCTCAGAAATGGGAATTGAATTGCTCTCAGAGGAACAATACAGATCACTGCAGAAACTTGGTAATTTTGATTCAAAGACATCAAGTTGGTTGAAGACTCCGGCCGGGATCAGAAAACACGGAGGTGCCATCTTCGGAGATTTCAGATATGGCCACGTATTCGTCTATCACAACGGAGCCCAATCCTATTACGCTGCAAGGGGATTTAGAGGCTGTCTAAATATTTGATTATATTTTTTAATAAATTTATATTTATTTAGACTATTATTCCGAAATTAAAAGTTTAATTCAAATGAAAAGTAAAATTTTAAACTTGCTCTTGATTGTTACCTCTCTTTTCGGATATTTAGAATGGGGAGGTAATAATAGTATCCTGTTGTTTCAAGCGGAAGCAGACATCATTTCTAAACTATTCACCGACCCTACTTCAGTGATACACCCTTTTATTCTGTTACCCTTGGTTGGCCAAATTCTATTACTGGTCTCTGTGTTTCAAAATAAACCCAGTCATCTATTGACATACATTGGCATTGCTTGTCTTGCGTTATTACTGGGATTTATGTTTGTAATAGGTATCCTTAGTCTGAATTATAAAATAATTTTTTCAACTTTACCATTTTTAGTAGTTGCCGGAACAGCGATTTTCCATTACAGAAAAATTAAAATGCAAGAATAAATGGTGTAATAATTCTTGTATTTCAAATTTGGTCCAAATCGATTTAAATATCTGCAATGTTTAATGCAGATTGATACCATTAAATAGTCCAAAAGAGCGAAATGATAAATGAAAAATTTAATTTTCAAAGTGGTATAAAATAGTCTAATGACATCATTTGGCATTAGTTTTGGGATTGTTTGGTGTGTTGGCGGATTTTAAAAGTAACTTCTTATGAAATTTGGTACTTTCATGCAACAATATTGCAAAAATTGCTTTCTTATTCAATAATACAAAAAGATGGACTTTAAAATTTCAGTAAATACTATCTATCATTGTTCATTGGAAAGAGCCTTCAAGACACCCATGTTGTGCGACGTGTCTAAAGTGCATACCGGATTTGGATTAATGCCAAGAGTCACTCATTGCACTGAGGACACCAACTGGGGAAAGCCCGGCGGATGTAAAAAAGTATTTGCTGCTAAGTCACTTGGCTTCAAGGGAGGAGAGGCCTCCATGGACAGGGTGCTGGAAAGAATAGAGAATCAATACTGGAAAATTGAGGTGAGCGACTTTAAATCGTGGATGCTGGGTTTTTATAAGTTTGAAGGAGAATGGAAAACAACGCCCTTATCAGAAGCAGAAATTCTGGTGGAATATACCTACACTTTATTTGCCAATCAAGTTTTGTTGTATCCATTCAACTGGTTGTTTGCACATCTTTTTTGGCGCACGTACATGAAAAGAGTGTTGGAGAATGTACATAAGATGATTGAAAACAATGAGCCCTATCAATATCTGTAGATAGAATATATTTATTAATATCAACCGTGGCACAAGTCGCAGACTTGCGCCAACAAGGAATTTTCGCACTCCTTAGAAGATTGAATCTTGAAATAATAGTCTCATAATTTTAGGACTTCCAGGAATTAGTCAGGTTATTTACGGAAATATAAAACATAAATTACATCTCAACACTCTCATAAATCCCACAAATCCCAGTTCAGACATCATCAATCGTAGCCCAAGTCACAGACTTGCGCCAACAAAGAGTCTAAAAATAAATAATTACACTTAACCAATCAATTACGAAAACTTGCTGTTTTGATTAATTTATCCTTTTTCTCCTCTGCAAGTTGTGAATTTTGTTGAACAAAATATAGCTTGATTGAACCATTCATAGAAATGGTACATTCCAATATAATTTGTTTTCCATTATCACATTTAAAAATAATTAATTCATCGATTGTGGAGCTATCTACCATTGATGAGTAGATATCAATTTCAATAATTCTCTGATTAATAAAGTAATGATAAAAACATTCGGAGCTATATTTTACTTGATTAATTACAAATTTAGGATATACAGCCTCACCGTCTAAATGTATGTTTTCTGCCATAAACGTCAAACAAATATAACTCTTATCATTTAGCAAATATGTTATAACCAATTCACCTGGATTGCAATATTCAAAGGAACAAAAATTGATATCATAGCTAAACATTGCACGATTATTGTCATCCCTTATTTCCGGTAATAGCTGATTAAAACCTATGATTTGAGAATCAACAAGATTTTCCAAAATTGAAATTTTATATTCATTCATATTTATATTTTTCTTAGTGCAATCGAATTTTAAAAAATAACCCACCAACATTAATATGAATGGATGGACCACCATAAGTTTTGTCTATATAAAGTCTCAAAATTATACCTGACACTTCTAGCTGTCGAGGAATCCCAGAGGCTGGAATCCAACTTGCATTCAATTTAGTTGAGAGAAATTTTACAAATTCATCTACTGATTTACCTCCTAACATTAATTTGAATTGGCCTTCTAGTGCCCCAACTGTTTTACTCCAGTCCAATGCATCTATCAAATTAAGATCATCAATAGTTTCAAAAATAGTACTAAATATGGTATTATGTAATACTCCCCATTGGCTGTACAAAAAGTTCATAAAGTTAATAATCCCTCTTGAATTAAGTCATAAGGAGTGTTAGCGATTTTTATGACTTGATAGTACAGAATTAAAATAATTCAAGAATTTGGACAAGTTTCCTAAATTAATAAGAATCACACTCTACTTCGCCCTCACAGAGCACTTTATATGATTCAATTATGTTTTCCTTAAAATAGATTAACAATATATCCGGATCTATATGGAATCCTGGTCTATTTCCTAAAATATAAGTCCAAATATCCTTACTTGCTCTGGTATCAGGTTCTCCCAAAATTTTCAATGTTTCCTCTTTGCTCAATCGATTTAATTTCTTTGTATATATTAGTGAATGAGTTTGTTTAAATCTATTATATGGTTCTGTTCTCCATCTTGTCATATCAAAACCTTTGTTTGGATACCAACTTATAATCAGAATCCATATGAAAAGTGAAATTCTCTTAAGAAATTGTAACATCATGATAGATACAAAAAAGGCTATAAAATGAGCATTTATCTTTGTTCTGAATGCTTTCCATATTTTAAAGATAATAAAATAAGAATTTAATGTAAGCACAATTAGGCTGAATGTAAATATTGGTTCTGAATACATAATTTATGCTATTTACAAATACATCCTGTACTAAATATTAAATGCTCTGATGGTAAATGAGGGTCCGCCATAATTTTAAAATCTCCTGAGTTTATGTAATTGCATAGCAAATTTGCTAATTCCGCTTCACTTAAACCTGGATTGTTTTCTGCAATTGAAATACCTAAATCGTTATTGAATAAATCCATAATTTTATCATTGGCACCAGCTGGCAAATCACATTCATGTGCAACCCCAAATGCTCTTGCCACCGTTCCACCACAAACTGTGCCCCTAGATATTAATGCCATCCAATAGGCATGCCTAAATGCATCACTGCAATCTTTAACAGAACTTTGGCCCCATTTATAAATTGTCATAATTGTAGCTTTCTCTATAGCTTTGTAAACCTCAATTGCACATTCCGGAAAATTGATTAATAAATCTAGCTCACAAATTATAGGATAAAATTGAATAATTGAACTCAACAATCAATTATGAAAACTTGCTGTTTTGATTAATTTATCCTTTTTCTCCTCTGCAAGTTGTGAATTTTGTTGAACAAAATATAGCTTGATTGAACCATTCATAGAAATGGTACATTCCAATATAATTTGTTTTCCATTATCACATTTAAAAATAATTAATTCATCGATTGTGGAGCTATCTACCATTGATGAGTAGATATCAATTTCAATAATTCTCTGATTAATAAAGTAATGATAAAAACATTCGGAGCTATATTTTACTTGATTAATTACAAATTTAGGATATACAGCCTCACCGTCTAAATGTATGTTTTCTGCCATAAACGTCAAACAAATATAACTCTTATCATTTAGCAAATATGTTATAACCAATTCACCTGGATTGCAATATTCAAAGGAACAAAAATTGATATCATAGCTAAACATTGCACGATTATTGTCATCCCTTATTTCCGGTAATAGCTGATTAAAACCTATGATTTGAGAATCAACAAGATTTTCCATAATTGAAAATTTATATTCATTCATATTTTTATTTTTCTTAGTGCAATCTAATTTTAAAAATTGGCCTCCAATATTAATATGGAGACATGGAGCATTAAAAGAACGATCAAAATTGAACGTTATTTTATTTCCAGAAGTTGAAAGGAATCTGCGATGAATCATATCATTATTCATAAATAGATCATCTATTTTTTATCTGTGGCACAAGTCGGAGACTTGCGCCAGCAAATGGGTTTTTATAATGATCAGGGCACAAGTCGATGACTTGCGCCAACTAGTGCATATTCCTAGGCTCTTAATAACATTAAGGAAAATCAAACCATTTCAGCGGTGAAAATTTATTAACCGAAAAAATCAAATTATTCACTTAATTAAGAGAATCTTAGATTTTGGATAAAATAAAATCCAATTATTTATTTCTGGCAGGTGTAAAATAATTTATTTTTCATTTTAAAATTATTAATTTCCAATATGTCTGAACTTATTACTATTGAATAATCATTGACCATGATCAAAAGAGAATCGCAGCAATTTTCAGAAATAATAATACCTGCAATATTGTTTATATTAAACCCATTTGTAATGTTTGAGCTAAACTCAGAAGTTAAAAATAAATTTAAAAAGTCATTTTGCAAAGAAATAAACTTATCTTCACCGTGGTAGATTTCAATTAAATCTACAGTTATATTTAGCTCTAATAATTCTGAATTTTCATTACTGATAACAGCATGATTAGGGACTAAGTTGTATATTGAGAAATCCTCAAATTTAATTGATTCTTTGACACATATGGATACAGAATTTAATTTACTATCTATTTGTACACAATTTAGAATAATTAAAGAGGGATAGTTAATACATATTGTTGATTTTTCAATTAAAAGATAACTTTTCTTAGGATTATGGATTGAATAAAGCCTTGATCCTATTAATGAATTAAGAATACTTAATTCATTAGTCGATAAAATATGTGAAAGATTAATATTCATAATTTTATTCTAATCTAATTTTATATTTGACATCATTAATAATTATCTCAATAGATGTATAATCTCCACTTGTTGCTATAGGAATGTAATTTAGTCTTATACCTCCAACTAAATCCATAGATTTTCCCCACGACTCTGTTACCCAAGATTTATTAAGTTTTTGTGATAAAGTATATAAAAAGTCATCAACTGATTTGTTTCCCAAAATTATTTTAAATTGATCAGCAGATTTTTTTGTCCACTTTTTAAGTATTTCAACAGCATCTATCAAATTAAGCTCATCAATAGTTTCAAAAATAGCTCTAAATAGAGTACTATTTGTACCAAGAAATGTTTTTAATTCACTTAACGACTTATAGGTCATAAAGAGTGTATTCCCAATTGAAGCGGCATCGACTAATAAATCGGTGAGCATTGCGCAAGGAATTATCTCTGTCAGAATAGAACCAATGGATAATCCCATGGCAAGATAATTACCTGCGACATAAGCTAATTTTAGTTCTGCCAAATCAAGCCCAATTCCAACTAATGGTATTAATTTACCTGTCTTTTTTAGAATTACTTTGGACAAAATAGTTTTAAACAAATCTGCATCAAATGGAACACCCGGAAAATCAATGGCCATTTGTCTAAGCTCATCTTCAATTGCTTTAGAAACATCAGTTCTAAACTTATTAACTTCGGATATATTTTCAATACTTCTTTTGCAAGATTTATCTGCTTTATAATCCTCCCATTCCTCCTCCGTTAATCGATACATTTTTCTAATTGCATCTTCAAAGCAATTGTTAAAATCCTTAATTCCCGTATCAAAATAATCTTCACACACCTGTCTTAAACACCCCTCATCCACATACCAGGACACATGATTGTTTGGGATCTGAAGATCAGGGTAGTTTGTATTAAAATAACTGACAAAGGCTTCTTCAATTTCTTCACGTTTAAATATGCACTTGGTGTCAGCGCTTCCATTTGTATTTCCTCCTCCATAGGAAGGATTGTTGGGAGGGGGACCTCCTTTTCCTCCCCAATTAAATGTACCTCGATCACTCCAAATAGTTATTACAATCGTACCACTGCTCGATCCTCCACCGCCGGTACCGCCACCTCCGGAATTCCCGTCGTCATCTCTTTTCGCACAATTGATGCGGGGATGCCGACATGGGGTACAATTATTAGGACAAGGTTCTTCTCTACATATTGGGGTAGTGAGCGGAACAATCTTAATACATCCCGAGGATTCAAAATTACTTGAAGAGCCTCCGCCACTTCCATCAAAATCATCATCCTCTTCTGTTTCTATGCTCAGCACTTCAGGAAAATCCTGGTTCTCATCAATTTCATCTGCAATGTTTGACTCCGTGCCAATTAGAAAATACCCAAACTCATCTCCGTACCTGATTGCCTGAAAATAGTGTAATACCTGACCATCATTCCTGGCTATCGGAATTTTTATACAGATAACATGGTCGTTTTCATTTTTTAAAACACTTATGTAATGGATTAGAGGAAATCCATATTGATTGTAAAAATAGTTTAAGTCGCCTTGTTGATTTTGACTGTTTACCTTTCTTATGTGATATAAACAAGTTTGAACAAATTCACTTATCTCAGTTTGACCAGTTGATGCTAATCCCTCTAACATCTGATTAGCATGATCAATTGTTTGTTCCTTTTGACAACTATAGAAAGAAACGTTTAAAAAGAAAAATAATAATAATACCCTGAATAGAGTGTCTGATTTTTTCATAATGTTAGGTGTTTACAATTAACTAAAAAAAACAGATTGCACAGTTGTGTTCCTTCACGTGCAACCTGATTACAAAAATACCTATCCTCTTTGTTTATACAATACCATAAAATTGGTATTTTACCTATTACAAAAATATACATACTTTATTTTGTAGAAATAAATCAAGACATGTCTTGAAATACAAATAATGATAGGGTAAATTTTTCAGACTTCTTAGAAGATTGAACCTTGAAATAATAGTCCCAGAATTATAGGACTTAAAGGAATTAGCCAAGTTATTTACAGAAATACTTAAAACATAAATTATATCTCAACACTCCCATAAATCCCAGAAATCCCAGTTCAGACGAGATCAATCCTGGCACAAGGTGGAGATTTGCGCCAACAGGGCTATTCTCCTGATACTTCATCCAGACTGATCCGCCAATAATGCCTACCAGAATAAATATCCTTTTAAAATTCATCCAGTTGTAATACCCTCTGTCGGACCAATTGTCTATCTGATAAAAATATAAAAAAACATATACCAGCAGAACAAAGCTAAAAATACCAATGAATGGCCAGTAAAGCTTTGACATCAGGTAAGATAAACCTGAAGACATTTTATGATTTTTTATTCAATGGACAAATGGTTATTTCGGCTCTTAAAATTAAGAATCGATTAATAAAATTTAGGATTTAATTACTTTTGGAGATTTGTTTTTTTTAAACCTTGTTTGCAAATATAAATTAATTTTACTACTTGAATCTAAGTTACGAATGCATACTTATTAAGTTTTTGTAATGACCAAAGAACAAATAATCCACTGGCTGCTTGAAGGCGATGTATCGATCCAATATCAGACCTACAGAGATCTTTTAGATCAGGACAAACCAAGGCTAAGAAATAAAATCAATTCTGAAGGATGGGGATTGAAATTTCTTTCCAAACGGCACAAAAATGCATACTGGGGACAAAGTTTCTATCAACCCAAATGGATAAGCACACATTACACCTTATTGGATTTAAAAAATCTAAATATCTCCTCAACCAACAAGTTGATAAAAGAATCTGTTCAAAAAATATTTAATACAGAAAAAGGACCTGATGGAGGAATACGCCCTATCGGACAAAATCAAAAGTGCGATGTTTGCATCAATGGCATGGTATTGAATTATTCCACCTATTTTGGAATTAAAGAAGAACTTCTTTGTTCGGTGATAGATTTTCTATTAAATGAAAAAATGAAGGATGGTGGATTCAACTGTCGTTCCAATTCCACCGGTGCAATCCACAGCTCGTTGCATACCACGCTGTCCGTTCTGGAAGGCATTTTTGAATACCACAAGAATGGTTATACCTATAGACTTAATGAACTTTTAGAAGTGCAGCAGGAAGCGCACGAATTCATACTGATGCATAAATTGTTTCGTTCAGACAAAACCGGAGAAATAATCAACCCCAACTTCCTGAAATTATATTACCCTAGTCGTTGGTATTATGACGTATTAAAGGCTTTGGATTACTTTCAGTATGCAAAGATTAAATACGACCACCGTATGGACGATGCCATTGAGTTTTTACAAAGCAAAAAAACCAAAGAAGGTGTATGGAAACTTCCTTCAAAGCATCCGGGTCAGACTCATTTTGAAATGGAACAGGCCGGTAAGCCAAGCCGATGGAATACTTTAAGGGCATTGAGGGTATTGAAACATTTCAACATCCCAGATGTCTAAAATTTAATCTACACGCCATGCACAAATTCGGAATTCCGTTGGTAACACAATTTTGAATTTTAATTGAACCCTTACCAAAATTCTTCACAGATATTATTTCATTTCTGGTGGTATTTTCTGCAGTCGCTGCAACTTAAAACACTTCATTTTGTCGATCAAAATTAGGAAGCCTGAATTTTCGGGTAAAACTTAACTTTGAAAAATATTTTCTCACGAACTTTCTCTTGACATGGAACAGAATGTGTATAAAAATTGCCAAAGTTGTGGCATGCCGCTTAAAAAATCACCTAATGGAGGTGGGACCAATTCAGATGGTTCCATCAGCCAAATGTATTGTGCCTATTGCTATGAAAGCGGCCAGTTTAAACAACCGGACTGGACTGCAGCACAAATGCAGGAATTTTCCAAAGGTAAGTTAAAAGAAATGGGCTTTCCGGGATTCCTTGCCGGATTCTTCACCATGGGAATTCCGAAGTTGGCTCGATGGAAAAAATAATGACCTGAATGACCCTAGTTGATTTATTTCGGGACAAAGACAGGAAGACTAAAGAGAAGACGGAGACCATCAGCAAATGGTTATTGGACGGATCTTTAGCGACAGATGAGCTTTGCGTCTTTGCAGAAAATTCGAAGGATTCAGTAAAGGCTACTTGCATTGAAGCATTAGAATACGCCACTAAAATCAATCCCAATATCGCAGACGAAAATGTATTTTCTTTTGTTTCCAAAACCCTGACAGACACGGCACCCAGAGTGAAATGGGAAAGTGCGAGGGTCATTGGAAATACGGCACACTTATTTCCCGAAATATTGGCTACTGCCATTAAAAATCTTTTGATCAACTCCAGATACGATGGCACTGTAGTACGATGGAGCGCGGCATATGCCCTTGGTGAAATATTAAAACTAAAAACAAAACATCATTCGATGCTTCTTAAGGAAGTTGAAAAAATGGTCCATGAGGAGGAAAAGAACAGCATCCGTAAAATATATGTGGAGGCTATGAAGAATATATACAAGTAGAAAATCCAGGAATATGATTTTTGTTGCATTGGAATTCCAATGGGCCAAGTCAAATATTTGAGGAGATAGCAGTTTTTAGGAACTCGTTATTCACTAAAGTTGTCCTAAATTCCATCCTATAATCATTGTTCTTTTTTGTCTCTTAAGTAACTACATTTCAACTATCTGTAAACCAAGGTTTTTAGCTTGTCGTTTTAACTTCTTAATTTGATTTTCTTTAAACCCATCCATATATTTTTCGATTGGTATTGGGTTAAATTTAACCCTTTCTTTTATCATTTTATAAAAAATAGCCGCAATTTTTCTTGCAGTCGCAACAATTGCTTTTGGCGCCCCATTTTTTGCTTTTATACGATTATAAAACATCGCTAACCAATTTTTGCTACGCTGTATGGCAAACGCCGCCATTCTAAATATTTGACCTGCGTGGTTTTTCTTTTTGGAATCCGACTACTTAATACTTTCCCTCCTGATATTTTATTATTCGGGGCTAAGTTTAACCATGATGTAAAGTGTTTTACCGTTGGCCATTTACTCATATCTAATCCGACTTCGCTTATAATTTCTATAGCATTTGTTTCCGTAATCCCAAAAATTTCTGCTAAATCCGTCCCCGTTAGTTCGTACAACATTTCCTTTCCGTTAAAATTCAAATTATTTTTATTACTCTTTTCTTTTTTTGGGGCTCCACAAATGTATCTACTCCGGATTTTTCACGAAGATGCTCTTCTATTTTAGCATCGCATTCCTTTAGCTTAAGATGATAGAATTGATATATTGAATAACTTTGCTCTAGTTCAAAAACGTGTTCTTCTTTCCAAACCCCCGTTAAGGATTTTATAATACCCTCTTTTTTATGAGCTCTAATTCTACTATCGCAACAAGATGCTAATATCTCTGCGTTTCGTTCACCAGCTATGATGGATTTTATGATCTCTTGTCCAGATTTACCTGTAATATCCGCAATAACATGTTGTATTTTAATATTCATTTGTTCTAAAGCTTTATGCATCATGCGAATATGTGTAGCTGACATTTCAATTAAATTTTTTCGATGACGCATATATGCTCTTAATTTACGAGTAAACTTATCGGGTTGAAAACTTGCAGATAATAATCCGCAACTGTGTAATTGACGAATCCAATCAGCATCGCTAACATCTGTTTTCTTTCCTCTTACATTTTTTACATGTTTAGCTGTAACTAATACAACATCAAAACCCGCATCTTCTAATACTAAAAATAAACTTACCCAGTAAATACCGGTAGCCTCCATAGCAACTGTATCTACTTTGCATTCTTTTAAAAAACACAACTAGGGCGTGTAAGTCTTCAGTAAAGGCGCCAAAGGCTCTTATTGGTTTTTCAGTGGATTCAGGATTAACTGCTACATAATGTTCTTTGCTTGATATATCTATACCTGCCGCGTTAGGATAAATAATCGGAAATGCTTTTGTTTTTTTTTCTTTCATTTTCTTAAAATTTTAAAGTGAATAAAACGAAAGCAGTGTTAAGGTTCTGAGTAATTATCGTATAAGCTCTTAAACGGGGTTTCGCCAAAGGCGAACCACCAAAATGGATTGTCATTCAAAGAACACTACCAAACTTGATAAGGGGCTGCGAGCACCATAACAAAAAACGGTTTTTGTAAACACTGCTTTACATCTCGCAAGTTACTTTAAAGGATTGAGAGCGGAGCCGCTGTTATAAACTTGATACAAAAAAGAACCAAAAAAAATCAAGGCTGTTTTCATTTCTTAACGCTAAAACTAACTTAAAAAGCTAAACAAAATAAACTCGCCTTAATCAGCAGCAATAGCTCTAGGCCTTGCTGTCACATATTTGTTAGCAAATCTGCAGGCGAGCTCAAACAGTATTTTGTTCTTAACGCTTTTTAAATCATTTTTAGCTAAAATGAAAAAGGCCGATCTGAATTTATCATTCCAGGACAAAACACTTTCAAATAAAAGTACTTCCTCACTCCGCTTTCACAGTTTCTACATTTGAAGCACTGTATTGCTTCATTCCGTATCGCGGAAATCAGTCAGTCATCCAGATAATATTGTTGGGTAACTTCTACTTAATCCCAATAAAATTTACCTAACTCATTCAAAAGAAAGGAATGAGTTTAACCCATCGCAAAAAAAAAGGTGGTCCTAAAAAGAACCACCTTTGTAATTTATAAAATCTTCTAAGGATCGTAAGAAATTATACAAGATCAAAGCGATCAAGATTCATCACCTTATTCCATGCCGCTACGAAGTCTTGTACAAATTTTCCTTTTCCATCTGCACATCCATAGACTTCAGCAATGGCACGAAGTTCGGAATTAGAACCAAAGATGAGGTCAACACGGGTTCCCGTCCACTTTACTTCCCCATTCATGCGATCACGGCCTTCAAAAACCTCCTGAGTGCCTGCAGCGGCCTTCCAGGTTGTATTCAAATCAAGGAGATTTACGAAGAAATCATTGGTAAGGGATTCCGGATTTTTTGTAAACACTCCGTGTTTGGAATGATCGAAGTTGGCGTTCAGAACGCGCATTCCGCCTACCAGGACAGTCATTTCAGGTGCATTCAGGGTAAGAAGCTGGGCTTTATCAACCAACATCTCTTCTGCCGATACTGTATAGCGGGTTTTCATATAATTTCGGAAACCGTCTGCTGCCGGTTCGAGTATGGCAAATGACTCTACATCGGTCTGTTCCTGCGAGGCGTCTGTTCTGCCGGGGCTAAATGGAACCTCTATTTCATGCCCTGCACTTTTTGCTGCCTTTTCAATTCCTGCACATCCGGCTAATACAATCAAATCCGCCATTGAAACCATCTTACCGGATTGAGCTCCGTTAAATTCTTTCCGGATACCTTCCAGGGTTTCTAAAACTTTGGCAAGTTGTGCGGGATTGTTGACGGCCCAATTTTTCTGTGGAGCCAATCTGATCCGCGCACCATTGGCACCACCTCTTTTATCAGAACCTCTGAAGGTAGATGCAGATGCCCAGGCTGTGGATACCATTTGTGAAACTGTCAGGCCTGAAGAAAGAATTTTACTTTTCAGGCTTGCAACGTCGTTTCTGTCTACTAATGGATGATTCACCGCTGGCACAGGATCTTGCCAAATCAATTCTTCTTTGGGAACTTCCGGCCCAAGGTAACGGGCTATCGGACCCATATCGCGGTGGGTTAATTTAAACCAGGCACGTGCAAATGCATCAGCAAATTCATCCGGGTTTTCATGAAACCGCCTGGAAATTTTTTCATAGACTGGATCAAATCTTAATGCCAGATCTGTGGTCAACATTACCGGTGCATGGCGTTTGTTGGGATCATGAGCATCCGGAACAGAATTAGCCCCCATTCCATGTTTAGGAATCCATTGCTGCGCACCAGCAGGGCTTTTAGTCAATTCCCATTCATAACCAAAAAGATTCCAGAAAAAGTTGTTGCTCCATTTGGTCGGTGTGGTGGTCCAGGCGCCTTCAAGACCACTGGTGATGGTGTTGACGCCATTCCCACTTCCAAAACTGTTTTTCCACCCTAGACTTTGCTCTTCGATACCTGCTGCTGCGGGTTCAGGACCTACGTATTTTGATGGGTCTGCGGCTCCGTGGGTTTTGCCAAAAGTATGACCCCCGGCAATCAATGCAACTGTTTCCTCATCATTCATGGCCATGCGACCAAATGTTTCACGAATGTCTCTTGCGGCGGCGATTGGATCTGGATTGCCGTTGGGGCCCTCCGGATTTACATAAATCAACCCCATCTGTACAGCAGCAAGAGGATTTTCAAGCTCCCGGTCACCGGTATATCGTTTGTCTTCCAACCATTTACCCTCAGAACCCCAATAAATATCTTCTTCAGGTTCCCACACATCCTCCCGTCCACCTGCAAAACCGAATGTCTTAAAATTCATGGATTCAAGGGCGCAGTTGCCAGCCAGGATCATGAGATCTGCCCAGGATATTTTCTTGCCATATTTCTGTTTAATCGGCCACAATAAAAGACGAGCTTTATCCAGGTTAGCGTTGTCGGGCCAGGAGTTCAGGGGTGCAAAACGCTGAGTACCGGAACCGGCTCCACCGCGCCCATCTGAAATACGGTAAGTACCGGCACTGTGCCAGGCCATCCGAATAAAAAACGGACCATAATGGCCATAATCCGCCGGCCACCAGTCCTGTGACCTGGTCATCAGGTCAAAGAGGTCTTGCTTCACTGCTGCCAGATCCAGGGATTTAAACTCTTCTGCATAGTTGAACTTCTCGCCCATGGGATTAGACAGGGGGGAATGCTGACGAAGGATGTTCAACTTCAACAGATTGGGCCACCAGTCACGATTTCTCGTGCCACCGCCTGCGCTTTGATTCAGAGCCCCTCCGGAAAACGGGCATTTGCTTTCACCGTTTACACTGTAAGATGGTGTGCCTGAAGGTGTTTGATTTTCCATTTTTTATCAATTATTTTATGTTTTGTATGAATAAATATTTAAAGATTTTTTGACTTCTTGCCTCCCTCCAATCACCTGACAATATTTCATTAATTTAACCCACATTTTGCCAATTTCACAAATATGTACTTATCAGAAAAAGGAAATAAGCTGCTTTTAAAACACTTGAATTAAAATAGAGTTTAATCAAACAGTCTCTCTTTTTAACGGATATCGGAATGACCTCTAAATAGTGGCTTAATTTGGCCATTCTACTTTGCAAAGTATCCATCCATCAACTGACCATTTACCATTGGTTAAGAAGGATTAAGCCATGTGCAAAAAAGTATGACAAAGGCAGGTTTTGAGAAATTGCAACAAGACTATGAGATTGGCAATTTGGATTTAAAAAATATCAAACAACCAAGAAAATGAATATACCATATTCTGTGAAAGTTGCCTTACAATATTCAAAGGGAGAAAGCATTCACTTTGGATCATTTTGAAATAGCTATGTTCTATTAGGTTAGTTCAATCCAGTAATGCTTCCATTTACAAATGGAAACCAATATTTTAATTACACTGGATGCAAGCATATGCATAAATGTACAAAGGCATAAAAGAAAATGTGAAAACTGTCACAATTTAAATCCGAAGCATAATTTTGTTTAACAAAACCTCCTTGAAAAAAATTACGTCTATTTGGAATTATGGAATGATTGTCTCATAATTATATGATTGTGGAGAGACGGGTAGATTATGGTGTATCTGTAAATGAAACAAAAATCAAATCCCACACATCCTACCAATCCCATAAATCCCAGTTCAGACAACAGCTTGCCTACTAGGGCACAAGTCGAAGACTTGCGCCAACAGAAGATTTTGATAATTCATGCGATTCAATTATTGTTATTCTAAGGTTCAGTTTAACTACCAGGGCACAAGTCGCAGACTTGCGCCAACAGAAGATTTTGGAAATGCTTGGGATTCAATTATTGTCATATACTTAGCTTCAGTATAATATCCAGGACACAAGTCGATGACTTGCGCCAACAGAAGACACAATAAACTTTTAATAGAAAATATTTAACTTTGTAACTCGATACCGAAAAAAATCAAACATGAGAAAATTAATGCTACTCTTTACTTCTGGTTTTATCGTATTCTTTTCTTCTTGTACCAAAGAAAATACCGGCAATCCTCAATCTCCTAAATATACGATTGGGAAAAATCGGTTTACCGTAAATGTTAATGGTGACGATAGAGAATATTTTGTACATGTTCCTGCGGGATACAATAGTTCGTCTCGAACTCCCGTGGTTTTTATGCTGCATGGAACAAATGGCAACGGAGAAGATTTTTATACCGATTCTGGCTGGAAAGAGGTAGGTGAAGTAGAAAATATAATAACAGTATTCCCATCCTCCTGGAAATACTGTATTGTGGAGGACGGTCAACAAAAACCAAATACGGAGAAGTGGAATGCACAACCCGCAGGTTGGACACCTTGTGCTGGAGAAATACTAAGAGATGATATAAAATTTTTTAAATCTATTATCACGGAACTGGATTCAAAATTTAAGATTGACCATAAAAGAATTTATTTAGTAGGTTTTTCTAACGGAGGTGCAATGGCAAGTAAATGCACTTATGAAATGAGTGATATTTTTGCGGCTATAGTAGAAAGTGCTGCTTCATTATTTGGACAGCAGCCTACTCCGCTGCGAAAGCTGCCTGTTTTTTTTCAAAGAGGGAATGAAGATTATGGTCCTGGAGGTACGGGTCCAACAGCACCAATGTCATCACTTTCTTTTATGCTAACAGATTCCAACACGACACTTTTACTAGGACATTTATATAAATTTTCCCAGACTAATATTTACTATTTTGGACTGAACCCAAAATTCACTATAGCGGGAGATGAAAATTCAATTGTAACCGCTACTTATACTTCCAATAATCCAAATGAACCACTAAATGTTTATACCGTTGCTTTGATAAAAGGATTGAGACATTCTTATCCCGATGGTGCAGCAGTTAAGAATTGGGCATGGTTAAAACAATACAGTTTACCGTAAATTACCAATGAACCATGTGGGTGATTTTTAAAAAGAGAAACTCCGAGCCGCCAGCTTAGAATTGTTTCTAATGGTTCAATTAAATTCATTGAAATGATTAAACCCAATTTATGAATTAGAATTCCCATTCAAACAGACCGTACAGCTTCATTGATTTTTGCCTATCCTCACTCAATCCTAATAGATTTATTGGGTTGATGCATTTTCGATTAACACCTCAGGATGCAAGTAAACTGCATCCCGAGGTGTAAAACAACTATTTTTAAGAGAGGCAAATCATTCGTTTGCTGGTAAGCAAATATCTTCTAAAGCATAATATTTCTATTGAGCTTACCTTTTTATGATCAATTTGTGAATGCTGACATCCCCTTTTTTATTCCGTAAATTTATTAGATATAATCCATCTTTAAGTTGGAGCTGTTCAAGGTCTAGACTTATGTGAGCATGTTGTATAAGTTGTTGATGTCTTACAGTTCCATCTATAGTAATGAGATCCAACTTTATAGGAAGATCGACATCTCGTAAATCAATTTTTAATTCATTTTGTGCCGGATTAGGATACATCTTGGCAAAACTATAATCCGTTGAAGAATAAACTTGCGTCAACAAAGCCCAGAAGAGGGTATGATGTGTTTCGTTGGTTATGATAGGTTGATTTTTATCAAAATAAATTTCTGCATGATTCTTTACCACAGCACCTACATTTAAATCAGATTTTAAATTAATTCTAAAACTTACATATCCATTGGATCCTATTTCATTTATTCCGGCATAGGGTAAATTAATATTGTCAAAAACAAATTCTATAACCCCATCCCGGATAGAATAATTCATGGGATGAGAGTTTCCAATTAGTTCAAATGAATTGACATCCAATCCCTGGTCAAGTCTGTCAACCACCCTAACCCGTTCCGCATAATCATTACCTGTGTTCTGAAACCTAATGGTATATTCAATGGGTTGATTGTTGATAAAATGTTGAGCTCCAAAACCCTTTGGCTCTGAAAGTTTATCATTCGGATCAAAAGATCCTCTTAATACTTTACAATCCACTGATTTAAATTTATCGTCTTCATCATTGGCAAAAGAAGTTGCGAATCCTTTACTGGTCTCACCGTTTGGATTAACGCCACATCCTTCCACAAATATGGTAGGTCGGGAATTGCCTGGATGATTCAATGGTTGCTGAAGTAACATTCTGTAGGTTCTGCCATTAGCCGGATAATCAAAAACTTTTTCCTCATTCATTTTCAACTTAACAGAACCTCTTAGCAAAGGCATGATTTCATCTTCAATGATGGCAAATTCGGAAGCCAACGCCATGTCCCCTTGACCCACATTGGTAACTGTAAATTTTACAAGATCGTTAGTTTTATCGCATACACCTTTGAGGCTGAGACTACCTCTATCCCAAGTCCCAGCTTTAGGACACGGATTGTCAGGGTATATATGTGACTCCACACAATAGGTGTTTCCAAGATATTGCGGTTCACATGGAGTCTTCAATAAAATTTTAAAACTTCCTTTAGTCAACCCTTTCAAATTTCCTAAATCAAATCGAATAAGCGGTAAATTAATATTGCTTGGGGTCAGGGTGGAAGTTACAAAAGTAAAAACTTCCGGAATCGTAACTTCTATATAGGCATTGTCAATATTTTCTGCACTGATATTTGAATAATGAACTGTGTATTCGACATTGTTGCAAAATCTTAATCTGTCCGTTATTACTTCTGTTTGAAGTTGTTCGCAATTTCCTTCTTTCTTAATTCCAATATTAAGATCCGGAATGGCCTGCTTAAAGTCAACATTAACTACATATTCTGGGTCACAACTGGCAACAGCAGATGAGATTTCCTTTATATAGAATTTATGGGTTCCTGAATCTCTTTCATAAAGAGGAATTTTACCAATATTAGATGGATAAAAATACTTCTTTCCTTTAAACTCATGTACAATGGTCAGAACATCCACTTTCGATTCTGTATTTTGAAAAATACAATCAGCATTGGCATCAATAAATACTGTTGCATTTAAATAATCTTTGGGCTGATCCGTTTTTATAATAAAATCACATACGTCACCTGAGCAACCATCGACAAATAAGTAATATAATTTAAATGGCTCAAGTACTGCACTAAAAGATTTCTTTCCGGGTCCACTACAAATTGGATCACAAACTACATTATCGGAAAAACTACAATCTGTATAAATTCCAAATTGTACACCGGTACCGTTCACCGTACAATTGTCAAACTCGATTTCAAAATGATGCAAGCCACCGGGTGTATAAAAACTCCACCAACCAAGATTATGCGCCGCACCTCCTGATGGGCATAAGGGAGAAGGTCCGTCGTTTGCATTCGAAAAGTTCGGATTTCTTCCTCTCCATCCATTGATTTCACCAATTGAAAAAACCGGGGCATTGTCGCATCTCAATCCAAATGTATCTATCTGGGCTATGGATTCTGAAGCATTGAAGAGTATTTGCAGGAAAATTATACAAAAAATAATAACTCTGTTCATAGGAATAAATTTTAGCACTTGTTTTAAGAACGAAACAAAGGTAGAAGTATAGTCAAGTAAATATAGGTCTAAATTTCCTATTTTGTAGCGCAATTTTTAATTAAATAAAGTTTATTTATCTGTTTATCAATGTTTTAAAACTAATAAATGTATCACGACAAGCTTAAAAACATTCAAATTTTAGAACTTTTACAGCAACTGTCTGAAAAAGAAATTTCCAATTTTCTTAAATTCCTTCGGTCCGGGGGGGGTAATCATACCCTTTTAGCCTGTCTATCGCATCTAACAAAGCCAAAAGTAAAGGACCCTGAAGAACTAAAAATGAAGATCCATCAAGATCTTTATCCCGACCAAGCCTACAAAGATGTCAGGGTAAGGCTACTTTTCTCTGATCTCCTAAAAGAATTAAAACAGTTTATTCATCATAAAATAATTTTTTCAGACTGGGATGCTGAACTGGACTTATTACAATTTTACCGAAAAAGAAGAGTGGAGCGTTTATTTGAAAATCAAGTTGAACAGTTGAAAGAAAAATTATTATCACACGCCAACTGGAATGAAAATAAATATTATTACAATTATAGACTAGAACTTGAAAAGCTGAGGTATGAATCCACGAAAAGCAGATATAATCCTTCTAACTTTTCTGATGTTCTATTAAACTTTGAGATACACGTATTCATACAAAGACTAAGATTGTATCTGGTACACTTATCCTTTAGACAATTTGGTTCTGAGCTGAATACTTTTCCTGAATTAGAGTTAAGTATTCAAGACACTATGAAATCCGACTGGTCTTCCATTCCTGAAGTTAATCTATATCTTGTTGCCGTCAAACTTTTTACGGATCCTGAAAATACAGCCCACTACGAAAATTTTATTTCACAACTCAAGCCACTTTCCATTTATCTGGATCTGGAAACTAAAAAAGAACTATATTCTCATGCTTTAAATTATTGTATAAGAAAAATTAATAAGGATGATAAAATATTCCTTACAAAAATATTGGATTTATATGACGATGGAGTAAAAGACAATTGGTTACTGGATAATGGGGTGATGAATCAAGTAACCTATAAAAATATTATTACGCTGTGTATCCGGCTTGGTAACTTCGAACAAGCAGAAGAAAAACTTCTTCAGTACAAGGAATTTGTTAACAAAAATGACAGAGAAAGTATCTTCCAATTCAATCACGCCAGAATACTCAAAGAAAGAGGTCTGACAAGAGATGCACTTATATTGTTGTACTCTAATCGATATAAAGACTCATTAATCGAGATTCATGCACGTATAGAAATGATAAAAATTTACCACGAACTAAAAGAAGACGCTCTGCTCATAAATCAAATACAATCCACGGAAAAATTCATTAATAAATTAGATAAACTGGGCTACCATAAAAAATACTATAACAATTTCTGCAAATATGCCACTCAACTCAACAAACTGGGTCACACTTCAAAAAAATCTCTTACCGGCAAAGAGTTGCTTAAAAAACTCAAAAATGAAACCGAAGTGATAGAAAGAAGTTGGTTACTGAAAGAAGTAAATAAAGAACTTTCCAAGCCTTAACTTTTCCTGCTTTAAATGCAGTCCATCTATCTGTTCAGTATGGATAATTCGTATCCTTGTAACACAACTCCAGATACGGTACGTATAGAGTTTCTGTCCAACTAACTACCAATCAACAAGGGCACAAGTCGTAGACTTGTGCCAACAAAAGATTTTGGTAATGAATAGCATTCTAATATAGTTGTAAACTTAGGTCCATTATAACTACCAGCGCACAAGTCGCAGACTTGCGCCAACATAAGGAAATTTTCAAGGGAGATTTAATATAAATTCATTTACTTTGAATCCAGTAAAGCACTTTATACTTAAAATTGTGAGTCAATGAAATTCCAAAATAATTCCAATTTATAAAACCAGGATGCCTGATGCCCAATGACACAAAAATAAATCCTAAAGCAAGAGATAAAAATTGAACTGCAATATTTGTCAAATTATAGTAACTTTTCATTTTTATCTCAAAAAGAAAAATAGAAGATTCACTTTTGAAGTAATTAAGTCTAACGAATAAAACAACAATCATGCTTAATAAAAACATTCTATTCTGCATCGCAATATTACCTTGTTTGATGAATGCCCAGCAGGTTGCGGACTTGAATTTCAATCCGGTGATTCGTCATCCTGAATATGAACCTTCGAAGGGCTCTATCATCTATATTGATGAAGGACACCACAACTTTCATACAAAAGAAGGACGTTTTAAACCATTCGCCAATTTGGTGGAAAGGGATGGGTATAGGGTAATACCCTACAAAGGAAATTTTTTGAAAACGGAATTAGACAAAGGGAAAATTCTGGTAATCTCGAATGCATTGCACGAAAGCAATGTAAATCGTTGGGTGGTTCCCAACCCTTCTGCATTTACCGAGTCTGAAATAAAGGAAACTGAGCAATGGGTAAAAGAGGGCGGCAGCCTGTTTTTAATAGCTGACCACATGCCGCTGGCGGGTGCATCAAAGGATCTTGCTGCTGCTTTCAGATTTGAATTTACCAACGGATTTGCACTGGACACCAACTCAAACGGTAGCTCTCTTTTCAGTTTTAATCATCATACTCTGCATAAAAATACGATTACCCTTGGAAGAGACTCTTCTGAAACGGTTACACAAATTGCCACCTTTACCGGCCAGGCTTTTAAAATACCTCCAGACGCAACTCCAATATTAACTTTTGACAAGCAGTATGTCAATAAGCTTCCTGATACCGCCTGGGTATTTAACAGCAATACCACTCAATACCCGATAGAAGGATGGTCTCAGGGTGCCTGTAAAAAATATGGTAAAGGAAAAATTGTTGTATTTGGTGAAGCAGCTATGTTTACCGCCCAACTTGCAGGACCAAATAAACGACCAATTGGTATGAACAGTCCGGATGCTCAGGAAAATCATCAGTTACTCCTGAACATCATCCATTGGCTTGATGGAAGAATGGATTAAATTTTACTGAACAAATTATTGTGATACCTCTGCTCTTCAAGAGATTTCCTGCTTCCAACATTAAGGCAACAATTCCGAGATACGATTAATGGGATGATCGTTTATGCGGCTTAAAATATCTTTAAGCCTTACCTATGGATTGATATGATTAAACGGGATCTATTTTGAATTGATAAAATATTTTAACAATTATTTTTCATCTATTTTATGTCTTTTCCTATAAAGAATACTTCGCAATTTAATCCTCTGTATATTGCATGTTAATTGTGTCCAATGAATACCTAATTAATTTCTTTGGATTCTGTTTTTTAACTTAACTTTCTGTCCACTTTTATGAGGAAGTCTACTTTATGAAATTGAACTTTTTAGCATTACTAAACTTAGCCACGCTAATCATTTTGCTAATTTTTCCATTTAAGGTATATGGATTTAAATATGAATTAACACCCACACCATTAGTTTTCAACAATCAAATAATTATCAGCTCTGATACTTGTCCTACTGGATTAGAGACTTCGATCTGGTATATGGGTACGCATGGCATTGATTGGCGATCTGGCACACCTCAGCCGGATTCATTTTTCTATAGTGCGTTAGGTATAGGAGAAGGCCACTCCAGTATCTGTGATAAACTGGGCAATCTACTCTTCTACTCAGATAATGATTACATCTATAATCGGAATCATCAGATCATGGCGGGGTGTCCCAGATTCTCAAATCGATCCTCTGTCATGTGCGCCATTGTCCCCCAGCCTGGTAGTGATTCCTTATATTATTTTTTTACCCCAGATCAAGACCCAACTACAAATGCCCCTCCTTATAAATTAAGATATGTCCAGATAGATATGAGCCAGGATAATGGATTTGGTGAAGTAGTTACCCCTGAACAGGTACTCATAGACTCCAGCTCAGAACAAATACTGGTAGTTAAACATTGTAACGGACGTGATTGGTGGATCATATGTCAAAACGCAGCCTCAGAAGTCTTTTATTCATTCTTATTAGACACTAATGGTATTCAGCTCAATCAAAAAGTTGTATCTATCTCAGGGAAGATACACAATATAGATCATTTTTTGACAAAACGTGGACAATTATGTGTTTCTAATTCGGGCGAATATATTATAGAATGTACATTAGGTTCAGTTCTTCCTAGCCAAGTAGAATTACATCAGTTTAATCCTAGTACAGGAATTATTTCAAATGGGTATGACCTGTTTGATACGATTACAACAGCTAAAAATAGAAAAGAACTTACAGGTGCTGCCTTTTCAGCCGATGACTCCAAAGTTTATCTTACTAGTGCAGATACATTTGATGTAATATTTCAAGTGGACCTTCTGGATCCTGATTCATCTGTTGTGAGAAAACGAATTAACAGAATAATTCACCAATTGGGTTTTGGTGTGGGAGGACCCGTTCTAGGCAGAGATGATAGAATCTATATAACCACATTCATGAAATTTTTTAAGACACTACATGTCATACATCAGCCTAATGAGTATGGTCAGGCTTGTGAACTTAAGCTTAATGACTTCTATCTGGGAGGTAAGTCAGGTCTAAGTGCACCGAATTTTGCAGTAGGTTTAGATAGACCTTATAGGGCTGTAGTTCAAGGAAAGAAAATAATATGTAAGGATAGTCTGGCTCATTTCCTTGTGAAAGAGGCTTGTCCTCATGTGACAGAATGGATGCTGCCAGATGGAGGTCAGATCATCCACCAAGCTGGTGACAGTCTAGCTATGATGTTTCCTGATACTGGAGTGTTTAGAGTCATAGCAGCATATCCGATTCGTTGTGGTTTTAAATCTGATACGCATAGGGTTCAGGTCAATAGATGTCACTGCTTGCATCAATTTAGTCTTACTCAAGCTGATACTGTAGTTTGTATGGGAAGTTCATCTACGATAGCATTTAACACGAATGCCAGTTCCTATCTTATAAATGGTATTGTTCTGCCTAATCCATTAGTAACGATAACTGACCTTCAGAAAGATACATTGTTAAAGATCTATCTGACTTATCCAGACGCTTGTGATACTTTAATCAATGTCAAAATTCGTGTGATTCCTATCGACAGTAGTCACACAGTACTGGAATTCTGCCATGGTGACTCTGTATACATCCAGAATCAATGGTATCACCAAGATGATGAACTAAGAATATTATCATCTAATCAACTAGGATGTGATTCTGTTGCATTAATTTCATTAAAAACTAAACGGTCTGAATCATTTACAACAAACCTTAAGATCTGTGAAGGAGATTCAGTATGGATATTGACTCCAAATGGAGGAAAATTGATAACTTCAAATGAAAGTGATACTATTATTTGGAATAACCAAGAAGGATGTGATTCTATTTATGTTTATAATGTAGCCGTATTTCCATCATTTCATGAGACCTTAAACTTGAACAAGTGTATCAAGGATTCGGTATTCTACCAAGGAACTTATTATTTGCATGATACTTCATTTCTGAGCAAATATTCGAGTCAATATGGTTGTGATTCTATTGTAAGTATTAACATCATTAATTATCCTATCTCTCCAGCTTCACGTACTATACATAACATCTGTAATGGGGATTCTATTCAGATTGATAATATTTGGTATCATGACTCAACCATCATAATAACTCATTTCAATAATCAATATGGTTGTGATTCATTCCATATGACAGAAATACACCTCTATCCTATTCCTGAACCCACAACGATTACATTCTATTACTGTATTGGAGACTCGGTCCAGATTGAGCAATTATGGTATACTACAGCAAGCGAATTCACTGTTCATAAATCGAATATACATTCATGCGATTCATTAATCCATTATAAAGTCATTCCATACGAAGATATTTATGTAGACCTTGATGATACATTAGAACTAATTTATGGAGGCACTCATACATTAAGTGGTTTACATGCTATGAATGTGAATAGATTCAGATGGTTCCCATCAGAATATTTATCTTGCACTGAATGTCAAAATCCAGAAATAACGGCTATTCATGATGGAACCTACTATCTTGAAGTAAGTGATGGTAATGGGTGTACAGCAATAGATTCTATATTTATTCGTGTCAAGAATCAAACTTCCGAAATATATATTCCAAATATATTCTCACCGAATGCAGATTCCAAAAATGACACTTGGAATATAACATTCTCAGATTCCAGAAGTAAAATAATTTCTATACAATTGTTCGAGAGATGGGGTCAACAAGTCTACTCCTGTAAATCATATCCTAATGGTATGGGATCCAATTGTAATGGTTGGGATGGGATGGTCAATAACCATCCATGTCTACCTAATGTATATATTTATTTAATTAATTGGGAAAATGCGGCAGGGCAAAGATTTTTAATTAAGGGGGATGTTACTTTGATAAGGTAGTAAATTTATTAAGAATTACCAAACTAACTGAACCATATATGGTAATCCCATTCAAAATTAAAATTATTTTAACAATTATTTTTCATCTATTTTATGTTACTTTCTATAAAGAATACTTCGCAATTTAATCCTCTGTATATTGCATGTTCATTGTGTCCAATGAATACCTAATTAATTTCTTTGGATTCTGTTTTTTAACTTAACTTTCTGTCCACTTTTATAAGCCAGTCTGCAAATTATCGTTCTAATCTTGTTACCATCCATGAATCTTAAAATAATTTCTTTATGAAAGCAGCAGTTCATACCGTTTATGGTCCCCCTGAAGTAGTAAGCATAAGGGAAGTTTCTAAACCAGTGCCAAATGACCAGGAAGTTTTGGTTAAAGTATATGCCTCGACAGTCACTCGGACAGATGCCGGTTTTCGAAGTGCAGAATATTTTATTTCGCGTTTTTGGAGTGGACTCCTTCGGCCAAATCAACCAATTTTGGGCTGTGAATTTGCAGGTGTGGTTGAGGAAGTTGGAAAAAATGTAACGATATTTAAAAAAGGTGATAAAGTTTTTGGTTACAATGACAAAACCTGGGGAGGACACGGAGAATTTTTGACGATTGGAGAAAATGATGCCATCACATTTTTGCCCGGGAATTTGAGTTTTGCGGAAGGAGCGCCCATCACAGAAGGAGCTCATTATGCATTGAACAATATCCGTGCATCCAAAATAGAAAAAGGACAAAACGCCCTGGTTTATGGCGCAACAGGTGCCATAGGCTCTGCGGCTGTACAACTCTTAAAACACTTCGGAATAAAAGTGACCGCTGTATGCAATACCAAAAATGTGGATTTGGTGAAATCACTTGGTGCAGATACCGTTGTTGATTATCAGACCGAAGATTATACCAAAACGGAAAATAAATTTCATTTTATTTTTGACGCGGTTGGTAAAATTTCATTTGGACAATGCAAACCTCTTCTAACAGAAAAAGGGATTTACATTTCAACTGAGTTGGGAAAAAATGCAGAAAATATTTTTTTAGCACTCACCACACCGCTCCGCAATGGTAAAAAAGTATTATTCCCTATTCCAACCATACACAAAAAAGATTTGATCTTTCTAAAAGAATTAATTGAGATTGGTTCATATAAACCCTTGATAGACCGAACCTACCAGTTGGATCAAATTGTTGAAGCATACAAATATGTAGAAAGCGGACAAAAAGTTGGAAATGTTATACTTGAAATCACAAAAGAGGATTAGATACTATCAGCTGATTTAATTTTGAAATTGATAATGAAGAGTGTATTAAAAATTATTCGTGGCACATTTTCAGATCAATAAGAAAATATGATGATCAAGTTGGATAAAATATACTTGTAGGAACAACCAAAATAAAGTACCAACTGAAAAATCAATTCAACACAATTTTAAACCGATACCGATGGATGTAGTTGAAGCACACCCTACAAAACCAATCTATATATTTTTTCTGATGCTTCCATCCGGAATAAGCGGTGGCTTTGTAACTGTGGTCCTTCCATTCTTACTCACTCAAAATGGCTTTCCTGTATCCATAACCGCGGGAATTGTAGCCATAGGCACATCCGCTAACCTTTGGAGATTTCTATGGGGCCCTGTGGTGGATCTTTCTTTTAGTTTGAGAAAATGGTTTTACATAGGCTTGCTTTCCACCATCCTGAGCTTACTTTTACTTTGCTTCACTCCATTTACGGTAAATGGAGCGCCCTTACTCACACTCATAGTGTTCATATCCCAGGTAGCAGCAACGCTCATTCTATTACCCATCAATGGGTTCATGGCTAAAACTATAGATGAAAAAAATAAAGGAAAGGCTTCAGGTTGGTATCAGGCTGGCAGTTTAGCGGGGACAGGTTTTGGCGGCGGACTTGGTCTATGGTTGGCCACACACTACAACGTAGGCTTTTCCGGTATTGTATTGTGTACCGCATCAATTGTATTTGGAATGGTCATACTCTTGATCAAAGACATTACTCATGATAAAGAAAAAACCATACTCCATGAGATTAAAGAAATGAGTACGGGTATTCTCGAAATGATTAAAATTCCCATTGCCCTCTTTGTAATTATTTTAATTATCATGCCCATTGGAACCGGTGCAGCAGCTAATTTATGGTCAGCCATTGCAGAAGATTGGAAAACCGAAGCAGACACGGTGGTTCTGGTGACCGGAGTACTGAGTGGACTGATCAGTGCCCTGGGTTGTGTGGCAGGAGGATTTGTAGCTGACAAATGGGGTGTTTGGATTTCATATTTAGGAAGTGGTGCAGTATGTGCTTTGGTTACTTTTATCATGGCATTATTGCCTATGGAGCCCGCTGTATATATAGGCGGTGTGTTAATCTATGCCTTTACCATGGGAGCCATTTATGCAGCTTTTACTTATGTGATTTTGTACGCCATTGGCAAAAAACACATTGCCACCAGATTTTCATTGCTGGCTTCCTTGGGAAATTTACCGGTAGTTTACATGACGGCCATCAATGGTTGGGCACATGATAAATTCAACAGCAAATACATGCTCATCATCGAGGCCATTGTTGGAATTGTTTTTGTACTTATTTTTATTTTAATTCTAAAACAACTGATGCGTAAAAAATTAGTTCCTAGGGTAGTGCATTGAAAAAGGTTATTGACATTTTTCATTCAACTATTTACGTTAATATTAGGATAATTTTTTCGTTTTCATTTTAAATTTATTCATAAGACAACTTCCGGTATAAATCATTGGCTGAGTATGAATCGGTTTTCACGTATTGATTTGCAGGTTTACATTTTCTCATTGTACCAGCCATTTATATTTAACCCATCTTCTTGAATTAGGCTAAATTTGAAAGGATCAAAGTGAATATATTACATTTCTGATGTAAACATTTCAAATTTTAGGTAGTTATACATTAAGACCACCAAAAATTATCTAAATATTTAATTCAATCCGGACATTGTTGGTATTCTTTTATGGAATTCCAAACCACTATGATAATCAAATTCGAAGAAGAAGTAAACTTAATTGAATCTGACCTTAAATTTATTTGGTAGAACTATTTATATTACTTCTGGAATGACAATTGAATGGAAAAAGTTGGAAAATTTGATTACTTTTGGATATAATGATTTCCCTATGAAAAAAATCAATCAGCCAATCTGTAAGTTTATTCTGCTTTTTACTTTGATTTCATTCAGAATAGAAGCTCAGTCCTCAAGGACTTTGCCTGACATTGTATTTTCGATCTTCAATGCCAACACCATGCTTCCGGGAGGTGGAGATCTTTTTATCAGCTCCACAGTCGTGCATCCTGGATTTAATTTGGGGGCCGAGTTTATCTTAAAAAATAAAGGTAATAGTCAATTTCTGTATACGACCAAGTTAGGATATTTCTATCACCGCAACTCACAATATGCCATTCAGTTATTTGGAGAACTCGGATACAGAAGATGGATGGCTGCAAAACATTTTAGTCTCGAGTCCAGATTGGCCGTTGGCTATCTTCATTCCATCCCGGATCTTCAGGTTTTTAAGATTGACGACAGCGGAAATTACCAAAACGGAAAAGGCATAGGAAGACCTCAGGCAATGATAGCACTAAGTCTTTGCCCTTCCTATACATTCAATCCCTCAAGTGCACATCCGCTGAGAATATTTATGGATTACCAATTTATGGTACAGACTCCCTTTGTAAAAAATTACGTAACCATTCTTCCTTACAATTTACTTCATCTCGGAGTCGCTTCTAATTTTTTATCCTTTTTAAAAAAATGATCCATGAAGACAAATAGAAATTATTTACTGATTTACTTGCTCTGTACATTTTTCTGGATGTCTTGTCAAAAGGAAGATAAAATACCTTATACCAATAATTGCAATCTTCCCGGAGGAGACAGTTCTGCACTTCATCCAAAGGCAAGCCTTTATCAAACCGTTCTGGATAAATATGTCAAAAAAGGAATGCCCGGCATAGCCATTGCAATCAGGGATAAAAATGGTCTTTGGCTGGGAGGTTCGGGGATGGCCGATATAGACAAAGGAATTCCATTTGAACCTTGCCACATTTCGAAAGCCGCCAGCATTACAAAAATGTTGGTAGGAACCATGATTCATCTGCTGGTCGAAGACAGCGTGTTGACTTTGGATGATCCTATTAGTAAATGGCTCTCCGACAAACAACTTAAAAATATTAAAAATGCAAAGGAGGCCACCATCAGAACTTGCCTGGGTCATGCTACAGGAATTGCTGATGTGATAAAAGATCAGGCTTTTTATTTAGCTGTATTAAATCAGCCTGATAAATTTTGGGAAGAAGAAGAATTACTGGATTTTGTAAGAGGCGACGATGCTGTATTTCCTCCAGGTGACTCGGTGAAATATTCCAATACCAATACCCTTCTCATGGCCATGGTTATTGAATCAGCCACCGGCAGACAACATTCAGAATTAATCAAAGAACGCCTTCTAAATCCCAATCATTTGGATGACACTTATTACTACTGGCACGACATCCCTCCCACACATACAGTCGCACAGGGCTATTTTGATCTTTACAACAATGGAACCATTGTCAACTTGACCAATTACAATACCGGTAGCGGCAATGGCTATGGAGGCCTTTACAGTACACCAATAGATCTGTTAAAATTTACAGAGCTCTTGTTCAGAGATAAAGTGATACTGCAACCAAGCTCCCTCAATGCAATGCTTACCTTCGGACGTAAAGAGGAAAACAAAGACAGACTTTTGGGTCTTGGTGTAATGAAAAGTTTTACCGAACGAGCTCCGGATCAGTTCGCTTATGGACATTCCGGCAGAGATCTTGGCTACACAGCGGATGTTTTTTATTTTCCAAATCAAGACATGACACTTTCTTTCATGATCAATTATGGTACAGATGCGGAAAGTAAATTGCAACAAGTATTTTTTGATTTTAGAACTGCGATTGTAGATGCAATGATGCAATAGAAATAATAATTTTAATGAGTGCGCATTCTCGTATTATTTTCTCTGGCTAATTCATGTTAATAAACTTGAACAATTATAAATTATCTTCCAAAGTAAAAACGGTAATGAACTATAATTGTTAATTCTCTTGTAATAATTCTGACATTCAATTTAAAATCAGAGGCTATGTATAATTACCTCTGAACATTTTTCATCAAACACAATGCGTACATAACTTTATTACACGGTGTAAAGCACACTAAGTAAAGTAAAAGAAGACTCCTACCCTAATCTACTTTACATTGGATAACTTATACAGAGCGTATATTAAAATTAAATACCTAATTTGTATTTTTAACATCGAGCACAAAATTCAGCATAAAACTGATGACAATAAATAGATATTATTAAGTAGGCATTTCATCAATACATCTGAATTTTGCTAATTAAAATACATAAATCTAGTCAGCTCTGCTGCTTTGATCAAACCATAAATAATATTCACAGAAGAAAAAAACATTTCTGCACTCAATCAATTTAAAATAATTTGAAAAATATAATTTCTTAAAAAATTACATTACAATTTTCAATTTGTATTCTTTCATAATTAAATTTAATTTTTTTAAACCCATTATCGTATTCTATATTGGTCCAATCTAATTTAGAAAACATAAATGGTTCATGCCGATGGATTCAATTAAATAGTATAAAATCACGAAGTGAGAATTGGACTTCATTTATTGGCAGGAGGAAAGGACTGGATATAATTATACACAGATTCGATTTCAACATCACTCAAAGCACCCAGACCGGCAAAGGGCATAAATTGCCCATTAAGAGATTTTCCCTCAGGTGTTGTTCCTGTCCTAAATGTTTGGGTAAATTGTTGCAAAGTCCAGTTGGCTGCCTTACCACTTTTTGAAATATCCGGAACAGGAGGAGAAACGGGATCTGGTGAGACACCTCCCCCAAAATTCTTTCCGTGACAATCCATACATCCTTCATAACCTGCTACATAAGCTCCATATTCTTTGCTATTGCTAATGGGTGGTGCTGTTACATTTTTTACTTTATCGTGATCAATCACTTTGTAATCAAACAAATTCCCAAACATCCCTGCGCCAGCCATTGCCTGAGACATATAAGTAAACTGACGTTTGGCAAAAGTTCTATCTATGGGTTGCAGCGAGTTTAAGAAAGCGACCAGACATCCCAAATCCTGATCACTTAACTTTCCGATACTTTTCGAGGGCATTACCATGAGCGCGTGACCTGACTTATTTAAACCATGCCTGAGGGCTCTTACAAAGTCTTCACTGGTATATCCCTCTGTCTCTGACCCTTTCGCGCGGGTTAGATTGGAAGAAGGCAATGAACCAATATTTGGATCATCAAAAAACACTTTGCCGGCTAAATCAACATCATGGCATGTTCTGCATCCGACAGAAAGTACTCTCCCTCTCTCAATGGAAGCTGAATCTGTCGGAATTGCAATTTGGGAAGGGGTAAAAGAATAGGTTTTTTCAAACTCGCTGTTGAATTTTTTTGCGAGAATCCAGGAGGCAAGCAGGGTCAGCACTACCACACCTATAACAAGGATAAATATCCATTTCAGTACTTTCATCATAACGGAAAGAATTTATAGTCAATAAATAGATTAATTACTTAAGGTAGCACCGGAAATCAGGATAATTGGTCTTGGGAACCTCCTGCACAAAGCTTAACTCAACTTCAAAATCTCCAACAATCTGCACGAATCATGCAACTCTCACAGTTCAAATATAAAATCTTTTAACTTTTCTTGGATTTTTTTTTCAATATTTTTTATTATACTTCATGTACCATTGCAAGTTAAGTTCTTTAAAAGCAATGAATGATAGTCTAATAACAATTGACTAAGGCAAAAATCTCCAGAGAAAGCTAAGGGCCAATTTGCCCATCGCACTTACCAGCTAAGCAATTTACTCCAAGGCTTCAACTCCTGAAAGTGATCTGCAAATAATCGGAATACCGCGATATACGGTAAAAAAAGAATCATGCCGGAAAAGCCCCAAAAAAGTGCACCAAGAAAAATAGCCACAATGGCAACCAGGGTATTGAGATTCACAAAACGTCCTACCACATAGGGAAAAATTAAATTTGCCTCTAAATATTGGACTACAGTAAACACCGTAATTATTCCGAGTGGTTGCCAAAAGGCTCCGGTTTCCAACCAGGTTACCGTGATGGGCAATAGAGCACTGACGATGATTCCAAAATATGGAATAATGGTCATGATCGCTGTCACCATTCCATATAAAAAAGGATTCTCAACTCCGATCATCCACAACCCAAATGAATTTAAAATTCCCACCGCTATATAAACAGTAATCATCCCTCTGATAAAACTTGAAAAAACTTTAACGGTATCCTGTATCACTTCCTGCATTTTCAAACGATAACGCTCCGGAGAAACTTCCAATACAAATTCTACCAGTCCCCTCCTGTAAATTAAAATCAACGATACATAAATGGGAATTATAATGAGGTTGAACAACGCTGAAAAAATAGTATTCGCAGTTTCCTTTAAATATGCGCCGGTGTTTTGGCTCAATTGAATTAAATATTCTCTCACCCAACTAATCTGCTTTTCCACTGTCCAGCCAAATTCACGCTCCAATTGCTGCTGAAACTGATTAAGTAGGGGATCCATCTTTTCCTGAATCATGGGCCACTTGTCACTTAACATGACCAACTCATAACTTAGAAACATTACCAGAATTCCAAATAATATGAATAATATAAACAGCGGTAAAACTATGGAGAAAATTTTTCCAAACCCTTTAGATTCAAAAAATTGGCAAATAGGAAATAAAACAATGGCAATAAGAAAAGCATAAGCCCATGGAATCAAAAATGACTCAGCGAAATGAAGAATCATTCCGCCGAAAACTATGGAAGCTAATATTTGAAATGCGCTTAAAATTTTCATGGATCCTTATTTAAAATACAACGAAATGTATGTCCGCTAAATTAATATGTAACAGGAAGACCTTTGAACATTATTTTTATCTATTCATTGAGAACAGGAGACTCTTATACAATTAACGATCAATTTTTTCTTTGGCGAGCTTTTTCAAACTAATTTCAGTAATCAATGAATCAACAGTCATTCGCCTTCGCTGGGATTCAGAAACCACTAAATCCAATACACCCTTGTTGCGACGAATTTCTTTTTTAAAGAAATTTATCCTATCTCTGTCTTTTTTATAAAAATAATATTGATCCGGATTGCTGAACAATTCATAAGCCTCATTTATAAAGCCACTTCCCAGTAAGGTAAGGTTTAACTCGTTGCAAAGTACCAATATCGCTCTATGGCTTAATATTTCTTTCCTGAGATCCAATTCCCAAACTTCAGGATTTTGTACATCTTTTGGTAAGATACTGTTGTAATAATACCATTGCTTTCCATCTTGAAAGACCTCGTGCATGACCCCAGTATAATTAAATGCATCATAATAACTGTCTCCAATCCCCAAAACCTTTTGCGACTGAGTATTTTGATCATGCTCAAAAAATATTTTATCCGGATAAGCCAATAAATTTCCCCCGGGAACCTCCAATTCCATTTTTTGAAAAATATCTGCATCCCTGTACAATACCGTATCCAAAAGCCTGATATCAGAATATTTAAAATCAGGTAAATTAACCCTCATCAACTGCTCTAATCTTTTGATCGTTGAATCAATCACTATGCATTCTCCATAAAAACTCCAGTGTGAACCATACTTGGAAAAAAGTGGATACGGTGTTTGACTTTTCAGAATTTTAAAATACTGAACAAAGTCAATCATATTCAATTTTAACCTATTTCCCTCTGAAATATAAGTCTCATAATTTGTTTTCTTATGTTTTGTCTTGAGTATATAATCGGGCAACATTTCCGGATATACTGAACCCTTGGCAGGGGCAAAAATAAAAAGTAGCTCAACACCTGATTGCTTTAACCTCTCTTGAACAAAAGCTGCCTTATAAACCTGATCATAAATGAACGCTTCTCCACAATAATCATCCCCAAATATTGACTTGGTCATCTGCGTTCCAAAAACATATCCATTCTTTCCGCTGAATGAATCATCGATGTTCACCTTTTTGAAAAAACTGTATTCAATTTTATTCTTTAGCTTTTTTAACTGTTTAAAAAATGGTCTTTCCAGTAAACTGTTTTCTGTTTGAACCTGAAACAAGCCGGAATAAATATGGTCGAATGAAAAAGTTAAATCCTGTTTCAATCGATCTCCTTTCAATGGCAACAGAAATATAAGTGCCAAGAACAACAGTATTCCCAACCATGCATAATTATCAAAACTACCTTGCCGATCAGGTGTGAA
This sequence comes from Candidatus Vicinibacter affinis, assembly GCA_016714365.1. Classification (NCBI taxonomy): domain Bacteria; kingdom Pseudomonadati; phylum Bacteroidota; class Saprospiria; order Saprospirales; family Saprospiraceae; genus Candidatus Vicinibacter; species Candidatus Vicinibacter affinis. The sequence goes on along the minus strand of JADJNH010000005.1, from coordinate 1,005,298 downwards.
ATTCCATTGACCGATTGAAGTGTCTGACTTCTTTTGTTGATTAGATTGCGTAGGCTTCACCATCTAAAATTTAAAATAAATAAATGGATTATACAAACCTCCACTTAATGAAATCAAACAAATAAAATAAATGGCAATACCCAATAAAACAAACAGGTACAATTCATTCCTGTACAATCCAACTTCAAATATTTTATGCTGGAATCTATCGATCCGGGAATTCAATGTTGAAAATGACAGCAACAGTCCAGCCACCAGAAAAAAGAAGAAGTCTTCCTGAAATACAAAAACATAGTCATGGCTAAAATCAAATGAAAACATTTTATGGATATACTTAAATGCCAAAGGCAGATCTTCCAATCGGAAAAATACCCACCCAATCACTACCACCATAAAGGTGTACAACATCCCTATGTAACTTCTCATTCCGTCACCATCCAAATTACCTTTTTTAATCAAAATCCGCTCTCCGACCAAAAACAATCCATAATACATGCCCCACACGATAAAATTCCAGCCGGCACCATGCCAGAAACCGGATAAAATAAAAACCAGGAATAAATTAAACAACACTCGCTCCTTAGTGGCACGGTTACCTCCTAACGGAATGTATAGATAATTGCGCATCCAGTTGCCCAATGTGATGTGCCAGCGCTTCCAGAACTCAGTCACGCTTTTTGATACATAAGGATGATTAAAATTCTCCGGAAGCTTAAATCCCAACATACGGGAAATGCCAATGGCCATATCTGAGTAACCTGAAAAATCAAAATAAATCTGTACCGTATAAGCCAAAGCCCCAAGCCAGGAAATTGGTGTGGTCAACTGTTCAGGACTTAATCCGAAAATTAGATCAGCCTGCCTGCCTACCACATTCGCAATTAAAACTTTCTTGCCCAACCCAATAACAAATCGGATAAATCCATTCATCCTGTTATGAAGATGATCATGATGAATATGGTCTTTTATCTGTTCTGAAATTTCGTGATACCTAACTATTGGACCGGCAATCAACTTTGGAAAAAAAATAATGTACATCTGATACTCCCAAAATTTATCAAGTGGCTTATGAACCCTCCTATAAACATCCACAGAGTAGGTGATGCTTTCAAAAGTAAAAAATGAGATACCAATGGGTAATACAATCTGACTGACTTTTATCAGAGGAAAATCAAAAATACTTCCCAGCTGATTAAAGGAATCAACAAAAAAATTGAAATACTTAAAGTAACTTAACAATCCTACATTCAGGAGAATGGGAAATACTAAAAATAATTTTCGCTTAAATGGATCATCATAGGAATTCATTTTCTTTACTAAAAAATAATCCACTATGGTAGTAAAGAAAACTATCCAAACAAATTTTGGCTCTCCCCAGGCATAAAAAATAAAACTTGCAGCTAAAATATATAAATGCTTGATATTTATTTTCCCAGGTAAAAGAAAATAGCCCAGCACAAAGAGGGGAAAAAATACAGTTAAAAACAACAAACTGCTGAATACCATTTTACGAATATGCTGTTAGCTTAAATACACCTGTGAAGAAGAGTCGCTATGAGCAATTTGCAAAACTAAACAGTTTTCAAATATTCCAGCCTGGCTTCTTCCGGATCAAAACAAACCCTGCAGACTCGTTTCTGTGCACTAAAGCTCAGCAACTCCACATCAGAGGAGATAAATCCGGGTTTCACAGGTTCTGTTTTCAATAAATCCGTACTCAGATATTTTTTATTGCTGTCGCAAAGTATAGTCACCACTATTTTATCCTTACCAATCCGATCTTGCACCATCAAAGCACCGAGGAGATTAGCTCCCGAAGAAATACCTACCGCCAAACCCAGTTCGGCGGCTAATTTTTGTGCCATGATGATGGCATCTCCATCATCCACAGCAATTACTTCGTCCAAATCTTCCAAATGAAGAATGGCGGGAATAAACTCATCTGAGATTCCCTGTATCCTGTGCTTTCCTACTTTGTATCCGGTGCTAAGGGTGGGTGAATTTGCCGGTTCAAGTGGGTAAACTTTGATGGCAGGATTTTGCTCCCGAAGGAATTTTCCTACACCCATGACAGTGCCACCGGATCCCACACCAGCGACAAATGCATCAGGACTTAAGTCCATTGCCTTAAGCTGCCACCATATCTCCGGTCCTGTTGTCAGATAATGTGCTTCGGCATTATCCTCATTGGAAAACTGACTGGAAACGAAACCATGCGAACTGGCAGCTGCATTTTTTGCCATTTCTATACTCCCTAAAAATCCACCTTCCTCTTTACTCACCAAACAAATATGAGCCCCCATACTTTTGATGAGATTGATGCGCTCCATACTCATCCAGTCGGGCATAAATATATTGACCTGATGACCCAATGCCCTGCCGATGGCTGCCACAGAAATTCCGGTATTGCCGCTGGTGGCTTCATAAATTTGCATGCCGGGAAGGAGGGTGCCTTTTTCATAAGCTTTCCCCAGGATGTGAAAAGCCATCCTGTCCTTTACACTGCCTGTCATGTTAAGACTCTCAGCTTTGGCATATACAATCCTTTCCTCCCCTTTATAGTTTAAGCGGATGGTCAAAAGTGGTGTATTGCCAACCAAACTTTTAATGCCCGCTATTCTGTTGTTTTTCATGACCCTTGGTTTTACATTAAATTTACTCAAAAAGCTTCAGACCTCGGGAGGTAAGTTATAAAAAATATATCGTTTATGTGGTAAATCGAACCACTTAATCTGAAATATTAAATTTGTTAATTGGACTTTCATTCTTTGCTAATAACTGAACTTTTAAACCTGTATCAAAAATCACAACTTTGATTCTGCAGCAAACTTAATCCTTTACTAGTGGATGTTTGTAAGCCGGTAAAACAATTGGCCTTATTTTTGTCCCAAACTCAGCAGGTCATATCCTGGGTAATCAACAATCTTGTATTTTTCATATTTTCTGACTATTCCATTGCACTGGCGACTTTATCTGTCCCTGGTATTGCTCTGCAATGTACAGAACTTGTCGGCACAGATTCAAGCCCCCATGACCAAGGGCGCCGTACCCCTGGAGGAAGAATCGAAAAATTCCGCATCAGGAAAGACTTATGCAGCAATAGTTGGCGTCTCTAACTACATGGACCCGGGAATTCTGGACCTTAGGTATGCACACAGAGATGCTAATATTTTTGCCGAGTTCCTGCAAGATCCTCGGGGCGGCGGACTGGGTAAGGACCAGCTTAAAGTCATTGTCGATTCTAATGCCACCCTTGCAGGCATTCAGTCCATTCTGAACTGGCTCATCACAAGCTGTCAGAAAGATGACAAGGCCATTATTTACTTTTCCGGTCATGGAGATGTAGAGACAAAAAGCAATCGTGAAAAAGGTTACCTGCTCGCACACGACACCCCAAAAAATAATTATCCCCTGAATGGACTGGACATTGACTATCTGAATGATTCTATTATAGGTAGATTGACCCGATCCCAGGTTAAGGTGGTTGTTATCCTGGATGCCTGCCATTCTGGTGCGCTTGCCGGTGATCGCATCGGTGGCAAAGAGGCTACCGCCATGGAACTGATGAAAAGATTCTCCAGTGAGGTAAAAATTATGTCCTGCCAACCATATGAAAGCTCATTGGAACATCAACGATGGGGAAATGGAAGAGGTCTCTTTTCGTATTACCTGCTCAAAGGCCTGGAGGGTGAGGCAAATAAGGATACCATCAGAGAAGTGGATCTCTACGAACTGGAAAGCTACCTCCAGGAAAAAGTGCATCTGGCTTCAGGAAAGGCACAACACCCGGATATTTTCGGCGGAAAAAAACAAGAATCTCTTTTTCCAGCAGCAGTAATAAATACTACCGAAAAAAATCCAGAGGTATTTGAAGAGGTAAATAAAGGCATCATCAATTCCGTGCTTGTACATCTTGCTACCTCAGAGGGGCGAAACAATTATCAAAAATTTATAGAATCCATTGAAAATTCCTATCTGATCAAACCGCTAGACAATTGTGCTTATAAATGGTACGAGTCTCTTTATTCAGATAGTGCATTCTATGGAGTTCGTGGAATCTTAAATGAAAAGATGATCGTTGCTTTAACAGATCCTGTTCAGCAAGCACTTGTATCCTATCTGAATACCGATCCCAAAGAATTAGAACTTAGAGAAAATGCCGATGACAAATATGTGCAGCTTGCGGAATATCTAAGTAAGGCAATGGAGATAATGGGGCCGGGAGATTCTCGATACAGACAGACTAAAGCCAAACAATTGTATTTTGATGGATTGGTGCTCAGAATGAAAGGCCAACAAGTAAATTCCAAAAAACTTTTAGAAAAATCCAGAAGCAAACAAGACTCTGCTTTGGCATTGGAAGATAAAGCCGCTTACATTCACAATGAATTAGGTCTGCTGTCTTTGGAATTACGAGACTACCCAAAAGCATTGACACATTTAAAAAAGGCAATCGAATGGTCCCCCACATGGGCTATCCCATACAACAATCTTGCGTCGGCAATAAGAGAAATTTATGCCAATGAAGATAGCCTTGCATCTGCTGTCGGATTATATCAATTGGCCATCCACTATAAACCTGATTTCTCCTCAGCCTATATGAATCTTGGCAATCTCTACAAAGAATTAAATCAAATCGATTCTGCTGAATTTTCTTATTGCAGAGCCCTGGAACTAAACGCAAATTATAAAGACTATCATCTGTATCTCGGATTATTGCTTACTGAAACAGACACCAGCAGATTTAAAGAAGCCGAAAATCTTTATCGTCAATCTTTGAAAATAGATGCCGGATATCCGGAAGCATATTTTGAATTGGCCAACCTTTACGATCATCTCCAAGAACAAGACTCCGCTGAGATAAATTACAAACAAGCAATCAAATTTAAAACGGATTATTCCGCAGCTTATGCAAATTTGGCAATTCACTATTACAGTCATGGAAATCTTACCGATGCAGAACTAAATATGAAATATGCCATTAGATCCGATTCACTAAATCAAAGTGCTTATGCGGGATTGATTTTTCTGTATCACCAACAATGGAATAAAATTTCCTCTCTTCTTAAACGGTCACCTTTAACGCAAAAAGAAAAAACAGAATTAGTCCGCAACCGCGGATTAGAACTTCTAGAAGAGAATGAGAACAAACAAGCTCTGCAATTATTTCAGACTTACTTCAATTTATATCCGACCAGTGCCGATGCGCAATATCTTTTTGGGTTATACTACCACATGATAGGAAATAAACCAAAAGCCCTGGAGCATTTTACACTCTGTTTTAAAAAAATAAAACTATCCAAATCATCATACCTGATGGATATGATCCGATCGGAAGATAAACTCACTGAACTTTTAAAGACAACGCGCTATAAGGAATTATATAAAAAGTATTTTCCTAAATAATGCTCCTCTCTATTTTTTCATAGCAGTTCTAAATAATGCTAAGGGAAATTAGAGAATTTGAAAATTTGAAAATTGTTCCCAATTGTTCGTCTCCGTTAGCCGCTTTCGCGGTTCCCTTACTTATCGTGCTGTCGCACGATACTCTGCTGAAGCAGAGATCGTTCGGTCATGCTTCCCAGCGTCAAACATTACGGTGATTAAAAGCAGTACCAAACAAAGTTTACGTAAAGCCGCTTTTGCGCCTGCCTGCAGACGCAGTCAGGCAGGGTTTCCTTACTTATCGTGCTGTCGCACGATACTCTGCTGAAGCAGAGATCGTTCGGTCATGCTTCCCAGCGTCAAACATAACGGTGGTTAAAAGCAGTACCAAACAAAGTCCACGTAAATTTCAAGCTAGGAAGCTCGAAATAACCAGGGTTGTCACAATTGTTCGTCGCAGTTATAAACAATGCTTAGTGAAATTAGAAAATTTGAAAATTATAGTATTTGAAAATTGTTACAAATTGGTCGTCTCCCAGCGTCAAACATTACGGGACACGGTTGTTTGATGCTTCCCAGCTGATTACTTCCAGTTAATTTTCCCATAAAAACTTCCATTTGTAATGTCAATGGTATCAGGAAGAGATCCATTTGAAGGCCAACCAGAATTTGAAATCACTCTGGCTTGAAAACTTCCCCTGACATCACCGGTTTTCATATTAAGTTCTTTGATTTCAACATAATTGTTCGAATCAGCCTCAATAATACTATAATTCTCTAAAGCAGCATCACCTTTGAATTCTTGATATGAAAAATTGTACAAAGTATCGAGGTATGTTGGATAAATAGGATTAAAATAGAATTTCCCAGTTTTCAAGAAAACTTGATCAATTATTATTTTGCTGCGCACTGATCTAGTTTTATTGTAACCCTCGACTAATATAGCCACACAGGTATCTGGAAAGCAATATTTTTTTGCTTTAAAAATACCGGTACTGCCTTTCCATTCTACCTCATCAAGCTTTGCCTTTCCCTCTCCATAGAAGCCATCATTATCAAAAATGCTGTTTTTTTCGCAAGATAAAATCGAAATAATGGTTAATAATATATACAATCTTTTCATAACTAATGAATTTTAATAATTTTAGTTACTTGTACCTTATCATCGATAACCGCTCTCAAAAACAATATGTGTATGTCAGCAAAGTAATTTGAACATTTCACTATGTGGTGTTTCAACTTAATTCAAAGCTAACTATTTTCGTTTATAGTTATTAATATTATTATATAATAATTAATGGACACGGTTGTTTGATGATTTCCAGCTCATAACATTACGATGATTAATAGCAGTACCAAACAAAGTTTGCGTAAATTTCAAGCTAGGAAGCTCGTAATAACCAGGGTTGTCCCCATTGTTCGTCGCAATTTTAAACTGCGATGGCATAAGATCATAGCATTTTTAATGTAGCCTGGTATGTCAATCATTCAAAAAAACGCCCTGCATTAGGACAGTCCTAAAAGTGGTTCAAAACTGGAACTTGTTAAACAATCCATAAATTTCAAGCCGGGAGGCTCGAAATAACTATTGCTGCGATTATAAACCAGAATAATCATTTAACTTTACCTCAAAGACCTTTTATGTTAAGATTGCTTTTTCCTATACTTGTTTCACTGATCGTTATTGTATTTCCCACCCAAATTTTTAGCCAAAAAACCATCCACCTCATACAGAGTTTCGACAACATAAATCAGGATATACTCCCTGGTTGTCAAAAAGATTATGACCACTCTACTTCTTTTTTTAAGGATATTGCCGAATATGCAGGCATGGAATTCCAACTTCACCAGTTGAACTTTGATAAAAACTCCGTTTTTTCATTTTTCCAACAATTCAGCTGTGGACCAGACGATGCCGTCGTATTTATTTATTCCGGACATGGGTTCCGCAAGGAAGACGACAATGTATTGTGGCCTTTCTTATACTATTGCCATGCAGATCTTTCCGGGTCCGGCTCAGCACTCGCAACTTGTGGTGTGCCACTCGACTGGATTCATCATGCCCTCATCGCCATAAATCCAAGGATGTCCATTACCATCGGCAACAGCTGCAATACGGAATTTGGCCAACAAGATTCAAAAAATAAACACGAAGTTTTAGATAAAAAAGAACAATCTACTCCGGATCAAAATGATCTTAGAAATCTTGAATTATTGACTAAGTTTAGGGGACATATTCTAACCTCGGCTTCATTGCCCGGCCAATTCGCTTATACCAACGACGAAGAAGGTAGTTACTACATCAACGAACTGATTGATGTCATGAATTTTGGCTTTAGAAATTCCAACCAGCCTACCTCCTGGGCCAGCATATTAAGAAAAGCCAGCAATGAGGTGAAGGAAAAAAAATCTGATCAAAAGCCTCAATTCCTTATTGTAAAAAATTCAGAGAAAATGTATTCAGAAGGAAGTGGTAAATATCAGAATGAATGCACCTATGCCAAACTAAACATCAGCGTTCCGGATGTGGGTGGCAGCAATTATGAACAAGTCCCTGTGGATGATATCGCAACCAATGAATACAATTCGACTTGGGAAACGCAATACGACAAAAACGAAGGTGTTGAATTGGCATTAGAAGAATTACCTATCCTGATGTTATACACTGGATGGATAGACGATGAAAACATATCCAATGAAGAAGAAGACAGGACTCTAAATATTTATTTAAAATGGATGGACGAACTTGGTTATGATCAGAAAAGTGCTGAGGAAAATTTTGATTTTAGTATGGAGGATTTATTTGATGCAGTTAAAAAAAATGATTTGGAAGAATTTATTAATGTACTTACAGCCGATTTTAAAAAATATCTGAATGCAGATTTTCGACAAAAAATAATAAAATCATTACCTGCTTTGGCTGATAACCCATCCCACCAAAATATTAAATCTTATATTCGGACACTAAATAATTAAGGCAACACTCAAAAATAAATTTTTCAATATTTAATTATCGACCATGAAAACATTTTTTTCGCTTTTTCTGACCTTCCTATTTTTTACCTCTGCACTGATCGCACAAAGCAGTTCTAAACCCCTCAAACCAAAGATAAATTCCATGCAGAAAACCACAACCAGACCTAAGGACAAAAGGATGGGATTGGGGTCCAGGGACATGACAGAAAAAATAGAAAATAATGAAGTAGCAGAAGCTTTTGTGGAATTGAAATCCGGTAATGTAGAACAGGCAACCAAACAATTTGAAAAATATTCTCAGCAAGACCTGGACGCAGCATTCGGCTATGGACTCGCATTACACCAACAAGGGTATACCAAAGAGGCCATTAAAGTTTTGGAGGAGGTAATCCTGAAAGATCCCGATCATACAGATGCCATGTACGAACTGGCATCCATTTATTTTGAAAGCGATAATTATCCAAAAGCAGAAGAATACTATCTGAGTATCCTCAGACTGGATCCTGAAGATGACTTTACCTGGGAAGACCTTGGTTTTTTGTACACCATGGTGGAAGGCCTAGAATCACAGGCGATCTATTGTTTCAAACAAGTGATTAAATTAGACCCGGAATATCCTGATCCTCACTTTGAAATAGCCAGAATCTATGCATTGACAGGCCACGACCAAGACGCTATTAAACAACTTCAGCTAGCCTGCAAAAAGAAATTCGAAGACATGAATTCCATTTCGGAAGATGAAGATTTTAAAAGCTTACATGAGTTACCGGAATTCAACTCCCTCATGGAAAAATGCAGCACAGATGAAATGAAATAATTTAATCAATCAGGAAAAGGTTGAATTTTAGTTTTTTATAAAATTTACTGAATTAAAAAATGTTCCAATAAATTCTTTCTTTCCCATGTATCCAAATTGATTACATCAAATCTCTTGGCCGTAGTAAAAGATGCCATGTCGCTGTCACTGTTAATCAGAATAGCACCCATCAAAATAACGTATTTACAATTGTATTTGGTGGCAGCAACCAACTCGTTGATACGTTGATCAATGGCTTCATATATAACTTCCGTGGCTTCGTATAATGGAATCTCTGAGGTTAAAATCCTCTCCTTTTTTTGAAATAAAATTTGTTCAATGGTATTCATTTGATAATCCATTTCTGTAATTTTATCTGGCGTAATTTCTTGATTCATCAATTTTCTCAAAGCCCCTTTTGCTGCTCCACAACAGCCGGTATTGTTTGTCTGGCCAAAGCGGTGAATCTCCCCAATTGCCCCACTTTTTGTTATCCCTATATGCGGACCGTAATAAATAAAAACACCGCCCTCGTCCGGTACATGACTGGCAAATGCAGCCATCCCGGTCAGTCCGGTAAATGGAAATCCATCTAAGCCCCCCATTTTAAAAGGTCCAAGAAATTCCTGCGTCCTTGCCGGATATTGAATGCTGTTGACATCATCACTGCAAATGCTGTCTGCAATCATGATTTGTCTGGGCTCCAGATCTAATTCATTTTCAACAAAATCAATGAGCATATTCACGCTGTCAATGGTGGTCATGGCGTGTGGATAAATCTTACGAATGATGGCTAATTTCTCTCGTTTCTTCATATTCTTAAATTATAAAATAATATTATTGGTTGCAGTAATAGCCGGTGGTAAATCAGTTTCTCCCAGCATTTCTCTCAAATCTATTTCAATGGTTCTACTCATTTGTGAAATAGGTACATCGTTTGCACTGCCTTCAAATGGATTCTCTGTACTCTCTCCCACCTGTTCAAGTGAAGTGTACACCCAGGAAATCAAAACACTGAACGGAATAACCAACCAAACCATATGACCCTTCATCATGCCCTCCATGGCAAGATTTAATTTATCAAACTCAATGAGCATTCCAAATGGCAACAACAAGCAAAATAACTTTACAAAAAAAGCATTGATGGTAGCAAATTGTCTTGGATAGGGGAAATTCTTAATCCGCTCACTTCGCCCCTGATGATCATATAACTCTTTCAACAATTTTTGCATCTCGACAAACTGAAAATCATCGATCTTTTTTAACTCAAATAATTCTTTCAGCGTAGCAGACTGCAAACCAATTATCTGAACGGCCCTGTTTTTGGTACTGAGAATATATTTCAATTCATGCTCATCCAAGTATTTTTTCAATTCCTCTTCTAATGGAATGGTTCTTTCCGGAATGGTATAAAAATTCATAAATTCTGCATTGTATGGTTTGGTCGTGGTTTCCCAAATCCTGCTGTCCCTCATCTGATACCGCAAGGCAGTCAACCAGGCAAAATGCCGATAGATCAATAATTTGCTGCTCTTCTTATCATCTATGATGAAGTCCCTGCACCAAAGGCCCCAGGATCTGCTGGAATTTAAAATAGAACCCCAAATCTGTCTTGCCTCCCAGGTCCTGCTGTAAGTCTGTGTATTCTTAAACCCCACAATAAATGCAGTGGCTGTACCCAACAAAGCCACCACTGTCCATGGAATGGCAATCCACTTAAAACCCATGTACTGATACAAAAATGTTGGAATGATACCGATCACCAACAAACTGTAAATGTTCCTTCGGGTCCAAAGAATAAATTCTTTAAATTTATATGAATTTCCTGCGTGCACGATTATATTTCTTTAAAATGTAGATCAAATTTATGGAACAATATTCACATCGGCGCTAAGGTATAAAATTGCCAGGAAATTAAGTTTAGGCTTATAAGCATTTAGCTTAGAGCATTCTGGAATGTGCAAATGGGATGATTGTCCATTTCACATGCAATGGAACTGATAAATTTGTTATTTTAAGAAATAAAGTTGAATACCAAATTTATAAAATTTGGAACACAAATATCATCATGTAAAAAAAATATATCGAGTTGAAATTATATAAAAAAGCCTTAGCCCGGATGAGGGACTAAGGCGGCATTTAGTAAGTAAGTCTGGTATTAACTCATTTTTAAAAATCCTTAACAATGCAAAATGTCTGTAATTAATATTACATTCTCACATGCATTTTATTACTGAATCGGTATGATATTCCTACACTCACAGAATAATCTGCAAATGCTGCATCTCCAACCACTTTTGTTCCGGTGTCAGCCGATCTTAATTTGTCGGAATAACTTTGTACTCTGTTGCGCTCTAAAGCAAATGGCACTGCAGCAAAAATATTCAATGATTTGATCTGATAGGATATCGTAGGTTCTGCAGCGATGACATATCCGGGTCTTCTGAAACCATTGCTTCCACCAATAAGGTCTTCACTTGGAACACACTCCATTCTTACGCCTGCTGTAATTGCAAAATTCTTAAGGTTGTAATTCACTCCACCACGGATCAAATATTGATCTGCAACACTCATCGTATTGGTTTTGTATTTAATGGCAGTGGCACTTGCTGTTCCTCCTCTTGTAGTAGATACACCGTTTTGTTCACGTGGATTAGCAAGATAATAAAAATTACCATACACCCCAAGTGATCGAACGATATTGAAAAATCCATTAAGCTCAAAGGAAACTCCTGTTCCGCCATCGCCCAACTGGATAGACTGATCTACCGGTCCAAAAGAATAGGTAGTGTCATTCTTGTAGAAATAATCCTGGTAATTGTAATCTCCTGTAGGCAGTTTTAATCCAAGTCCTACCTGAAGATTTCCTTTGCTGGTTGGCTTAAATAACCATGCACCAACAGTAAATCTAAGGTCTCCCATTCCGGTAGCGGAAGTAAAATGTCTGGTCTTGCCATCATGTTCATAGAGGGAAGATCTTGAAGTAGATTGGAAAGGTAAAAAGATGCTTAATGACCATCTATCGCCAAGGAACTTAGTAAGGGAAAGATCAAAGTTGTTGGTGTAATTTCTTACATCCGAACCATTTGCCACCCTCTCTTCTTCTTCTTCCTTTCCCCTGAAATGTCTGAATGATTTAAAATTCCTGTAGGAGGCATTGAATTGCCATCCATCGTTAGGTTGAGTAGTGTTAGATTGTAATCCACAGGTGGACCCTGTACTGCGTATGGCTACACAGCCCTGTCCCATCAGCTTGATACATGCTAGCAATGGAATCAGAATAAAAAATTTGAGTAAATTTCCTTTCATGAGAATAAAATTGAATTTGATTATTAAATTGTAAAAGTCCTTAACCGGGATCAAAGGTATTTGGCCATGTCAGGGTAGCCATATGTTTTTTACCAATTGAAGCTTTTAGCTGATGAAAAGCGTGAATTAAGTGATTGATTGGATTTAAATCTTATTGCTTAATTCTTTTAGGTTAATAATTATAATGACCTTTTCTTATTAAAATATTTTAATTTCTTTTTAATATTTGGAAAATAAGTGCAAGTTATAATTGCATCATTTGGAATGGTGTATTCAAATAAAAATTCAGGCAGCATGGTTCACACACTGCCTGATTAAAAAAAATCTATATCAAAACAATTTTAATGCTGAATAAATACTTTCTTTAGAGTGCTCCTGCCATTTTGATCCAATTTAAGAAAATACATTCCATTGCAAATATCTTGCACATCCAATACAATTTTCCTGTCTTCCATTTTAACATGAACGTTGACCTCCTTTCCATTCAAATCATACAGCTTAACTTCTTGAGCATGAACATAACCGTCCAGAAAATCTATAATAATTTCATCTTGTGCTGGATTTGGGTAAATGTTTACCTGATCTGCTACTTTTGAATTTGTGGAATTTACATTGGCAATTTCTACACTGCCGGAAATTGTATCAACCTGTATTTTACCTGACCGGTCATAAACCAATAATGGTACCGGAGAATTTACAAATTGAATGGGTGTACTCCGTCCTATATTTCCTTTCACTTGAAAAACAAATTTTGCAATGACTGTCCCATCATTAACGCTCTTTCCGGTACCAAGATCAAACCAGGTAGAAATCAATTTTCCGGGACTGGTGGTCGCTTCAAAATTTCCTGCACTCAATCCCAATGGATTATTGGCAGGTGCTTCAAAATTAACAAACTTGATTACAGTGGTATCCCATTGCAAGGTATAATCCATGGATGTAATATTTTGAAAACCTGATGCACTCAGACTTAAGGTGACCAACGAATTTGGTTGAGCCTTGTGTTTTGAAAGACTTAGCTTCAAAGGTGCTCCACTGCGACTGCTCAATTCATTCCCTGCAAAAGTAGAGGTATTGTCCACATCGCCAACCTTGACGCCAATAAAGTCCTGACCAATGGCAGATTGACCCAAATTATTTAAATCAATCTTCTCACTCAGATTTCCAATAAATGGATTGGTGTAATCCGGAAATTTATAGGACTTTGGAATAAATCTCCAGGAACCTATTGGCAAAGTGGTAGAATCACCTAATATTAATCTTTGCGTCAGATACAAATCACGACCATTGATCAGATTGTCACCATTATAATCTCCTGCAATAATGCGATATGGAGAAATTATTTTTTCACCCAAAATATGTCTCTGCATTAAATAAAGATCTCTGCCATTCAACCCATTTCTATAATTGGTATTCTTCTTAGGTTTTATGGAAAACGAACCGCCTTTTGGTAAACTGGCAAAACAATAATTTCCGGAAACTTGATTTACTCCACTTTCAATTTTTGATCCAGACAAGTCAAGGGTGACACCGGTAATTGCATTGCCATCTTCTTTGGTAACCTCTCCGCATAATTGTACCAGACTCTCATTCACAGTTACAAGTCCATCCCCTATTTCAAGGCTTACCGTTTGTAAGACCCCATTATTATTTGCAAGCCCATATGGGACTGTTGGCTTATCGGTAATAGAAATTGCAGTACTGCCTGAAGTAGCTTTTATTTTAAATATCAAATTAAACAATACTTCACCATCTGGCACGGTAACGGTAGGTTGATTGGAAGAGAACCAACTGAGTCCTATATTCGAACTGGATACCAGATTATATGCAGGCGTTATAGCTTTACCTTCCACCCCAATAATATTTAAAATAGTTGGATCGTCAACGTTTATGGAAAATTCCATAGCCGCCATATTCCTAAAATTACTCGCAGTAATAGGATATTTTAACTCCTGACCGGTCTCTCCCACCAAACCCATAGGTAAAACAATTCGCGGACGCGGAATGGTACCACCACCCGTCGTGCAACTGGCCTTGATGGTATAACTACCTACTTTATCATAATAGGATTCAACGACTGCATAATATACTCCCGGACCCAACATAGGACTGACGGTCTCATTTTGGGTACCCGCATTGAAACTTGAAGCTACACATTTATCCGGATCGCAATCTGAAAGTACATATAGATCAAAATCAGATCCGGAGGACATTCCGGTCAAATCTACTTTCACGGTTTGTGCTTGATTGATGGTGAATTGATAAACTTTTTCTTTTCCCCTTCCTGCAAAACCATTCAAAGATCCCGCGGTGTTTTTAATACCGCAATAAGAGCTCGCATTGTTTATTCCATCAGAATTACTCTCCGTCAGCGCTTGATTACAAGTCAATGTTTTAGCATCCAGGCAATTTAATACACCACAGGTCAATGTAATTTCAAATATTCCGTTATTACTTGTTCTGGCTCCATCCACGACTATGTAGTAAGTACCATTGGGCAAATCATAATACCTGATTAATTCTGCATTTCCACCTGAAGGTCTGGTTGGATAAATACTCTTGGAAATGCAATTCAATCCTGTGGCATCACATCGGTTAAATAAAAACACATCAAGGTCTGTGTTGCTGATCAAACTGATATCCAGATTACCCGTTCCATTATTCATTTCAAATTCATACACGACATCTCCTCCATCGAATGGAGAACTGGTACTGTGACAAGTATAATCCGTTCTGCTGAAAGTGGATGTCACGCCCACTGTTGTTCCGGACAATGTTTGCCCACATTGGATAGGGGTGGCATTCTGACATCTTCCGGTGGAACCACATTCACTTTTTAACTTACCCAAAAATATATTTTCTCCAAATCCATAGGCTCTTCCCCATCCTATAATATTCTTTGAATTGTCAAGTGTAATATCATTTATGTTTCCTAGAAAAAAACTTAAATCCAAATAAGAAAACCAAATATTTGTTTTCATGTCAAGTTCCTTCTTCTCAATAAATGGGAATACTACAATAGAAGACCAAGCCTGACCGGAAAGTAAAATTTTATTGTCGCAACTCAGGCTTATACCAACGGTTTCTTTAGACCCATACTGCGAATATTCATCAAGTTTCTCTATAGCCTTAAAATCACCAATTGGATTTAATTTAAGCAACCATTTAGAATGATTCACATTGAAGGGCCCTCTGGGTTCATTATCTGCCGCGCAAGAACTACCCAACATCACTATTTCATTGCTTGGAAGTATGACTAAATCCATTGGTTGGTCTGCAGTAGGCGTAGTATATTTTTTATCCCAAATTGTATTCAAGGCAGCATTAATTTTTAATACCCGCAAATCTGATGGATATATAAAACACTTATTACTGGGTTCATTGACATCCATGACTCCTGCTATGATAAAATTGTTATCATTTGTTTTTTGAATCAAATTATGCGTATTAACGGAATATCCATTTCCACCTGTGCTGGACTCCTTTTGGGGTGCACCACCAAATGTCAATATAGGAGTTGGTGAAAATTTAAAATTCTCAATAGTCCGTCTATTGATTTCTGTTCCTTCATGACTTAACCTAACCAAAACCATATTCTGATAATTGGCGTCACTTCTACTCGCAACAAGAAATCCTTCTGTGGTAGCAACAATTGCAAATCCATCATGACCGTAGTAATCTTTTACAAAATCTCCAATATTCCTCCTCCATATAAGCTCCCCGGTGAACTTATTCAACTTAACAATATGCGAATTGTTATCCAGACTACTTTTCGGACCGGAATTACTGTATCCCAAAACCACTATACCATCATTTACTTCCACTCCGGCAAACCAACCATTGTGGTAAATATCCTTTTGGCTTTGATCACCAACAGGGATTCTAGACCATACTATTTTTCCTTCAAAATCCAGTTTCATTACAAACCCCCTGTATTCACCTTCTCCACAGGTGTAACAGAATTTATAATCCGCATCTGAGGATTTAGTAGCTCCTATTACATAATAACCTCCATCAGAAGCTGGAACAATTTGATTTACAATATCATCCTTTAAACCCTCCAGTTCCTTAATCCAGGACACTTCAGGACTTACCTGCGCAACTAAAAAGGAAGAAATAAAACTATTTAAAAAAAATAAAACGAAAAGTAAAAAATGCTTCATGAATAAAATTTTTAATGGTTAATAACTAATAACCACACAAAATTATCCACCCTCCTTTCCAACGAAATATAACTTTAG
Organism: Candidatus Vicinibacter affinis; assembly: GCA_016714365.1. Lineage (NCBI taxonomy): Bacteria > Pseudomonadati > Bacteroidota > Saprospiria > Saprospirales > Saprospiraceae > Candidatus Vicinibacter > Candidatus Vicinibacter affinis. Next base: position 988,591 of record JADJNH010000005.1, on the reverse strand, counting down.
TTAGTCTTTTACAAATCAATGCATCCTGTAAAATAAAAAAGGCCGGATATACCGGCCTCCTAAGCTTCTAAAAAAATGTTCTCTAAAATATTTTAACCATTAAAGATCTTGTTCCACCATCTTAGGAAGCAACATTTAGGAATGGTGTGATCTTTGAGTTTAATTATTAGTATATCGTTCGTTCCTTTTCCGTCTACTTTAATATCTCCGGAAATGCGTGAAGAACTGGTGCAGAAAATTAAATAATGCCCAGGTTCATATTCAATAAATGATGGAGCCGATTCATCTAAATTCCCACCGAATGTTTTGTCCCACAATAACTTTTTATTTTTATCCAATCTGACCAACCATAAATCTCGTCCGCCCCTGGAAGTATCTGACTTGATTCCACTTATACCGGATTTGCTCACTACAGATGAAAAAAATCCGCCATTATAAGTAGACGAAATCCTTGAAATAGCATCATCCTTATCCGCTTCAAAAATAAAAGAATCCTTTAAAGTGCCCTTTCGATCCAATAAATAAATGGCAGGATCAAACTGTGGTTTTGCACCGGAATTGTTCCCGATATTTCCAGATACCCAAATGTCATCTCCCACTTCCACCATTGCACGGGCCCCATTGTCTGCAATTGCAGTGCCCAAGGCCTTTTGATATATAATCTTCCCATAAGAATTAATATTCAAAACCCAAATGTCATCGTTTCCAATGAGTGGCACTGTTTTGTCCCCATTGACTTTGGAAATAGAGGTGGCAGAGATTGTGAAGGAACTATCCGACAAAGCAAATCCACCACTACAGACATCATCATGATTTCCACCAACAGTCTTGTCCCAAATGATGTTTGCATTTTTATCTATTTTAACCAACCACAAGTCAACTCTTCCCCTGGACTTCTCTGTTTTGTCTCCCGAAATGCCGGAATAACTTGAACCGCAAGCAATAAAATTTCCATCAACAGTTTGGATAAAAACAGAAGGAGAATCAGTACTGTCCGCACCAATAGATTTCTGCCATTCAATTTTACCCAATCGATCCAACTTAATCAACCAATAATCATCACCACCTTTACTTGCAACCGTTTTATTACCGGAAATTCCGGAGGAAGAATTTGCCAATATCAAATATCCATCATCCTCCATTTGGAATGCGCCAACGGGACTATCTGCTTTATTCCCGCCAATTGTTTTCTGCCACTCCAGTGTATCATGGCGATTAAATTTTAACAACCAAATGTCATATTCGCCAAAGCATGGTTCTGTCTTGTCTCCGGAAATGCCGGAACTTGAATAGGATAATATCAAATATCCTTTATCCCTAGTTGGTATTACACTATTCACATTGTCTAAATCTGAGCCACCATATCGTTTCTGCCAAAATATTTCCTGACCGTGCATGGAATGGCAGAACAATGTCATATAGCTCAAGCTTACTAAAACAAAGAATTGTCTCATCAAATTTTTCATAAAATAAATATTATCGTTGATTCAATTTATTAATGGCCTCTGTCCGGTTGCTTACCTGCAACTTTTCATAGATCTTGTGGATGTGTTGCTTGACCGTTCCGGTTGTGATGCCCATTAAGTCAGCAATTTCCTTGTACAACAATCCTTTGGCAAGATGTTCCAGCAATTGTTTTTCCCTGGGTGTGATTGGTAGATTCTGCGGAGCCGGTGCAACCGGTAATTTTTGAAAAACATCCAGTATTCTTCTTGCGATACTCGGACTCATGGGAGAACCACCTTTGTACAATTCCCTCACAGCATCTATTATTTTCTCAGGAGCCGAACCCTTCAAAATGTAACCCTTCGCCCCTGCCTGAAGTGATCGAAATATTTTCTCGTCATCTTCATAAACTGTAAACATACAAAACTGCATCCCCGGACAATACTGACTCAAATAATTTATGGCGTCAATCCCACTCGCCTTCGGCAATCCAATATCCACGATGAGTATGTCCACCGGATTCTTTGTCAAAAACTGCATGGCATCTTCGGCATTAAAATATACCTGCTTGCAAGACATATCTTCTTGTTCAGAAAATACCTCTTTCAACATTTCTGCTACTTCCCGCAAATCCTCTAAAATGGCTAATTTCATTTTATTATGGTATTATTTACTGTGCTTTGCTTAACCAAAGATAAGTTTAAATACCAGCACACTGATTACAATCAAACCCATAATTGCAAAACATCCTCCTCTATTTGATTCCACAATCGGCTTACCATTCCTGATTATATCAAAAGCGATTCCATGTATGGTAAAATGAAAACTCATTTCATACGGAACTCCATCAATTTCAAATGTATGATTTCCACCAAAAATGCTGTATTGTTCACTCACTATCTGCTGATCTACTTTGATGATTTCCTTTCCAAGCAAAGTGTTGTAAACTTCAATGCATTTACCATCCAGATACACTGTTGTATATTTCATATGTTTAAAATATTTTAATTACAAAAGTCGGCTGAATGATTTACCTAAACCATATAACCTTAGTTAGATATATTGGAGAATATTAGGTTCTGTCAGGGTCTGGATGAAATAGAATGATCAGTCTGGTTCCTTTATCAGAAGAAGAGAATTGACAATCGCCTCCTATTTGCTTCATTCTCTTTTGCATATTGTACAAACCATTTCCATGATCTTTTGCCAATTCTATATTAAAACCGTGACCATCATCCTGTATGGTAATCATTACCTGATTGAAATCAACCTTTACTGAAATCTTGAGGTTGGTGGCCGCCGAATGTTTTACTACGTTGTGCAAGGCTTCCTTGATGGTGAGAAATACATTCCTTCTCTTTTCTCCACTCAATTTTCGATCACCCTCCTCAAGTTCTTGTTCCCATTTAAGAATGATCTTGTATTCCTCCAGATACTCTGAAGCATATCTTCGTACATAAGCCATGAGATTTTCCAAAGTATCAAATCTGCTGTTCATGGCCCAGATGATTTCACTCATGTTGCGAACCAGGGAATTGCTTTGGTCGGCAATTTTTTTGATGTGCGATTGCTCCTCTTGATTGGACACATTGCGTAAAGCGCGGTCTGAAAGATACCTGATCGTCGTTAATCCTGATCCCAAATCATCATGCATCTCTGATGCAATTCGGTTGCGCTCATTTTCGACGGCCTCCTGCTTTTCAATAATCAGTCTTTGCTCGCGTAATATTTGATCCCTCTTCTCTATTTGCCTTTGATAGTAAAACCGGATCAACAAAAAGCTGATCCCCAAAATAATAAAAATCATTCCATACCTAAACCACCAGGTCATCCAAAAAGGAGGAACTATTTCAAGTTCTATCACCCTTGCCTCAGTATTCCAAACCTGATCCGCATTACTGCCTATAATTTGAAACTTGTATGGTCCCGGCTTCAAATTCGCATACCTTGCAAATCCTTTCACATCGGTTGCCAAAATAAAATCATCATCCACTCCATCCATTTTGTACTTGACACGTGTGGCTTGAGGATCATCATAATCAATGGCCAAAAACTCAAAAGAAACTGTATTCTCTGAATACGGCAATTGCAGCTTCTGCAAAACATTGGAAGCACCGTACTTCTTTGTTTCCTCGTCATTAATCTTAAAACTGTAAATATCAATTGGCGCTTTTTTGCCGGATAGTTTAAGTTCATATGGATTAAAATAATTTATTCCATCGATCCCTCCCATAAAATAAAATCCGGAAGAAGATGTCAAATAAGCAAAAGAGTTGAATTCATAATTTTGTAGGCCATCCTTTTCTTTAAAATAATGCAAACTGCTATCTAAAAGAGAAAATCTCAAAATTCCTGAATTACTACTCATCCATAAATATCCGGCGGTATCCGGCACCACACAATAAAGTACCTGATGCAAGGATTTGCTTTGATCTTGTAAAGGAGTAAATAAATAATTTCTAATATTTAAATCATAAAGTCCCTGATCATTCACTAGCCAAATATGTCCTTCCTGAGTAGATTCCACCACATCTTTCACCCCTCCGGGAATGGGAAACTCATGTTGCAAACTGTACTTCCCGGTCCCATTGTATTTATAAAATAAAATAGATTCATCATTATTACCCAGATAAATATTTCCGAAACTGTCTAGATCAAAATAGGTAAATGGCTTAGAACCCATTGTTATACCATCCACCGGCTTCCAGGAATACTTTGAACCATTAATAAATAATTCGACCAAACCTACATTGGAAGCAAGGGTAAATATTCTATTGCCAGGACCGTATTTTAAAACAAGTAATCCATTCAAGCTTTGATCGGAAGAACAAGTCAGTCTAAGATATTTTTTTGTCTCAACATCAAACGAAATTAAATAATCCCAATCGGCCATGAGTATCCGATCTTTTGACAAGGCCAGCGAAGCTTTAATAAAGCTGGATGTCAACGCAGGATCCTTCGGTCTTGAATAAGATTTCCATGATTCAGCTTGCAAAGAATAAATGCCTACTTCCGCATTTCTGCTGACAGATAAAATTTCATCCATCCCATGATCAAAAATTCCAACTACGTTAAATCGTTCATTTCCACGATTGATCCATTTAAATTTCCTGAGTTTAAGACTTTGAGAAACCACCCCATACCCATCGGAACCAATCCAAAGAATGGAATCGGGGTCAACATAAGGTAAGAGCAAATTTTCCAAAGCCTTTTCTTTATTTACAGGACCATACACATAATGCTTGTTCACGATGCTGTCCAGTAAAACATCATAGTAAATCAATTGATCCCTGTCTGAAATAATGATCTGATGATCTCCCCACCAACACATCCCAGCTAAACCTTGATTGGATATTTTTCTTTCCGCAACTTTTAGATTCAATTTTGTATTCCATTGAATGAGTTCTCCTTCATTCATCCCTAAATAAATAGTCGAATCACTACTTCCTAAAATAAATCCCACTCTGGTTTCAAGGGGTGCATACTTAATTTTACCATCACCCGAATTTAAATCCATCCAATACAAGGTGTCTGCATTAGAATAATACAATCGTTTACCCTGCTCTACATTTTGTAAAATGGCATCATGACTATCCCTTACAGGAACTGACCATTTCCTAATCACCTGCCTCAAACAAACATCGTACATAAAAAACTCATCACCTGCCTTGAAATACAAATCCACCCCATCCATTGCAATTACCTTGTAATCACTTTTAATGGTATCTCCGTTACTTGATGTCACTTGCTCATATTCAAAATCATCCAGCTCCGGTATGTAAACATGCAGAGCCTGGTAGGTGGAAAACCAGACGCGATTTAATTCATCTTCATAATAATTACTTTGCACATTTTTGTCGGATTGCTTCCATTCAATTCTCATTAGAAGATCCTTAAAATGAGAGTTGATTATCACAGAACCATTTAAACTTGAATAAATTACACGTTTTGTGTTAAGTTGTCTAAAATAAACATTGGTATTTTGATTTTGACTTTGAATTAATGTACAAGATAGAACACCAAATAAAAGTATTAAATGACATGAAATATAATACTTCAATTTCATTCTTGTATATAATTAACTTTTAAATTCTTGTAATTATCATTAAATAATAACTGCATCGCTAATCCCATCCGATGGGAATTTGCTACACCCAAATGTTTTTTATAAATAGCATAAAACCCACAAAGGTAATTCTTTACAACAAAGTAACTTATTCCATTTTCGTTAGTTATTACCCTTCTTCCTGCTTTTTCGTTTGCAAAATAATAACTGCCATTACAACAAAGCAACATAAATAAATCGGTTATTTCACTAATGGGAAAAATTTCATTTCTTAGTTGTTCAAGTCCAATCCTATAGGGTGTAAATTGTTTCGAAATTCTTAAATTAAATCCCTCTGTAGAATTTCCATGTCCAATGAATATTAAATGATCTATTGGATTTTTAAGTTCCAACACAAGCTCATGAAAATTACTATACTTGATAGCATCAACAAACTTTATTACAATTGAATCATTTTGAATTTTTTCCAAACAACTTTTCAAATTGGCAATTTCATCAAGTTCTATAGATTGATCAGTCCCACTGAATACTATAACTATCTGTATCGTAATGGGTTGATACACTCTCTCTTCATTTTTCCTTATAAAATTTGCAAACTTTCGAATTTTAGATCTCGAAATGGAATTACCATTTTTTGTTTCCAATAGTCTAATTACATTTCTAAAATGTTGTTTTGCTTTTCTATAGTCACCTAAATAAATAAAACAAATTACCAAATAGTAATTAATGACAACCTGAAATTCTAAACTCTTTAAATTAAAATTTCTAAATTCTTCTAAAGAATTAATTTCATTAGAAAACAGAATAATTTCTTCTCTTAAGGTATCCTCATTTCCTGTCTCTAAAATTTTCAAAAAAAAATCAGATATTAAATTAAATTTACCTATCAATTTCCTCTTTAAATCTTCACTAAGCTCACCTGTATCGAAAAAGCTTGAACTAGATGCCTCCTCAAAAAATTTAGTATTTCCAATCAATTTAACAATTGACTGAAATATAAAATTAAATTTAGACGATTCCCAACTATCCAAAATTAATGCAGAATTAATTAGCCCGATTTAATCAACTTGATCATTCCCACAAAACGGAGGACAAGGAGCTGCAACTAAATTATCATTGCCTATTTTAGGATCCTGACCATTCAATGCTACAAATACAGAATACCAAAATCCAATTAACAACTGTGAATCATTGTCAGTAATGGATTTACATTTTGCAAGATACCACCTTCCTGATGTACTTGGAGTTTGTCCAGGTTTAGCTGCAAGTACGGCCCTCATGTCCTGCTGTAATGTTAAATGATGATTCCAATCACTAGGATTTGTTGACAACGAAGTATCTTCTAATATTTCATATCTCTCAAATCTATTTGCCAAATACTTTCCCATAAATAAATTTTTAGTTAATGGATGAATAATTACTTTATCAATTTGAATTTCAAAGCCTCTCCGGTAACGATTGCCCCTATAAGAAATATTCCATTATTAGGAAAATCAACAATCTTATTGGACACTGGAAAATAAGTTGGATTAAAAAATAAAGTTAAATTGTTAAAAGTAAAATTAACACTTCCCTCCAATCCAAAAAATTTATTTTTTGTCAAACCAAATTTCGAGGAGAGAAAATCATTATAATCTACAATTTCGTTGGTAATTCCTCTATAAGATATCCCAAAATTAAATCTCAGATTGAATCGATTATCTCCCTGCAGCTTATAAGCAGAAAATGGATGATATAAAAATTGCAATTTAAAATGAAAAGGACTAGCTGCAATGCGAGTGGTATCAAATACCCATGTATCGTTTCCAATGGCAAAATTAAAATTCACTCCCCATTTATTCTCCCATAGCTTTATAAAATCCAATGAAAATGACTGTCCGCCATAATCAGGTAAAATAATCGAATTATAGTAGTGCCTGTTAGAAAGAATATTGTTATCCTTGGTTTTATTAAGAGTATAACCTAATGAAAATAAATATTTATTCGGCTTTTCGAAGGTAACCATCACAGAACCATTTAAATTTTCATCATTTAGTTCTTTAAGATTGGCAGACTCTCTGATTGCTCCAGCCAACCTGAGATGAATTAGCACACTGTCATTCGACCCTGCAATAGCTTCCTTCTTCAAATTATCAGCTTCAAAAGGGACATAATATTGACACTTTGAATCTTTCGCAAAGGCCATCATTAAAATCGGTAACAAAAATATTCTATTCATAATAAAAAATCTATGCACAAAATTCACCCATCTTTTCCACACCCACCATATAACTTTAGTTAGGTTTTCCCATCAGACTTTCTACTGCAGTACCCGTCTTCTTAATTATCTCAAAAAGTAGCTTGAGTATCTGCTCCGCAAAGGTGGCCAGCAATAAGGAATAGCCAAAATAAACCAACATTCCAATCTTTAAAGTGGATAAACTCTCCAATACACCTTTCTCTTCTGATATATACAAAAACAAGGGCGTCGCCAGCGATGCAATGAAGGCTAATACTAATCTCTTGCGCCACTCACTCAATAAATCTTTTTCTAATAATCCTACTGTTTCGGTTTTTGGTTCCTTTGCAATTTCAATATAAAGTGCCCCATAAGCGCCTATCAGGGTAGAAAGAATTGAAAAAAATACATACCAAAAAAGTGTAGTCGGACAAATGACCATATTCAAATCCATAACTATGCGTTTTTAAATTGTTCTGAAACACCGGGCACATCTTGTGCCAGGTCAATTTTTAATTTAGCCCCATCCTCTGTTTCCGCTCCCAGCGTAAACGATCCATATGAAATTAAACTCAATACAGCCTCTCCATCCTTTACTTCTATCTCAGGATGAGGATTTGGAAAACTTGGGTGAAGATGAAACTTTACTTTTCCTCTAAGCGGATCTCTGATCGGATCCGTACTACGGACTACTATTCTCAGTTGGTAATAGTTAGTACCTTCTAGCGGATGAACCTCTGCGAAAATATTTCTGTTTCTGTCTTTCAAATTTCCCTCCCAACTTTTCTTTAGAGGATCAGAATCAATATCTACCTGGGACTCGGAATTGACCTCTGTTCGGGTAGCTTTTGGAGGCAAACCCAACTGCCCTGAATTAATGGCCCCGGTAACCACATCTTCCAGTTGTTGCAGCTGTTGCTTGATCTTTATTCCATCTTTTGTGATTTCAATGTTATCTGCTGTGCTCATCCTGGTCTTTAAAATTTCAATGACTCCTGCAAATTGCTTCCTAAAGCTTACTGCAAGAATTAGCACCACAACTTCCCATGAGAATACCTCCGTAAATTTTTTCAAATCTTCTAACATACAAACTCAATTTTACTTTAAATATAATCCGCAAACTTTACCTAATCACCAACTGTCTCTGAATTTTCTGATGCCCAAATAAATTATCTACAATAAGTAATACAAACTTTTCATGGAGGTAATATTTTCTTAATCCAGCAGCTGAAATGTCACGGATACTGTACCAAACCGATGCATCCAATCCCTGATCAATTGATCCTTTTTGGATAAATCATAATTGTTTTTGACTTCATAGGAATAAGTGTTGGATGCATTCAAGGTTGGAACAATTCCACTGGTCCGGTATCCAAGTACTCCTCCTAAGGTCAGCATCAACCTCGTGTCATTCAAAAAACCAAAGCTCAACCCATAAAGAAAATCCGGATAAATGCGATCTGTATAACTCACCCCAAATCCCAGCCCCAATCCAATACTAAATCCTGGGGTCAACATATAATTAAAGTGACCCAGCGAAGCCACCCCAGGAGAAATCCCCTTGCTCTTTCTTTCGCCAATTTTATAATAACTTTTTTGAATGCCATTCACCAAATTTATAGTATCATGTTGCAGGCCTTCAGTCCAATAAAATTCCTTTGAATTAAGCGTGGTCCCATACAATCCTGCACTCAATGAAAAGGTAAAACCATGCTTGGCATACAATCTGGTTTCCATAGTTCTGGGATCACTAAAAGTAAGATCATTATTGTTTAGCCGATTCTCCGGTGTAAATTTCAATTCCACTTTTATCCGGTCGTGGTTGGTATTTTTTACTTTATAAGAAAATTCAAAAACCGAGCGGATATTTTTAAACAATATCAGGTATTCCTTCAACAGGGATTCCACCTTTAGATAATTTAAGGATCCAACACATACGCTATCCAGACTATTGAATTTTGCTCTTAATTGCTCACATTTTTGTGCTTGCGGCAATGCCTTTGATTCAATTATACCAATGTCCGGATTGGTGTAATCTGAAACCAAACTTTCGTAAACTATCTTTAAACCTTTCAATTCCCTGACCAATTGATTAAATGTATCTATTTGCTCAGGGCAATTTAACCCCGGCACGAATAATCTGCTCGGAAAAGATTCAGGTAAAATGATTAAAGTTGGCAGTGGAATGGGTTGTGCAGCATGGTAATCACTTGATCTCTCTGTACAATCAATTTGATAGAAATACCGGTTTACATTCCTGACTTTAATTATATAATTATCTCCTCGTTTGATTTCATCCTGCGACCTAAATTCCATCGGATTTATAAAATCAAAACTAAATCCCTGTGCGTGTGAAACAATACTTAAAAACCAAGCTGATAAGAAAATAAAGATCTTTTTCATGTTTACATTTTATACCAATTATTTGTCTTCCTGCATCCAGGACCTTAACCTTCCTACTAAAAATGGTATCCTTAAGAAGAACAGGCACAAGCACAAAACAGCAAAAAGTACAGTCTTCAATCCATTAACCCATGGAATAAGGTGATTGTAATTTGCATAGTTCGAATTAATGAATTCAATCATCATGGTATTCTCCGATACATCGGCTATAAACAATAAAATGGCACTCCCAACAAAAAAATATAATGTTCTCTTGTTCCATCTCCTGTGGTAGGACAAACTAAGTGAAATAAGGATAAACATAGCCGTGTAAGAAAATGCAAATACATAATCCGCCTTGTAATATCGAAGCATGCTTTCCTTAAATTTTTGTACAGTATAGGTTTCCGAATTTGTACAATTCAATACTTCACATTTATAACGAAGGGTATCTGAGTAAAACGCAGCAAGACCGGAAGAATCTTGAAACATTTTACTGAAATTTTCTTCTGAAAATCCAAGATTCTCCAGGGCAAAATTACGATCCATGTAATTTTTAGATCCAAGAAATAATAAGAAAGCTATTACAAATAATTTTTTTTTCATATCATTTACCTTTATAATATTCCCAAATTTGATTCAAGGATTGTTGGCTGTACATCACTCCCAATGGAAATTCCTTCCAATTACCCAGACTGTCTTTCAACTCTACAAATTTTACAGCTGTATTATTTTTGCCATCAACAGTTTTCATTTTTTCTTGCCAATAGACTGAATGTCCTGAAAATGGTGTCGTACTGGCAGATCCAAGTGTATTTAAAAACAAACTGTTGACTGGTTCAGTATTGCATTTATCGCTATCCCCATTTAAAATAACTATGATCTTAAAATGCACACTGGTGTCCTTCTCAATTTCTCGCAATTTTGTATATACTTCGTATAGAGTATTGCATCCCGAACTCTCGTACAATCCACCATCTATAAGATTTCCAACTCCCTTCAAATAATAGTAAGAACTCACCACTGGAAAGGATTGGCTGATCTTAACGGCAGTGGACATAGGCAAAGAAAATTGATTGCAACTAGTTTGGGTGTTCATCCTGAATTCCTTGTACAGATCTACTACATCCGGATGCAGGGTGCTGTCCACTACCACAGGAGAAACAAGCACTCTCTTGCCTGCCTGGGTAGTTGCGGAGTTGACAAAATGCAATGGAATTCTAAATTTCATGGTGGTATCAGACCATTTGGACATATAATCGCCCACCATCAGATTTCTTATCTGATTCTGATCATTGGGTGGAAAGCAAGATTGTATTGCACTGAGCTCACCCTGCTCGTGATAATAATTTCTGTCCTTGTCATAATCTGTCTTGCCCTTTGAAAAGCCTCCTATTCCGTCTCCAAGCAATACCCCCCAGATTCCACCACTTAAATAGTTGCGTGAATAAATGTTATCCCAAAATGATTTTCTCTCTTGCACCGATAAACTTTTCGGATCAGCAACCAGACGGGTTAAAAACATATTCGCTCCGGAAGTACTGCCCGAAATGGTAGAAATAGCAAATATCTTGGCTGTATCTCCAAGAGTAGCATAAATGTGATCAAGGTTTATTCCTGTCCAGTATCCTGCGCGGGAACCTCCCCCTGAGCCGGCAATAAGAACGACTGTCTTCGGATTACTATTCTTTTCTCTCCAGACTTTGTAATAATTTAATAGGCTATCCCTGTTACCCAATTGATCGTATAACTCTTTGCCAATCCTCTCTTTTCGTATTCTATGACCATTGATTGATTTGATAAATATTAAATTCAAACTAACCAGCAGGAATACAATATTCGCAAAACTAAAAAACAGATAAAGGCCCTTGTCGATATTAACCGGAGGTTCAGGTTCCTTCAGCAAGGCATGAGCATTTGTTTCTGTTGAAGGTAAAATTTCTGAAACTCCTTTGTGAGTCAAACATTCGTCGTAATTATCCGGAACCTGATCCATGACGACCAAAATTTCCAGCGCATCTTTAGGTGTCTTAAAGGCGGTATCTATCAAACAAATAATAAACGAAAAACAAATGTTCATGATCAGCACAGGCGATATTTTATGCATGAACTCATATCTTTCCCCAACCCAAAACATGATTATAAAAAGTAGAATGATACTTGCATAAACAGAAAATACATTTTTTGACTTTCTATAAAGACACTCCTGCTTATCACCGGATGTACATGGGTTGTCTTTAGGATCTTGCTCCCAATATTCAGAAATATGTTCTATAAAATAATGGAACCAGTCATTATAAAAATACAATAACCAAATTACAAATGCACCGAATAGATACCAACCACAGGCCCATAAAAGCGAAGCCATTATAATGATTGCTGCATGGCCAAAATAACCCAGATATGGTCGCTGAACAAAAAGATTTTGCAGAACTTTATTTACCATAATCCCTTTCGCCATATCCTTGATGATCAAAGAAATTAACAGGAATATTAAAAAAATAAACGGACTAAATAATGCATCCCACTGTGTTCCTGCAATGGTAAATACAAAAACCAATATAGGTATATTGGCAAAAACCCTGATTGGATAAACTTTCTTGTGATTGAATTCACTGTTATACCGGTTGGCCAAAATGCAAAACAATTGTGGTGGCGAAACTCCTCCCTCCTCTTCTTCCATTTTCCGGGTCATCATATTTCTGTCGGATAATATTTTTAAGAGCTCAATGCTCCACACAGGAATTACCCAAATAACATAAAACAATACAATAAAGCTGACCAGTATCATGGCAATATTCATCCATTCATGCGGATCCAACAAGTACAACACCACTTCCTTACCCTGACTTATATAATACAGAAACAAAGGAGCCGCAAAGGCCATGATGAGATAAATAAAGTTCTCTGTAATAGAGTAATAAACTTTATTGCATTTTTCTATAATTATTCTAAATAACGAATTTGGATTCTCTGGATCTGTCATAACTAATTTTTTAACAAACAAAGACTACTCAACAAACATGCATTGAGTCTACCACCACGCAAATAAATCAAAATGCATTCGTCTTGAGACGAGCGCCGGGTCAGGTACTTATTGATAGCCCTGGTGCTTCGTAATACCCTGGGCTTAAAGCCTTGTGAAAATAACTATTCGAGTTAACACTCACTAATTTTTTCCTAAGTTTTTTTTAAAACGATAATATATAGCAAATTTGATTCATTTAAAAATATCAAGAATATAACTTTTGTTAGTATCTTGGGTCAAGATCACGTAAGGCAATGATCTTGCTCACAATTACAAAATATGGAAGATGAACTCATCCTCATTAACGCGAAGATGACGGCAATTAAATTGTATGCAGATTCTTTGTACAATGCGGCCAACTCTACCGACAGTAGCTATTACCATGAATTCTTGGTAGATCTATTTAGTGACGCTAATGAAACTACTTCAGATTTAAATACTTTATGGGATAGCTGGATTGAGCAAAGAGATACTTTTCTTGAGGGTGTTCTTACAGCCAATGATTTAATAGAGGCAGAAGACGATATTCAAACCTTCCTACAAGAAGTTAACCATATCTATATGGAATCTGTGGCGGCTGGTATATTTGAATTGAATTCTACTCAGTCATCAGATCTATCCGCAATTGCGGAGCTTTGTCCACTTGAATACGGAAATGCAGTCTACTTAGCAAGAATTCTAAAAGACTTATCTGGTTTAAATGGATATAATGATTCATTATTATGCCTTCCCCCAAGTCCAATCATAAATTCAACCGGTGATGAAAATATTGGATATTCCTATCAAATTACTCCTAATCCAGTTAGTGAGAATTTGATCATTACCGATAGAATGTGTAATCAAAAAATAGATAAATTAATACATATTCGGGATTTGAATGGAAAAATTATTTTGGCAGAACGATGGTCTACAGATGCTTCTTGTATTAAACTAATTTCAACTTATAATATAATTACGGGATTATATATTTTATCTGTCGATAACTCTAAATCAGGTAAGAATTTGTATTCTTCAAGAATTATAATTAATCGCTAATTTTTATCCTATTCAGCAGGGCATTGCCCTGCTGAATATCTTAAATTTAATAAAAACAATGTCCAATAACAAAATTGCTTTAATTATAGTTACTTACTTCTCATTTACATTTTCAAGTATCAGCCAACAATATGATTTTAATTGGATATCCGGGTACTTAATATTACCTAAAAGAGATTCTGTGATAGGACATAGTATCACCCAATTTAATTCTGCCTCTGGAAATCCAGAATTTAGATTTGATAAATTAAAAAATATTAATTTAGTAAGTGGAAACTCAGTTTGTATTTCTAGCCAAAATGGTGTATTTCAATTTTCATTCAATGGTTTTGAAATAGAGGATGCAAATGGACAAAAAGTACCCTTATCTGACAGCATTTGTTATTTGCTCGGTGATTGTTATGCTTTTCTGCAGCAAAGTTTGATATTACCAACACCGGGCAGACACAATGAATTCTATATTATTAATATACACGATTACGACATAGTCTACAATTCCATTCCTGAATTGGTTGGAGGAAATATCAGCTACTCAAAAATATTGGTTCAAAATACCGATCATATTATCGTGGACAGATTTGCTCAAGTAATTAAAAAAGATACTTTTGAAGCTCAAAAAATAATTGGATGCAAACATGCCAATGGAAGAGACTGGTGGATATTAATTCCAATGCCCTTTATTAACTCATATTATAAATTACTTTTGACTCCCAATGGAATCATTTCTTACGGTGAACAAATAACAAACCAATTAGATAGAATTTATGGTTTAGGAATTGCTTTTTTTTCACCAAATGGAGAATATTATTGCAATGTATATACAAACAGAGATGGAGATTATCCTATTTCTTTTTTAGACTTTTACCATTTTGACCGTTGCACTGGTATGCTATCTAATCACCAACGAAAGATTTTTTCAGACCGAGGTTACATTCCAAATTCGGAAAACGAACCTTTTGTTTTTAGTAGTGGAGCTTTTTCACCAGATAATAGATTCCTGTATGTTTGTGAAAACGATTCCATCATGCAATATTCTGTTTCTAAAAATGGGATTTTAGGTGAAAAAATACTTATTGATGTATATGATAATTATAGGTCATGGATATCACCATCTATTTCATATCCTACTTATTTCAATCAATTACAACTTGCGCCAGATGGAAGGATTTATGGTACAACTAACTACTTACCTACAAGAGAGCTTCATGTAATAAACTCACCCAACAGATCAGGAAAAGATTGTAATTTTAAACAACATCACATAAAACTCCCTTCAAGAAAATTTCAAATACCCAATTTCCCTAATTACCGCCTTGGGCCCATCGATGGTAGCGAGTGTGATACGCTCGGCATCGACAACGTCCCATGGGCCTGGTGGCGATATGATCAAGATACCGCGAGATACAGATGTTTTGAGTTTGTGGATTTAAGTGCTTATATTCCGGAAGAATCTGAGCCGGAATGGTATTGGGATTTTGGTGATGGTTCGCAAAGTAGAGATACTTCTCCGATTCACTGTTTTGAGAAGGATGGCATATATGAAGTCTGCCTGATTATTAAGAATAAGTACGGGGCAGATACTTTATGTAGGACGCTGAATGTTGGAACTTTAGCAACTAATGACAAGGGAAAAATTGTGATTAAAACTGATTTATTTCCTAATCCTGCATCTGATCACTTTGTGCTAAATATTCATGACTATCTGCCCGAAAGTATGTACATACATCTAATCAATTCACAAGGACAGACCGTCCTCAGCGAGCGCGTATATCAAGGTAGTAATGTGATCGATACGGAGCAGTTACCGGCAGGACTTTACTCGGTGGTACTTTATGAAAGAGGAGTGGTAATGAAAACGGAGAAGATTGTAATAATCAGATAAGGCAGTTTAGTTAACAATTTAAGTATCCCATGAAAAAATAGTAGACATCTAAGTGATAGAAATATACAGTACTGAAATATCAAAAACTACCACTGAGATAAACCGTTGCAATCTCCTGTTATCGTTCAGAACATGGGCTTCAATCTGAATAACTTCACATAATCGTCCTAAACATATCGTTTGTCTTTTAATAATGGTCTCTATCATCAGGGCCATGATTTTAAGTCTGCTAAAATTCAAATATTCGAGTTCACCTTTTAAAATTTCCAGGATGGCACCACCTTTCTATTCAGTCGCCATATCTGGTGGATTAATCGTAAAAGATTGATTTTTAACCACAAATATGGCAATTTACTTTTATTTATAAAATTGCCATATACTGAGCGTATTTTAGACCAAAATCAGGTCATTCAATGATCATGCTCACAACTGTGCAATATTTAAATTATTAATTTTACAATCAATCAAATGAAAAATGTTGGAAACAAAATTATTATTGCGGTTAATTATGCTCAGCGCACTGGTCCTTGCTTTGGGAGCCATTGCCGGTGGATTGTCTTTGATGATGGCCCCCGATGGATCCATTTTGGAAATGCCCATCAGTCTTTTGAAAGACACCCCGTTTGTTGATTTTTTTTATCCGGGATTGATCCTATTTGTATGTATCGGCCTTTTTTCCTCCTGTATTTTTATAATCATCATTTTTACTTCTAACATCTCACCCATTCTGGTGGCCGCACAAGGACTCATTTTATTTATCTGGATGGTAGTGCAGATTTGGATGGTGGGATATCACTCATTGATCCAGTTGATTTTTCTGCTGTTTGGAATTAAAATCATGGTTTATTCGTGGGTCCTCCATTATAAGACAAGACCCAAATGATCATAATTCAATTTTACTACCAATGAAATATATTTTCTTTTTCCTAATCCTGTTTCACGGTCTAATTCATCTTTTGGGTTTCGTCAAATCCGTTTATCCATCCGCAGTTCCGCAACTGACCAAAGAAATTTCGAAACCCCTAGGGTGGATTTGGTTGTTGACAACCTTAATATTACTACTGGCAGCGATACTTTTTATACTCAACAAACCCGTGTGGACGGCCATTGCACTTTTGGGTATTCTCCTTTCTCAAATTTTGATTTTCACAAGTTGGACCGATGCACGTTTCGGAACCGTTGCCAACGTCATCATTTTGATCTGTGCGTTGCCGGCCTATCGATATCAATCCTTCTTAAAGAATACGGAAATAGAAATTCAAAATTTCAAAGAGACCAACTCGTCCCTGGTCAACCATCAGTCTATTTCGGATTTGCCTCCCATAGTTCAGAAATGGTTAATCCGGTCTGGCGTTACCGGTAACGAGGCTCATCTTATTTTTCATGCACTCCAAAAAGGACAAATGAGAAGTGCTCCAAACGGAAAATGGATGAACTTCGAATCGGAACAATTTTCATCACTGACCTCGCCCTCCTTTATATGGAAAGTAAAAGTGGATTGGATGTCTTTTTTGTTTATGAATGGCAGAGATAAACTCATGGATGGTAAAGGTGAAGTGAAGATTCAAATACTTGGACTCCTAAACGTCGTGGATGATAAAGACAATCCAAAAATAAATACCGGATCTGCCATCAGATCAATCTCCTGCCTGATAGAGATAAAGAATGTGTACTTTATACTATTGATCATTTGCTAGCTTCTGTTAAAACTCAACTGGCTTATAAATAGTAATGCCCCTGCGGATGCAAAGGCATATTGTTTATGCTTATCTTTTTATAGGGATCATAACATAATCACCACGGTATTCTTTAAATATAACATAGTATCCTTTGTTATGCAAATACTTTATAACTAGCCCTTTTTGATTGTCAGGAATATTTGAAAAGGATAATAAGTTATCCTTCAAAGTATTTCCATCAACAATTTTCTGAAGGTCTAAATTTTGATCATTTATAACCATATGGATATTTCCCATTTTTTCCAATTTCACAAACTCTTCAGCTGTTACTTTTCTTTTTATGTTTATAAAATCCAAACGTTCCTTTTTACCTACATTTAATTTAGTAAAATCTTTAGGGGTAATTTTATTCAGATCAGAGTAAATCGTGATAAATTCTTTATTGTCATTTGTTAATAAAATAACAAATGAATTATCTAAAGGCTCTTTTATAAGATTTGATTGATTACAACCAATTACACAACAAACCATTAATAAGATGCCTGACAATATTCCTTTGCTTTGCATGGATCTTCAAGTTTTGATTTAGGAATTTTATTGCCTTCTCCATAATGGGTTCGTTTGTCCATATTTCGATTCGCTCTATATCTATTTTCTGTATTGACGGCCTTAATTTCACTATTCTTGATTCCACTTTTCTTATCTGGAGTTCTATCAATCACACCTTTGACAATATCAGAAACATGCTGTAATTCATGACTTAAAGTACTACCTAAGTTCTGGTCTTCACCACTGCTAAGAGGGTCACCATTTAATTCTTCGTTTGTAATTACCAACTGCGTACCATTTCCATTTACATCATTTTCATTCTCTGTTACATATGCTCCATCTCTATCTTTAGAGAATTCAATGAAATGACTATTTTCACTGCCTTCAAGCTCATTAACCATTTTGTCAATATAAGTATCTGCTTTTCTAATATCATTAAAAGCATTCTTCATAGTTAAAGCAAAACTATTGTTTCCCTTATACTCTTTTCCACTCATTGTATAAAGAGTCCCATTTGAATACCTAAGTTGACCTGACACATTACCCTTGCTATCTCTTCCTGTTATAATTATTATTTCTCTTCCATCCGGATCGATAGCATTTATTGGATTATTTGCAACATAAGCATAAGGCGAAATGCTTGGATATTTACTTGCAAGTGGATCGACCCCATACCACAACGATATCCTAGGATCATAGTACCTCGCCCCAAAATAATAAAGCCCAGTTTCCTCATCAACTTCCTTACCTGTGAACCTATACTTCGTTGAATAGCCCCCAGCTTTCTGTTCAGCCATACCTTCTCCGAAAGGCAAATATAGGATAAATTGATAAGGATTTCCAGCCTCATCCGTTAAAAATGTACTTGATCCGATATGATCAGGATGGAAGAAATACAAAACGTTAGGACAATCGTTATTTCCTTCGCAGTCGTCTTCATCAGGATCTACATCGTCAATAATTAAGGTATCAAATCCAAATTCAGTTCTGACCAATTCCAGATCTTCTGCTTGTCTATCTGGAAGTCCAGCTTTTTCAGTTCCCGATAACTCTAGACTATTATCAACACTACTATCTACTGAACCAACTAATTTACAGGCTATTCTTTCTGTACCTGAATAATAGTGATTCGTGACCATGTAATGTGGTCCCATAACCATGTATCCACTTACATATTGGGAATAATTTCCAATGGTAGAAACGGTTTGGCTTAAGCCATTTAAATCCATTATGCCATATTGCCCTAATCCCTTCAAAGTTCTTTCACCATTAGCATCATAGATGTAGTGTTGGAAGCTTCCGGCATTTGATATTTTTATTGCTTTGAGCATATTCGCTTCATCCCATAACATATTCTTGGTATCTCCATTATCGAATTCATGGAGCAATACATTTCCATTGGCGTCATAATTAAATTCCTCGACATCACTGTTTGTTTGGTTTTCTATAGATGTTACTGCATTCGGATGATTCACATCTTCATATTTGAATAAATTATCGTAAGTGTTTTCGCTTACACTAGATGCATCACGTGTATGTTCTTGTTGTTTAGTTGTAATTCTATGCATATTTTCATAGGCCATCTCAAGTGTATAGTTTGATGCTTTATTACCCAGTGTGTTGGTAGGATAACCGGTCCAACTGCCGTGTGCAGTGGATATGCGGTTAAAGTTATCATAAGTGTATTTGTGATAATAACTTCCACCCATTTCATTAATGATACCTGCTGAATTATGAATTGAATCTACATTTCCAATCTTATCAAATGTATAACTCAAGTTATACATATTGTTACCAGAGTGATCCTTGGAAACCAAATTGGAAAGTCTTCGCAATGTTGTAGAATAGGTATAGGTTTGTGATGTACTATTACCATATTTACAAAATACTTTTTGCTCGAATTCATCGTAACCAATACTATCTATATAAACCTGAACTCCAGCTTTCATAAAGTTCAAATTACCACCTAAATCATACTTATAAAGTAAGGTGTCTTTATTAGGATAAATGAGCGTATCAATACGATTCCATGTATCATAATGGAATCGGTGAACATAGGTTTTATTATCCTGGCCAGGAGCAATTATTGTTCTGATGTCTTTAACCACTTCGCCTTGAGATCCATATTCATATTTTCTTAATCCTGTGGCATCTTGGACCAACATCAATCTACCTCTGTTATTATCAACGCCTCCTGTTGTAGCAGGATAATATTCATATTTAACATTGTTGATATTTGGGGTAGAATTTGCATAATCAGGATATGTGACCGATTTAATCCTACCTAAAGCATCTGATTTATATATTATTTCATCACTATTCATGGCAAGATTTGGAGTTACCATAGTCATTAATTGACCAAGATTATCATATGTATAAGTATTGGTTCCAGCGTCTGGATGGATCCATTGCGTCCGTCTACCTGCTAGATCATACTCACTGGATGTGGTATTGCCATCTTCATCTAATACACTGAGGAGCTGACCTGCCGCATCAAACTCAAAAGTAGTAGTCATACCATTATCTTTTTGTTTAACGACTTGTTTGTCTAAGTCAGTATAACTTTCTTTAACAATATTAGTACTTGCATTTTGTGGTATTGTAGTAACTGTATGTAGGGCTGCATCTGAAATGTCGTAAGACATGGTAATGACCGTATTATCTGCATCTTTCACAGTTAATGGGCGATCTACTTCATCATACGTTGTCTCAGATGTAACAGTAGCGCTTGGAGAGGAATCAAAACCGGTACTCATTGATGTAGCAAATTTGGGATGATATTGCTTTATTGCTCTTCCAAATTTATCTTTGGTTACTATACCTGATATGCTTACACCCTCATCAAAGGTACCGTTGTCATACTTGACTATATCTTTCTTAATTTGAACAGGTTGGCCAAGACCATTAATGATGGTTAGGGTCTGCATATCATTGGAAGGATTCTGAACATCGAAGTGATCCGTTGTTGCATATGATTTACCGCTTGCATTTAATGTATAAGCAAATTTCAACGAATATGTAGGATCCTTAGGTCCCTTGATTTGTAACACTCTGCCTTTTGGATCATAAGTATAGGTCATTTCATTTCCTGTGATATCTTTAGACAAAGTCATTACGCCAAATTTTAAATCATATTCAGCTGAAGAACTATAAACTTCTCCATTGTAAGTGTTACTGATGCCTGTAATAAATTGTTGCTGTGTTGTATCATAGGTGTATTCTGTAATTTTAGAATATCCATCCTGATCAATGGGTGTAGTAACCGTGTTAAGATTACCGTTGCTATAATAGGATAAACTTGTTGTAAAATAGCTACCTGCACTGGTATAAGTATGAATAGATGTTATTACTCCAGTATTACTATCATATGACCCTACTTTTCGTTTACGTAACAAACCACTACCATCGCTAACACTGATTTGATCAGGTATAAGTAATAAGTTTTTAGTAAAGTTCGGGGTTTGATAAGTTATGGATGATGTGTAATCATTACCTGATCCTGCTTTTGCGTAATTAGTCACTCTACCGTATTCATCATATTCCATGGACTCAGTATTACTAAGTGTTGTTGATCCAAATTCATATATTGTTGTGGTAGATTCTACTTTTTGCGCATATGCTGCACCATTACCTTTTGTGCCTCCTACATCATAATCTTCTCCTAGATTGGAGCTAGTATCAATTATCCATGGGGTGGAAGTTGATACTATTGGTGCCCGTAAAACATAATTATTGGATAATTGGCTGTATTTATTGGAATTTGAAATTGTAATTGAATCTCTCTTCAATACATCCTGATGTACAGTGATATCACCTTTGACAACGTAATTCTCCTTAAGCATTCCATTCAAATAATAACTCATATTATGGTATCGATCAATATTTTGTCTGTAGACAGAATTATCATTTTGTAGGTCAATAGTTCTAACATATTCGAATCCGTAAAAATCCCTCTCCCGTCTATCATATCTTCCATTATGAAATTCAAATTTTTTATTCATAGTGGATGGTCCTTCAGCTGTTGTAGCATATGGATCATAAACATCAAGTTTTGATACCACCCATTTGCTATTAGGCATATCATAATTAGAAGGAGCTAATTTATAATCTACGGTATATTCTGCTCCTAAGGGTGTTATTACAGTTTTTAGTTTATTAGTTCTTTTTATTTTAGATCTTCTAATTTGTAATGTACATTCATCTTCTTGTCTAACAATATCCGGGTATCCATCAGCATCATAATCTTCAATGGTAGTCTTTGTATTATTAACTGCCCTATTTGGTGATAAACTCAAATTAACCACAGGTTTTAAACAAGTTCCAAAAATTGGAATTGGTAACCCAAAAGCAAACGCACCATTAATAGACAAACTTGTAGATTTAGAATTGGGATTAATATTAAAATTTAGCACACAACTATCTGTTAGATCAAATCCATTGCCTTTATTGAAATTAACAACACCATTGCCATTTACATCCCGATAGAAATCTACAAGACCATCACCATTCATATCAACAAGTTGAATTCCTGTCAAGGCTTTGCCAATTCCAATGGATAGCCCAAATGTGATACTTTTTCCTGCTCCGGATGAATATTCTTTTCCAAGGCTTGAGCCTAAACCTTTAGATTCATTGATGTTTTTATACAATCCAACTAGTCCCCAATCTGTCAGTGCATCATCTGTACCTGTATTCCCTTGATTCATCTTAGTAACTACATTATTAACATTGTAATAGAGTTTATCAGTAAGTCCATCTCCATTAATATCTATATATAAGACTTTACAATTACTATATGATGTGCCGGTGTTAGCCGAAAGACCTAAAGACGCATCCCCTAATGTTGAATTTAAAAATTTTCCGAATCTATTTCCTCCTTTACCAGATGGATCAGCGGTCTGATTGCCTGCTTTTCCAAAAGTTCCTGATGCGCTTTTACCATTATTATAGATATCAGTTAAGCCAGTATTCTCCCAAGTTCTAGATCCTGAAGCTATTGCTGAAGTGGTATAAGACGAAGGATATAATCCTCCGGTTGAATTAGTTAATTGAGCAAAATTTTCCAAAATTGGATCTGGATATCGATCCCCATTCATATCAATATAATCTGATCGATTTGTAGATTTCGAAGAGATGGTTCTACTCTTTCCTACTTTGATCCTTCCAGCTGACGCCCCGGAATTAACCGACTTAGTCTTAGAGGTGACATATTTATTAAGTGAATATGCACCTGTATTATAATTAGAATATTCAAGGAATGGACTATGCAAACTAATCATATCGGTTACATCTTCTTCTGCGCTAATTGCTCGAGCAGAATATTTAGCAACATAATTATGCTTACTAAATCCTCTCCACTTCTGATCAATATATATTGCACCTTCCTTAATAATCGCTTCTTTAAACGCGTATGGTGTTAAAAATAGAAAGTTAGGAAGTTTTAGATCGGTTAATCCTGGAATTAATATTTGTCCTGTTTCTGGGTCAAAATTTTCACCATAGTTTTCATCATCTAAATCATCAATAGTAATATCTGAAATGATTGATATTTGATCTTCTGTTAAAGTAAACATGGTATCCTTATATGTGTTTATAAGCCTTCCAAAAGAATCATTTAATGCTACATGTTGGCCAGTATCTTGACTTGGATTATATAAGAACTGACCCCATCCACGATAAAAATGACCTTTAGCTTCCTGAAAATCATACAATAGGTTCAAATTTCTTCTTGTGATTTTATTGTTTTTTGCTTCATTTGATCCGGATGTAACATAAGCAGATGAACCAAGATACCCAACCATTTTATCCCAGTTACCTCTAGATTCCAATATTCTTAATAATTCATTTCCGTAATAAGATCCGTCACTGTTTAACTCCAATGTCAATATTTTAGAGATTTCATCTGTAAATTTTACTTTAATTGGCATAGAATTATTTATGGTAATGGAGTTGTTTTTAACGGTTATTATTCTTGTTCCAATGGTTCTTCCATTTTGTTTTACTTTAAAAAATACTTTACCATCTACGCAAACTGAAGCTTCAGATGTACATGTTATGATTTGAGTTTTAATATCAGGTGCAAAATTTAAATGTACATATACCGAGTCAATAATTTTTGTCATTGAACCAATAATGGTATTATAACTTTTCAAGCTTTTTCCATTAGATGGTTTATATGGTAATATATAATTTCTGAATAGTGAATACTTTACCGGCGGGTACACTTCAGATACATCAGTACTATCTATTCCAACAAGTGTAACTATTAATTTTGGATTCCAATTAATACCTTGCCAATCATTATTTGATTGTGAGTAAGCTTCGAATCTAAGGTAATAGGTATTTAAAGTATCTAAAGCCAATGTAAGATTTGGAGGATAAATAGTTCTTACAGCTGATTTAATTCCAATGGAATCTTGCCAAAGCTGCATAACTTCATCAGGATTGTCACCATCCTCTGCCTCAGTAATTTTTAATATTCTAAATTTTATTGAATCTGAATTATCAGCTATGGTAAATGGGTCCCAAGTTATGAGGACTGTAGAGCTATCGCCCGTTGCAGGTAGTGGATAATCGAATTTAGTACTCATCATGAATCCATCAGCATAAGAACTCTTATGCGGTGTAAGGCTAGAATAATCCATTTCCGTATTATCAATTCCAATTCCTGAAATGTGAGTATATCTTACCTCTGGATTCCATCCAATTTCATTATTTGTTGCATTTTCTTTAACATGAAGTCTAAAGTAAATTTTTTGACCTTTTTTTACCCTTAAGTAAGATGTTTCAGTATTTGGCGCATCCTCAGGATTTACGCCTCCTGAAGTATTGTTTTTAATACAACCTTCAATATATGCTTTGAACTTACCACCTGTTTCAACTTTGAACATATCAGAGTTTTCTTGGGTTAACATAACACTATCACTACTATGATAATAAGCTTGACCATTATTTTTGATTTTGTTCCTAGCAATAATATATCCTGAGGTTGCTCTTAAATCCAATACTCCAGAATTGACTTGATTAAGTAGCAAAAGACTATCCTTACAAGAGATGCAATCTATTCCAATGGAATCACATTCAACGCAATCATTAATTCCATCATCGTCTGAATCAAGTTCACATGAATCAGTTATTTCAGCAGAGACACAATCAAGAGTTCCTGCACTAGTAGGCAAATTATTTATTTCAGTCGGTAAATCATTCGAACTTCCATGATATAGTCGGCATGTACTCTTATCTAACGGAAGCCCTGCTAATCCATAAAATCCGTTTGCATCAGTTTCAATTGAAACTTTAGCATCACTTGTTGTTACGCCATTTTTAATTATAATTTTGCCATCATGCGGTGCTTCCCAAACCTTAACTACATCATAAGCGGGAATATGTATTTCATTTAATGTAGTAATGACTGTATCAGGAATTTCTTTCTCCAATTCACTTCCTACTACAACAAGGTTTTCAGTAGGGTCACTATTCGGTGTAAAATAAACTTCACCAGTCAATCGATTAATATGGTTAAAAAGACCTTGCCATTAATCGAAATATCTGGAAGTTGATCTCCATTGCCATCTGTAACAAATATTTTAGTAACGTTACTACCTTTACTATAATTTCCACCAGCCGAACCACCAAGTTTTCCATAATTGAATGTTCCAGCTAGACTTAAATCCCATGCTTTGGAATAGGTGTATAATAAGTCATTTGTTGGACTAAAACTACCATCTGGATTCATCGTAAAAATTTCCTTAGGTGTTGTTTCAAATATTTCATTCACTATTACATTTTCAGAATTTCTCACTACTTTATGAGCGTAATATACGATTCGACCATTGTGTTTTCTTATTATATCTGTCAAGCCATCACCATTAATATCTGCACTTGCTATCAATGTTCCACCTTCTTCCACATTTAAGCCTCCACTTACATCAAGTGATATTTTTCCACCTTTTTCAATATTTTGCAGCCTACTCCAAAACCCACACCCAATCCAATATTAACGGAATAGCTGACACTAGATCCTAAAGCAGATGAGTTTGGATTATATTCCAGTAAATTGAAATTTCTAAGCGTATTTGAATTGAGTATGCATTCAGAACCCGACATCATAATATTAGGGTCATTGGAAGGCGATAGTCGGTTTGGTTGTTCTGATATTAGTACATATCTGTTAAGGTTTTCACTAACTGTACTGTTAGATTTTACTTGATTGTCCAGGATGGCATTGGTAGAAATGTTAGTACTATTTTTTCTATTTTTTAATGCAGATCCACCGTTTCCTTTTTTAAAAGATTCGCTACTACTACATATCGAATCTACTATAATGGTAAAGTTATTATAGTCGGAAATGATGGAATGATCATATACGCTTTGTAAATATCCACAAAATGGTCCTATAGTATCGGCGGTATAAGGAGAGTATATACTTATTGTCTGTAGTACACTATCACAATCATAATATTTAATTGTGAATCCTTCATGTGCTCCCCACCTAAAAGTCATCGATACACATTCTTCACACTCATACCCTTGGGCCGGATTATAAAGGTAAGGACAATTATCACAATAAAAACCTATCCCATCTCCATCTCCATCATATTGATCAGGATTTTCCTTATATGGGCAATTATCACATGCATCACCAAGACCATCTTGATCTGAATCGCTCTGATCCGGATTAGACACATTTGGACAATTATCACATGCAGCGCCTAGTCCATCACCATCTATATCTAAATTATCAGCATTTTGATTTCCTGAAGTGCTTTTGTAATTTGGACAATTATCGCATGCATCGCCTATGCCATCTTTATCACGATCACTTTGACTATGATTCCATATATTAACGCAATTATCACAAGCATCTCCAATGCCATCTCCATCTGTATCTAGCTGAGTGGGATTCGAAGTATAAGGACAATTATCGCAATTATCTCTAAAGCCATCCCCATCAGAATCAATATCACCACATTTACTTGTATCAATTAGTTCTTGGAGTGGATTATAAATTAGTGGACTATTGTCACATAAATCAAACCATCCATCCTTATCTGTATCTACATTGCCGCATGAATCAATAGGTTTTAAAGGTAATTCTATA
Source organism: Candidatus Vicinibacter affinis (assembly GCA_016714365.1). Lineage (NCBI taxonomy): Bacteria > Pseudomonadati > Bacteroidota > Saprospiria > Saprospirales > Saprospiraceae > Candidatus Vicinibacter > Candidatus Vicinibacter affinis. The sequence continues at coordinate 961,206 of JADJNH010000005.1, read as the reverse complement.
GTTTCTTCATTTTCATCAAATGGATTACACCCATCAATGTCATTGTAATATTCTAAATCATGACCATAAAATAAACTATCTTGAGAATCATATTCAGATATTTTAACTAGTAAAGTTTTATAAAATTTTCCAGATTGGTAATCCAATTTGTAGGACCGTACTAAATCAGTATTATGATTAACTTTTATTTTAGTTAATAATTGATCATCTGACATTTTAAATCCATATTTATTATTTATTGTGATGTCTTTTCTTGAATAAGAACCTTCTCCGCCTCTTAGGAATTCAACATTATAATTTCCATTACTCCCATTTGTTCCAGTATAGTATATCTTACTCAGATAAAGATTAATTCCACCAGCTTCAGGCCCTGAAGCGCTTGTATTTTTGACATATTCATAATTAATTGTATTCCCAAACACATCAATTGTTCTCGCTAGCATCCATTGAGCGATCCCAGCATTTGATTTGAGTATAAAATTTGTGTCTAATGCATTTACTCCACCATACCAATTAATAGTGCCATCAGTAGTGGTTACTTTCCATATATAATTTAAGGTTGTGCTACCAATTCTTTCAATCTTACTAAAACTTCCTAACTTTCTTTCATAGAAGGAAACTGTACCTGTTTGTCTCTCTCTAAGAGCGGTGTTATACATTGATCCTTCTTTATGTCTATTCGGATTTGCTTTATCGTTTTGTATTAATTGTTCTCCATTTAATTGATAAATTTCTGTTTCATTTGTTGGGTCAAAGACAGGGGTTCCCCATCTTGTATCTAAAATAACGGACATTACAGGCACTGACCAACCATAACCTGTCCATCCACTTGCCCCATCACTGCTATAATTTAGAGATACATTGGGTTGTATTCCTTTCCTTCCGGCAGGAATATTTATTGGATAGGATATTGATGCATCTCCTTTTTGACTAGCTGTTGGTGGAGCCATGGTATTGATTCCAGAAGAAGGATCGGCAGCTTTGATATCAGACATAGTCGTGGGTGTAAATGCGGTGGCGGATGGGCTCTCAGGAATTTGAATAATCCCATTGATATAATCTGTAAAATGATTGGTTCGGATGTAAACCAATTCATTGATTTGATCAATTGAATCTATATTTACTTCACTCCATGATTTAGTCTTATCATTAAAATAAAAGCTCTTAATATCTTTAATGGTATAGCCATTAGGTATTCTACTTTTCTCATAGGGTAGTTTTATTAAAATATTCTTTTCGAAAACGGTATTGTGTGGAAGGAATCGATATGCAATTCCAGATTTAGTTACATTTATTAATCCGGCATTCATTGGGATGACATCTACCGATCTTAATGGTCTAATGATTAAATTAAGTTTGCTCTTTATTGATCCAGAATCTAAGTGTAAACTTGCGCCATCAATTTTCAAATCAGCCATTTGATCTGCAGAAACTGACTTTGACACACTTGTCTGAGTTCTTCTTATCGGAACAATCAAATCATATGTTTTATCATCTTTAACACCTATTTCAACAATTTTACTTAATTGTGCTTTTGATTCAAGTATTAACATTAACTTCCCGGTTGTTAATTCTTCTTCTGTGAAAGTATGTACAAATTCCAATTCACCATTCTCAATTTCTAATTCAATACCATTTAAAAAAACTTTAGTAATTGAATCCGATAATATGGATCTTAGATAAATTAAATTATGTACATTAGAATATGCTACATGTGCATTTGATAATTTATAAATTGATTCTGAAATAATGGGTTTTTTATAAATACTTAAATTTCTAATTTTATAAGAATATGATGAATCCACGGATCCGAATCTAATAATATTCATTCCAGTATTTAACAGCTTGGATTGTAATTTCTCTTCTATTAAGTTCCAATCTTTCGATTTAGATATAAAATATCCTCCTTTACTATTTCCTGTATTTATGCTTCTAGCCACACCTTCAATACCATTTACTCCGTATACTTCATATTTCAAGAAATATTCATAATTTTCATTAATATCTTGATTAATATTGACCCGAAAAATGTTGTCTTGAGGAAAGTCATTCTGATCATTTATTCGGCCTATTTGTCCTTCTAATAAGTCAGCTTTGAAAATGTTCTCTTCATTATTGTTCTCAGTTTCAATTGGATTTAAAATTGAATTCAATTTTAATTTAGTAATTTTTTTAAGTTTATCATCACTAATTGATATGGCTGATGAGTCAAGAAATAAATCGTTATGATCAAGTTCTTTAATAATTTTGTCCCTTGCAGCCATAACAATATGGGTTTTTGATTCTTTAGGATTATTTATATTGAATTCATGATTAAATGTATTGGCTTGAACATGATTTTTTACATGGTCAGTCACTTCGCTTTTTGAATTAACTTTTATGACATTAAGACCTTTGTATGGAACAAAAGTCATATTTATTAAAAATAATATAACTCCTAATATAATTATTTTATCAAAGCGACTATTATTTGAAATTTGATGATTTAGATCTGGGTGAATTGTATCCACAATTCGTATTGTATGAAGTAAAGTATGTTTCATAATCTATCTGGTTAGTGAATAAAGCTCATTTGGAAAATAGCATTTCTAGTTTATAACAATAATTTTACTTGATTTTGAAGCTTTTTCTTGAATTATTTCAAGTATATATACTCCTGAGGTATTTATTTTTTCTTTTAGTGAAACAACTCCATTGATCGAATGACTATTTAAAGACTTAATAAATTTCATTTGTTCAGAATAAATTTTAAGATATACTGGTCCGTCTTCTAAGCCTTTTACAAGGGTCTCAAAATAATAACCAGCTCTTATTGGATTTGGGCTAATAGTGATTTCAATTTCCTGCAAAACTTGTTCATTCTTACACGTTGATTTGTCAATATTAAAAAATTTATATAGTGTGTCTTTATGATTGACAATTAATCTAAGGGTATTATTAGAATATGGTATATTTTCTAATGATATTGACATTATTCCGGCTAAATCTTTATGATTTTTTACTATTTCTTTGCCATTAAGATAAATCGAAATATCTTCATGTAAATCATTAATTTCTAACATAGCATTAGTTAATAATTTAGAGCAATTTTCTACATCCGGATACAATTCCATGTTAATTTTAGGCCCCCATATGAATGTAAAATAGAAGTCGCAAGAATTGAACTTCTCATTGATGATGCCCTTGTATGAATTATTTTCCTCTAATTGCAATTTCACCTTGATTGCATCTTTACTTACACCACTTAAATTTCCCATACTATTTTTATTGCAAACCAACCATAGGGTATTATTTGTAGGGTTGGGTAGGGAATCCTTTAATTTTATATTGAATTCCAGACCTTCACCCTTTCCTAAGTCACCTTTATGTTCTATTTGCCATATTCGTTCAACGGATAAAATGTCTGAATTCCCATCTTTTCTTTTGAAGATAGAAGATTTATTATTGTCAGACCAGAACAAATAGGAGTTGTTTAAAATGGTGCTCTTATTGTCATTATTACAAGATTCAATTTGATTCAACCCAAGAGTTAAATTAACATCGCTATATTCATTTCGTGATTGAAGTTGATTAAGGTTTGTATTCTTATCCTTCCCAATTGAAGTTAAATTATGCTCAAAACCTTTATGTTGTAAAGGATCCCAAATAATACCTCCATTTGAATTGTAATAATTGCTCGTTAGTGGAAGTGAGATTCCATATTTTATTGCTAAATAACTTTCAATTTTATTTATTTGCTTTCTATTTAGCAATTTGTCGTAAACAATTATTTCAGCGATACCTCCCTGAAAAGATTCACTTATGACTATACTTTTTTGATTAATTTTAATAATACCATTTGTATCCAAATTTTTCAATTTTTTAATACTTTCTACAAATGATAAAATTTTTGGTTTTGTATGTGTATTTTTATAAGCGTATTTATTTCTTGAATTCACACTAGAATCGGTAATGATAATTTCATTATTTTCTGAATAAATGCTTGCAAAATTTTCATTATTTTTACTATTAAATACAACAAATAATGAGAATTTATTTAAATTTCCAATTGGAATATTTAAATCATTTTTATTTCCTTCTAATTTCAAGTATTTATTGTAATTAAATGTCTCAGTTGAATTTGACGCTCTACTATCTGATGAATAAAATTGTTTCCATACTAACGGATGATCAACTCCACCTGGGCTTTGCGAATAAATGAAATTGAATACAAGGCAATTAAAGCAAATAAATCCAATGATTAATGTAATCTTATACATGATTAAATTTTTTAAATGAACTACTTTAATTTAAGTTCAATAATTTCAATCCTTTTCAACAATTCACTCAATAGTCTGTCCTTTTCAGCATTTATTTGTTTTTGTTTGCCTAATTCAATATTTAATTCTTCAATTTTAAGCTCTTGTTCTTGAACAGCTTTAACTAATGGAACAACAAATTGTGAATAGCTGAGAGAATACAAATTTTCCTTGTCTTTTGGAATATTAACGCCATCAAAATCATACCCAATTTCCTGACATGTCACTTCGACGTCTTGGGCTAAAAAACCCGTTCTCTTAATATTAGAAGATTCACTAAAATCCGTTTTTCTATAAATCTCTTTTATCGAATCATGCATATTTCGAATTAGATTTTCAGTTATCATTCTTGTATTTACATAATAAGTGACTGGTTTTAGTTTTTTAATAAATTCTAATCCAGGTACATCATCTTTAATATTTGATTTGAACCTTTTGTCAGATAATGTAGACCAAGCTACTTCCCCACCTATTTCAGTGACCGCTGAATTCCCAACCCGAATTTTATTTGAACCTTGAGATACGGCTCCATTTCCTATTGCAGTTGAATTATTCTGGTTATTAGATGATACATCAGCATAGTAACCAATCATCGTATTTTCAATCCCAATAGTGTTTGCAATTCCTGCTCTGTAACCTAAGAAGACATTATTAGTTCCAGTGGAATTAGATCCACCAGCCAAAACACCTATAAATGTATTATAGTTAGCAGTTGAATTATATTTGCCAGCTGAATGCCCTATAAATAAGTTACTGGCACCAGTTGAATTTGTCTTTCCTGTTTCAGAACCAATAAATAAATTTCCAGAAGCAGAAGTATTGTTAATACCTGCATCGGAGCCTATAAATATGTTATCTGAACCAGTATTTGATGCTCCAGTATAATTTTGTGGGCCAATCATAATATTATAACTTCCAGATGTATTGGTTCTTCCCGAATATGCTCCCAAAAGGATGTTCATTTCACCTGTACTATTTGTATTTCCCGAGTAGGCTCCCATAATTAGGTTGTTCTTTCCACTTGTATTTGCTAAAGCTGAACCAGAGCCAATAATAGTATTTTGGTATCCAGTAGAATTTACTTTTCCACTTTCCATGCCGACAAATACATTATCATAGCCTGTTGTATTTGAGGTTCCAGCTTGTGATCCTAAAAATACATTTTTGCTTCCGGTACTGTTTTTCCTGCTTCATAACCTACCAAAACATTCTCATAGCCACTGGAGTTAGTTAGACCAGCTCTTGATCCTAGAAAGACATTTTTATCTCCTGTTGTTGTCGCCCCTCCTGAGTTATATCCAATACAGATATTGTCAGTTGCTGTCGTATTCGCATCACCAGCAAAATTCCCAAGGAATAGATTAAACGCCCCTGTGGTATTTGAAAGGCCAGCGTCGTACCCCATAAATAAATTATGGTTTGCGGTTGTATTAGCCGATCCGGCATTAGTTCCAAGAAATAAATTCGAAGACCCTGTTGTATTATGATCACCAGCTGATTTACCAATAAAGAGATTATCAGAACCTGAGGTATTTGCTATACCTGAATTTATGCCAAAAAACATATTATATGATCCTGTTGTATTTGAATTGCCTGCGTCATTACCAATTGCCATATTTAATTGCGAACCGGCCCCAAAATTTTGTCCAATTCGTCCACCAACATGAAATTTAGATGTTGCATTGGATGATCCAATTGAAACTGTAGTTCCATTATCTGTAATTTGACTATTTCCAAGTGTAGTTGAATTTGGTGTCCACTTTGGTATTGCATTCACAGTTCCTGATCCAGCAATACCAATAGGCAAATAGACTGTACTGTTATTGGGTATTAATGTTAATGCGCCACTTGATGTATCATAGGATAGTGTACTTGAATTAATAAGTGTTAAGTTTGAGCCAGATAATTGTAAATCAATTCCTGTTGAAGAACCACCTGTAAGAGTCACGTCTGAGCCAGTTGAGGAATTCAATGTATATACATTACTTGATCCTGTAAATGATAAATCAGTTGGAGAGTCCGCAGGTAAATTAAATGAACCGCCGTTTTTACTTAGACTTACAGTATTACCTGATAATGAAATAACTTGAATCTCATTTAAGGAATCTAAATCATTTCCACAGGAAACCCAGTTTGAACCATCCCACCAGAATGTCTTCTTAAAATAAGTGTCATAAACTTCAAGCCCGGGAACCTTATTAGCGATTGCTTTTCGAGCTGCAGTATCCATTCTGGGTTTCAAAAATCCTTTATTAGTACTATGCACTTCAAGCTTTGCAGATGGTGTTATGGTGTCTGTGCCAATTCCAACACTACTAATTCCATTTACTTTTACTTGTGCATAGTTTGTAACCAATAATGAACATTGGAAAATAAGTATAAAAAGATATTTTTTCATAAATTCAAATTTAAAGCTTAACATATTTACAATTTAATAATTTAATTCCACAATATTTGCTTAGAAGCGAACATAAAATGCCAGCCTTCAATCTAAAAAGATTTGAACACAAATATTTTCAATGAATAGCAACACACTGTTTGGTGATAACCATACAGAAAAAATAATATTTTAGAAAAACAACTGTGTTAAATTATGTCTATAAAATACCGAATCCGAACTAATCTTTTGCGAGTTAGTGAAATCAAATAATCATTGTCTTGTATTATTACGAACAAAATACACTACATAATTCAGTTGTTTCTTTTCATTTTAAAATCTTTCAATTTTAGATTCATGTAATTAATTTTTAGTACAATAAAATGAATAGAATTTGACAATAGAGGCTATTACATCCTTAGGCAATGATTGTTCATTCAATACAAACCAAAAGCCTATACCACATCTATCAAATAGACATAAGCCTATCGTAGGATCATTTTAAAATTTGTTTTGAAATTAGAAATGGGTTAATAATACTTCTCAAATACTTAGTAGGCATAGTGTTAATACCAAGTCATGTCTCTCTTTTCTTAATATTTCAGCAATAAACAAATGTAAAATGCTTAAAAATAAAATCCTAATTTTTTGTAAAATATTTTTAAATATTTATTTAACATATTCGTATTTTATTAAATATCAATAAATTAATTTATAATACAAGTCATCTAAAATAATATTTTTTGCTATATCTTAAATTCTAATTGAAAAAGATCATTAGAATGATTCAATTGAATTAAAACCCAGACAACAATCATTCAATTTAGTAATGAATAATTTAATTTATAACTTTATTTAGGACGAAAAACTATATTAATTGTTTAAGCTACATTTATTGATATATCTGAACATCTAATGTTTCTCTTTTATAGCCAAGTTCTTTATAAGTTTGATCATCCATACCGATGCCATGATGTAACTGATTTATTTTTGCTGCATTAATTCTCAATGCAGTCCTTAATTTTGTTTCTACATCTCCGGACATGTCAATAATGTAACAATTGTGTAATTCATATATGTAAGCTTTCTGTTTTCCATATATATTGATTTTGTCCATCCTGTGTAAATTCAATCCTGGCACTTTTATTTTAGATATTTCCCATTTTAATTTTTCTTCATCTATATTGTCAACACAGAATAAAATCGAATATTGACAATTTAACATTTGCATACGAACATAACACCTCCTAATTGAATTAAAATCAAAGCTACCTGCTTTACATTCAAAATAGGCAAGATTAGTATCTCTAAGTACAACCAATGAATCAAAATCACCTGATTCTTTTTCATTTGAATTTCTCTTTAAATCCTTAATTGTTACTCCATGAGATGCAGAAAAAGCAGCAAATTTTCTTATCATTAATTCACCCGCATACCATTCAAAAGTATTGTCGAATCGGCTTCTTTCCTTAACTATACACGGTTGATTAAGAAGCATTAAAATTTCATTCGAAGTAGGCACTTTTCTTTTGTAAAGAAAATCTTTTAATTCAGTTCTAAGGCTGGAATTGTTATAAATGTCGAATAGCAATTTCCAAATATCATTGTCTTGATTTGGTTCAGTAACTAAAAGTTTTTCTTCTGTATTGGTAGTTTTAATTTCAAAACCTCGAGATAATAGGATTTGTTTAACTGAAAAAAGTTCTCTTGTATTTACTTGACTTTGAGATATTTTTGTTTTAGCCATATTCAAAATTGATTTAAAAATCTAAGAAATATTTTTGTAGACGATATAATTATTTATTACAAATATTTGAAATTAAGCTTACATTTATATTTATTTGCCAGAGTGAAAATTCTCTTAGCCATAAATATTTTTCATAAAATTCTAGTATGGGTTTATATTTCCAAAGTTTTAATTTCAAATTATCTCATACTTTTTTCCTTAATGTTGCATGTCCTTTTTCCTGTTCGGTTCCAAGCATCTTACCATTGCCTGGGAAGGCAGTGTATTCATATTGCACAAACTCTTATGCCAATAATAAATGACCTTTAATAACACAGTAAATCGCTCAGCTACTTCCCTATCTAACAGATTGTCTTCTAGTGACATTTTGACAATCTCGAGCTTTTGCTCCTTGGTGAATTTTCTTTTCAATTTTGACATCTAATAAGATTTAATAGGTAAATTTATTAATTTTCTATCTTATATTTCTGTCCACTTTTATGAGGAAGTCTAAACACCGCACTTAGCTAATTTAGTAAACTAAACTAATTGATTATCATGTATGTATATAACATAGTCCCAAACAGATCACATAAAGCCCTTGTAAGTCATTGACTTGCAGTTTTTTTTTGTTTTAATGGGACAATTATATGGATGTGGTTGGCCTCCCGTTAAGGACTATAAGTTTGATTGCTTTTACCGTTTTGAGAGCTATACTCTAATTAAACTGAATTTCATTTTAATTTTTCAATTTGTTATTGGCCACAATTAAAGTTTCTGAACTAATTCTCTGGTATTCTTCAAAACTCAGTGGCTTCATTTGTTAGAACTGTGTATCTGTCCTACTATCTGTCAATTGCCATTGGTCACTATTAACAATAGCTTTGTGGAAAAAAGCATGACTAAACAAGGATTTGAGACATTGCAAGAAGGCTATAGGAATAGCATTGTGAGTTTGAAATGATACTTAACAGGGAAGAATCCGTCCTGCTAACTGCCACTTGTCATTGGTCGCTATGAATTATAGCTTTGTGCAAAAAAGCATGACTAAGGAAGGATTTGAGAAATTGCAAGAAGTCAATAGGAATAGAAATCAGACCTTAAAATGCTGCTTAGCATGGAAGGAAATGTCCATACCCCGTATTATTACTGAAAGAAAAAGTACAACCATTCCCCAAAGGAATTGTCCGGACAACTGGTAAACTTCTTGGCGGAAGTTTTTAAATTGGAATAGAAATTCTAATGCATAGAATGGATTTATCAAGACAAAAAAGAACAATGATACCAGGATGGAATTCAGGACAACTTTAGTGAATAACGGGGTCCGCAAAACTGGTTCTACCAAAATTATTAAATTGACCCTTTAGATTTTGACCATTCGGATTCTCGATTTGGAAGTTTCTAAAAACAAGAAATAGATTCCTGATTCCAGAGAACCTACATTCAATGAATTTTGATGAATGCTGGTCTCTTTTACCAATTTACCATTTGCTGAAAATATCCTACAATTTTCATCTTGGATAGGTGGATCAAAGTAAATCACATCATGACTTGGATTTGGAAATAAACGAATGGTCATTTTTTTGTCAAAATCAGCTACACTTGTTGCTGGCAAAACTTCTACGTAACAATCTTTTGCAATCATGTGACTTCCTAAACCGTTTTCAGCTTGCAGTCCAACTGTAAAAATACCTGGATTGAGATAACGAATACTCTTTGGATGTTGCTGATCAGAATGATCAATTTCCGCACCTTCAAATTCCCAATTCCATTTTTCAGGTACATACGATGATTGATCATAAAAGTCAATGGATTCTCCCGCCCTGATTCTTCTGACAGAGGCGCGAAAATCTACCACAGGACTGTGCGCTTTTGCAGTCTGATAGGCACGGATATTATATCCACCACCTGCTAAAACCATCACTCCCTCCTGCAATATTGCAGGCGCACAATAATGATTGCCCGATAAATTTAAATTCCATTTAACAATTTGTAGATCGTCTGTAAGGGCATAATATTTTCCTTCCTGATCATTCACATAAACGGTTGAATCCACCCCTACACAAATGCTTCCCTTTGGAAGATCCACCACACTGACCATCAAAACTTCTCCGGATGAATGACTGATTTTTTTTAAATAACCATTGTCAAAAATATAAATATTTCCATCCATGGCCTCTGCCATATTTCCGCTAAGTGCTACACCGGTAGTGATCTGTGGCATGTACTCCCACTTCTTTACAAAATCACTTCCGGTATCTTCGTATGCATAAAATGATCCGCCATCACGCCAAAAATAAATGATCCCATCACTTCCGATCATGATAGGATTTTCCTGATCTCCGTCGCCGGGTATAGGCGCGGATGAATATTTTGTTTTACCGGTTTCTACATCCATCGCTGTGAGCCTTATCGGCAGGGTAATTCCTCCTGTAATTCGGTACACCGTAGTTTCTGTTGCTGCAAGTCCAACAGCAGGTCCTATGGCAATCAACTCCTTGTTAAACCATTTTACTTGACCATTATGCTTATCCACCCTCATGGTAAAATTACCCGAAGCAACCGGTGCATTCAGTATCAAATCTCCATCACAACTGTAAACTACTCCCGGATACGCACCGAAAGTTTGTGACTTCACCTTACCTCGCCATTTAATCAATCCATTTTCAGGACTGAGTGCATAAAGACTGTCATTGTTGTAGTCATGAGCATATACCGCATCTTCTGTGAAACCTATGGCATAAAGGATAGAAGTACTTCTAATACTAGGAGATGTCCACAACAACATACCATTTGAAATTCTTCTGCATTCGATAAGTCCGGAGTACGGACTGAATTTAATGCGACTGGTAACAAACCGATCGCCAAATGAATAAATGGCTTGCGCAAGATTCGTTTGATTTCCACTGGCCACATTCCAAACAGGTGTACTTATCTCACCTGGACCTGTCATGCTGCTAAGCGCATTTCTGTAGCTGCCTCCTCCATAGGTGCTCCAGTTTTGTGCATCCACAAAATGCTCTATTACCAGAAGAAAAAATAAACTTAAAAAAAAAGTTCGTAAAATCATCTCCCATAATTTAATTCAAATTCAAATCGGAAATCAACTTTATATTGGTGCAGCTAAAAACTCACTACAAATAACTCAACCACCATTTTTCTTTGTGTGCGGTCTTATACCGATCATACCATTTGCACAACGGATAAAGTAAAATCAATACCAATATCCACACTCCATATACCACCGGCAAACCATATCCTTCTCCCTGCACCAAAAAATAAAATGGAAAGTGAGATTCCTTATGATAACCCTCAGCAAACGTATGGCCGCGCATAAAAAAACTTATCGTAGATAATTGGTGAATGAGATAAATGTGGACCAAATAATAGAATAATGATACACGCCCGAATGTCCTGAGAAAATCAGTAAATATATTTTTTACCGACTCCACCCAGGCCAATACCATCATCCCCAATCCGATCATCAGACTCATGAACATCAAAGACGGCGGATACTTGTTGACATTTATAAAAGATAAAAAACTTTTTATCCCATCACTTTGATAAGCCCAGGCATGAGGATCTCCATATTGATTGATCCCACGAAGCAACACAAATAATCCAATCAACAAAATACCCATACCAAATATTTTCTTTCGCCGGATGGATGGTTCCGGAAAGGAACTAAAATATTTCCCAAAACAATAGCCCAGCATCATCAATCCTGTCCAGGGAACAAAAGCATAGATGATTAAAACATAATGATCTCCATCAAGAAAGTAGGGAGTAAAAAATCCATGATGAAATAGGTTCCAAAAAAAACCGACCTGAAAGCCTTCTGCGGATTCTAAATAATCCAATCCATTGTGTCCAAGCACAATCAAAGCTCCTATGGCCAAAATTGCATTAAATGGTAAATTAATCAGCAGACCCAGCACAACCATACTGATTCCAATAGCCCAGATTACCTGCAAAAATATACCATGATAGGCAGGGTTAAATGACCAACCAAAACTGACGACCACAACCTCCAGAAAAATCAACCACAAACCTCTTTTAATAAGAAACAAACTTAATTCCTTTTTCGTCTTCCTGAGGGATTGCAGATAAATGGACGTCCCTGAAAGAAATACAAAAACCGGTGCGCAAAAATGGGTAATCCATCGTGTAAAAAAAAGTGCCATCGTCGTCGTATTCAGATTCAGGGGATCATCCGTGTTGGCAGTAAGGTGAAAATAGTCTCGCACATGATCCAGTGCCATGATGGCCATGGCAAGTCCCCTGAGTAGGTCAATGGATTCAATCCGGTCTTTCATTTTGGTTGTTTGAAGAGCTAAGCCAGAATAAATATAGTTCTATTATCATGCCTGAGGTACAGAACGTAAAAAAATATTACAAGCGATCTCGCTCCGCTCGTACACAGACCTCAAGCAGCTGGCAATCCAATTTGACCTCTATCCCATCAGATAATTCATCCCCTTTTCTACAAATCAAAAATGCACTTTTCCAAATAATCCATACCTTTAAGACCTCGATAAAAATTCTTAGGTCTCCATGAAAATAATCAGCATCCAGGCCCTCCGCGGACCCAACGTTCACAGTTTCAATCCCTACAAACTCATCCATCTGAGACTTGACCTCTCAGAGGAAAACCTCCTCAATGCGGACGATCTGGATCTCATGCTTAAGAACTTACCGCTGATACCGGAGGAAGAGATGGCACTCATCATTGAAAATCAAATTTCAGAGCCAACTCCCCAGTTGGATCTTTTGGCAAAAACCGCCGGACGATTAGCCCTGGAGTTACAAAATAAAAGTGGGCTCCACGTCCATTTCCTCAAAATATTGAAGACCATTTATCCCGGCACCTATGGGGTTATTTTTGAATACAAAGAGGAAGAAGCCGGTAAAGCTGCAGCTCAAGCATCATTTGACATCCTTCAATCTTTGTTAAACGGTCAACAACTCGACCTGGAAGCATACATCGAAAAAATTGAAAATATTAAATTAGCCAATGCCATTTCGCCAGGAATAAAAATGATCCTGGATGCTGCAGCCTCCAGAGGAATTCCCGCACAGCGATTATTCGGTAATGAGTATTTTATGTTGGGATACGGAAAATTTCAAAAGACCTTATACAAAAGCTTAAATTCACACACCAACGCGGTGGCATCACGAATGGCATCCGACAGAGATTCCATGATGGAATTGTTGTACGAGGCCTCCATACCATTCACCCGAAAAGCCATTGCCTCCAGAGAACTTTTCATAGGATTCAGGGTGCTCATCCTGAATCATGAATTTGCTAAAGTAATCATCAGCGACGGAACTTCTACCCAACAAACGCCGAATGAATCCACCGTTTTTCGTCTGGAAAGGATCAGCCACATTTTGAATATTCCGGACCTGGAAATCTGGATGCATGGTGAAAATCTGAACGACCCAAATTTACAAGTGGCGGATGTCAACATTACACCTGACCTTGAATTTTTTGCCCAAGGATCTGCTGCTCAAAGTCAGGAGATCGCAGGCTTATATCTCAATGGACTTTTCCCGCCGGGAACACCTTTCCGAATACCCATCATTTCGGTCACCGGAACAAACGGGAAAACCACCACCACAAGACTCATTGCGCACATCATCGAACAAACAGGGACGCGCACCGGATTTACCACCAGCGATGGGGTTTATGTAAATGGCGTGCTGGTAGAAAAAGGAGACAACACCGGACCCGGTAGTGCAGGTATGGTGCTGAGAGATTCGTCAGTAGCATATGCAGTTCTGGAGACAGCCCGTGGAGGATTGTTACGGGCAGGCCTGGCTTTTAGCCAATGCGACATTGCCGTGATCACCAATGTTACTGCAGACCATCTTGGGCTTTCAGATGTTCATACCTTAGACGAATTAGCGAAAGTCAAGGGGTTGGTAGTGGATGCAGTCAAACCGGGAGGCTGGGCAGTTCTGAATGCAGAAAATGAATATACTTATCACATCGGCCAACAATCAAAAAACGAAGTCGCTTATTTCAGTCTGGATAAAAATAATCCTGCACTTACCGAACACCTCGGCAAAGGCAAAACGGCTGCTTATGTCGAAGACGGTTTGATTAAAATAATGAAAAACACGGAAGCCGTTTCCATCATTCATGTAGAAGACATTCCGCTTACATTTGGGGGGAGGGTTGGATTCATGGTGGCCAATGCGCTTGCTGCCAGTCTCGCATGTTACGTAGCCGGATTTACAAAAGATCAGATCGCATCAGGTCTGAAAACTTTTCATGCTTCCGCCGAACAAACACCGGGAAGACTTAATATTTTTGATTTTCCTGATTTCAAGGTGATGGTTGATTTTGCGCACAATCCGGAAGGGTTCAGTGGTATCAGGGATTTTCTAAAAACAATTAATTCCCCTTACCACATCGGCATCATTACAGGTACCGGTGACCGCCCGGATGATTCGATCATAAAACTGGGTTACCTCTCTGCAGAAATGTTTGACCACATCATCATCCATCAGGCAAAATTTCATCGCGGAAGAACACCACAAGCCATCGTCGACTTACTGGTCGAGGGCATCAAGTCCTGTAATCCGAATTGCAGTTTCGAATACATCCCGGATGAAGTCGAACCCCTTCAATATGCCATGTCCAAGGTGAAAAAAGATGCTTTCATCACAGCCCTCAGCGATGTGTTGAACAATCCCATCGAACTCATCCGCAGCTATCAGAATTCTTATAAGAAATAATTTGGAAGAACTTTAAATACTAATTTCAATTTGTCGCATTACAAATCCAAAAGAGAAATATTATCATTTTAGCATTTTCCAATTTGCAATTTCTTCATGCACGTATTCAAAAATTATTACTCTAAGATTAAAAACAATTACACTTATAATTTTTGATGAATTTATTAATTTTCTATCTTATCTTTCAGTCTACTTTTATGAGGAAGTCTACCAATCACATCTTCACTCATCTCAACTGAGTAAATAGTATCATATTCGCTGCCAAATAGGGTTTTAATTCGTTTAATGATATCTCAAGAATAATATCATCGGTAAGAAAACTGAATAGAGAATTAGCATAGATGAATATCATTTTGCTCTTTGTTATTGCAATATTATTGGTAATTGGAATGGTTGTTTTTAAAACCTCTTTGGTAAAATCTGCATCAGATTCAAACATTTCAACAATACGTTCTTTAATTATTCTTCTGACAGAATCAAGTTTACAGCTATCGAAAATATCCTTTGGCAACATTTGTTTTCCTGTTTCTACGTCAAATATGAATCCAAATCGCTGTCCAAACATTCTTGCTCCTCCACCCTTTTTTTCAAAGTCTTCATGAATAAAGGATACTAAATAATTTGAGTTAAAAAGCATCTCTAGACTTTCATCATCACTTTCAAAATATTCTTCCTTTTGATTACTTTTTTCATGAATGATATAATTATCGACATACTTGTCTGGATTTTCAAATCCATCAAATATTAAATTCTGAATGAGTAAATTTAATTGCCTGATTCCAAAAGAGACCTCCTGAAAAACTACATAACTAAACAAAGCGGAGTACTTTTCTCTAGTTCTTTCTTGGATAATTTCATTATAGAGCAATGTGTCGCCTATAGTTAATTCTCCATATACCTTTTCAAATGCCATGTGTTCATTAAAAAGCGTGTCAACAGTTAGATTCAGGTTAATGGAATCTGATCCATTTATATGTTGATTATCACTGAAACTTAATAATAAAATTCCAACCAAGAGAATCCTTTGTTTCAAACTAAATTTATAATTTGCCATTTCAAATTTCTATTCATCACAAATAGTTCTTCAACATAATTATTCTGCAAAAGGAAAGGCGCCTTAAAATATATTGTTTACATTTGATATGTGAATATCAAGGTTCATTTCCAAATTTAATCAAAATTTTAAAATTCTTCATTAATCCAATTAAATACCTATGTATGAATATTCGTTAAAAGTAGAATTAATTAATACCACTATGATTAATAAATGGATTTTGAAATTAAAACCTCTTTCTTTCAACAAACTTACCTCCAAATAATTAGATTAACACTACCCATTACCGGAAAACAAAAATTCGCATACTATCGCTTAAAATATGGTATCATCTACTTAATTTTTGGCAATACAGCTCTTTCAGAACACAAAATAAGAGAATTAACTTTTAATCATTCTTTATATAAATATAAAATAATTATCAATCAAGAGTATTTATTTCAGCCAAATAAATATAACTTTGCAAACAAGCTAATTAAAAATTAAACAATAATCAGGATACAATATTTGAAACCTTACTAAAATAATCCTAATATTAATAATATTTTAATTCAACAGCATTGGAATCAATTTAAATCATATTATACTAATATATAAAAAATAAAATTTTAAACCATTAAAACGCTTAACATATGCAAACCAAGCCAATACTTATTTTATTTTTAATCAATTTATTGACACCAATTATTGCCAATAGTCAATTCTCAATTTCAAATCTTTCTGAAATTGCAAAAATCAAAAGCGGCACCACTTATATTGCAATGAAAGATCCTAATTCTGAAAAGACTAAAGAGTATATTGAAGTTTTTAAAAACTATTGGACAATATCTAAAGCAGAATTTATCAAATATTCAGAAATTGAAAAATACCTATCTCCAGAAAATTCCTTTCTGACAATAGGTGGGTATGAAACGAATACAGAATTTACAAGACTTTATCAAAATGGAAGCCAAAAGCATGGAATAAACTATTCAAACACTCATATATTTCTTGAATTATGGACATGTGATAAAAAGTATTTCACAAGTAAAAAAAAGAACAAAATATTTGGTAATGGTGATAAAATTCAAGTAGCCAGAATTGAGCTTTTTACTGATTTCGAAACTTTGTCTAATCCAGACTTACTCTATCAATCAGAATTTGATGGAAATGGACATATCCGTAACTGGGGACCTGGAGTATTAAAGAACTATGTGCAAGCATTAATGGGCTATTTAGCAAAGAATGAAAGCCACTCACTTTATACAGGAAGCTCTAATGCTAAGGAGCTGAAAAAACTAAAGAAGGAATCATTATATATTCCAGAATATGTTTTAACTAAATTCAATAAATTCAATGGAAATGAAACAAAAAAGCATGATGAAAAAGACATTTTTGAAGACTTTAAACTTAAATATATACTTTTATCCGGAGCTGATTTGAATCATAAAATACTTACAGATACAACAGGGTTTTATTATTTGATTTATATCAAAAGCAGCACTGACAAATATATCAATGTTATCCATTCACTAACTGGAGAAATTATATATTCTAAGTACAAACCTCTATCATACAATATTAAGTCAGATGATTTTCAAGACTTACAAGAAAAAATATAATTAGCTCATTCAAAGAAAAGAGCAGTTTCAGCAATTTAAAATTAATATAAAGGAGTTTTGTAATCAATTAATTTAAATATCCATTATTAGGTTTTAATAATAAATTATTTATTCATTAGAAATATAAGGGCTTGGATATTTTTGACTATAATATTCTATTGGTATAAATTTTTGTTTTTTGCTATTAAATAAAAATATTAGCTCAATGGGTATTTTTCGGACAGTTACAGAATATTCAAGAATGGAATCAAACAAAGATATTTCAGGAAAGTTACCATATTTCTCCTGATTGTTAAACTGTTCAATATCTCGCAATATAGTTCCATAAAACTTGACATCCGTATAGCCATCCTTATTTTCATCTGCTAGTACTAATTTTAATTCATCGCTTTCAATCCAATCGTCGTAATGATTACTATCATAGGTCCTTGGATAATTATCTATAATTGAATCTTCCAAAAAGTCGACTATCTTATTGTTTTCCATGCCACACAAATTATGACCTCCATTTCCTTTACTGGTGGAGAATGTAGCCAATAAGAATACATCCTTATTCTCAAAAATTTCAACTTGTTTTATAAAAAGTGCATCGATAATAAGTAAAACATTTTTATCATTGTTAAATATAACTTGCCATTTCCATGGAAACCCACTATCTGAAATCTTTCTGTAACCAAACTCAATATAGTAACAGTCTTCAATACATCCATAAGCCTATATTTTTTTATACTCCGTTATTTGCCAGTCCCTTTTATATCCATAGGAATTAAGGTGACAATTCACTTTCAGTTCCTCAATAAAATGAATAGTGTCAACAATAATGGGAAAATGTTCAAGTGCTTTGAATGATTCACCTTGAGTTAATGCAAGATCCTCATTGTAATAAACTGTGTCGTCAGGCACAACTTCCATCTCAAATGTTTCTTCCAACGGTTTCTTTTGTTGCGAGAATCCTTCATTTGGAAATTTGCAATTAGAAACAGTAAATAACAGCAAAATGATTATTAAAGGAATATTTTTTAAAATTTTATTAAAATTCAGGTAACCTGATGAATTTACTAAACAAATTTAAATCTGTTACAACTCAATAGTTGCCATTCTTTCGTTAATGCTGCTAAAAAAGATAAAATAGACAAACATAAAGTCAAATAAATATGTCAATTTCACTTAGTTTCTACTTTGCAAAAATCTAATTATGTAAAATTAGCCTATTAATTCAAATATTCAATAATTCTCTCTATATATTCCTTGCTTAAACTCGGATTTTCAATACATCTCAATTGTTCTTTTTTACTGGATTTTTTCTTGAACACGATGCTTTTTCTGTCAGTAATATATTTAAATACCCAGTCCATGGATCTTGTCGACAGAATGTTTTGCAAATTCGGCCCAATAAAATCCATATGTCTTTGATGGCAAGAAGCACAATAATTACGAAATAAACTTCTACCAGATCCATCAGGAATTAAATTAAACTTATCATAAGTTAATAATGGATTTTGGGTCTCATCACTTTCTGAAAACATAATAGATTTAAAAATGTCAAGTATCGTATCGGTATATATAATATCTCTTCCACTGATAACAAACCTTTGTTCTCTATTTTTGAAACTCTCAATACTCATCCCTATTCTTCCTTGACCAGCAACAACAGGAATTACAATATATGCGATTAGACCATTGACCGTATCTCTTTTCAATTTGTGTTTATTGGGTTCATCATTGTCGCAGACTGATCTACTATACAAGCCCAGATTGAAATTCAAAGTGTCTCTTCTATTGGTTAAGGAGCCAGCATAACTATCTATTCCTTGTTGATCTATCTTCTCCCAGTCCGACGGGGTTTTAAGAGTAAATAATCCGAAATCAAGTATATGCATATCCTGTTTCGGTATTTCGGAAAAGCTAATCAATGAAATCAATAATAATATATATAGTTTTATGGTCATTTGAATTAGGTTTACTAGATGGTACAGAATATTATTTTAAATAGTTTTTCTCTGAACTTTTATATTGATAAAAAAACTAGACAAAACAACAATCTAAATTCAAAATAAAAAACTACATAATAATAACAGAATTTTTCGCAACCAAGGACTCCTGTTTAGGATTTCTTTCAGGCTATAGTGCAAAATGGAATTTGCGCAGACTTTCAACAAATAATTCTTTGCAATTTATTATTATAAAACCTTCTCGTACTTTAGAACATCGTTACATATCAAACCGATCCTGATTTATGTGGTTGACTCTTACTATTGGTGGAGCTTTACTTTAATTAACTTGAAATGTGATTACAAAATATGTAAACTTTAAATGTGCAAATTATTTCATTTTGCTAAACATATCTTTAGACTTATTGCTTCAAGTAGCAACTATCACAACTGAATTGTTGGGAGACTTATGCCTGCCAGGATAAAATAAACCATTTTTAGGAATAGTTATTTTTCACCATAAATACATATATTTAACTGTATTTCACTTAAATTAATTATTTTTTACTACTTTTGTTTTTCAATTTTCACCAAAGTATATGATTAATAATCGTTTTTCACTAAAAATCACTGTTTTTCACGGACGGATGTCTCCTGAAGAAGGATTTCTTGTAGGTTATGGTGCTTTATTGGAAGCATACAAACTGGAAGTGCCGGTTCCTGATGTACTTGCACTTATAAGCACTAAAAAACGAGAATACAAGACCGATGAATGGCAGGTGTTCACATCAAGATACCTACCGGAAGATAGTTTGTATAAGCATTTGATTTTTGCTTTAAAATATGAAGGGATCAATCTCCTGTTACTGAAAAAACTATTTGAAAAACTTTCAGAGGAAGAAACATTGGCATTAATAAAACAAGAACCGACCGGACAATATAGCAGAAGACTCTGGTTTTTGTATGAATGGTTATTGAAAAAACAATTAGACACCGAAGATATACAACTAGGGAACTATATACCCTTGGTAGACATGGAATTGCAATTTGCTATAACAAAAGGAGAAAAATCAGTACGACATCGCATTATAAATAATCTACCCGGGATTAATGGCTTCTGCCCGTTGATTCGAAAAACGGATAAACTGAACCAATATATTGAAAAAAATATTTCCACCCATACAGAAAAATATATTAAAGATATTCATGCAGAAGTATTAAAACGGGCATCCGCATTTTTATTGCTGAAAGACTCCAAAGCATCTTTTACTATTGAAGGAGAAAGTCCTAAAAGCAAAAGAATGGCAAGATGGGGACAAGCTATTGGGCAGGCAGGTAGGATTGAATTAAATAAAGAAGAGTTATTGAGATTACAACAAATAATCATTGAAAATCCCCGATTTGTGGACATGGGTTTTCGTAACAAAGGCGGATTTATAGGGGAGCATGATCGAATTACCGGAGAGCCCTTGCCAGATCATATATCGGCCAAATGGCAAGACCTGGATCATTTAATGACAAGTCTGATACAAACCAATCAGATGCTATTAAAAAGTGATATGGATGCTGTGCTGTCAGCTGCAATTACTGCATTTGGTTTTGTATTCATTCATCCATTTGAAGACGGTAATGGTCGTTTACACCGCTACCTGATACATCATATACTTTCAAAAAAACAATTTTCAAAACAAGGTATGATATTTCCTGTGTCAGCTTCTATTTTAGATCACATCGTTGATTATAGAAAAGTACTGGAAGCCTATTCTTTGCCTCTTCTTGATTATATAGATTGGCGGGAAACCAATGATCACAATATTGAAGTGCTCAATGACACTATGGATTATTATGCCTATTTTGATGCGACCAAACAGGCCGAGTTTATGTATGATTGTGTCATGGATACGATTGAAAACATTATACCACGCGAAGTAAACTATATCATACGATATGACCAATTCAAGCGCTATATTGAAGATGAATTTGAAATGCCGGATAAACTGGTTGCGCTTTTGGTGCGGTTTCTGGAACAAAATGGAGGCTCCCTTTCAAAAAGAGCAAAGGAAAATGAATTTGACAAACTTAATGAAGAAGAAATAAGCAAAATTGAAACTGAATACCAGAAAATATTTACCTAAATAATAACCATCTGTTTGTACATGGCATTCCCATTGCTGGCGCAAGTTTCTAACTTGCACCTCTTTATCAATCTTTATCTTCCAGTATAAATATATCCAACTCTACTTGCCGGAACATCTAATATTTCTACTTCTATTAGTCCAATCTGACCACAATAACTAGATGCACTGCTAGATAAGTAATGTTCGGCTTCTGAAAAAATTCCTGATTCAACCGGATTGTTATGTAAATAGCTAAGCTTCTGAGAAATCACCTATGGACTATAAATTTCAATAGGATGATTATCTTGTTGCCAGAAGGGGTATTCTTTATTATTAGAACTATTTTTTCCTGCATCAGATAAAATTTCTATTATCCATTCTTTTCTACTCTCAAAAGGATTGTCTAGGATTGATTCTATTATTTTCTTTGAAGTAAATTTCTTTAGATCGCGAAGTATATCAGAATGTTTTCCTTTCTCTTTGCAAGAAAAAATAAGATGTTCATGATTGGTCATCAGACACCAGGCATGAATAATCATTCCTTTGTTTTCTGACAATACTTTAAACTACCAATAAACATTTCTTTGTATTCTTATCTGGTAAATACATCAATCCAATGAACCGTTGCGAAACTTACAAAATATATTCCGTCTGAATCTAAGAATTTATATTTGGTGCTCATTGGACGAAGATATTATAAAATGCTAATAAGGCACAAGTCGCAGACTTGCGCCAGGAGGGGGAAAAGTATTATTTATTCATCCAATAATTGAATGCAAAAGATTATTCTCTTTGCAAAACAATATTTTTATAAAGATTTGTCTCATTTATAGGAATTCTTAGCAATATCAGACCTGCAGGATACTCAGATAAATTCATCTTAAATTTTCGCTCTGAAATCATTTCAAATTTTTTTATCATCTCTCTGCCATCTGCAAATTGAATAAATGCATAATTTAAATTCGTTGGTTCACTAAATTCAAGATAAATATCTTCAGATGCAGGATTAGGAAAAATGGAATAATCAGCTATTCCTTTTTGTTCTGTGTCTGTGATTAATCCGATAGTAAATGGTGCCGACTCAGTACGAAAACATCCGTTATCTACAACTGCATGATAAGTCCCTATATCGCTTGAGTCAAATGATGCAGTAAGGTGAATTGGAAGATCTCTGCCTTCGTAAACAAGAATACTATCTCTATAAAGTTCTAATCTAAAATTAATACCTGAAAAATTTCGCAGTGCTAAATCGAGCTTTACATCATCGCCAAGGTGAAAAGATCTGACAGAAGGCAAAGATAAAATAACCGGAGGTCCGATAACATAAAAACCAAATTCAGTGCCATTGCCAAAACAATCATTCGTAGATACAGCTTCAATAATTCCCAAAACATTATCACCAATCAGATTGTACTTTAATATACATGAATCACCCTTTGGAGTAATGGACCAACTAGGACTACCCTCAAAAATGCTCCATACAACTGTATCTAAAGAAATTGCTGCTATTGCCAAAGTATCGTAATAATATATGCTGCTATCACCAACACAATAAGTATCCTTATAGGTAAGATTATTCATGATGATCCCTTGTAGAATTGGCTTATGAATAATCAATGAATCTGAATAACATTCATTCGCATCTCGAGCTATACAAGATATTCTACCCTTCAAATAAGTATTAGAGTCTCGGTGTTCCCAAGAATAAATTAAACTGTCCCCCCTTGGAAAAAAATAATTTACTTCACTGGTGGGCTCAATATTCCAGTTATAGCTCAAATTATTTACATGTTCCAATCGAATGGTATCGAGTTCGCCAGCACAAAACTTAATTCCATCGCTTTTTTGTGTAGTCAATTTTGGTCTCGGATTAGAAATTACGTTTCTAATAAAACTATCTTGAACACCATTTTTTGTTGCTACTAATTTTACATTTACAACGCCTGAATCATTAAAGTAATACGCTGCATTTGAATCTTTTGAAAGTAAGGAATCATTGATATACCACTTATAAGATTCGTACCCATTAATGTCTGAGTTATTTATAAACGTAACACTACCAGGTGCACATATATTTGAATGTTGGAAGTAGGGTCCTTTTGTAAGTTTAAGAATCTTGGGAAGGTTAGTATTGCTTTCGATCCCTGAGATAAATATTTCACTATTCATATTCAATGCTAAAGACCTACATGATACGATATTGTTGTCTCTAATCTGTTGAATAGTCCAGCAATTACCTCCATTTGTTGTTTTAAGTATATAGTTAGTACCTAAAATAAAGCCATTATTCAAATCAAGCATTTCTATACTCAACAATTGGGTATTAAATAAATTTACTTGCTTCCATACTTTTCCACCGTCATTTGAAAATATCAGTAAGCTACTGTCCGTAATGGTGTAAATATTATTTTCATCAATTGCGGAGAGGTGAGTAAAAGTATGGTTAGTAAGAATTGCTTTCCAACTACTTCCTGAATCAATTGATACAAAAATGATCCCTTTTGATTCAGTCAAGCCCCCACAAAACAATATTCCATTTTTCGCCACTTTAATCTCATTGATCACGGAATCGGTTTCATAAACAAGATTCCAATTCATTCCACCATCTATGGTTCGATATATTGCACTAGTATATATTTTTAATTTGGCATCTCTTTTTTTAACAGCAACACCGATCTTATCATTGATCATTTGAATATAACTTACCCCATTTACTTGTTGTTGAGGCTCTTGCCAAGTCAATCCTCCATCATTGGTCTTATATATTCCATTAGAAGCAACAAATCCTACACTATCACTAATAAAATCAATGGATGCAAAATTAGATTTACTAATATTTAAATTTTTTAATTGCCATGAATCACCTGAATCAGTTGATTTTAAAAAATATTTACCATTTGCGTCAATCGCAAACCCATGCCTAGTATCAATAAAATCAATATCCGTGATGTTCATAACAGATTTTGGCATCTTTGCATTGGCCCAAAGCTCTGGGGGAGACAATTGAATGTTGACATCTATAAAGCCAGTGTCCCGGCAATTTTCACGACTTTTGGCAATGGCCATCAACCTGGTAGAAACATTTCCTGAATATTTAAAATTTGATGCACTACTCAAGATATTTGAGGTATTCAAGTCAATCCAATCAATGGTAAAAATATTAGGGTCTTGAATATTGAAATGATATGAATTACCACTGCACAAATTAATTTGATTTGGCAATATGAGTTGAGGTTTTGGATAGACATTAAAATTTTTAAAGCTAGTAAAAGTATCGACACCATTACGTGAAGTAGAAACAAGGCTTATCTTATGTATAGCATTTTTGGTTGTTACAGGATAACTTATTTCAAAATCCGAAGAAAAGAGTGTGTCATCTAAATACCATTTAAAAGACCAGTGTGGATCCCCAATGTTTGTATAGAATAAAGTTAATGGCTCACAGACAGGAGGCTTTGGTGTAGCATGACTATACCCACCAATTGGCTTTAATCCTTGTAGATTCGAGGATTTTAATAAAACGCCATTATTTCCAATGGCCCAAAAAGTCGAATTAAATCTTTTGATCTTTTTTATTAACATACCTTTTGTTTCATTAAATACCTCCCAGGATCTACCTCCGGAGGATGAAAAGCATATACCCCGCTTAGTGGCGGCCAATAAAGAGTCCTGACCTATTGAAAGTAAATCGTCACATTCAAATACACTTCCAACTAATGTATCCCAATTAGTTCCGGCATTTTCTGTTTTCAACAAATAATTTTCAGTACTTACATAAAAAGTGGAATTAGAAGCTGCGCAAACAGATTTGATGTCTGAATTTGTGTTTAATGTTTTCCAATTTACACCACCATTCAATGTAAATGCGAATGTTCGCGATCCGCCAACAATTCCATGCGATACATCATTAAAATCGACATCGATCAATAAATCATCGGTTGAATATATGCCTGTCCAGGAGGAACCATAATCAGTTGTTTTTATTACACTTTTATTCTTTCCAACTGCAAATCCCACTTCATTAGTCGCAAAATCAAGTCCGTATATGGCACGTATAGGGCTGACACTAGAAATGTTTTCATAAGCCCTAATCCAGCTATTACCTAAATTGGTTGACCTGTATACAATTTGAGCATTACCTTCATAAAAGAAACCGGTCGCGACAAGGTAAGTTGAGTTTATAAATTTTACCCCAAGAACGTCGTAAGGAATGTCAAAGCCCTGATCAATATTTATAGTATTCCAGTTCAATCCTTGATTCGATGAATAAAATATACCTTTATAACTTCCAATAATGATCTGATCATTAAGCATATCAATGTCATATAGCTTTTCAGATGTAGGAATGGCTACCCTTTGCCATTGACCATTTAATGATATAATTGATAATAGCGCAAGAACGATAATTATCATTGGTTTATTTGAAAGATCGATACTTCTGTAATTGCTCCACTCCATGATTGTGATCTTCATAACTTGAATAGATAATATTATAAATGTAAAATAACTTGAATGTCCTAATTCACATAATTTTTTTATTGCAATAATGTTGTAATCATTCTACCATGAATACTTAATTCCTCCAATCCCATAATAATCCATAAATTCTTTAGTTGAATCAATATTTTTATAAATATTTCTTTGCAATCTCACCTCTATGGTTAAATTCTTTAAAACTAAATATTCAGTATTCCAATAAAATCCCACACGGTTTTCACTAGATTCTAAATCAAGATATTGAATACCAAATTGATTATTCCATTTTTCAAATAAAAATATTGAACCATTACCATCCAATGTAAATAATTTTTGACTAACATTATTTATAATTTGTTCCGGAATATAGGTTAAAGCCATTGAAATACCACCTTGTCTGAGTTGTAATGCTTGATTTATTCCCAACATTTGATATTTATATGCAACACCCGGAATATTACTATTCTGAGATTGTTGCACAAATTGAATAGAAGTATTTGATAAAATATTGCTAGTGATTTTTATTGGATAATTAAGCATTACGTTCCAAGATCTATTGTCCAATTCAAAGTTTTGACTACCAGAAATCAATTTATTATCTTGTGAGTATGGAGTATAGGATAGAATAAATACAGGCCATTTAGGAATATATAAATTACAATTCAAACCAAAGAACCGGGTATTGCTTCTGACCGTACTTAATAAAGGATTTAAACTATTGTTATCCTCCTTTGCGAAAATAGAAAATGCTATTTTCTTTTCCCAAAAGGATTGCCGTAATTCAGCTTTCCATCTGATGATATTTCGTATTAGAGTAGGAGATCCAAGGTTAATGAAATTAGGACCAATGCGCTCATGATTTAAGTTAATATCTGTACTATTTGAAAAAAGTTTAATTTTCGCATACATATTATAGGCATAGTCAAAAATGCTGCTGCTATTCATATGTTGAGGGAATAGAAATTTTAAAGGAATTGTATTAGAATTATATTCTGTGGAATTATTTGAATTCAATGACAGATCTCTTGTAAATAAAGATCCTACAATTTCCCCTCCTAAATTTATATGTTCTTTAAACAAAGAGAGTCTTCCTTCTGAACCAATGATCCTATTTTGATTAAGTGGAGATGTCGTCGTTACAACTCCTTTAGGTAATTGATCCTTAATATCAATGAAACAAAGATGCAAATGATTTCCTTGTTTGGATCCAATTCCAGTCTTAAGAGCAAATGTGGTTTGTGGCAATGTCAATTGTGGAACACTATAGCTAGTATTTAGTGCTTTTCTTGCCGATTGCCCATAATTAGTTTCTATATAAAATTTACCAGGATTATATTGCACGTGGACTCCATTGATCGCCAAACTGTTCAAAGTCAATTTTGAATAATATGGAAAGAAATTTCCAAAAGTTAAATTTTCAAAACCGTTTAATATTTTTTGCCATTTGTTCATCAAGTTAAATTCACTCAGCCCTTTTTGAATTGAATGAGGATCTCGTAAAATGGGATTTTTATTAAATTCCTTTGCTGATTTTATTTTAGTTGCTAATTTTTCATATTTATTGCCGAGTTGTTTAGATTTTTCCAGTACCATAACCCTCTGCTCTAGATTAAAAATCTCTGAATCAAATTGAATAAGACTATTAAGTTCAAGTTCCTCTCCTTCATTAAGTTTGTCTTTTGAATTTTTAAGCTGTTTTAATCTATTTCTATTTTTTCGAATATCAGGATTCGCAAGAACACTGTTTATTCGATTCAATTCTTTAAGCTTCTCTGCGCTATTTTTAATCTCTGGGTCATCCAGTTGTTTTTCCCATTCTTTTAACTTTGGAAACTTCTTACTTATTGCTGAAGCCTTAAGATCGGAAAGCCTTTGTAATTCAGCCAAATCTGTACCTGATTCAATATCCTTGATCTTAGTTTTCAATAAGTTTTGCATATTGTTTTTAAAATTTCCAGCATCGAATCTTAAGGCAATCTGATTTAGACTTTGTTTTTGTGCTGACTGTTCAGTGGATAGCAATATGTCCATTCCAACCGGAATAGAGGCAACACTTAAATTAGGATAGCATTCAGCGCGAACGAAATTTTTAGGCACTTTTGAATTAAAACCTTGTCTATCTGAAAATTGTCCAGAAACTCTGGCATTACCTGAAAATAATATTTTGGGTTTTAACTTTTCTCGAGCACTTGATTCATTATCAACTCCTATGCTCTTTTTAATTATACGATATTCAGCTATCAATTCATTTGACACATTGAATAATTTGATTAGTACATCTAAAGAGCGGTTTTCCAATGGCGCAGTATTAAGCATATCCACCTTCATTTGCAATGGCTGCAACATCGCTAAATTGAAATATTGTGTGCCGCTATTTAAAAGAAATAACTTACTTCTTGCTTCATAAATTAGGGTT
Organism: Candidatus Vicinibacter affinis; assembly: GCA_016714365.1. NCBI lineage: Bacteria > Pseudomonadati > Bacteroidota > Saprospiria > Saprospirales > Saprospiraceae > Candidatus Vicinibacter > Candidatus Vicinibacter affinis. The sequence goes on along the minus strand of JADJNH010000005.1, from coordinate 932,466 downwards.
GAATTTTCTCGAATAGTTACTACAAAAAATGTATTTTGATTTACCAACATTGAGTTTTCAATCTGTATATCCCAAACTTCATGGATTGATTTAATAGATTCATTTAATAAGCTAAACTCGACTTGCCCTCGCAATGTCTGCATGGATATAAAAAAGAGAACGAGTAATAAATTAACTTTTTGCTTCACAATATTGAATATTATTCATAAACAATCCGAATAAAAATAAACAATTAAAAATCACTTTCTAAGCCATGCTCCGGAGTTGTATTTCGTTTTCATTTCTTGAAGCTTGTCGTCAATATTATCTTTGATACAATCAAATTCAACCCCTACCCGATGAAATCCCATATAGTTCTCAGTAAATATCCTAAAACCATCCCTTTTAACCTGAGAACCAAGATTAGATGCTTTTTCGGAACTTTTAAATGAACCAACAATTACAATGCACGATGGCATTCCATTTGTCAGATTTTCCACTGTTTTCGGTATTATAGCATGAATATGTTTCAAAATGCCTTTGTCATGTTCAGCAATAGTAGCTTTTGAATACCCATTCTCTTTCAATATTAAACCAAGTTCTTTTGCTTCGTTAAAAGTATTAAAGCTACCAATGAAATAGTTATATTCTCCAGTTCCCTGATTTTTTTTGGAATAGATTGGTCCCAATTCAGATAATGAAATATAGGCGTAGTCTGACTCCTTTCTGGTTGCAAATTGTACAGTAAAGTAATGTGAACTATCAGTACTTGTATTGGATTCATCTTTAAACTTTAAATTCCCACTTTTATGGCTCTCCTTATCTTTAGTATTTTGTGGAATCTCATTCCTCGCCAATGGAATTGAGTGATTTTCTGCTGCTGTGGGCTTGGCATTAGTCTTGGAACTTACAGTACTCGGTGGACTTAAGCTAGTTGATTTATTAGTTTCTTTCTTTTTAGTCACTTCCTTTTTTTCAGCCATCTGTTCCTTAGTAAAAGTTTTCTTGAATGTCACTTTATCCTCCTTATATTTAATGCTTTTTCTTGAGTTAATCCTAAAAGAACCAGTATTTAAATCTGAAAGCACATTCCTACTGGTAAAATGTATTGTATTCGAATAATTGGTGTTACTGTTTTTGCAATCCAATTTCTTGCGAGCAACCCGATCCTTCCAGTAGTTTTGGCCATATCTCTTATAATCTTGAATAAATGCATCGAAATTTTCGTTGGCTTTCTGGCAATTTCCTCTGAAACTGGCAATTATAGCTTTATTGTAAAATCGGTGATCTGCAACATATTGTACTCCGAATTCCTGCCCAAAGCCAATACTAGCATGAAGAAGAAATAATCCAACCAACAGATTCTGACCTGTTCGTAAAGTTTGATTATTTTTCATATTTTAAATTTCATATATTCTACAAGCTTTTATGCAATCCTTGAACCCAACAAGTGTTAAGTACTAGGTTGTCCAAAAATAATTCATTTATTCAACCTCATACTATTTTCATCACGTTATATCTAAACATTATCAAAAATTAATCTATTACTCAAACGCTATGATACGAACAGATTTCTCCATTTTGCTTCATGATTAATATTTGTAATGAATCATTTCAAATTTGGCACCAATGGTTTCATTTTAGGAAGCAAGAAAGACAACTAGATTATCTCATAAAACCAGCAGGACTTACCATCATTCTAAATCAGAGAATTATTCATAAAATATCCTAAGGTGTTGATCTAAATTCTCTTAATTGACCATTAGATTTTAAAATACTCCACAAATTATAATACATTGTATGAAATTCCTATATGCAGTTCTGTGGTATAAATATTTCAATTTACTAATTAGAATTATTACTTGCATAAATTCCTTTTAACACATGGTTTCTTTTGTTTCGAGAATCCTACATTTGAAAATTTGCAATGATGAACAGTAACTAATAGTAAAATGAATATTAAAGGCACACTTTTTTAAATTTTATTAAAAATCAGGAAACCTGATGTATTTACTAAACAAATTTAAATTTGTTACAACTCAATTGTTGTCATGCTTGCATTAATGCTGCTACAAAAGATAAAATAGACAAACATAAAGTCAAATAAATATGTCAATTTCATTTAGTTTCTACTTTGCAAAAATCTAATTATGTAAAATTAGCCTATTAATTCAAATATTCAATAATTCTCTCTATATATTCCTTGCTTACACTCGGATTTTCAATACATCTCAATTGTTCTTTTTTACTGGATTTTTTCTTGAACACAATGCTCTTTCTGTCAGTAATATATTTAAATACCCAGTCCATGGATCTTGTCGACAGAATGTTTTGCAAATTCGGCCCAATAAAATCCATATGTCTTTGATGGCAAGAAGCACAAGAATTACGAAATAAACTTCTACCAGATCCATCAGGAATTAAATTAAACTTATCATAAGTTAATAATGGATTTTGGGTCTCATCACTTTCTGAAAACATAATAGATTTAAAAATGTCAAGTATCGTATCGGTATATATAATATCTCTTCCACTGATAATAAACCTTTGTTCTCTATTTTTGAAACTCTCAATACTCATCTCTATTCTTCCTTGACCAGCAACAACAGGTATTACAATATATGCAATTAGACCATTGACTGTATCTCTTTTCAATTTGTGCTTATTGGGTTCATCATTGTCGCAGACTGATCTGCTATACAAACCCAGATTGAAATTCAAAGTGTCTCTTCTATTCGTTAGGGAGCCAGCTTAACTATCTATACCTTGTTGATCTATCTTCTCCCAGTCCGAAGGGGTTTTAAGAGTGAATAATCCGAAATCAAGTATATGCATATCCTGTTTCGGTATTTCGGATAAGCTAATCAACGAAATCAATAATATTGTATATAGTTTTATGGTCATTTGAATTAGTTTACTAGATGGTGCAGAATAATATTTTAAATAGTTTTTCTCTGAACTTTTATATTGATAAAAAGACTAGACAAAACAACAATCTAAATTCAAAATAAAAGGTATACTTTTTTCTATTAATCTAGTCATTAATCACAAATATTTCTTACTTTATTACTAATTTCCTTCCATCTCTGCTTTTTGATATTATACTTGTATACATGCTCAGCTAAACGACAGGCACCACCCACTACATAGGTTGTAAGGGTTTTGTTTTTAGAGTTAATTGTTGACGGAAAAAACTGCATAGATTCAGATAAAAATGAGTCTAATAAAAATTTGCTTTCCAGGGCTTGAATATAATAATTGTAAGTCGAACCGCTACTCATACCTGATTCATGAATGACAGCTATATCTTCCCGACTATCAAAATTAAAATCTGCTATAATGATATCGCCATAATCTCCATCCAGAATTTCTGTTTCTAAATTAAAATTAGTACGATAAGATCGGCATTTTTCACAATTGCCAAAAACCCCAGGAAATAAGTACCCAGGAGAATTACTAAATGAATCTATTAAGTTATGAGTTAACTTTTCATATACTTCTATTTTGATAAGCCGATATCCTGTATCCTTTTCTTGAGCTTCAATCGATACAAGCTTTACCTTATAATCATATTTATCAGATAAATTCTTATAAATACAACCCACATTGGACAAACTATCCATATCAAAATAGTCTTCTCCAACTAATTCTTCTGACATATTCAGGAGACTGTCATTAAGCTCTGCGTCTTTAGAATAATTGAGTTCCTTGACTTTTGGTGAGTACATAAAATGGCAAGACATTAAAAGTAAACCCAGATAAATAAGATAAAAATTAAATTTCATTAGTTTATTGAATTATTGACAGTAATTGTATTTATAAACTTTCAGTTAATTCTATTTGCCATCTCATTCCACCGATTATAAGCAGAATTTCCCATCCTTGCCGTTTGCTCTCTCAACTTATCAGTATAATCCAATATTCTTGTTTCGTTTTCTTGGAGCATAAGAACAAAATTCTTAAATTGGAGATTTCCAAGCAAATTCTTTGTTAGAATCTCCGCTGCTTTCAATGTCATCTTGATTACGTTTCCTTCATCAATTGTGATTCCATTCTCTTCCCTTTCCAGCAATTTAATATTGTAATCAATGATAGCATGAATTATTGAAAGTATTCGAATTATAGAATGTGGATGTGAATTTTTATTGGTGTAAAATGGCATATCCATTGAAGGTGATGAAAGAATTCTTACAAATATCGCTGCAGACAAAATGCTTATTAGGCACTCGAGGTCATTAGAGGTTTTACGTTTATGCCATTTTTCGAAATACTGATAGATATGTGCGCCCAAATTCATCGCACTAAAAAGATCTGCATCAAACTCTAAAACATGTCTTTGGAAATCAAAACTTATATTTCTATCCAAATCTTCATTCAAACTCAAATTTAATCCATCCGACTTTTGGATCAAGTGCCCAAGTTCGTGGTAAAAAGTAAAACTCATACAGAATTGATTCATCAAATCATGAAATTTACGATCTGAATGTGCCTCTACATCTTTATAGCTTTCCAATCCTAAAATATATAGGATAGTTTTGTTATCCTGAAATAAATCCCTCAATTTATAAACCGTTCCTATATTAAATCTAATAATAAAAGTGTCTTTATATTTAGTTGCACCTGCATTCATGGTTAAATCGTCAGCAAATACAAAGACACCTGGTTCAATCCCGTAATGGTAGTGTTTGACTATATTACTTTGATAAAAATTGAAAATAAAGTTTAATTCCTTAGAAAGTGGCTTATCTCTGAAATCAAAAACTGGAATATCAGAATAGATTCCAAGTTCCTTACATTTATCGATAATTTCTTGATAGTCGTATTCCATTCTCAGAAGATATTTTAATTTTTGAAAAATTAGTTTCCACCAATTCAAGATAAATTTTATTGAATGAAAAATCAATACAATGATCCAACTAATGACAAAAAAACACTTCAAATATATAAATGGTTCTAAATTGACACAAGTTGCAAACTTTCCGCTTGCAGCGTCAGGAAACTTGCCAGCAAGGGAAATTTCCACCAACAGTAGTTACTTAATATAATTGGCAATAGTCAAACACTTGCAGCCAGCAATTGGCTGCCCAATTTTAAGCAATAGAAAAATGACAACTAAAACCCAAATATCAGTTGATAATTACCCAGGCAACTTAGATACTTTAATTGATTTGTATTATATTCTAGCTTCATTTAATATTTTTATTACTATTTATCAAATTACAAATTTTATATATATCGGATCGTAAATACAATCTGCGACCATCGGGGGTCTGTATGTTCAACTTCTTTTTTATTGCATTATTTTCGTATAACCTATTCACCTTTTGGTTTTTCCTCCGTTTTATACTTGAAATTTAGGTCTAGGATTGTTGTAGTTGATTCAAAGACATCTAATAATTCAGATTGATCTTTAGATAACCCTTGTCCAGACTTTACTAAATCCCAAACAGCTTTTGTAATTGTAATTTGTTCAGCTAATTTCTTATCACCACCATTTTTTACATATGTAATGGTAACAGCTTCATATAGATCTGATGGTATTTTATTCATCTTTTCTATATCTCCTTGAATTTTTAAAACTAACTTACTCCCTGAAAAAATTGTTTTACTTAATCCGCTAACAATTCCACTAACAGCATATATTACTTCTGTGGTTGAAGCAGCAGTAGCAGCTGCTCCAAAACTTAAGGCTGTCAATGTTACTCCAGCAGATAAGGCTACCACTATCCCTGCCCATTCCTGGGTTTCAACCGTCAAATAATCAATATCTTCTGCAAGTTTTGTTTGTTTGGGTGTAAATGCAACCCAATTGTTGTCTTTTAAATAATAATATTTAAATATATTTAATTCATCTTGTTTGCTTACATCTTGTCTAAGCACTGTAAATCCTTCAGATTTAAAAATGTCGAGATCTCTTCTACCATTATTATGGAATTCATTACTTAAAGCAGAATTATGACGCCAATTACAAACAGGCTTAATAGGCTGTAAGCCTTCAAGATCAATAAATTGAATAACCGAATTAGACGCAAAAATATAAGGTGAATAAGAATGTATTAATTTATAAAAAGGATCTACACTCAAAAAACATCCTAAACGAGGGTCATACATTCTGTATTCAAACGCATAACTATTTCCTGCTCCATTAATTTCATCTTCCTTTTCAATACCATTAAACCCAAAACGATAATTTGTAGAACTCTTGTAAGTACGTCCTGCCATCGGACTCCCAAACGGATAATAATCCTGTGCAGTAATCAAATGCGCAAATATTCCAATACCAGAGGAACCAACTGGAACTCTTCCTAATCGCTTGCGATCTGATATTGTAGCTAGCACATTTCCCAGATGGTTGGTAAGTTCGTATTGCATTAGTCCACGATAGCGTTGAAACTTTAGAGGTTTTGGTATTTTAATTTCACGAGCCGAACCACCGCCAGTTGGAGTAGAAGGATCTGAGGATCCACCTGGAAGTTCGATATCTGAATCAGCTGGGTTAAGTTTTTTAGTTCTGGGATACCATACTCCTAATCTTGAGCTGCCATAAAGGGTGATTGATTGTAGACTCCAGATCTGAAGGAGAGAATTAGATGGAGCTGTATTCATATAATGAGACATAACATTGCCGCTAGCATCTCTTATATACAAGGTTGTCGTGTCCTTAAATCTCTTAGAGATACGGTTGCCGAGCGCATCATATTTGAATACAATAATATCCCCGTTGTCCTTTTTGATACGACTTACCTTGCCACTTAGATTCCATTCAATGCTGAGTCCTTCTGCTTCATCACGTATAAGATTGCCTAAACGGTCGTACTTATAATTGTTCGCTTGCTGATCGTCGATGTCTGTGGAATAATTACTTACATTCACTACATCATCTACATGAGTCAATCGGTTGTTTTGTTGCTTAAAATTGTAGGTGAACCGATCCATTTTGAGTTGGTTACCGCCAGCAGTCGTACCGTTTCTATCCAGATTCAATATGTTCCCATTAGCATCATATGAATACCGGGTCTGGTAGTCATCTTTTTTAATTGCTGATATCCATGAGTTATTATTTAGTCCGCTATAATAATCCATACCCTTGATGCGGTTGAGTTGATCATATTGATAGCTGTAACCTGCTGGGCCATCCTTTCCATAAGCTCCCATAAATCGGTCTATAGCAGTGATCATCGCGCGGATATTGCCATTGTACAGATTTTTACTTGCCGTATTATAACTTGAGCTGCTGATTTCTGTTTCAAATTTTTTGGCTGGTGCATGTTGTGCGATGGAGTTATAATCGCCCTGATAGTAATTCAGGACGTAGCCTACCTCATCTTTTGCAAATGTCTGATGCTGTTGAGATGTCATGCCGTCTTTTCCCATATCTGTATTCACTTGCAGGTTGCCGGAGTTCATGCCCTTGATCCAACCTTGTAAGGTGTATGCATAATCTAATCCTTGTATTTCGTTCTCCCCTATTTCTGTCCTTGCCAAGGGTCCATGCGGATAATAGACGTAATGTGCATCTTCGTCCCAAAGTATGCCGTTGTGACTGGTGCGCACCAAAGTCAATCTATTGTCTGCATCATAGCGGTAGTCGTGTATAAACTGGTCAGATTTATTGCTCTGATAATATACTTTGTTTACTTTACCACTGATCAGATCGTATTCATATTCCATCAGTTTGGCAGGTGTATTTTTTCCATCTTGAACGAGGGATTTTACATTGCCGTGGATGTCGTAACTATAGTGTGTGATATAATCCGGCTTTAGATTATTATAATTAGTCTCTATATCATAAATGGCAGCTGCGCCCACACGACCTCGGAGATTGTCCACTGAGCTTAATGGAAATCCAGGTGGCAGCGTGCCGGTATAAAAGTCATGATCGTATGTAGTGGTAGTGATCTCGAATTTATTACCATTGTTTACAAATAATTTCCATGGTGTAGTATCCACCGGAGATGGAGGTGGTTGTGAACTTGCTGCAGTAAATTTTAATCCACCTACTTCTTTGATTCTTCCGAGCCAATCGTATAGGGTATAACTGAATTCAAGTTTCTTCTTTTGTTCAGGATTCTGAGAACATACAAGTCTTCCGAGGTAATCGTACCAGAATAGCGTTGGTTCTTTAACGAAAACTGTGGGAGAGGTTCCCATATATCCTTGATCAGGTATTTTTTGTGTGGTGAGTTGATTGAGGGAATTGTAGGTGTAATTGGAAGTCCAATTGTGTTCTATGCTCGTAACTGTTGGAACAGGATTTGGTGTTACAAGTGTACGATACTTGGTTCTGTAAGTAGCCATACTTGCCATTTCGTTTTGATTCAGGCCGATAACGCCATTAGGTGGCACAGTTTGAACCAGGTTATTGCTTTGATCGTAATAGTATAAAGTGAAGTGGTGTTGTGCAAATCCTGCTTTATCATTAAATGTTTCAACCGCTTGGAGGCATTTCATATTATATGCATGCAGGAAAGCAGATTCAATAGAATCAATAATTTCTTCATACAAGATATAAGCATTAGCTTCGGCTACATCGTATAAATTTTCAATACATGGATCGGGCATACTATCCAGAGTCATCGTGATCCATTTGGAAGTATCACACCATATACCATGACAATCCCCAAAATCGACCGTATCAAAAACACCTCCAACTAAATCGATGGGTATGCAATCACTACACAATGGATCATAAGGTTTTTGTGGTAGTTGAGGATCAGCAGGACCGGGCCAAGGATCAGTCTGTATGGGTGGGGGGAATTTCTTTTTACGGGATTTATCGATCACGATTTTTTTAGCCTCCAATTTTTTAGACTTTTTGGATTTCGGTTGCGAAGTTCTTTGCGTTTGAGGAAGTTCTTCTTTACAACAGCGGCCGATTGAGAAGCATCCATTGGTTGAACCCGCACAGGTTACTATGCCTCCATCTTGGAATTCCACATTAAATAGAAATTTGTCTGTATAACCGTTTGAGTTCATCTGGCCATAATCAGGAATTATATTAAAAAATCTAATAATTTTATTATTTGAAAAATGTGAATTATTATTTCCTAAATACAATATTAATTCACAATGAGTATTAAGTTTAATTTTAACAATAATTGGATCAATATAAACAGTAATAGGTATTTCAGTTAAAGCATCTTTCACAATATTTAAACTATCAATAATACACTTTCCTAATAGATTAACATTAACAAGAATTGTGTGCTGAGATGAAGGGTCTGTACTTGGATTTGTAGAAATTATATTATTATGTAGAATATTTATTATATTTATTAAATTATCAAGAGGACATAATTTTTCACATTGTACGGCAATACTATTTTTGCAATTAAAGCCACATCTAATTGAATTTCCATTACGCGTATATTCATTTCCAAAAATATCCTGGATGTTAAATGTAATATTAATGCGATTAAATATGTTATCATTGTATGGGCAACCAGTAGTATTAATTTTATTAATGTTTATAATATCATAAAGTGATAGCCTAGTTAAAATATGACACCAATTAGCTTCAGAAGTATTTTCGGATGGTAATGATGAATTTTCAAAATTTATAGTTAAAACTGCGTCAGTATTCATACTGAATTGTAAATCAGAAAAGGGATAGTGCAATAATTTAATCTTTGGAAACATAATTTCTAAATCTTCATATGGAATTGATTGATTTAGAACCTGATTTTTAAGAGTTTCAAAATTATTGAAATAATTGTTTAAATCAATAAAGTTATTAATTAAACTAACACCAGGTAATAGACTGAATCCTGGGATATCTTGAGGATTTATATATGTTGATAAGTCTATACCTTTTATAATGTCCAAATATTTGAAGTAATTTGAAACTTTTTGATAGTCAGCGTCTATGTCCAATAGTTTAGGCTTTAAAAAAGATACCAAAGCATACTCAATAAGTCTTGAGAATTCATCTTCGCAATTACAACTATCACATGTATTTTTTGGTAATGTTGGAAGTACATTATTCATCATTGCAGTCGGAGGATATGCCCAAAAATCAACATTCATGTTCGGTAGAATATCATATGGTGATGGAAAGGCTTTAACCTTATCTTTAAATAAATAATATCTGCTTGATGAACATGGTTCTTTTTCTTCAAGAAATTCATATTCATCAACCCAAAATTTATTGATGAAGGGATTAAAGTTTTCCTGACCAATGCATTCATTGTAACAGTTTTTGGGATCCATAGCATAACTTGTTCTTGCCTGGTACTCTACGCGCTCCTTACAAGAAATATATAATGACTTATAAGTACTCCAGAATGTGTTGGCTTCAACAACATTGGAAAGTAAATTTGCCCAAGTGACAGAAGAAATACATAAGGGATCAAATATCCCCGGTCCGGTGCAGAACGAATTTGCCAGAGCCAGATCTGTTATAGACGGATCTCCTGCATTTCCAATCGGAAAATGATCCATACAATTCAACATTTGAGCAATATGGTGTTGTCCCGGACCTGGATTATCAGTAACTGCTGTAGCTCCTTGTTGGAAAAAGTAAGGATCTTTGAGCATGATCTCATGATCATTTAATGCATTAATAAAAACAGGTGTAACACCGGTTGGTGAGTTCGCTTCCTGAAGACTTGAAGTTAGGTGTAAATAATTGGTATAGGTCTCTGAAGCTGCTAAACTATCACTGCATCTTTCATACATACAATACTCAGGGTGTATGGGAACCAAAGTATTCAGCCATTCTTCATCAAAGTTTTGGATAAATTCCTGAACTGTTAACGAATTCATTAGTCTGGTATCGCCATCAATGATTACAGTCTCACCAGATCCCCATATATTTTGATAATTTATTGATGGAACCTTTAGCTTGTTGTTTAGATTGAAAATAGATAGTGGATATGCATTTGCACTATAAGTACTGGGTTCAAATTGCGCATATTGTCCTCCCGGCATCAAATGGGATTTCATAACTTCATACGCAATGTCACAAGGATTAGTGAATAAAGTGTCGCACACTTCCTTTGCCAATTCAATATCGCTTTCATCCGTGCTACCGACGACATCTTCACAATCTATATGGCAATCGTCTTCATTGACATTGTCCAACTGTTCTTGCAAGATATCTTCCAAAATGTTGGTGCAAATATTATTGGGATCGTTGATGTAGTGATCAAGGTAAGCCAACGCAGCAGATTGATTTACTTTGAGCTTCTTGATGATGGAGTATGTACCTACAGGTAAGTCTCGAATTACAAATTCATTGTTTATCGGTAGTAGATTGGTGTTGAAATGCAAGGGAGCATTACAAGTTGTATTGATATCAAATACCAATGAATCCTGATTGTTAATGTCTAGTGCAATGGATGTATCTATAAAGGAACCTATGGTCTTGATGAGGTGGTAGAAGGTATCCGGACATTCGTTGCTTACAACTAACAATTCCAGGTCATATACACAATCGTAACAGACATTAGCCGGCATACAATTATCCACACGAAATTGTTCTGCAGTGACACCATAATAAAACGTATGATCTCCCTTACTATCTACCGCAAGCGTAAAGGTGGCATCTAGGCTATAATTGCTGCTGTCCACCCTATTGTAGGCCAAAAGATCAATTGTCATCGGAAATGGTTTATAACTTGGAAGCTGCTCCAGATTATCCGGAGCTTTAGCTGCCAATGCCGTTGCAATGGTGTTGCCCTTTGCATCAAGATAACTGATGCTTACTTGGGTGTTCGGATCAATGACCATATTCTTTTTATAATGGCTGGCGATTCCGACATTGGTACCAAATAAATAATCGAGTTCTTCCTGAGCAGGGGTTGCGTAAAAGTACTTTGTCTCGTGTCCGGACTCTAACTGAAAGGTTGGACCAGCTCCACCTTGTCTTTGAATGCGACCGGTATTATCGGGAGTGTATTCCGTTTGAATCATTGGAAAACTATCACTCTTTGGGATGTAGGCAAGATGTGTTTCTTTTTCAGCAGGGGTAAGTTGATTATAAAATTGTGGAGAATAATAATAAGCCGCTCCACTGGCAGAATTCATTGGTGCAATTTGACCATTGCATGCTGGGCCATCCAGGTCAAAATCAAGTTTTGAATAAGGCTGACCTGCCATATTTCGATTGAAATTTGCTCTAAACTTTAATGCGGGATCGTGTAATACCGAAGCAGGTAGGACTTGGACTGCTGGTCTTCCTTGATGGTCATACATAGTTTCGGCAACCAATACATTGTTATCTGAATTATTCACAGTGACAGTCTGACGAGTGCGCATAGTTCCATCCATATAATTGACTACATCTTTTCGTTTGCCTTCTTCGGCAAAAGAAGTAATCACTTGCCAGTTTTTATTGTCGTTCTCGTGTGGATCATTCACCCAATAAGCATGCAGCCAATTCGCCAAAGAAGGATTTATACCCTCATAACTATTACAAGTACCCGACATAGATCCACAGGACCATCTTCCTGTTACAGGATTGTCAATATCTGGAAGAACATAACCATGTGCCCTGACTCTAAACACCAATGCACCACTTTCATAAACGATAGGCATTTTGTAACAATTTTCAGCTATACTAACGCGTGATGCATTGGCTGAAAAGGAAAAAGTGCTACTTGTGATTCCCAAATTGGAATAAACATAAGGTATATTATATTTCTCTACAAATGACCATTCTAAATCATAATATTCAGTGCCTTGTATCACATCCCAACATACATTAAGTTGATTATTGGCACTATTGAATGAGAAATTCATTTGACTCCACTTCAAGGAATCATTATAATCGAAATTGATGATTTTGTCGTACTCCTGAACAAGTTTAAGCTTTACAGAATTGGCTATCTCCTTTTTTTGTATTTGTGTAAGATTTGGTGGGTTTTGATTAGAAGTTACAGTCATTTTTTCAATAAACAAATCCGAACTTTGTGTTAACACTTCAACCTGGAATCTGTAGGCCCCTTCTTGAAGATATAGATCCAATTGACGATGAGCACTTCCTTCATCTGGATTGTATTCAATGATTAGTTTATGATTCTCTTCATTCAAGGTATGATTGATATCCAGAAAACTGATTTTAATAGGAATGGTTAATTTATAAGCATATGTTAAAGGCATTACAGCCGGATCAATATATAATTCGACACGACTTTTCACCCATCGGATTTTATAACCATTTTCCCAATCCGAATTGCCTAAGGGATTAAAACTAGGTATTTCCAAAATTGACGTGTTGGTTACACTACCTGCACTTCCATATATAGCATAATGTAGAAAATCAACGCCTTGCAAATAAGACACGGTTGTTTCAATAGCTGCGTTAAGCCGAATTGCAAATAAAAGAAAAGATAGAATTAATGGAAGTTTTGTCATGGCTAATTTTCTATAACATCATTTTGTTAATTCTAATTTTGTTCAATGGCATTTCTATTTTAGTTGTATTCTATTGTCAATACAATGATATTTCTTATAGGAATTTTTTGCTTGAATCCGTTTACCATCAAAGCTAAAATAAGGATTAGACAAAATGGTGTAAAACGGTTCTTGAACCTTAATTATGGGTTTGTATTTAATAACTAATTTTGGTTTAGACAATTCATCTGGTTTTTCTTCATTCAAAGCAATTTCACTAGAATAAAAAAGCGACATATCAATTAAATGATATGTTTGTTTATTAAAAGTAAATTCGATTTTATCATACTCCATGTTACTCAAAGAAATTCTATATTTTTTTATAGGAAAACTAGAATGTAGGACTTCAATTTTAGTGATAGAATATAAACTTGTATCGAAGTTGATTTGGCCTATTAAATTAAAATAATTTCGTGGGCTTCTATCAAGAAGTATTGTTGATTCATTGAGATCCACCAATACCATATATTCAGGATCCACTAGGGTTATTATATTTTCAATATTTTGGTATAACTTATCATTTATAGATTTAACAATAGAGTGACTAGTGCTATAGACTTGATTGCTTTCATGGGTATCATACATATAGTATTCCGCTTCAATCTGCTTGTTATTTGTACATGTAAATAGTTCCATTATTGCTGACCAATCATGAAGGAATTCTGACCTTTGAGAAAATGAATTTCCACACAAAGCGATAATATTTCCAACAATTAATATATACTTCATAAATACAACTTTCAAATATCAGATATCAAATTACAAAACTTGCCTTTCATACTCCGAAACAATTAACTAATTTCCTTTTAGACATTTAATATTATTTACAATTATTTACTTTTCCAATTTTAGCTTCGTACAATAAAATATAATAATCAAGAATAATAATCTACTAAAAGTTTTAACTCATCAATATTAAGTTCCCATAGAATTTTAAGGAACCTATAATAGGCTATGTTCTGTACTTTGGGATCTAAACCATCAATATACTTACTTAAAGTGTAAGATTTTCTAGCCAGATATATTTCTTTTAAACATTTACTCATCCATACTTTATGGTACTCTGACTGAAATTCATTTTGAATATGAAGCATACATAAATACAAGCAATCTCCGTAGTATTTACTATTGAATAGATTTGGGGCTTGTTCCATAAATGCTTTGTATGAAATCTCCTTATATAATTCACTAACAAGATTAGAACTGTTTTGCTTTAATTCAGGAAATAAGGACTCCAAATAATTAATTCTAATTTTTACTTGCGGATGAGACAATAGTGAATCCTTATTGATTAACTTATCCTCTACATAAAAATCAATTTTCGAATATTCCACATTTGAGAATAAATATGGGTTAATTTCAACTCCTTCAATACCAAATAATTGAGAGAGGGTAGAAATCTTCAAGGAATCTATTTTTACAGTATCATATAATTCCATTCTAGACATAGCAATTTTATAATCATGAGAATTATAATTTGTATTTTTATACAATATATATCCTAAAGAATCAGCTTGCAATTCATTCCTTCTGCTTAGTTCACTATTTTCGTACAAAAAAGATCGATATAGGGTTAAAGCCTTTTCCGTTTTACCATATCCAGAATTTAATACCTTTCGTGTTTGTTTCTGTATTTTATTGTCCTCAACTGTTCTAATTTGAGACACTATCGAATGCTTCAATAAATAATGAGCGACTTCATGACACAACACACTCGCTACTTGATCTTCATTTTGCAACCAATGAAATACACCCAAATGTAATACAATAGTACCATAAGGTAAGCAAAAGGCGTTAAGACTGTGGTTCTTCGAAACCATAATTTGAAATTCACGAAAATTCAAATTATTTGGTAAACAAATCTCGGTCAATATATTCTGTACTAATCCGATTATTCTTTTATCATAAATAAACTGATTGGCTTCAATTTGATTTTGGTAATCCCTTGAGAATGCAACAGAATTTTGATTTATTTTGCTCCAGGTATTTCTCTTAACCTCACTTTTTAATGAGCGTAAAAAATTACTAACAGAATGTTGAAATATTTCTATGGCTTCCTTTTTTTGTAAAGAGTCAGAAGTTTCCAGAGGTATATATATTTGTGTATATGCTGAAAAAACTCCTATATATTGTAAACTAATAATAAAAATCAATGTTTTTCTAATGCTCCACATAAGTTAACTTTATCTAATTCAATTTTTCCAATCTAACTTCCAACAAATTATCATTTATATCTACTTCGGTCAAAAGCATATAACCGAATTTAGCAGGTATTGCAAATAGTCTATGGCTTTCTTTAGATGATAATGGGACTTTTTCTTCTTCAAAGCTACCATTAATAAATTTTCCAATACAAAGCTTCCAATTTGAAATATTGACTTCGTCTTTAACTTTATTATCATCTTGTCGTTTATAAAATAAAACAATTCCATCTTTATCATGCAAATACTGAGTATACATTAAATCAATAGATTCACCTTTTGTTACCTCCTTATTGATAGTAAATTCTTTTATAAGTGTAAATTGTGAATCCAAATGAAAAAGAATATAATCTTTACTTCGTGCAGTTCTATTCGTTGATGCTTCCAACACTTCTGATAAAAAAGGAATTGGCAGCATTAATCCACTTCTTTCTGGTTTAACTTTCTTAGTAAAAATTAAAGTTGACCCATCTTTAAGTAAAAAAATATCCTGCTCTCCAATTTGATATTTTGCTTTATCCACACCAAACTTATTAAAATGCTGATTTTGACATAGACTAGCCCAATTATTAAATGTTTTTCTCAATTCTTTACCAGACTCATCAACAGCAATTGAATAATAACCAAGATCTTTTATTTCAGACTCTGAAGAAGCCAATGGCTCTTCACTGTAATTGCCTAATATCAGCAATTTTCCATCCTTTTCGAAGAGTTTCATTGTACGGAGGTATTGTGACTCAATATCTACTAAAGGATAATTATATCTAATATCTCCTGTCAACGCATCAAAACATAAAATATTTCTATTTAATAATTTCCTAGGTCTACTATTTGATACTTTCCTAGTTAGCGTCAAAACATAAATAAATCTAGAAGTAGCTAATTGAACTTCGCATCCAACTATTGTTCCTTTTATGTCACTTTTATTAAAATCATGCTTCCATAATAATGAATTATCTGTCTTATGTATTCTAAGTGGTTCATAGCTGGTATTAAATTTATTTCTAATAAATCCATCAACCAAATAGTTGGCATTCTCATTAGTAAAAAATGTATAATTAAAGTTTTTGTAACTGTTAAAATAATCATTACTATACTTTTTGTTATATTTCAAGACCTCTAATCCATTTTTTGTTTGAACATATTCAGGATTTTCGGCAGATCCTTTTAAGGCCAGATATTGTATGCTGGTAAAACAAAATTGAGTACAATATTCTTGTTGCACAAAAAGGGAATCTCCTACTAAAAATATACGTCTTATTGAAGGAGTATAATATTTTAATTTAGGGTAGTTTATCACTTTTCTGAATGCTAGATTCAAGTTTTGATCTAACATGACATATTCAAGTTCTCTTGTTATTGGATCAGGATTTTCATGTGAATACACATAAACATAGCCTACAACTTCTTCCTTAGAATTGTATAGCACGCTACTAAAAATTCTTTCCCCTTGTACTAAATCTGACAATTTATTTATTTGGCCATAAATTAATCCAGAATTCAGAATTAGAATCACCCAAACACAATAGTTGACATTATAACTGAAAATATTAAAAACAAATTTCATAGCTTAAATAAATTTAATAATTAAAAAGATTGAAAATGATTGTTCCATAATTTAATTTTAAAATCTACTATATAACTAAACTTAAATTCAATTAATGTATCTTTTTATTACTAAATCGAGTTTCCTGAATCGTCATTACGCCTTTTTCAGTTTCTTTTTTCACTCGTTCCAATTTACCTGAATCATCATATTCGTATTTCGTAAAATAATTGTTCTCATCCAGTTCATACGTAAAACGCAACGTGATATCATCATAGACAAAAGACTTAAAGCTGGCATCGAAGGGATGGATACGAATGTCATCAAAGTAAGTCCAGTTATCTGGTGAAGCAATTAGGAAAATCTTTATCTTATTTTGTCCGGGAGGAATGACAAACTCTCCATATATTTTTTGCCAACCTTCTATAATAGGTCCTTTTGCCTTGAATTCATAATTTGTTCCGCCAAGTCGAATCATAGCTTTTGATTTATCAAATTGATGAATCAAAGGGTCTCGAGATTCATTGACCCAAGCACTAAAAATATATTTCCCAGGGATGGGATTGAATTGATTCAGACAGTCACAAGGTTTTCTTGAAATTGCAGTATCAGGCATTTGTATAAAACCATTTTGGGTATGATCTTCTTCTGAGCTCCCATTACCACTAGTTTGTGAATTTGTACAAACATATAAATCAAATGAAGATTGTGCCATGTCAGCCGGAGAAAGAGACAGAAAATATTTTCCACTATGAGCCTTAGATGCAGTCTTCGTAATTTTAGACCGTATGTCTAGAAATGAAAAATATCTAGGAACAGGACATTGATTGGCAGCGCTGCTTTGCCCAAGGGTGTAATGATAATCTTCAAATCCTTCAAATGCTGATTGTCCGTATCTTGAATTTCCAGCGACAGCGATAACCATTTGATCATTATATCCTAACATCTCGCAGGAGTATCTGTCCAATGGATCCTTGCTTTCTAATTCATTGCCATTGGGATGAATCTTGGTTACTTCTGCTGTCCAGGTCCAGTTATTTTTGTTCGGAACCCATAGGTTAGTTCCCATTGTTTTCTGCCAAAAGGAACTAAAGTAAGGATTGCCTGCAGTATTGGTAAAATAACCATCATTTTTTAAATCTGGACTGATGGTATTTAATGTTGTAGATTTTCGTAAGGCTAAGAATGTATAAGATCTTTTTGGAGTGAAGGTGCCTAAGTGATTAGTGGTATATGGATTGAAAACATTACCAAATGCATAAACACCGGGCGGAGGATTATCCAAATCAGGATCACAACAATCTTTACAATCTTTAAAAAATTTGAAACATGTGGATTTTATCTCATTATATTCATTGATTATAGTGCCATCCAGATAGTAATTTGCTGCAATCACTTTTGCACGGCAATTTGAACAAGATTTATCAGCCCCCCATTGATTTACTTTAATCTTATAAACATTAAATGAAGAAACAGAAATTTGAATTTTACATTCACATAGACTGCCACTTTTCCTAACATACAAGGTGTGATACAAATTTCCGTCTGAATCCGTTTCATTGATAGAACGATACTCAGAATTTCTCCAGTCCCAAATGGCACAATAACTAGTATCCATGCAATCTAGCTTTGATCTGTTAAATGCCATCCAACTTTGAAATGCCCCTTGTACATCCACAGGCATAGGAGCATAATTTGCACTTATATTATTAAAGTTTAAGTTATTGAAGAAATCATTCAGTATTGATTCAGGAATGGTACTGGGATACTTATGTTCCTTATAATCTGAAATGGTACAACTACATTGAACAGTTTCAATAGGCATGCAACAATGCATATTTCTTTTATCATCAAATTCAATTGCACTTGCATTTATAATTTTCTTATTTCCATTTACAACCAAACTAGTTCCAACTGGATTTTCTAAAGAAACAATGGCGCCGATGGAAGTAGATGCTTTGTTGCGATGGCCTGAACGGATGATCTTTATACTTGTTGGTTGATCCGTAATTGGGGCTCCATTAAAATTAATTAAAATAATTTTGTCATTGGATACTTTTGTTTTTACCCAAGCTTTCGTATCACCATTTAACAATACTTCATCTCCTTCCTGGAAGAAATCATTTGACGAAATAGTAATTTCATTATTAGAATTAATAGTACTTGCTTTAAAAACTGCGTTGATATTTTTATATGCTGGTCCCATCCCTTTATATGCCCAATGTGCAGGATAACTAAAATTGTAGATAGGATCTTCAAATTCGTTGAAAGTTTGAGTTGCCAATACTTCACCGGTGATGCCATCCCAGACTAGATTTCTAGTTTCAACTGTGGAGCCTAAATCATAAGAAATAGTATAATCGAGAATTCCAGTTTGTTGAATGTGCTTAGTCAAAACAATGGAACGAAATTTTGTATCTTCCATACTATAAAAAGGAAAAACTGTTAGAAAAGGAGCAATGGGAAGCAAAGGTGGAATAGTTATATTGTCATTATTTATATTACAACCTGCGCTATGAATTTTCGTTTTTGATTCTCTTTGATCCCCGATCATTGAATATTGGAAACCCATTGTTCCTGTTTTAAGATTACCGCTTGGATAAAGTAATTGCACTTCATTGCTTAGCTCGCCAATGCTATTTATTTTGTAAAAATATTTAATACTACTTATTAAAGTTCCGTTTTGATTAAAAATACTCTTTGATTTTTCTTTGCCATGCATATCATTTACAATAATTGAATATCCTTGTGAAGCAGTTACATAATTTTTGTTATATACCTTTAGAATTTCCAGTATTGGATTTGTTTTTTTGGGGATTTGCGAAAGCGTTGTAATTTTTTCAATAACTGGAAAATCCTTGGCGGTATAAAATTCAAATTTAGTCCAACCACTTGCTTTCTTATTTACATTTAGATACTGCAAGTTCCTAACTTTTACTTCGCTGTAAATTATTGTCGGTGCAGGATAAAATGGTTCTCCTATTGGTTTTTCAAGATAGTGTGAATTATCGGGTGCAAGCAAATATTCCTCCTTCCATTGGACTGCTTGTTTTAATGTATTTTCCTCCCCTCCTATAATGGGTTCATACGCCGCCACTCCTGAACTTATTTGAATGGTATCTTTATCTAAAGAATAATTAGTTGTATAATCATATTCTTGACCATACATACTGGCAGATGCACTGCCGTTTGTCATATCATCCCATTCGTCAGATATTACTACTTTAGAAACCCTATGTGTGCCGGCTAATTTTTTCCAATTTGGATTATACAACCTAAGCCATGACTTACCTTTCATGATTTTTTTTCCATACCCTTCAATCAATAATTTATTATTTGTCCCGCCCAAAATAAGATCTGCAAAACCATCAAATGCAGCTAGGAGTGCCTCAGCAATATTATAAACATCATCTTCATTGTCAGTAATTTCTAATGGCCCTATTGACTGATTCCCTAAATTACCACTTACTAATTTTGGATAATTTAATCTAGCACATTGCCAAATAGCCTTTGAAATTGGATTCGCTGGAAGGTTAAAAATACCGTTACAGTTTCCTGACACATCGGGCCATTCCTTATCTTTAGTACATTTTAATGCTAAGCGAATAAAACCTTTATTATAATTTAATGATCCATCCTTGATTGCACCCCAATCATCTATTTTAGTATACCCTTGGACAAAATCATATCTAGATGTGAAATCTAATGATGCAAATACTTTAAAAAGCATATCTTTACCTAAGCTTAAATCCCGAATGTAATAACTCTGAATTGAATCTCTAATTTGTGAAGCTGAACAAGAACCTGTAAATTCATGGTACAAATCAAAATAAATGTACCTATAAGGTTCTAATCCGTCAAATAAATCTAATTCAATACCGGAACTCATTAATCCATTGCTATGTTTTGATGTCCCCGTAATTTCTATCATTTGCATTGCTTCCTTATTTTGAATATATGCATAATCGTCAGCTTCATAAGAAATTGAAATTTTACTTCCAGATGGTAACTGAATATCGGTAAGACTCCAAGCCGAAGAGTTTTTGTCTGCATTTTCTTCTTCGGTATTAATATTGTCCTTCTTTAGCTGCGGAATGTATGGTATCATAGTAGTAATTCTTTTGTGAACGTCAACGCAATCATCTATATGATCAGAATTTGTATTGTGGTTCATCGGCTGGTAGGTACCCCAGCGATTATATGATTTTAATGAATATGTAGGATTTATGCCGTTATACTCAAACTTATATGGGGAAAATTTTCCTTTTTCAGATAATCCATAAGTAAAGTGTAAACTAATTAAAGTGAGCTTACCCTTGTTCATATTAGAATTATTACTTTCCGCAATTCCGTCATTAGTACTAACATTAGGGCACAATGAATAAATGTAGTTAAAATAAACTGATTTAATGGGCGTTCTACTGTTCGGACTATTACTCATCAAGTCCGGAAGTGAATATAAAGTAATCCTATCTAACTTTTTTAAATGTCTTACTGCATCTTGACCTCCAGATTCATTTCGTACACCATGACCATCCCTCCTATCTGAATAATAAAATTCAGCTTTTTGGGTCTTACTTTCTATTGATTGAATTATCCATATATCTTTTTCACCATATAGATAATTTCCTTTATCATCTTCTTTATTAGCTAAAAGGCCTTCACTAAAATTAGCATCTGTATAAGGTACTCTCCACTTATAATCTGCATATAATCGTGAATAATTAATTTTAGTATAAGTCCCTAGATCATCTGATGAAGGCCCGTCACTTGTGAGATCCACATAATCTTCTGACAAAATTGCTGTCAATAAATAGCAATAAGCATAAGGAGGCGTTTCATCACGAGACAAATAGTGATCGGATCCAAATTTGTGTTTCGGTCTTCCATCTTCAGTGTCATACTTAATTAATCCAGATCCACAATCTGCCGAATAACTTTCGTTATCTACCGCAAAACTAGTCTCAACTTGTTTAACATTATAGGCTGGGATTCCATAAACATATCGCAATCCATCAGGTCTAAGTGCAGTAAATTCGGAAATATGAAAAGGTTTTCCTCTTTCTGCCCTGGAAATGATAGTAATATTCAAAATAGGATCTGCCGGTGAGGCTTTTACGGGATATGACTTAATGCTTTTATCCAAGCCAGCATGCATTGCCTCAGGAACAAGTAAAAATGATAAATTTTGATTTCTTTTAGTTCTTTTATCGCGTTTTAATGGCGAAGCAACTGATGTATTATTACCAAAATTAGCTTTTAAATTACTAGTAGCCCTTACAGTTGATTCAGATCCATCTAAAACAATTTTAACAGCTTCCTTTCCACCAATCTGAGATAACAAATTTTCCTCAATATTATCAAAAGGACTTAATTCCCCTGCTGCTTTCAAAGCTACGTTTTCAAAATTTGGATTATTCAAAGAATTGGTTTGAAAATCCATATTATTAAAGATATCCGGTTTCAGATCATCACTGTTATTAAAATCCCATTTGCCTGAATATGATTGAGAATATATCGAATGTATATCACCACCTAATCGAAAAACTACGCCCGCACCTGCTTCAAAACCTAAGCTTGTGTTGCTAGAAAAACTTTGACCTTTTTTATCATTGACAATTCCAATATCTCCTCTTTGAAACTGATAACTTCCGCTTATACCTTGTCCAGAAATTGAATAAATGTCATTAGTCAATATTGTCAATGGCAAGCATGGTTTGTCGACTGAAAAAACCCCATCCATATGACGATTAAAATCTTGAATACCATCAAAACTTTTCCCTAATTCTGAATATAAATATCCAAAAGAAGACACACTTTGTTTTTTATCTAACATCCCTTGCCGTGATACATATCCTGACAGCTGACCGTTTGATATAAAAGATCCTTGAAATTCTTCTCCAAGCTTTACACTAAATGTAAATCCTAAATTTAACATGTTCGAATTGATTTGTGGAGAATACGATTGCGTGCTAAAACTAATTTCTGAACCAAGGCTTATTTTTGGGTTTTTAACATACTTTAATGATTTTATAGATGACTTCAATGGGGAATGAACTGACCAGCTTAGATCTCGAAGTCCATTCCTAGTATTTATGGATGTTCCAACTTGTCCTTGCGTTGATATTTCCCTTCTATCTTTAAATGTTTTTTTATAATCAAATGAAAGTGAAGGAGAAAGACCTAATCCGTTTGTAGTACTCGCTGATAAACCTAGTTCAGCATTTAGAGCCAATCCGACTTTGCTCATTAAACCAAAGGCAGAAATTACATTAAACTCAAATCCAATTCCATTGTAATTATTATAGTTTAATCCCGCTGAAAAATTTTTAATAAATTTTGATTTTAAATTAATGCCAAATAGCTCTATATCTGGCTTTGATCCTGAAATTCCAAATGTATAATCGTCTTTAAGGTCACTTTCTTTTTCGATTTTATCTCCATTAAAATCATCCGGTATTCCCCTTACCGATCTAGTAATAACTCCAGGATTAATATTCCAGCCCAGACCAACGTTACTGGCTTCCTGATCCATAGTGATACCTGCATTATAAATCAAATTGATGGGATATCCACCAACTTCCATCAAAGGAATATTATATGAAAAATCGCCTGTTGCCGGGTCAACCATATCCGTAACTTCTATAGGTTGAAAAGTTTCTACTTCAGGTTGACTGGGGCCACCTGTAAGTGCAAATGTACTTGTAGGTATTATGTTGAAACATATAAGGAATAATAAGATCCATGCCCATTTTTTTCTTTTCGCTTGATTTAACTTCATTAGACTTTTAGTTTTGGCAAATTGCGAATGGTTTGAATTGGAATAGTAAACAATACCGGCTTATCATTTTTAAAATGGTCTACACGTATTGAGCGTTCATGCAGGCTGTCGGTAACAATATCAAAGGCAATCGAAAAAGTATAGTAAGGGTTAATCCCTTGTGAGTTTTCAAATTGAAACATTGCCGGCTCGATTGAGTCCAATGATACCATTCTGATGGATTGTTGAAACTCAAAAGCCATATAGTTCATATCAATTTTTTCTAAGCTCGTTGCATTCTTATTCTTAATTTTTAACGTATAATATTCCAAGCCCTGGTATTCGTTAATTAAGGATGTAAGCTTGAATTGATTTACGGATTTCCCCATTTCCATAATTGCCATAAACTCCGGGGATCTATATTGTAGAAAATATTCAAAACTATCTGTTACTTCCTGGACAATCAGTTTATTTTCTGGATTGTTACAATACTGAATATATTCCTCGGCAGATAGAGTACGCTGCTTACAACTTGAGATTATTAAAATTAGGCTAAACAACCAAGAGTAATATATTAATTTAGACTTCATTTTATATTCGAATAAATCTGAGAAATTGTTTTTCTTTTAATCCATTGATGATCAAAACATAAGGTTTGTTCAACTCTATGCTGGATGGCAACTCCACAATAAATTTATTCTCACCATAAAATTCAGTTAATGGCAAATCCGGCAAATCGTGCGGAATTATTTCGTTATAAAATTCAGCATTCAAATTAATTTCAGTTCCACGCTCATCAACAATAATGTAACTTAGGTTTGGCAATTCACGATAAGGATTATCCACAACAAATCTCAAAGTGCTTGAATTAGAAATTTCATGGTAATTTCCAGCATTTGTTAGACTGGTTTTAAAGTAGATGGGTGTTACGGGCTCAGAATTTATTCTTTTTGCACTCTCCTCGCTATTAACACAAGCAGTTTTAAAAGTCCAAATTTCAGATTCCTGATATATTGCTGGTGCTTTGTTAAAAGTGGTTCCACCAAATCCACGATCTAAAGAATAACTAACTCTCCATGCAAATTGCTTGCATTTTTCAAAACTTCTGGATGCAATGGGATATTGTAAAATATTTGTCTTTAATCGATCCTGTTCGAAAAAGATGGGATTGGACTGAAAAGCATCCCATGCACTTTGTTGATCAAGTAACTCCACAATTTGTAATCGATAGGCACCAATTTCATAATAAGGAATGATAGGCGTCCATGTAAATAATGGTAATGCTATCTGGATTTCGGATTCATCGTATGGACTCACTAAAAATAAAGTACTAAGTAACTCCTTGCTTGCTGTATAACAGGTTTGAGATAAAAAATCGCCAGTAGGCTTTGTAACTACTACTCCTTTTTCAGTGTATAAACTCAAGCATACTTCGAATTGTCCAGGTGGAATACATTTTGTTCTAGAAATAAGTTCCTCCAGGTTTTTATCAAAAAATGTGATTTTGCGATTTGGATATATCGAGTTAAAATTAGAACTATTTATAATTGATACTCCAGGTATAAAATCAACTGAGGGCATGCCTCTAAATAAGACTTCTGCAAGTCTGATCGATTGACCTGAAGAATTAGTATAATTGACTTCTCCAAACAAAAATGTAGAAAAAGTGCCTTTACTAAAATTTGTAACACTTCCGGTAAACAAAGAATAAAATTCTGTACATCCAAATGGAGTAACTATAGGAGGTTGAATGATGAGTTCTTGGGAAAATCCAGAACTAGTCAACAAAAGTAGACCGGATAAAAAAGTAAACTTTAATTCCTTCATTGTAATTGAACTTAAAGCTTAAAAAATTTAGTTAATATATGGTCTCCTATAATATTCCACAATTTAATAATATACGCTCCCGAATTTAATGACCTAATATCAATCACAGTCTGATTTGTTAAGTGCGACTCATTCAAACACATTAATTTCCGGCCATCCAGATTATAAATTTCCAACCTATTAAATGAAATTTGTGATTGAATTTGAATTTTTTCATGGGCAGGATTTGGAAAAATAAGAATGTTTGTCCCTAAAGGATTATCCGTGTCGACTGTTAGTTTACAATCATTATTAATTTGGATATCAGAACAAATAGTACCTAAAAAACAAGAACTGTCTATCCCTTCCTTTATCGTTATACAGACTTTGAATTTTCCAGGACCTAAATATTCATGGATAAAATCGAGTGTATCTGGAAATTTTCCATTGGTTATGGTGCCATCTCCCCATCTGAGTTGACCTATGTATTGGCAATCACTCAAATTCGGTGGGTATAATTGAATTTCACAATTTTGAGCTTGGCTCCATCGCGATTCTAATGTAAAGTCATTATTCAATAATTTATTAAATTGTATCTCATCTTTGCAACATGTGTTGCAATCAATTACATCAACTTTAAAACTACATCGACCTAAATTACCTGATACATCTTGCACCGTGCAGGCCACAATAGTAGGTCCACATGGAAATAAAGACCCGCTTACAGGTGTACAAGATTGAAAATTTACAGTGCAATTATCAAATGTGGAAATTGAAAAATTCAAATTGGCACCGACTTCATTGCTTGCTGAAATAACTGTATCTCTACCTATACAACTTGGATCCGTACGGTCCTCCACTTTAATAATAAACGAGCAATTCCTCTTATTTCCAAAAGCATCTTTCATTTCAAATTGAGCAGGAATCGTTACTCCTATATGAGTGCAATTAAAACTAATTCCAAAGGGGGAAACGGAAACGGATGAACAATTATCATGAACAAAATTTTTAGTAAAGTCTTCTCGGAGTTCAGCAGTACCCGAATTGTTTAATACAATTGTATATATAGACAAATCACAAACCGGGGGAATCGTGTCTTTTACTTCAATTTGAATTTTACAAACATTGCTATCACCAGATGCAGAAATTGCAGTGCAAGTTACGTTTGTGATTCCTATGGAATAAGCCTCATCCAACATTTTAAGATCATCTCGTTTGCAGATCGGGAGAATGTTCATTTTAGTACAGGAATCAAAGGCGAAAACATTTATAGGATACTTGGCCTCACAGCCGTAGAGTATTGTTTTCTCTGGACAACTCAAAAAACTTGGAGGACCTGGTATATGGATATTGAGAATTTGACAAAACACCGCTTCACAGGTTCTGCTTTTGACGGTCAAGCAGATTTCGTATTTTCCCGTTCCTTCAATAAAAGTGTATTCAGGATTTTTTTGATTTGTATTGAAGTTAGTATTGGTTCCAACCCAGTGATAAGTTAAGCTATCATTATTAGGTTGGAAGGCTGGTAAAGCAAAAAATTTAACTTGGTTGCAACTTAAGGATTGTACTTCAAAGTTTACTTTACAATTTTTATTGAGACAAGTGCTATCCAATTGTAAAGTGTCACTGCAAACTATATTTGAAGTTTTACCATTTAAGTTAAAATTCCTTAATAGGCCATGATTCAATTTAGGAGAATAATCGATTATTGTACCAATTATTGAATTATTTCCTTCTGGAATACCTTGTTCAATAGTATAATAGGTAATTAAACTATCTTCATTGCCTTTCAATTGACAATAAAGTTGATTTTGAATTTCAAATGCACTTTTCTTATATGCCCATATTCTAAATTCATCTATCTTTCCGCGGAATGTATTGCCATTGTTCGACGTATAACTATTTCCAATTCTAAAAACTTCCGGCAGAATAAAGTTAGATTTACCTAAATAGAAAAAATGTTTGCCATCAATCCACATATCAGCGCCACTGGAACTATCCTTTCCAAATGCAAAATGATGCCATTTAGTATCATTGATAGGAAATGATGGAACAGTTTCACAGTAAGAGTTTCCAGTTGGACAATAGGGAGAATATATTAATTTAAGGTTTCCTTTACAGTCTCCTAATCCGAATTTATCCCCAGCAAAGCTAAAAATCCAATTAAATGCTGTTAAACTATTGGTGTCACAATTACCTTGTCTATTATTTTCAGATTTAAACCAAAATTCAATCGTAAAAGCTGTTGATCTTATGTTTGGAGTATTACAAAGGACTTGATCGTTTATCCCATCAAAATCTAATACTCTATTGCAGATCATTGATTCTAATTGACTTGATTGACTTTTATCGCTATTTGCATGAGAATTCTGAAATCGTACCTGATTAGTTATTTGACAAAATACATGTTCATTGAATGAACCAATTACCACCAATATTATGTAAAATCGATAAATTAAATTGTTTACCTTTATAACGCTGTTACTATTTTGGTTAAAAGTGTATACCATTATGAAAAACAGTTAATTTTGTCAAAAGTAAATAATTTAAAACTATTTTAAAAAATAATTATTCGAATATTTATCATTGATACTGAAAAGTCAATTTTGCCTTTCCGCTTGTCAACAACTTCATATTACCTTTCGAATTATATAAAGCACAATTAAATTCTGATTCAGTAATTATAAAATCTTCACCTAAAATTTTCATTGGTTCAATTTTTGTAAATCGAAATGTTGATCCGTTCTGGACACCTAGAGTAGTACTCCAAATGTCATTTTTGTCATCCATAAAACTAATTTCAATTCCATTGATTCCTGAAGGTGAATAACTGTTATTTTGATCATTCATAAAATCTGCAAATTGAAGACTACTAGGAAACCCACCTTGCGGAATAGCCATTGTACCTTTTGTAATTATGAATCCTGACTGATTATTATCTGTTTCATACAGTCCACTACTTAACTTAAACAATGAAGTGCCCATTCCTAGTCCAGCTATTGAAGATTCAATGTGCAAATATGTTTCTACTTTTTCTAGACCAGAAACAATAAACAAATTATACTGTTTCCCGTCTAATTTACAAAACCAATAATCACTTGCATTACTTGGTGGATTATCATTGGAAACTTCATCTTTATCACATGAAATGATGATCAATAATAATGGGATTAAAAAAAATAATTGCTTCATATATTCTAGTTTACAAATGGTTATTTCAATAAATATCAGAGCATAATATGCTTATATATTCAAGCTACATTTACTATTTTACAACTTCAAACTTAACATTACTTACATCACTTTCAGAATGCATCTTGATAAAGTATGCACCAGCAGTTAAATTTGTTATATCCAAAAGCAATTGGTTCAATCCTGCTGATTTTCTTTCCTTGACCAGTTCTTTTACCAATATTCCATTCGAGTTAAATAATTCCAATTTAATCATTTGTGCATTACCCAGAATATATTCTATAGTCAGATCATTTGCAGCAGGATTAGGATATACAGAAATCAAATTTTCATTAAAAGGATTATCCTTTTCATCAATTTCAATAATGCTTGTCGAAACATCCGTAGTCAAATTATTTACAATGAGCGTATCAGAATAAATAATTCCACCTTCATCATCAAATAATGTAATCCTTAATGGCGTGGTCTTTCCCTTCTCTTTCTTGACCTTAAGAACCAGATTAAAAAGTCCAGAAGATTCACCTTGCTTTAAAGGTCTTGGGCAACAAAGGCCAAAAAATGCATTGTTATTGCCCATCTGAGCAAGTTCCACGGGCTCCAAATAAGTTGGAAATGAATCTGAAGAATGCATGGCTCCAGAAATTGCAAATATCTTTGGACAGTCATTAGTATCCATTCCAATAGAACAATATTTGGCTGCAATAGGATTGTTACCACTTCCTTTTAATTGGAATTGGTATGCAGAAAGACCATAACCGGTTTCAATCTGTAACGGAATCTGAACAGGTCTTATAGTGCTGGTAGGTCCCGATTTTCCTTTCCACTTAACAGTAAATGTACACATCGTGGAATCACATTTCATAACTGTTATTGTAATATTACCAGTATAACTAATATCAGTAGCAAGGGAAAACATAATGTAATTCAATACTGATATAGTTCCTGTACCAGGAATCATCATAGGGTTCCAAAAACTTCCTGGTATTAGTGTATTGTTATCTATCATTAATCCGGAGTTTGAAAATGAAGTAGATGGGGATGCTGATATTTTTACTTTGCAAATTGGTGAACTAGGGTCTAAATTTGTGATCGTAAACTTTCCATGAAGTAGATCATGCATAGGCTCACATACAGTAAATAATGATTGCACTTTTGCACAACATGGCGGATTGGGTGGGCAAGCACATTTTAAAATTTCCTCAGACGAGCATACTTTTCCACTGGCCATGGTTATTTTAAAAATCGCTAATACAGGTTTTGTACAATCCTTTGCGGTAATATTAGCAGTAATGTTTCCTCCAAAAGGAATCAAGCATACTTTAGTAATATTCACAGAATTATTACCAATATAACTTATTGGGCTAAATACTAATCCCGTGCAAGTTGATGTAATTCCTCCAGGACCAAAATTCCCATTATCTAAAGTAATAGAAATGGACCGTATTGTATCTGTACATGGGTCTTGTTGCCTCACCCATTTTATACTACAAGATGCACTATCTTTTGTAGCTCTAAAAACAGGACAGCAATCTAAAGTGCAATCAAATGCAATACTATCTAATAGGATTCCATAGCGGTTATCAAATCTATTATATGTAAAGGATAATGATGAAATTCCAACAGCCATAGTCCAATTAATCCAGCCACTTCTCCCTTCCCCAGTTGGTTCTACATTTGTACCATTTATTGATAATCCTAAAGAAACACTAGTTGGAGGCAGAGAAAAGCTACTTAAATATTCTTCTGGATCCAGACTTGAAGTATTACCACCATCGTTGTCCAAATCCAAGATCTTAATCCTTACATTTGTGACTGGTGTAGAAAGTAAAATTCAAATTGCTTAATAAATTTGAATTCCCCATAGCTATACTCCCATTTGCCCCAATACTAACAGAGGTTGTTGGAAAATTTGCTCCTGAATACAGCTTGTGTTGAAGCTCAGAATTCAATGTTAACTTCACATCGGGACCACAAGTATTTACAATTGTGCTACTTGTATTAGTTAAAGCAGTACTAGCCCAGCCAAAAGACAAATTTGTATTTTGTGCATTTAGGCCAAAAGATAGCACTACAAGAATAAAGGCAATCGAAAATTTCATTTGTTATTTTTAAAATTATAAAAAAAATACTTACCTCTTAGATTCAGTTCCAG
This sequence comes from Candidatus Vicinibacter affinis, assembly GCA_016714365.1. Taxonomy (NCBI): domain Bacteria; kingdom Pseudomonadati; phylum Bacteroidota; class Saprospiria; order Saprospirales; family Saprospiraceae; genus Candidatus Vicinibacter; species Candidatus Vicinibacter affinis. The sequence continues at coordinate 901,435 of JADJNH010000005.1, read as the reverse complement.
CCCTCTATATAAACTAAAAACTGAAACTGAACATTAATATTGAATTATTAAGTCACTTATAATTACAATGTCCAAATTATTAATTTTTGGTGAAAATCCAATCAAATTATCATTTGTATCTTACTGGGCTCTTGCCTAGTACCGCTTTTTTCACCTATTGCCAACCCAACAGTAGAGCGTTTAGATTACAGCAAGTCGCAAAGAATAAAATAATGAATAATCGCATAATTGTAATTTTTAGTAAAAGTAAAGTAGTGGCATCATAGATATAAGTATGAATTATAATTCGGTGATGGATAATTCAAATAGTATGGCAAAAAGTTAAAATATACAACAATCGAATAATTTTGAATGCCGTCTAAAATCTTCAATATGGATTGACAGCGACTCTATTCCTGTAATATTCGTTTTTACCGAATTTTAAACGTTTCTAACCAAATTTACAATAGAGGAAATAATTCAAAACACGTAATTGAATATTGTTTGTTATTATTTCAAATTGACATTACAAATTCTTATTTCATTAAAAACATAGAATCTGACTAATATTTTCAAGCATTTAAAAAAGAGTACAAATCAATATTAAAGTGCAAATAGATTATAATTGTTACTTGTACAATGGCAGTTCCAAAATTCCAGGTGTTATCCATTTAAACACTGAATTTCTTACATTTACTGTACGCGGGTTTGAACACACTAACCTTAATTTAAAATTAGCCTATACATCTATTTCAAATGTAAATAACTACAATCTATTTAATATTGAAACGGCGGGACTAAGTATTCTAGATATCCATGGAACAAAGATTATCTTTATTTTAGATGACCACCTTTTCCTTTACACTCAATTACAAAAATTAATCAATTCAAATCAATAATTTAATGAAACTTAGCCATACGTTCTTTAAATTCATCCTTCTTGCGTCTTGACAAGGGCAATGTTTCTCCATTTTTCAATACCACTACGTCACCATCTTCTGATTTACCAAGGTGACGCACATATTTTAAATTTACAAAATAACTTTGATGAATTCTAAAGAAATCTGAAACATCAGACAAATATTCAAACTCTCCAATATTCTTAGAAATCAGAATTTTCTTTTCAGATGAGCCAAAATGTAAATACGTATAGTTTCCTCCTTCTGAACAAATGCAACTTACCTCATCCAACAATAGATAATGAGTACCTTCGGAATTGTTAACCGATATTCTACTGATTCTTTTTTTGTTGTAAATCCTGCTCCATATACTTCAAATTTGTCAAATTGGAAAAATTGGCATCTGTCTTCTTGAGCCTTACAAATGCCTCACTCAATTCTTCCTCATTGAAAGGTTTTAATAAGTAATCTACCGCATTAGCTTTAAAAGCTGCCATTCCAAAATGATCATACGCAGTAGTAAAAATAACCTCGAAATTTCTATCACCAATATGTCTCAACAAGTCAAAGGCATTGCCATCTCCAAGATTAATATCCAGAAAAATTACTTCCGGCTGACCATGTTCAAGTAATTTTATTGCCTCTTTATAGCTCGCTGCCTCACCAATAACTTCAATCTCTATCATTTTTGATAACATATCATGAAGCAATATTCTGGCATCTATTTCGTCATCAATGATGTAAGCTTTCCACTTCTTCATGTCAATATCTTTATAAGTAAGCTAATTTTTGTTCCTTGTTCCAAAAAACCATCAATAGGTGATTCCACAAATAAATAATTCTCCTTAGCATTATCATTAAATAACTTCAAACGTTGTCTGGTCAATTCCAATCCCAACTGAATTCCTTCTTTTCCCATACTTACCTCCTTATCTATAACTTTTCCAAACCCCATCCCATCATCTGATATTTCTAGTTGCAATAATTGCTCATTCAATTTTTCAATGTTGAGCTTTATATTTAAAATTGTTTCATCATTTGTTATTCCGTGTTTAATAGAATTCTCCACTAATGTTTGACATAACATGGATGGTAAAATTAATAAATGAATATCAATTTTTTCATCAACATGAGAAGTAAAATATATTTTATTCTTCAATCGTAAATTTTCAAGTTTAACATAATTTTCCAATAGGTCAATTTCTTCAGCAATTGTCCAATTTTCTTTTCTAGTTGCACTCAATGTTGTTCTCAACAATTTAGAAAAATATCCAAGGTATTTCTCTGCATAAGCATTATCTTGTCTTTTGATCAATAATTTAATTGAATTCACACAATTAAAGATAAAGTGAGGGTTAATTTGAGAAATTAATGCTTGATTGGTCAACCTAAAAATAGTATTCTGAACTTTCGTTTCTTTATGAATTGCACTGATCTTACTCTTTACAACCAGCCAAAGAGTTAATAGAAATAGGATAAAACAAAATAAAATAAAATAAAATGATTTCCACCATGGTTGCAAAATCTGAAATGGGATAACCAAAGATTGACTCCATTGTCCATTTGAATTTTGAGCCTGCACCTGAAGCTGATAATTCCAAGGTTTTAGAGACATCAGTAAAATTTTTCTATCATTTGTTTCAATCCAGCTGTCCTCCTCCTTTATTTTATATCGATATTTTATGTTACCCAATTTTTCAAGATCAAGAGAACACCAGGAAACGGAAAGATCATTATGATCAGATTTAATACGGTAAGGAGAAATTAAGGAGTTACCTTCAATGTATTTGAATTCAACCAACAAAGGCTTGTAAGTAATATTCTCAATCTTAGGAATTTGTGCTATATATATATCTTTATATGTCGCAATCCAAAGTATAGAATCATAGGCTGTTATATCTGTAACAGATTCTTTGAACAAATCACATAAATAATTTAAATTTCGTATTTCCCATTTAGCATTCTTCAAATAAACTAAGTCAATACCTTTATTTGATAAGACATAATAATTACCTCTATAATCAGAAATAATTTTAATAATTTGATTAGACAACAAACCTTCTTCTTTTGTCAAATGATAAATTATTTTATTATGCTCAATATATATTCCCTCTGAATTTGTGCCAACCCATAACCCACTTTCACCTTCGCTAAATAAAACACTTATAGTTGATTTAATTAATGTATCCAAGTTAAAATATTTTACAAAAGCACTATCCTTAAGCTTATATAGACCATCCAATTTTGCAATAATAACTGATCTATCTACACCCGAACAAATGTCTAAAATACGGTTCTTTGATGAAGGAGAAGTATTCTTAAAAATCGGAAATAAGGTATCTTTAGTCAAAACAAATGCATCCGTTCCATTAAATGCCAATGAACTATCCAGACTAACGAAAGGGCTAAATCCAGTTAAATAAAAGTTCTCAAAATATTTATGCTTTATTGAATACTTGATCCCCTCACAAATTCGAATAGCACCATTTCTAAAAGCCACATTTACTCCGGTAGAAGAAAAACGCATACTGCTAATAAATGGGTCACTACTTTTATACCGTACACTTTGTAAACTAGCTAGGTTAAACTCTTGAATATCATTGGAGAAAGTGTTTGTATAAAATAATTTATTCAAAGTGTCAATGCAAATTTTTCTACTATAAGGAAATTTAACTTTATCCAGGTTAAAATCAAATTTTCTCAAATAATTATTGCGAACAAGCTGATATAACCCTGAGAAATAACTTGAAATCCAAAAGGAACCCTGCTTATCTTTAAAAATACCTCGGATTCCATCATCAATAAAAATTTCTTTTACCAATTCAAAAGATTTTGAAGATCTCTTTACATTAAAAATGCCCTTTTTAATATAGTGTGTAATCAAAAAACTAGTAGAATCAAGTTGGACACATCCCGTTACATAGGGATAATTAATATTTACATTTACAACTTTAGACTTCTTATCTATACTGACCAATTGTTCCGTAAAACCTAAGATAATTATACTGTCAAATTGACGAACATAAGTAGATTGAATATTTATATTATGAATATTTGTTATGAAATTGAATTTTTGTCCATCAAAATTATAAACTTTAGTATTCATTACACAACCATCGCACCGATATAAAATACCTTTAAGGAATGTTTGGGCAATCACAATATTTGATTTTGAAGAGCAGTAGTAAAGTTGAGATGGTGTATGATCGGATTGGTACAAATGCTTAAATCCATTTTCATCAATTTTCAAAAAACCAACATTAAACATTCCCAATATCAATTCAGGATTATTTCCACCCCCTCGAATATTCATTTCGAATCCAGAAATGTAAGCAAACTGGGCCCTATAGTCATCAATGCATTCTTGAAAAATATAGGATTCAAATTTATTATTAACTAGTTTATAAATATTTCCATACACAGAACACACCCAAATACAGCCGAGTTCATCTTGCGTGATTTGCGATATTGTCAAGTCTTTTAAACCGTCATTAAATCCATAATTCTGAAATGAATATCCATCAAATTTTGAAACTCCCAATTTAGTTCCCACCCATATAAAACCCTCGTTATCTTGAAATGTGGTAAATACTTCGTTGCTGGGTAGTCCATCATAGGTGGTAAAATTGGTTATCTTATAAAAATTAGATTGGGCCAAAGTCAAATTTAAGAAAATTATATAAATAACAACAGTACAAATAATTAATCTGGGTACCTTCATACTGTTATAAATAGATAAATTCCTCACCATCAATTAAAATCTATTCATTTTTAACAAAAATTAAAAAGCTTTCTTATAAGTGAACTGAAGTCTAATTTTTAGTCTTATATATGCGAATATAATAAGACTATTTTAAATATCAATAAGTTATTTACAGAAATCAAACAGAAAATCAGCCTTACTCCTTTGCCCTTACTTCCTTGAGATAGAAATTCCTACTATCATTAAGGTAAAAAAGTTCACATCAAAATTCAGTTGTTAAAAAATAAACGGGACATCATATTTGACAATGGTTTAGATTTCCTATCTTTTTTCCTAGAAAAATACCGACAAATTAAATTTACCAAGTGCGCTAGTATTGTGCTATCTCCTTAATTGGATTAATTTTCAACCCAAATTAAATCACTAGTATTGCTGGAAACAATATTGGAAGAATATGATAAACAAAAAGGCATTTGGTTTGACAATTATAACATATTTGAAAATAAACATGGTTTTTTAGATAAAGGAATGAAGGCGGCAGTCTTTGTTGATAAATACAGTGAAAATCATTTAATATAAACATTGGCTACTATATTCAAAGTCAAAAGTCACCACTTGACCTTCTTGATAAAATAGCATTGATAATTATTTGTTCTCACATACCAAATTTGAGCTTGAAGGATTTACAATAGATAAGAATGTTCATTTTAGATTTATAGAAAGGCAATAATTCATTCAAGGAGAAGTAGTTCCAATGGGAAAACTAATTACCTACATGAAAAATAAAATAGATTCGAACCCAATAAATGCGTTCAATATATGACATTATATCCAAATGCCTATTCTGTTAAACTATTATCAGGGTTCTTGATCATCTAGTCTTTCGATTGGAGTGACTTTTCCATAGACAGCATAATGCATTGTGTTCGCTCTTTGTCAGAATTCCTTATATTTCGAGTAAAGAATATAAACTAACCAAAGTATCAACATTACAATTCCAGTTATAAAAATTTTTATTCCATGTTTTCTATCTTCTTCTCTGTAAGTGTAGACTTGTTTGCCATCAGGCATTGTCTTTTTTGAGCTAAGCAAGTCGTAACCAAAAAAAATTGATAGGAATTCACCAAATATTCCTAAATTATTGTATCTGTCAAATAGATACTTACTTGCATTTTCACCTTTTGAAATTTTTTTTGCTCTCTTTGCATTTCGCAAGTTAATAATTTCAGGTTTAATTCCTTTTCCTCTGTCAGCAAGTATTTTTTGAGCTAATTGATTGTCTAACTCTCCCCATTCGTCAGGCTTATAAATAATCTCAAGCAATTCTTGGTCAGTGAATTCAAATAAATAGTAATCTTTGTCAACTAAATTTGCTAGTTCTTTATAATAGTCATTTAAAACATTTTGAGCATTAGTAAAATCTTGTTGTCTTACTTTCAGACTAATTTCATAGTTGAATGAATTGTTTATAAAAGTTGGATCGAAATATTGTTTATTAAATTTAGTATTATCTTCTATAATAAATTCAATATGGTTAGCTTTTAATTGCTCACCTATCTCTGTTGCAATTCCTATGTTTATATATTTTTTGAATATCAAAAAATTTTCAGCCATTTTAGTGAAGTTTATTTAAAGATAGTCACAGCCCCATAGTGTGAAGATACTATCTTTTTCATTCCTAAATCCAAAAAACACTTTGTATAAGTTTATGTAAATTACTTTTAGTAGTTGTAGGAGCTGATACTAGGTAGAATGTACAATCATCTACTGAACAGGCTTTTTTTCAAACACCAGTTGAACTAAATCTTCGGTAGTTTTCTTTTTCATTCCTAATCCTGTTTATTTTTATAATTTGGCCTGAATCATGCATGGAATTGGAATTGAACAAATTAAATACATCTATTAAGAAGAAAAAAAAAAAAAGAATCCGACACATAAATTTAACAAGCTTGTGCTAAGGTAAAAGGATTTTCAGAACTTTTTACAACAGCTTCCAATATTACAGATATAACTGTAGAAGACGTTGAAATTGACTCCGTTAATAAGAGAAAACTTAGTTCCAAATTTAGCTATGATGTAAATGATACATACGTTGGTGAAATAAGCTATAAAATTGTTGAAGGTGTAAATTATAATTTATTTATCAAAATCACAGGACAAGGAGACAATTGTTCTTGCAATATATTTAATGAGACAAAACAAAGAGATTATGAAACTCAGACAGAACCTTTAGCGATCAATGGAGGTGTAAATTTTATTTTTGATATTTATTAAAATATTTGAAGGTTGCGTTTATTACTTTGAACACAGCACTTAATCTATTCATGAATTAATTAAAAATATCATAAATATTGATTTCAAGGGATGTCAATCCACCTGCATCGAGTATAAATAAATATTCCGAAAAAATAATTTATACTTTTCAAAAAACAAAGTGAGACACTAACAAAGCGATTCCATTTGTATACATGGATGCTTATTCTTATAAAATCTTAAGTTCCAATAATACTATTTTCTTTTATCAATCAGTTTGTATAGATTTAACCGCTCAGTCGAATAAATATTTTCATAATAGATTTTTGTAGAATCAAGAAATTCTTGTTGTACATTATCCAAAGGCGCTTCCCCATAAAATAGGATATAATCCAATACTTTTGAAGAATCACCATGACATAATTTAATAGGAAATTGATTAATCTCCTGGTTAAACAAAAATGGAGTAGAAACACAATTCATTGGGTTAATTTTAAATCTTACAGGAAAATATCCAGTACTGGCTTCATAATTATCAAGAATGAGAACCGGCTTATTTATTCCTAAGTAATTAGAAAAATGACCATCAGTCCACTCATTACTATGACGCATTGTAAAAATGATCGAATTATCATCTATTCTCCTTTCAGCTTCAAGAAATTCATTTACCCTGAGATTTAGCTCCTTTTGAATTTTCCACTTTTCTTGAACAGAATTTCTTAAAGGGAAAAATAATAAAATAAGACATCCATAAAGAAACCACTTGTTAAATGCATAGACGGAAATCCAAAATATAGAAAATACAATTGCAAGAAAATGGATCCGCACAATAATAAGACTCCCGCCAGAACTACCATCAGGCAGAAAAAATAAGGATAAAAGCAGTGTTGCAAAAATGATAAGCCAAATTGAATTAAAGAAATAGTCCTTTTTCGTGCTCGGTCTATATTGTTCAAACCAACTGTAAGTACTAATGGCTATTAATCCATAAAAAATGTAAAAGTATTCCTTGGCATACATCCGGTCCAAATGGGTATATAATATCAAAGGCCTCATCTCGCTTATAAAATCGATTATCTCATAATTTGATAAATAGCTTTTGTTAAGTTCCTCTCTTAACTCCATGAAATCTAAAATCAAATAGATCCCAGGTAAAAAAATAAAGCCCACTTTAATGTACTCTAAAATATACCATTTTCTAAATTGTTTCTCATTGTAAACATCTTGAATTATTTTGAAACTCAATATTGTTGTCAAAATACAAATTTCAATCAAAAAAACCAACCCATGACAAAGATAGGTAAGCGCAGTACATAAGAAAATTCCAATTAGATAATAAAATTTAAATTCTTTAAGGTAATTTAAATAAAACCATATACTTAATAATAAAAAATTAATTCCGAAAAGAAAATTATAAAAACCAAAGCCCAATAAATAATTCAATCCCAATGGTGTCGATAATAAAAGAAATAAATGTGGTTTCGAAGAAATTGATTTTAAAATCAAAGCCATCCCAATGAAAAAATGGGTAAGCAATAGAAATATCAATACTTTTTCAGATATAATGGGAGTGAATATTTGATTCAAAAAAAACAGCAAATAAGTAGAGAAAAAATTGGGGGCAATTTCATGAAGATGATGATAGTAATTGCTAATAAAATCATCCTTCTGAATCAACTGTTCCAGGATTCTTGCATTGTATAAATGAGCTGGTCCATCCACCGTAATAAATGAAAAATAATTTTCAAATAAAAAGTATAATATGAAAATAATTATTAGAGAGAGAGAGAGAGAGAGAGAGAGTTTCATATGTTTTATTTATTGGTAGGGTTAGTAAGTTATTAATTGATTTTACGCCAATATCGGAAACTGCATGCTGAATTTAGTATCCTTGAAAAAAGGTTCAAGGGTAAAAATAATAATAAAATTTAATTTTCAAATTTATTACTGGTTTATTAGTTCTCAAAAATTAACCCATTAACTCATTAACTCATTAGCCCATTTCCTACGAAGTGTTTAGCGAGTACTATTTTTAATCTTCATTAGTTTGACGACAAGAAGCTTCAAACAACCTTGGTTATTTCGAGCTTCCTAGCTTGAAATTTACGAACTCATTTCCACATTAACTCATTAGCTCATTAACTCATTCTCTAATTCTCCCATTAGCCGCTTTCATTAGTTTGACGCTGGGAAGCATCAAACAACCGATTCGTTATTAACTCATTTCCGCATTAACTCATTAACTCATTTTCTCATTAACTCATTCTCTAATTCTCCCATTAGCCGCTTTCATTAGTTTGACGCTAGGAAGCATCAAACAACCAATTCGTTATTAACTCATTTCCACATCACTGTTGTCCGGGGAAAGTTATAAAAATGAAAGTAGGTCCTGTATTATAGGTAGTTTCACAAGGAAAAAGTGTAATTTTTAAAATGCAAGCCCCCCCGTTAAGAAGAACTGAACAAATTAGGTTCTAATTCTAACATTTTTTCCTTGTAATTATTAAGAGAATCTTCTGGACTATTTAAAAAATCTATTAGGTTTATATAATTCATTAAATGGAGTCTTATCATTCCTCTGAGATTGGAATATGACCAGTTCCTTTTTAGAACTCTTTTAATAATGTTAAGTAACAAATCCGTAATTAATGCGCACCAAATTTGTATGGTTATTGCATTTTCACTATCTCCTAAAAAGTATTGAAGGGGATAATTTTGTTTAAGTCGTTTGAATAGGAGTTCAATCTGCCATCTCTGTTTGTAAATATTTGCCACAGTAGATGCTTTGAATTTCATGTCATTGGTAATAAAGTTAAATTTTTTACCTGAGGTTAAATCTTTAAACCCAATTCTTCGGGCACATATACTTTGTGTGCTTTTATTGCTTGGTCGACCTAAGTTTACAACGTCATCAGCAATTACGCCCAGAGATTTTTCATCACTGCTTAAGGGCCTTGAATCAACAAGTACTTGATAAGCTGTTTCAGCCATTCTAGTTACCCATATGACCTGTTCCTGATCCCATTTATGAAATTGTGCATAGCTATTATAACCTTTATCTAAGACCACTATGGCTCCTGGAGCTAGCTTTAAAAAGGGAAAAATATCCTTGTCGTTTTTAATTGCTTCGGTAATTTGTACAAACTCGGGAACCATGTTCTCGGCCTTGACTATCATATGTGCTTTTGCACCTCCCTTTTTTCTTCCATTGAAGGCATGCGTTCCCATCCCTTTCATCACCTCATTAAACAAGCTAATTGTTGTAGAATCCACTAAAAACAATCTCTTTTTAACATCTTTTTCCTCGAGGCTGTCCGGGGAATTCCGATAATAATAATTATAAAGTTCATGATAGACATTTTGGAAGAATAACGAACTTCGACGACTATTGGCGTCTGACAAAGTGCTTCTGCGCGGCACATTCCTTAAACCTAAATGGTTAAGTTTATGAAAACAAGCCAGTAAACCTGTAGTAACTTCTCGGATAGAGGTGCACTTTTCCAAGCTGGTGTAAAGCATAGTAACCAAATGATCATAGGCCATGAACTTCTTGCAATAGCGATCTGCGTTATACTTTAGGGAGGCATTGCTTATGATATGCTTTGGTATCAAAGAAATTAGCTGATTGAAGATCGGCTGTCCGGTAAAAAAGTACTTTTGCTCATTGTAGTAGTTTTGATTTGCACAATAAAAATAACTACAAAATGGGGGCTCTAATAAGGCCCCCTTTTATTTTTTTCCCGGACAACAGTGATTTCCACATTAACTCATTAGCTCATTTTCTCATTAACTCATTCTCTAATTCTCCCATTACCCGCTTTCATTAGTTTGACGCTGGGAAGCATCAAACAAACTTGGTTATTTCGAGCTTCCTAGCTTGAAATTTACGAACTCATTTCCACATTAACTCATTAACTCATTTTCTCATTAGCTCATTTCCACGTCTTATCTTTACATTCCAAATAATGACAAATCCTCCATTTACCACCACCACAGGAACAGACATCGGAATCGCCAGAGATTTCCTGCAGAATGACGAACTCGTAGCCATTCCCACCGAAACAGTTTACGGACTGGCAGGCAATGCCCTGAAACCCGAGACCATCCGGAAGATATTCGAAACCAAAAACCGTCCTACCAACAATCCGCTCATCCTCCATGCGGCGCATATCGAACAAATAAAATCCTATGTGATTGAATGGCCCGCCTGGGCTGATACGCTGGCTGCCAAATTTTGGCCCGGCCCTTTAACCTTGCTGTTGAGAAAAAATGAAAATATACCCTACGAACTTACGGCCGGTTCAGCCTACGTGGCGGTAAGAATTCCCGATCATACGATGACTCTTGAGTTGTTAAAATCCCTTCCATTTCCGCTTGCAGCACCCAGCGCCAACCCATTTACCTACATAAGTCCTACAACAGCTGAGCATGTATTCCATCAATTGGAAGGAAAGATTCCTTATATTTTAGATGGTGGCCCTTGCAGGAAAGGTTTGGAATCTACGATTGTAGGGGAATCTGACCAAAGCCCCTGTATATATAGGCTTGGAGCCATTGATGTAGAATCGATAGAAAAATGCATCGGCCCGGTCAAGGTAAAGAATAAGTCCGCAGATGATCAAAATCTGGAGGCTCCGGGGATGTTGATGCGACATTATTCACCCAGCACTCCCTTTTTGCTGACCGACAATGTCCATCAAAGTATTGCCCACCATCCGGGGAAGAAAATAGGTTGCATGGTGTTTGGCAGAGTAGAAGAATTACCTGAAGTCGCCGCAGTCATTGTCTTGTCCGGATCCAGAAATCTATCAGAAGCTGCACAGAAGATTTATGAATCCATGCATGCCCTCGACCGGATGCAGCTGGACCTCATCATTGCAGAACGCATGCCCGATGAGGGTCTGGGGCAAAGTATCAATGATCGTTTGGAAAGGGCTCACAACGTCAGCTTATGATTCGAAAGAATTGTAACCTTGCTTTATGCCTTCCGGCATAAGTCTCAAGCATTTATCTTTGTATTTATAATCTCCGTCATGCATCATTCATTACACATTTCCATCGTACAGTCTTCCATCGTTTGGGAAAATCCTCCACAGGCCATCCGCGAATTGGAAGTTCTCTTGTTGAGCGAACTAAGGGAAGAAACCGATCTGATCATCTTTTGTGAAATGTTCACCACCGGATTCACCATGAATACAACCGGCACGGGTGAACCGATGGATGGACCTTCCATCCAATGGATGAAAACCATCGCGGCGAATAGAAATTGTGCCGTCTGTGGCAGTCTGATTATTTCCGAAAACCACCATTACTACAACCGGTTCGTGTTTGTTCATCCGGATGGCAGGATAGAGATCTACGATAAAGCACACCTGTTCAATCTGGCCAATGAGGGTCAATTCTATACCTCGGGTAAATCCAGAACCCTAATCAATTACAGAAGCTGGAAAATAATGCCATTCATTTGTTATGATCTCAGATTCCCGGTGTGGTTGCGCAACACAGAAGAAGCTGAGCTGATGATATTGGTTGCTCAATTTCCGGAGCGCAGACGACTGGCCTTTACTTCACTGCTTCCTGCCAGGGCCATAGAAAATGTGTGCTTCGTGGCCGGTGTCAATGCTCTGGGCCGCGATGGGAACGACATGATTTACAGCGGTGACTCCAATGTTTGGGATTATGAAGGTCACCGTCTGGGCCACGACACTTACAATAAACCAGGTATCTGGACGTTTACACTGTCCAAAGAAAAACTACATGCCTTTAGAAAAGCATACCCTTTTCTCCGCGACCGCGATAAATTTATTTTGGAACCATAAACCAAAATATCATATATTAGCGTTTTATTTAATATATAAAATGCTACCAATATGAATTTTGTACCATTTTTTACCCGGTTGATAAGAATTTCCTTGTTCGCCATCGTGTTGATGGGTTTCCAATCTTGTGCTTCAGCGTCAAAAGATACGCTGAGCCAAAATAAAGTCAATCAGGACAGTTTGGACAAGGGTTTTCGAAATGAAGTGTTAAGCGTCGCAAGAAGCCTAAAGGGAAAAAAATATAAAAGTGGTGGCAAAAATCCCAAGGGGTTTGACTGCAGCGGCTTTGTGATTTACGTCCTGGACAAAGTAGGCATACAAATGGCTTCTTGTTCTGCCGATCAGTCAAAATGCGGAAGGACCATTAAAGTCGACAACGCAAAACCCGGAGACCTCATCTACTTTGGCACCAAAGGTCGTATCAATCACGTTGGCATCATTACCGAAAACAGCAAAAACAAATTGATGATCATCCACAGCTCTTCCTCCCAGGGCGTGGTAGAAGAAAATATACTTCAATATGACTATTGGCTTAAACGGATCAGAATGGCCAAGGACCTTAACAGCTTTCCAAGAGAAAAGTCCATCAGTTTAAACTGATACAGTAAGGCAGATTTTCGTACCTTTGCGGTTTATTTGACCATTACGACAGCCTTCCTTCGATAATATTCATGCTTGGAGATGTCCGGAAGTTACTGTCTGCCTTATTGACTGATTATGCTTCATCTAATTTTATTTGGACCTCCGGGGTCCGGCAAAGGCACACAAGCGGCCAAGCTGGTGGATCGGTATAACCTTTACCACATTTCTACAGGAGACCTTTTTAGAGCAGAAATTGCCAACAAAACGCCATTGGGACTGAAAGCTTTGGAATTTATGAATCAAGGGATTCTGGTTCCTGACGAAGTGACCATTGATATGTTGCGCAATAAAGTAGAATCCGAACCATCCGTAAATGGTTTTATTTATGATGGATTTCCAAGAACCATCGCCCAGGCAATAGCCCTGGATCATATGCTTACCGAAAAAGGAGAACAAATTAGTGCACTGGTTGCACTGGAAGTTCCGGATGATGAAATCGTCCGAAGAATCCTTAAACGCGGGACCTCTTCCGGCAGAGCCGACGACAATGACGAAACCATCATCCGTAAAAGAATGGATGAGTATCGCCAAAAAACTGCTGAAGTTTTTGGCCACTATCAACAATCCGGTAAGTCGCATCAGATCAATGGAATAGGCACCATCGACAGCATCTTCGAAGAAATCAGTGCCCATCTCGATGAAATCTGCTGCTAAACCAATCACCACCATCCAAAAACCTAACTCAATTGGCTGAACAGAACTTCGTTGACTATGTCAAAATTTGTTTCCGCTCCGGTAACGGTGGGGCCGGTTCTGTTCATTTCTTCCGCAGCAAACACAATCCCAAGGGTGGACCTGATGGCGGTGCAGGTGGACGTGGCGCCAATATTGTCCTGAGGGGCAATAGCCAACTCTGGACACTCATACATCTGAAATACCGCAAACACATTTATGCGGACAATGGACAAAACGGGAGTGAGAATAATTGTACCGGCCGTGATGGAGAAGACATCATTCTGGATGTTCCCCTGGGAACAGTAGCCATCGATGCAGAGACAGGTGTAAAGGAATTCGAAATCACAGAAGAAGGAGAAACTAAAGTGCTGCTCTCCGGCGGTCGCGGCGGAAAAGGAAACGCCTTCTTCACCTCTGCCACCCAACAAGCGCCTGATTATGCCCAGCCGGGTGAACCGGGCGTAGAAGCCTGGAAAATACTCGAACTGAAAGTGTTGGCAGATGTCGGATTGGTTGGATTTCCGAATGCAGGTAAATCTACTTTGCTTTCCGTACTCTCTGCCGCCAAACCAAAAATCGCCAACTACGCATTCACCACCCTGGTTCCCAATCTTGGCATCGTAAAATACCGCGATTCACGGTCTTTTATCATGGCCGATATTCCGGGTATCATCGAAGATGCACATCTTGGAAAAGGTCTTGGGACAAGATTTCTCAGACACATCGAGCGAAATTCTTTGTTGCTCTTTATGATCCCGTGCGACAGTCAGGATATTCAAAAAGAATACGAAATCCTCTCCAACGAATTGCATCAGTTCAATCCTGAACTCACCGACAAACCCCGTCTGCTGGCCATTACTAAAACGGACATAGCCGAACCGGAATGGAAAGATCTGATACAATCCAATTTACCAAAAAATATTCCCTGCGTATTTGTATCAGCGGTTGCCCATCAGGGATTGGAGGAACTGAAAGACCTCATCTGGAAAAATCTCAATCCGTAGTAAAAAATTTAATCCGGTACTTTTCATTTAAATGAGTTGCTTAGATTGAATGAGCTATTATTTTTTTGAATAAAAAATATCCCGCAATATTTTCTTTTCAATTGTCAACTTTCATTTTTAATCATTGCCGCTTGCGGAATTTAATATCTTCATAAGGTATTTGATTCAATAATTATCCCAAAATTGTCATTAGAGTTCGTAGTGAGAGGCAAAAGAGCAACAAAGGCAAGACTCCTCGCAAGAAATTCGCGCGGAGGTGAAATTATATTTCATTGAGCACGAATTTCGAGAAGAGGCTTGCATTTAAAGTTATTTTGACTAGTAATAGAATTCTAATGACAATTTTGGGATTATATCAACATTTGTATCGCTGATGGGGTCTTTCCAATCATAAACGTCTATTATGAAAATATTCAAACTACATTCTGTCTTACTTCTTTGCGCAATCCTTTGCAATCATGCAAACAGTCAGTCAAATCAATTTGCATGGGTAAAACAATTTGGAGATGTAGGAAGCGATGCAGGCAATTGCATCTTGGTCGATGCCTCGGGGGATCTGTTAACTTGTGGATTCTTCAGAGGCAAGGTTGACTTTGATCCAAATGAAGATCAGAACTTTCTTACTTCTTCAGGATCTGAAGATATTTATCTCTCAAGATTAAACACGGATGGAAAATTGTTATGGGCTAAAAGAATGGGAGGCAAAGAGGCAGATCGAGGCAATCAACTTACCACTGATCAGATGGGAAATATTTACTTGACCGGAAATTTTAAAGACATGGCAGAGTTTGAATCCGGTGTTCCAAATTCAAAACTAACTTCTACCGGATTCGGCGATGCATTTGTAGCAAAATTAAATCGCGATGGACAATTAATTTGGGTGAAGCAAATCGGAGGAAATTTAGACGACATAGGTAAATCAATCTCAATTGACCAATCCGGAAATATCCTGGTATCGGGACATTTCCAGGGGACAGCTGATTTTGATCCGGGTGCAAACGTTTTTCCGTTGTCCTCTGCAGGAAGCTACGATGTATTTATACTCAAACTGGATGCTGATGGAAATTTCATCTGGGCAAAAAAAATAGGTGGCAAACTTGATGATCAATGTGCGGCAATTACAACCGATTCAAAAAACGATGTCATTGTGACCGGAAATTTTAAAGACACGGTTGATTTTAATCCAGGTTCAGATATATACAATTTGAAGGATTCCGGAGCAGGCAATGCCTTTGCGCTAAAACTAAATGCAGAAGGTGAATTTATTTGGGCAAAAAGTACAGTAGGGCAAAATATTGTTTTTTCCATAGGAATGGCCATCGATCAAACAGGAAATATTTTTACCACCGGATTTTTCAGATCAGAAGCAGATTTTGATCCAGGGCCTGACATACTAAAGTTGACAGCTCCGGGAATTGGTGGTGATGTATTCATCAGCAAATTGGATTCTGATGGAAATTTAGTTTGGGTTAAACAATTTAGTGGACCTGCTCACGATGTGGGTTTAGGAATCTGTCTGGATCAACAAGGCAATGTCTATACTACAGGTTGCTATCAGGAATTGGTTGATTTTGATCCGGGTCAGCAAGTTTTTAATTTGTATTCCAGTAATCAAAACAACAACGATATTTTTATCACTAAATTAAATCCGGAAGGTAATTTTCTGTGGGCCCGAGGCATGAATGGTCCTGCCAGTGACATAGGATTTTCCATCGCGGTGGATGCTCCATATAATGTGTATACCACAGGTGTTTTTGGATCTACACTCAATGTAAATCCGGGACCCGATAGTCTGTTGATCACAAGCAAAGGCTCAGAAGACATATTTCTGAATAAAATTTCCCAAACTTCCGTAAATGCAATTGACCCCTCTGACATCTTTCCATTAATCATTTTCCCCAATCCTGCACACAACTTTCTCAAAATGGAATGGGTTTCGCAAACTGAATCCGCTGCTCAATTTCATATAATGGATTTGAATGGAACTGAGTTATATCACAAGCAGCTCAATATAAAATCCGGAAAAAATGAATTAAGCCTTGGGCCCCTTACTCTTATTCCGGGATGGTACTTTGTAATCCTGCGTTTCTCCAATAAAACAATACAACAAAAAATATTGATCCATTAATTTGGTTGACACTTAAGACTCAACTCTATACATTATAAATCTGTGAATCATTCGACAGTGTTTATGCCTTGTTTTTATACAAACTTTCAATTTTAATATTCTCAAAAGGACAATAGTCACCAATTTTTGAGAAATACGCTCCAGGAATATTAATGCATTAATATTGCAATGCAATATTAAATTATTGTTATACCTGTAATAATCGCCATTTGATCAATTTTATGTCCCCATATTAGCACCCAAAATTGAAATCATGGAGACCGATTTAAATTCAGTCATCGCAAAGCTGGAAGACATTGATCAAAAAATGGCTTCAGCGGAATTACACTATCAAAATTTTCTGGATGAAATTCATCCTTCAAATAAAATAAATGCTTGTAATTTTTTACACTATCTGGCTTTGAGAAGTTTAGACATTAGAGAATTACAAAATCAATTACATGCTTTAGGCCTGTCCTCAATGGCAAGTGCGGAAAGTCATATACGAGGGCAAGTGCATGCAATACTGAGATGCCTCAGAAGCGATAAAATTAATAACCCTCACTTGCTGGATTCTAAATCAGCAGAAAAATCCATGAATGATAAAACAACGCAACTTTTTAGCAAATCTGCCAAGCAAAGTAAGCCATATATCATGGTGACCTGCGATTCGGAAATTGGACTCGATCATGAAAAAACCAAAAGTTTATTGCTGGCTGGAATGAATATTGCAAGAATTAATTGTGCCCATGACAACAAGAAAACCTGGCAAAACATTATAAAAATATCAAAAGCGCAAGCACCGAAACAGGTGTTCCATGCAAAATATACATGGATCTTGCAGGACCTAAAATAAGAACTGTTTTTAAATCTAAAGTTAAACTTAAAATCGAAGAAGGGAGTTTGATCCAATTGGTCGATGAATCAAGAATTGAAGATCAAAAAAATACCGTTGGATGCACGGTTCCCGACATTCACAAAAGGCTTAAAAAAGGTGAAACAGTATTATTTGATGATGGAACAATTGAAACTGTAGTTGAAAAAATTCAAAAAGAGGTAGTTTTCTTACGCGTGAAGAGAATATCTGCCAAGAAAAAGCAAATTAAGGCAGAGAAAGGAATTAATTTTCCAAATTCTAAATTAAACATGCCATCATTAACAGATTACGATATCAAATGTCTACCGTTCATAAGGCGTCATGCAGAATTAGTTGGATATTCTTTTATCAATTCACCTGCTGATTTAATACATCTTCAAAAACTACTTTCGACAGATCACAAACTTGCCATAATTCTGAAAATAGAAACTGCAGAAGCCGTTCACAACCTTCCAGCTTTGCTTTTGACCGGATTAAAGCATCAGAAACTTGGGGTAATGATAGCACGAGGAGACCTTGCCGTCGAAATTGGTTTCGAAAGAATGAGTGAAATACAAGAAGAAATCCTTTGGCTCTGCGAAGCTGCACATGTACCAGTTATCTGGGCTACACAAGTTTTAGACAACTTAAATAAATTGGGTATGGCTACAAGATCAGAAATAACAGACGCGGCTCAGGCAGTACAGGCTGAATGTGTAATGATCAATAAGGGCTCACACATTATACAAACCATAGAAACGCTCTGCAATATATTGCATAGAAGTGGCGGGCACCATTCAAAAAAAAGACATATATTCAGACCATTAGCCATTGCATCGGACTTTCTTTCACAAAGTCCGCTCCAATAGAACCACCCCCCAGAATATACATTAGCAATCATTCAAATGAAGGTATTAGCAAATGAGTCTCCCACAGCTCATTTTCGTTTTACCTTTAATGCCCCTCTTGAATTGGAGATGTATTAATTTTACGATTAGAATTAAAATATACCTTACAATTCCGCAAAATTCAAACTTTGCTCTTACAATCGCCTACCATGAAACGCAATATCATAGAAAATAAAATCTTCCACCAACTGGATTATGGCAACACACCTTTGGAATTTGGAGAATATGAAGAATGTAAATTTTCCAACTGCGATTTTTCAAACAGTGATTTGTCCAATTTCAATTTCTCTGAATGTAGTTTCGATGATTGCAATCTGAGCATGGTCAACTTATCAAAAACCTCTTTAAAAACAGTCACTTTTAAAAATTGTAAGTTGCTCGGCATTCATTTTGACGCATGCAATGAGTTTTTACTTTCTGTATCTTTCCAGCATTGCACACTCAACTTTTCATCTTTTTATAAACTCAATCTAAGGAAAACAAAATTTATTCATTGTTCCTTGCAGGAGGTTGATTTTACCGAAGCAAATCTGACGCAGGCGATATTCGACTCCTGTGATCTTTCCGGAGCAAAATTTGACAATACCCTCCTGGAGTCTTCAGACTTCCGCACCTCGCAAAACTATTCCATCGATCCTGAATCCAACTACCTCAGAAAAGCTCGTTTTTCATCAGATGGCCTGGCAGGTCTTTTGCATAAATATGATCTGAGTATTGAATAAGTACAACGAGATTTGATAATTAAAAAAATAAATAATCCAGTCTCATTATCCTGCTGAAATGTCTTGCACCCAGTTTTCTGATAAATTCAGAATATTTTAAGATCTTCTGTTGAATATCTTAACTTTATGCCATTAATTTTTCTCCATTACCATGACAGAACAGAAAAAAGATCATCCTGCTGAAAAATCGCGACTTCATTCGCGCAACAAACACAGGGCTCGTTATGACTTCATGGAATTGATTGAAACCTGTCCGGAACTAACACCGTTTGTAAGACCTAATATTTACGATGATGAGACCATAGATTTTGCAGATCCTGAAGCTGTAAAAATGTTGAATCAGGCCTTGTTGAAACATTACTATGGAGTGGACCACTACGACATTCCTGAAAATTATCTGTGTCCTCCCATCCCCGGCAGGGCAGATTACATCCACCACATTGCAGATGTTTTGTCAGCCAGCAATTATGGATCCATCCCTATTGGAAAAAAAATAAAATGTCTCGACATCGGTGTAGGAGCCAATTGCATTTATCCAATCATCGGACATCAAGAATACGGTTGGTCATTTGTTGCCACAGACATTGATCCTGTTGCCCTCGATGCCGCTAAAAATATTGTTGAATCCAACTCATTCCTAAAAGACCAAATTGAATTTAGATTGCAGGAAGAACCAACAGATATTTTTTATGGAATCATACAGCCGGAAGAACAATTTGATCTCAGCATCTGCAATCCACCATTTTATGGATCAGCAGATGAAGCACGTGAAGCCTCCCTACGCAAATTAAGCAACCTGAAAGGGAAACCGGTATCAGAAGTAGTAAGAAACTTCGGTGGACACAACAACGAACTCTGGTGCAAAGGCGGCGAATCTGCCTTCATCGCACAAATGATTCGTCAAAGCAGAAGATTCTCCACCTCTTGCTTTTGGTACTCCACCCTGGTCTCCAAACAGTCTCACCTGAAAGCCGCGTACCAGGCTTTAAAAACTGCCGGCGCAGTAGAAGTAAAAACCATTCCCATGGGACAGGGCAATAAATCCAGCAGACTAATAGCTTGGACCTTCCTCCCAAAAGAACAACAAAAAAATTGGATCAACACCAGATGGAGAATTGAAGAAAATTCATAATCCAAAAATTTTCCAATTCTATAATTTAATAATACTTCTAAACTTATGAGGAAGTTTAAAGTCCAATTTTCCAATTAACTCATTTCCTCATTCTCTAATTCTCTCGTTAGCCGCTTTAGCGCCTGCCTGCCGACGCAGTCAGGCAGGGTTCCTTCACTTATCGTGCTGTCGCACGATACTCTGCTTACAGCAGAGATCGTTCAGTCATCCCATTTGCTCATTAGCTAATTAACTAATTTTCAAATTCTCTAATTCTTCCTACTCCTCATCTTACTTCCACTCAAAGCATTAAATATTCGCTGACTTGTTTCTGGATCATAAATAAGTGGAATGCCCCTGTCTTTATTGATGGTGTCATTTTTAAAAAATACTTTAGTAATATCATAGACCAATGGTTTTGTACCACTGATCTTATTGGTAGCCAAAGAAATTATCTTGTGAATTTCCCTTTTCTGATCACCAGATCTGTTTTGAAATTCGAATATGTATTCATCTTTTTTACTTTTTGAGAATTTCATTTTCTTAGACATCATTCCCTTGTATCGCCGGATGGAACGGTTGAATCTATATTGATTGCCCGTGACTTGTGAGTCGTCTTCTTTTTTGGGAATGAAATAATAAATGAGTGAGCGTTCATACAATTTTTGACTGTTGAGTTTCTCAGATAAGAAAAAATACAGGCGATTATTTCTTAGGGTGATCAATTCAAATAGCCGATATCGCTGATACCCTACCGGACTTGCGAGACAAGGATATACTTCAGGTTTGTAACTCAATGAAATGACCCTAAGATTTCCTTCTTCAATAAGACATTCGGGAAATTCTCCAACCCAGGCTTTTACCGTAGTGATCTCATCATCTTCAAGACTGCTGTTCTTTTTTAAGATGGCGTTGATGGGCGAGTATTCATCTCCTGTATTTGATTTGAGCAAATTTATTGCATCATATTCGCCTTCAGTAAATGTTTTAATCGAACATGAATAATTCAAGCAAACCAGCATTGAACTGAGTAGAAAATAAAATTTATTTAACATAAGTTCTCGCATTATAGGTTGCACCAAAAAATAATCTCGTGTCATCCCTGTTTGGATGCAATACAAATCCCATAGAGGCGTGGATCAAATCCTGCACACCGTAAATCATCTTTTTTCCCTTCTTTTGTTCTACCAGAGAGCCTATCAATCCTATGTCAAGCGCCACCGGATATATTCTTGGCCAGGCTACTTTCAAGTTGTACGCGGACGAATTGTAGGCCTTGGAAGTGAAAAATTTATCGAGCACTTCGTCATCAAGTTTTTCATAGTTGGGAATATTGGATCCAAGAATTGTAGACAATTCATAAATCAACGGTGAGTATCCGGTGAACTGATCAAATGTTAGTTCGGCGTAGTTCATAAAGTTTTCATAACCGTCTCTTTTATTGGCATGGATAAAAATTCCTCCCCCTCCTGTCCACCAGCGATCAAAATTGTCTCCTGATCCTATGTTCTGAATTCCGGGACCGCCATCATTGTAATACATGAGTGTAAATCTGTCCGCAAGGGTAATGTTGATACAACCCACACTTTGATTTCTGTTGTGATTGTTTAGTATGTAATTGCCACTGAGTATGAGCGCATGGTCAAAATCGTGACGCAGATTGTAGGCAGAAGTGTTGCCGAGCGTTCGCAAATACTTCATGCTGCCCTGCCTTGAATATCCAACACCTGCCGAAAATGAGTTTACCAGATCTATCTGAATATCATTCTCCAGTGGATTTTGACTGTTGCCGAGAGATTTGTTGTAAATCCCGACCGTAGGGCCGTACGCCAGTATCCAGTTTTTACTTTTCAAATTAATCATCCCGGAAACAAACAAACGCAATCCCGTCTGTCCGCTGAACAAATTATGCCCAAGTCTTTCTTTGCCAAGTA
This sequence comes from Candidatus Vicinibacter affinis, assembly GCA_016714365.1. Lineage (NCBI taxonomy): Bacteria > Pseudomonadati > Bacteroidota > Saprospiria > Saprospirales > Saprospiraceae > Candidatus Vicinibacter > Candidatus Vicinibacter affinis. The sequence continues at coordinate 878,823 of JADJNH010000005.1, read as the reverse complement.
TTCCCCGGTACAAATTGATATTTGCTCCAAGCCTTACCTCATAACTGAATAGATCCTCATCTCTCTTTTCCTGACCAAACAAAGAATGAAACGCAAACATTCCTGTGATGAGTAAAAAGTACTGAGTGTAAATTCTATGGTACATGATGATTGATTTTCTGTGATCCAATCCTCCCCTGCTTGGCATGCTTCGAACAAATCTAAACATTCCAAATGTCAAAAAAAATTTTTCAAGGAAATATCTCGTGGAGGAAATAATTTAAAAATGGCAATAACTTGAAGGTAATTTATTCCACCACAAATTTTCCATTCATCATTCTTCCATCATTCAGATAAATTACATAAAAATAAATTCCTGACTGCCATCCCGATACTTCTATCTCGTATTCATTCATACCCGATACCATAGCACTTTCCTTTATTCTTTGGCCGGCTGTATTGTATATCTGCAATCGCCCTGCATTACTGCTCCCTTCCCGCACACTTATATGTATTCTATCCCGTGAAGGATTAGGAAACACATATACTTCAGGTAACACAGGAACCTCGCTAACAGACACCGTAAGTTCCGGATCACATAAAGGTGCAAGTCCCAGTCGGTAATTTGGAAAATAGGGAAGAGTGCCTCCATGAAGTTGTGGCAACTTTAGATCATGCGGTCTGAAATCACAGGCTATACCTTTCTCATTGGGCCGATGTATCACGTGCAAGGCATCCATACTGCTGCGACAGTTCACATATATCTTACAATCCGGACCCCATTGCATCCGTCCAATCATTGCTCTAAAAATTCCCTTGGATCGATAACCATCATAATGTGCTATATGTACCTCACTACCCTTGATGTCTGTTGATTCCAGATCATATTGATACAAATCCCAGTAAGTGCCTACATACAAAAACCTTCCCGATGGAGAAAAACACGCGCCACCATCCAGCACCAAACTGTCGGTTACCGGTATCCGTCGGTAATTGCTCAATTGTCCCGTAGATCGATCAAAATCAAATATATTAAAACCATCCTGATAGGCTGAGTATCTAATAAACTTTTTCCCATCATTCGGCGAAAACAAACAAGTTGCGTTAGGAAAATCTACGATGGCTGATGTGTCTCCAACTCCTTTTTGAATATAAGGACCTGTAATTCCGGTATCATTTAACACAAAACTGTAATATGAATTCTCCAATGCTTTCTTAGTTACCACCCAGTATGATTTATTATTTGCATGTTTCATTACAGCCACCTCACCACTTAAGGTGCTGTCACCCAACAGTATTTTATTCTTCTCAACCACCTTACCTTTGCCATTATTGTATCGCATATCGATGATGGAATATCTCAAGGCATCTGTCCAAGCTTTAAGAGGATTGTATTGTATTACGGCAGAATTATGGATCAAATAATACCTCATAACATCCATTGGATCAGGAATAAATACCATGCTCTGCTCTGCGGTAGGATAATAATTGTAGTCCGTGGTGCAGGATTCCATTCGTATATTCCCGGGATTGATGCCCCCACCATTTTCCATCACATCGTAGCCTCTGTGATTGATAAAACAACCATTGCTGTAGGCTACCAATTCTCCGGCAGAATTGCTGATCATAGCAGAACTGTTTAACCTCAATTCTTTCTTGACAGAGTCTATTCTTACATTATTTGAATCCACCGGCTTATGAAAGGTCATCACCATTATATTTCTGGTATAATCAGACATCAACCAGGTGTAATCATACCGGTACTGCTGGCCTTGTAACCAAAGACCATTCACGATAAATAAGAAACAAAGGAAAGGCCTTTTCAGCCTTACCTTTGTTTGAATTATGTTTCTGCTCATCGGATGATATTTATTTTTGTTCTGACGAAGTCCCCATTGCCCAGGGTAGCTTGAACGATGTAATTTCCAAAATGTAAATGGGGTAATTTTTTTTCAATTTATTCCACCACAAATTTTCCATTCATCATTCTTCCATCATTCAGATAAATTACATAAAAATAAATTCCTGACTGCCATCCCGATACTTCTATCTCGTATTCATTCATACCCGATACCATAGCACTTTCCTTTATTCTTTGGCCGGCTGTATTGTATATCTGCAATCGCCCTGCATTACTGCTCTCTTCCCGCACACTTATATGCATTCTATCCCGTGCAGGATTAGGAAACACATATACTTCAGGTAACACAGGAACCTCGCTAACAGACACCGTAAGTTCCGGATCACATAAAGGTGCAAGTCCCAGTCGGTAATTTGGAAAATAGGGAAGAGTGCCTCCGTGAAGTTGTGGCAACTTTAGATCATGCGGTCTGAAATCACAGGCTATACCTTTCTCATTGGGCCGATGTATCACGTGCAAGGCATCCATACTGCTGCGACAGTTCACATATATCTTACAATCCGGACCCCATTGCATCCGTCCAATCATTGCTCTAAAAATTCCCTTGGATCGATAACCATCATAATGTGCTATATGTACCTCACTACCCTTGATGTCTGTTGATTCCAGATCATATTGATACAAATCCCAGTAAGTGCCTACATACAAAAACCTTCCCGATGGAGAAAAACACGCGCCACCATCCAGCACCAAACTGTCGGTCACCGGTATCCGCCGGTAATTGCTTAATTGCCCTGTCGTCCTGTCAAAATCAAATAAGAAAAATCCATCATCGTATGGATGATATCGGATTAATCTTGATCCATCCGGTGAAAAAGTAAGCATACCTCCTCCTCCATTTTGGTAATGATTGGTCGTGTCCCCAATTTCCTGTTGGTTTACCAGTTGAAAGTTGCCATTGCTTAATAAAAATTTATCATAGGATCCTCTGATGAATTTCTTTACCACTATCCACCAATCCTGATTGTTGCTATGTTTGACCAATGCAATATCTGCTATTGTGGTGCTGTCATTTATCAGAGGAACATTCTTAATTATAGTTTTTCCTAAACCATTATTATATCGCATATCGATGATGGAATATCTCAAGGCATCTACCCAATAAGTAAGAGGATTTTCTTGCAATACCGCAGAATTATGAATCAAATAATACCTCAAGGTATCCATTGGATCTGGTATAAATACCAAGCTCTGCTCTGCGGTAGGATAATAATTGTAAGCAGTGGTACAGGATTCCATCCGTACATTCCCTGGATTGATGCCCACACCATTTTCCATCACATCGTAGCCTCTGTGATTGATAAAACAACCATTGCTGTAGGCTACCAATTCTCCGGCAGAATTGCTGATCATAGCAGAACTGTTTAACCTCAATTCTTTCTTGACTGAATCTATCCGTACATTATTTGAATCTACAGGTTTATGAAATGTCATCACCATTATATTTCTGGTATAATCAGACATCAACCAGGTGTAATCATAACGGTATTGCTGGCCTTGTAACCAAAGACCATTCACGATAAATAAGAAACAAAGGAAAGGCCTTTTCAGCCTTTCTTTTGTTTGAATTATGTTTCTGTTCATCGGATGATGTTTATTTTTGTTCTGACGAAGTCCCCATTGCCCAGCGTTGCTTGAACGATGTAATTTCCAAAATGTAAATGGGGTAATTTTTTTCAATTTATTCCACCACAAATTTTCCATTCATCATTCTTCCATCATTCAGATAAATTACATAAAAATAAATTCCTGACTGCCATCCCGATACTTCTATCTCGTATTCATTCATACCCGATACCATAGCACTTTCCTTTATTCTTTGGCCGGCTGTATTGTATATCTGCAATCGCCCTGCATTACTGCTCTCTTCCCGCACACTTATATGCATTCTATCCCGTGCAGGATTAGGAAACACATATACTTCAGGTAACACAGGAACCTCGCTAACAGACACCGTAAGCTCCGGATCACATAAAGGTGCAAGTCCCTGTCGGTAATTTGGAAAATAGGGAAGAGTACCACTATGTGTTTGTGGTAACTTTAAATCATGCGGTCTGAAATCACAGGCTATACCTTTCTCATTGGGCCGATGTATCACATGCAAAGCATCCATACTATTCCGGCAATTGACATAGATTTTACAGTCAGGACCCCACTGCATCCGTCCAATCATAGCGCGCAAGATTCCTTTTGTTTTATAGCCATCATAATGTGCTATGTGTACCTCACTCCCTTTTATGTCTGTTGATTCCAGATCATATTGATACAGATCCCAGTAAGTGCCCACATACAAAAACCTTCCCGAAGGGGAAAAACACGCCCCTCCATCCAGCACCAAACTGTCGGTCACCGGTATCCGCCGGTAATTGCTTAATTGCCCTGTCGTCCGGTCAAAATCAAATAAAAAAAATCCATCATCGTATGGATGATATCGGATTAATCTTGATCCATCCGGTGAAAAAGTAAGCATACCTCCTCCTCCATTTTGGTAATGATTGGTCGTGTCCCCAATTTCCTGTTGGTTTACCAGTTGAAAGTTGCCATTGCTTAATAAAAATTTATCATAGGATCCTCTGATGAATTTCTTTACCACTATCCACCAATCCTGATTGTTGCTATGTTTGACCAATGCAATATCTGCTATTGTGGTGCTGTCATTTATTAGAGGAACATTCTTAATTATAGTTTTTCCTAAACCATTATTATATCGCATATCGATGATGGAATATCTCAAGGCATCTACCCAATAAGTAAGAGGATTTTCTTGCAATACCGCAGAATTATGAATCAAATAATACCTCAAGGTATCCATTGGATCAGGTATAAATACCATACTCTGCTCTGCGGTAGGGTAATAATTGTAGGCCGTGGTGCAGGATTCCATCCGCACATTCCCGGGATTGATGCCCCCACCATTTTCCATCACATCGTATTCCCTATGATTGATAAAACAACCATTGCTGTAGGCTACCAATTCTCCTGCAGAATTGCTGATCATGGAATTTGTGAACCTAAATCTTATTTCCTTCTTTACAGAGTCTACTCGAATATTGTTTGAATCTACCGGTTTATGAAATTTCATTACCATCAAATTGCTGGTGTAATCAGACATCAACCAGGTGTAATCATAACGGTACTGCTGGCCATGTAACCAAAGACCATTCACGATAAATAAGAAACAAAGGAAAGGCCTTTTCAGCCTTACCTTTGTTTGAATTATGTTTCTGCTCATCGGATGATGTTTATTTTTGTTCTGACGAAGTCCCCATTGCTAAGTGTAGCTTGAAAGATGTAATTTCCGCAAGGAAAACCGGACATATCCAAATAGATATTATTTTCTTCCATCTTTGATTGTTTTAATATCTCTCTGCCGATAGGATCAAAGAGCACTAAATCCATCATTGCCTGACCAGATAAAGTGCTGATGCATACATTTTCATAAACCGGATTAGGCAGGACAATTAACTTCTCAGTCGGCAACTTCAATATGATCGGTTGAATTGTGCTTTCATGACATGGCCTGTCATCAAACACTTGATTATAACCCATTTGATGCAGCAGCCCTCTGGCTTTTAAAGTGGCATAACCACCCTCATCCGGGCACAATATGGCAATATTGTACAGCTCACTTTCTTCTGTCTCTGTCATTTCAAAATCAAGGTCCATCATGGAACGAATCTGCAGGTCATTGACAAACTTCAATTGCGTTGCGATGGCGGTGCTGACACTTATATTTGAATTGAAATCAATCAGATCCTCCAGCAATGCATCTCTGACTTCCGTATTAATCTCCATCATGGAATCCAAAAGTTGTTGCATAGAGTTTATTTGGTCAGTCAGGTCCACAACAATAATGCTGTCCCAGCTAAACCAGTTCATTACTGACATGGCATTCAGCTGATCGAACAAAATATCTTGTAGGATGTGAAGAGAGTCAAGGAGTAACTGATTCGGATCATTAGCTTCAATTGCCAATGAATTCAGACCACTCTCTACAAGCACTAATTTTCCAATTTCTGAATTGCCCACCTGATCCATAAACAGTTGTACAGAATTACTGAGATTCTGACAATTGGCTTCAGTTAGTAAATGATAAACTTGAAACCTGTCTACCCATCGGTGCTCATTCTGGAAAGCAGTATATGTAATTTCCCCATTAACCAAGGGCAATAATTCATCCGCATAATCACAAACATCATGTTCAAAACCCCTCTTTTCTTCTGAGGAAAAATTGCATTTTTTTTTGAATTGCTTAGTGTTGTTTTGAATTGTTTTCATAATAGTTTATTTTCTTCCTGTAGCGCAGGAAAAGTTTTAGGATAATCTGAACGATACACATAGTGAAGCATTATAGGGAGAGCTTCTCAGCAGTAGGGTAGTGGATCAATAATCCACATTTCATGTTTTTTCAGCGCACAAATGTTAACTGATGTCCGGTGTTTTAACTCATAGTAAAAGCTGGCATGCCTCAGCAATTACTTAATTCTAGAATTCAAATATAAATCAAAAAATAAATTTCCAAATATTTTAACACTTTTATGAAAAATAAATTTAGATCATTTTGGAAAATATCAGCTGTGGATTAAGTTGGCACGTTTATTAGCCTTCAAAAATTTAACACAGGGCATTCCACATATGTATTTTTCCTTACTGACAATTTTCAAGATTTCAGTTTTTATCCATAGCTTCACCCATCATTTGAAAGTTGAGCTTGAAGCAGTTTATAAGTAAATATTTCCTTTTTAACGGAAGTTCCGTTTGGATCCTCTGGCTCCTGTTCATCATCTTCCTGCTCCGTGCGATCATCGTATGCACCATGGGATTAATGCCCCAGGATGCCTATTATTTCTTTTACAGTGAGCATTTGGATTTATCCTACTTTGACCACCCCCCGGCTGTTGCATACATGCTTCGAGGATTTACCTGCTTGCTTGGCCATTCCGTATGGTCTATAAAATGCACAGACTTCATCATGGGATGCGCCTCTCTTTTCCTATTCTTCAAACTAAGCAAAAAATTCAATTCCAACCTGGTGGTTGGAAAGTCAGTCATACTATTTGCCTCAACACTTATGCTCACAGTGTTGATGATCAATACCACTCCTGATGTGCCGCTTATATTTTTTTGGACACTTACAATTCTATTCTTCTATCATGCCATCTTCGAAGACAAGACGATTTATTGGTTGCTTGGAGGAATGGCGATGGGACTGGCCTTTGACAGCAAATACACAGCGCTCATGCTGCCTGCAGGACTGATCTTGTTTTTATTGCTTTCTCAGAAATACAGACCATATCTCATTTCCTATAAAGTTATACTCGCTTTTCTAGTCTGGATAATTTTCATTGCTCCGGTCATTATCTGGAATGTACAACACGACTGGATGTCCTTCCGGTTTCAATCCAATGACCGTGCTTCTGCAATCATGAGCATACAACCAAAATGGAATTATTTTTTTGGAAGTTTGGCCACACAAGCTGCATTATTGTTGCCAATACTTTTTGCTCTTATCTGGTGGCTGATCTATCGCTTGACTAAAAAGACTCTCCTAAAAAGAAAATTACCAAACAATCATAATTTGTTTTTATGGTGCTTTACTTTGCCCATCCTTTTTTTCTTTACAGCGATTTCCTTGTTGTATTGGGTAAAACTGAATTGGATGTTCCCGGCATACATCTCCGGCATCATACTTGTAAGCAGGTTTGTGAGCATAAATCAACTTAAATATCAAACCATCATCAGTGTTTTCCTCCACCTTGCAGTGGCCATAGAAATCATCTTTTATCCCGTCCCCGTTAAATCTGATGACACCTGGTGGGGTTGGGAAAAATTGAGCCAGGAAGTAAAAATAATTTCAGATCAACATAAAGACGCCTTCATCTTTTCAGATGATGGTTACAAAACTACAGCCATCCTTAATTTCTACCTCGACAAAAAAGTATATGGTTCCAACATTCTCGGAAAAAATGGTCTCCAATATTCTGTCATTGACAATGACCTTTCATCATTGAAATCAAAATCCGCCCTGTACATAGATTCTCAACCGCAAATTAAAGACACCTTCCCTTCTTCTACCACTCCTGAAATTCTTCTTAACTACTTTGAAGAAATTAATCAACTACCTCCCATCCTCCTCAAAAACAAACAAGGCAAACTATTAAGGAAATTTCTGGTTTTCAAATGCACCCATTACAAAGGGATCTGAACTAATAAAAATTACAGAACCCACAGTCCCCAATTCATTGGGGATGAGTTGAATTCCTTCTTTCTAGCCCCTCTCTTTCAAGAGAGGGGTTGGGGTGAGTTGATTCACCACACATACATTTTTTCTAGCCCCTCTCTTTCAAGAGAGGGGTTGGGGTGAGTTGAATTCCTTACCTTTACCCTCATGCATAAATTTCTAATTCCGATTCTTCTATTCATTGCAAGCCTAAATGCGAATGGGCAATCTCAAAATTACCTGAGGGTGTATTTTGAAATCAATCCTAAATACAATTCCAATTTAATTTTCAGGGAACTTGATCAGGAGGCTACCTATCCGGACGGAAATGGATTCATTTCAGAAATGCCTGAAAATGCTTTTGAAAAAATAAAACCCTTTTTACTAAATACCCACATCCTGATAAATGATGTTGAAAAACACTACGAAGAAAATCTAATTGCAGATTATGCCAGATTGATGAAAGAGAATAAAGAAACCCAGACTCCCTCCTTTGCACCCAAAAGATTTAAATTGGGCTCGATGAGTGGATACCTCACACTGGACGAAATCTATGCACAACTTGACAGCATGGCGCAAGTATATCCGCACCTGGTCACTGTGAAAAAATCCATCGGCAACAGTTATGAAAACCGCCCAATATACTATGTAAAAATATCAGACAACCCGAATGAAGAAGAAAACGAACCGGAAGTATTGTACACATCCTTACACCATGCCCGTGAACCTATAGGCATGATGCAATTAATTTATTTTATGTACCACATTCTGGAATCGTATGAAACCAATGATTCCATAAAATGCCTTCTTAATGAACGCCAGTTATATTTTGTTCCGGTAGTTAATCCGGATGGTTATCTTTTTAATCAAACCAACAGACCGGCAGGTGGTGGAAACTGGAGAAAAAACAGGAAAAAGAATATTAATGGAACCATGGGTGTCGATCTTAACAGAAACTATCCTTACCAATGGGGATTTGATGATGATGGATCCTCACCGGAAGGAAATTCAGAAATTTATAGAGGATCCTCTCCCGGTTCCGAACCGGAAATAAAAGCAATCATGAATTTTTGCAAATCCCACAATTTCAAGAATGCTTTGAACTATCATACCTTCGGAAACTTACTTTTATATCCATGGGGATACGCGGAAGAAATATGTGAAGACAAGGAAAATTTCGAAACTTTCGCACAAGAATACGTTCGATCCAATAAATTTCTTCCGGGAAGTCCTCCACAAATTTTGTACAACGCCAATGGCGGGTCAGACGACTGGATGTACGGCGAACAATTTTCAAAATCTAAAATATTTTCCTTCACTCCTGAAGTTGGTTTAGCTTCTGAAGGCTTCTGGCCCATAGCATCACGCATAATACCTAATTGTGAAAGCACACTGCCTATGAATCTTTTACATGCTGCCTATGCAGGTGCTTACCTGGAGGTTCTTCCAACCACCACGTTGGTACAAATCAGCAACAATACCTGGTCCTATTCATTAAAAATACGCAATCGTGGCTTGCATAAAAGTTTGTCACACATCATCGCCCACTCTTCAAATAACTATTTTGAAATCACAGATTCCAAGTTTGCAATTGATTCTCTTTCCGAAATAGAAATTAAACTTACCCTAAAAGTAAAAGAGGGCATTCCGGGTATTTTCACTATTCCGGTGGAAATTAATTTATCGGATAATTTTTGCAACCATTGGAGTACTACCCTGGATTTGGATTACGCCGGAGTTCCAACAAACACAAAAAATTATTCTGACTCCGACATCAGAATTCATTCACACAAAATTGTACTCACCAATCCGGAACACTACCACAAAATTGCTTTGTACAATCTTCAGGGAAAATTGTTAAAAACGGAAATTCCCGCTAATGAAATAAACATCGACGCGTTAATCCCCGGTCTCTATTTCATCAAACTTGAATCAAAAAATCAACTGATAAAAAATTACAGGTTTGTGTTGAATTGATGGACTGGATTCCTAAAAAGATAAGATCAGAATGATTGAATTTTTAATCACGACAAACAACATCCATTCAATTCACAAGGATGGTAAATTAAACCCAAAATTGTCATTAGAGTTCGTAGTGAGAGGCGAAAGAGCAACAAAGGCAAGACTCCTCGCAAGAAATTCGCGCGGAGGTGAAGTTATATTTCATTGAGCACGAATTTCGAGAAGAGGCTTGCATTTAAAGCTATTTTGGCTCGTAATAGAATTCTAATGACAATTTTGGGTTACAAGAAAACACAGGAGTCTAACCCTGCATTTTTTTAACGCACAGTCTACAAATCAAATTTTATTCCCTGCGCTAAAGTCAAAGTATCACTGTAACTTATGGTATTGGTTTGCCGGCGCATATATGCTTTCCAGGCATCCGATCCGGATTCTCTGCCACCTCCGGTCTCCTTCTCTCCTCCAAATGCTCCACCGATTTCTGCTCCTGAAGTTCCAATGTTGACATTCGCAATTCCACAATCGGATCCTCTGGCAGATAAAAACAATTCCGCTTCTCTAAGACTTTCTGTCATGATGGCGGATGATAACCCCTGCGGCACATTATTTTGAATGGTTATGGCCTCCTCAAGCGTTTGGTAAGTCATTAAATAAAGTATAGGCGCAAAAGTTTCTTCGTGTACAATCTTCATATCTGCCTGGACTTCTGCAATGCATGGACGCACATAACATCCGCTGGAATATTCTGCCCCCTCGATTACACCACCTTCTACCAACATGCGACCTCCTTGAACTTTTATTTGTTCCAGTGCCTTCAAATATATTTCTACTGCATGTCGGTCGATCAAAGGACCCACATGATTTTGCTGGTCCAGTGGATTACCTATTCTCAACTGACCATAGGCCTTTTGCATCACTTGTCTGACTTCCGCATATTTGGATTCGTGAATAATCAATCTTCTGGTAGAAGTACATCGCTGACCGGCTGTTCCGACTGCCCCAAACACAATGGCTGGCAATACTTTTTTAAGATCAGCAGTCTCACTGATAATGACCGCATTGTTTCCACCAAGTTCTAAAATGCTTTTGCCAAATCGTTCTGCTACCGTCACCCCAATTGATTTGCCCATGCGGGTGGATCCGGTCGCTGAAATCAATGGAATTCGCGCATCCTGACACAGCTGATGTCCCAGATTGGCATTTCCATTAATGATACATGAAATTCCCTGTGGATAATTATTCTTCTCCAATACTTTGCATACAATGTGCTGAACAGCCACACTACAAAGTGGGGTTTTCTCTGAGGGCTTCCAAATTACTGTGTTCCCACAAACCCAGGCCAAAGCTGCATTCCAGGACCACACTGCAACCGGAAAATTAAAAGCAGAAATCACACCTACCACGCCCAAAGGGTGCCATTGCTCATACATCCTGTGCAATGGACGCTCTGAATGCATGGTAAGGCCGTAAAGTTGTCTACTGAGGCCTACAGCGAAATCACAGATGTCTATCATCTCCTGGACCTCTCCAAAGCCCTCCTGAAGACTTTTACCCATCTCAAAAGAGACCAAAGCCCCTAAGTGTTCCTTATGTTTTCTGAGCTCTTCTCCCAATTGCCGCACAAACTCTCCTCGCTTAGGAGCAGGAACTTGTCGCCACTCTAAGAATGCCTCATGAGCTTGATGGACGATTACATCGTAATCGCTGCTACCGGTCTGACTTACTTTTCCTATTAATTTACCATCCACAGGTGAAAAACTGGAGATCCAGTCTTCGGAAAGAAAAGACTGACGCCCACACCAGCTTCCGGAATTTTCTCCCTTAAGCTGAAGCGCAGCTAAATGTGCTTGTATCATATTTCTATTGAATACTTATTTTCTGGACTTCCTGATGACCCTGTGCATTGAGGTAATGCAGCATATAGATACCTGGTTGAAGACCTGATAAATTCATCCGCCAATGTCCGGCACCAAGTTGTTTTACTGGAATCTCCAGCGTTCTTCCATCCAATTGACTTAAATTCAGGCTGGCTGGTAAGGCCTCCTCTGACCTGATTTCCAAATATTCATGAGCGGGTTGCGGATATACACTCATCAGTTTTTGTTGGGTCTCCTTACTACCTGTGTAAAATGAAGTAAACAACTTAATGTCATCTATATAAAATCCATCGTAAGGAATTTCGCTGTAATTGGTGTTCACAAATATTTGAAGATAAATACTTCTGCCCACATATTTTTTAAGGTCAATCCATTCTGCAATCCAGTTCTTCTGTGTGCCAGAATAAACCGGGTTGTCCAAATCCTGAAAATTCCCTCCACGAACTGTGTATTTGCCACAAATCGGCTCATAGGAAATTCCGTCAGTAGAAATCTGCACCTGTGCAAAATCAGATTCTGGATTCAGGTCCCACTTGGCTTGTAAACTCAAATAGGCACTGGCCGCACTTCGAAGGTCCAAAGGCAATGCAGTACGTATACGGTATTCTTTTCCCGGACTAAGTTTTTTATTAGGACTGTCTGTGAAGCAGCTTGGCGCGGATGTATAACTTTCTGTCGTGGTCAACAAAGGATTATTGTTGGGTGACATCCATTGATTCTGATCGAGACATTTTTCTTCCCATACAGGAACTCCCCAATACACTTTTCTCAATTGGATGGTCTGCTCAAAATCTCCGGTGGTCAGCTTTATAGTAAAATTAATGACCTCTCCCTTGCTCAATCCCGGACCTAAAGTATATTCGATTGCAACCATATGACCCGCACCGGCTTCCAACACAAAAGGTATCACATTTTGCATAAAAACATGATTCGGATGATCGCTGGTACATACCACGTTTATGGCAGCTTGCGCCACACCGGTACGCTGAACAAATACATTCAAGCTCCCTTGATCCACTGCCAGCACTTCAGGACTGTGGTCTTTCATTTCCGCACAGGCACCAGCATTCCAGGCAGCCATCTTGTTCATGAATTGCGTACTCTGATTGATCTTGAGTATGTCTTTTCTTTCAGGCCAGAAATTATAACCAACTTCAGGTGTAAAAGCAAAAATTTTATTCTTGGAAACCACATCTCCATACATCCAGTCATCGCTTACCCCATTCACCTCATAATTCAAAGTACTGTAGGAAGATCCTACCCTGAACCGATTGTAGCGGGTATACTGAGTGGCCATTGCAGAAAACAGGCTGGAATCTACAGTATTCAAGCTTGAATATCCCCAGGGAATGATTAACAAATCACCATGAGAATGATAATTCAAAGCAATCTGAAACTCATGATCTATGCAAAATTGACGCATAGCCTTTGTTTCGATCTCTGAAAATGCATTCTCACCTCTAAAGGTTTCAGAGCCCCATTGTGGAGATGAACCATTGTCATTGTATCCCCATTGATACCCATAATTCCGGTTAAGGTCTACCCCTACTCCGTCTGTATCTTCCTTACGGTTCTTACGCCAAAATCCCTGACCGGCCGGATTGGTTTTTTGATTGTACAAATATCCGTCCGGATTTACGCAAGGGACAAAATACATGGCCCTTGAATTTACCAACTTGGTAATCTCTGCATCCTGTCCGTAATTCTCCAGCAAATGCCACATAAAATAAAGCATTTGAGACATACTCACCGGCTCGCGGGCATGGTGAAGCGCTGTATAAAGAATCTCCGGCTCGGATTCATCCAAATCAGGATTATCAGAAATCTTAACGTAATAAATCAGATTTCCCTCTTCGGTCCTGAAATTGCCAACTGATTTACGCACAGTGATCAGATTAGGATATAACTCCTGCATCAGATCAAGGGATTCATACAACTCATTCAAATTGGGAAATCCGTTCATGGAGCCGTAAGGATAATTACTGGGTAATTTGAAAAGTGGGCCCCCATCGGGAATAGAATCACAACTCACCGGAGTCCTGGGTTGAATTAATATTTTATTGGCAACAATTTCGAACTTAAATCCTGAGGATTCCAGTTTCTCCATTTCTAAATGGCTGAAATCCCCGGTAAAACTTACGCCTGGCACATACTGCCCATGATCGAAAGCAAGCCCGGTTTGTTGAAGATCACGCATGGTTTTTCCATCAAGTGAGATCTTAATTTTATGCCAGTCGTGCTGACCGAAGCTAAGTGTGGGTAAAACAAAAACAAACAATAGCAACCGGTATAATTGAGACCTCATGGAATACACGTAATTTTACGGGCACAAAGATATAAAATTCGGGAACAAAGACAAGTGAAACTCAAATCATATTATAAAAAAAATGTATATGAAGCCGGATGTGACGAAGCGGGCAGGGGATGCCTTGCCGGACCGGTCGTTGCAGCAGCCGTAATGCTTGATCCGGACAAGCCAATTAAAGGACTCAATGACAGTAAACAATTGTCTGATCTCCATCGCAGAGAACTCAGGGACGAAATTTTAGAGAAGGCATTGGCCTATGCTATTTGCGATCTTTCACCCGGGGAAATTGACCGGCTCAACATTCTTCGGGCCAGTCTGCAGGCCATGGCAAATTGTGTCTTGCAATTAAATCCCAAACCTGAATTTATCCTCGTGGATGGCAACAAAACCATACCCATACTACACATCGCACAACTTGCCATCATCAAAGGTGACAGCTTGTATCAATCAATTGCTGCCGCTTCAATTCTCGCCAAAACCAGCAGAGATGATATGATGATCAGGCTTCATGAAGAATTTCCTGTGTATGGCTGGAATCAAAATAAAGCTTATCCCACAAAATTCCACCGCAACATGATCCTCTTACACGGCCCTTCTCATCATCATAGAAAAAGTTTTAAAGTAAGCGCACCCGATTTATCCAAAAGTCTTTTTTAAATCATGAAAAAACTGCTGATTGCATTTCCGGTATCCGACCTCACCATCGCACGGTATCTTGCTGCCCGGGAAATTGATTTCCTGGCACTGGATCTGGACAGCATGAACCAACTGGAAGCAAACAAGCTGGTAAATCAACTCAGAGAATGGACGGAAGGTCCCGGAATTATAGGCGTCACAGTTGATGAAGAGAAGAAAGCTGTGTATGAATTTCTTCAGATTTTTGATGGTCTTTTATTGAATTGTGAACCATTCAATCTTAATGCCGGCTCCATTCCTAAAATTGAAGATGGAAGCAAAATGTCTGTTCATTTTTTGACCAATGACTCCTTGCTGAACCGCATAGAGGAAAAAGAGTTGCCACAAACTTTGGTTACGGTCTCTAACGGTCAAGATTCATTTCCGGAAAAGGCATTGGGCTGGATTTTTAACCCGGGAAAAGAAGAACATACCGGCATTTACGACTTTGATCGGCTGGAAGAATTTTTAGACAAATTACAGAACCGTAACTAAAATCTGTTGGTAAGTAATTTCTACAAAATGTTCCGGTTTTACAGAAACTATTTAATCCCTACTGGACAATTTGGACAACAGCCTGAGCATCTCCAGATACAACCAAATCAGAGTCACCCAAAGTCCCATGGCAGCATACCATTCCATGTATTTCGGAAGACCTGCTGATTCTCCCTTGTCAAAAAAGTCAAAGTCCAGCATAAGGTTAAATGCTGCAATGCCTACGACCAAAACACTGAAGCCAATTCCAAATAAACCGTTGCCAAAAATAAAAGGGACTTGTATATTAAAAAATCCAAGCACTATCGACACCAAATAAACCAAAGCAATCGCCCCGGTAGCACCAATGATAACCGATCTGAATGTATCATTCACTTTTATGATTCCTGACTTGTACAGAAATAACATCAGAAAAAATACAGCCAGCGTAAGCGACACTGCCTGAAAAACTATTCCATTAAACAAACTGGCATACATAAACGATACCGCGCCAACAAAAAGTCCCTCAAAGGCCACGTATAAAGGTGCCAAAATGGGAGACCATTGTGTTTTAAATGCCGCTGCAATCACACAAATCAACCCCCCGATAATTCCTATCCACAAAAAAATAGTGCTGGGCATTACATATGAAATGCAGGAGGTAACCACTAAAATAAATCCAAGTATCAGTGATCTGTTGATTGCCCCACTGACAGTCATGCGCTCTGTACCAATTACATCTCCCAGATTGTCTTGATTGGTCAGTACTGACTCCCTCAATAATGGACTGGATCCTGTCTTAAGTTGAAATGGATTTTTAAATGCCATGAATCAATTTTTATAATTGTGAACCTAAAATTAGAACTTAAATCGAAAAAAACAGAAATAAATTGATTTTTAACATATCCTATACTTGACCAACTCCTAATCACTAAAAAATTACGGAAGGCACAACTGGCACCTTCCGCAATTCCATTTTAAACTTTCTTATGAAAACTGTATATTGGATTTCTGTTCTTTAAGTTCAGCTAAATTAAAATATTTAATTCTCCCAAATATTTACTTCAGATTAAGATCAGTAGAAATCATTTACAGGATAATTTTAGCAAAACTCCAATTAATAATTCCACAAGCGAGTAATATTAAATCCGATCAGAAAATCTCCCTCGGTGTAATCATTCTTGTTGAATAAATTATTACTCTGAGGAACGATACCATAATAATTTCCTGCAAACACTTCAAATGCATGCGCACTTGTCACAAACTCTAACCCAAAATTGATGTTTGGATGAGGATTGTTCAAAGGATGGGTAGTCAATGGCTGATCATAATTTAACAAAATGCTCATGCTTTCTGTCAATTTGAATCTTCCACTAAAAGCAATGGCAAAATGATCGTTCTCCAACTTTTTTTGAATATTCCCTTCTGCATCTTTATACCCTTCCACATTGTTGAAATGGGAAAGACTGGGTGCAACTTGGATAGAAATTCGATCCGTTAGTTTGCGGGCAAAAATCAGTTGATTGAAATAGGAAAGACGGTCTGTACCTGTGACAAAATTTTCTTTTCCTCTGGTATCCACCACGAAATTTCCAAAATAAGTCAAACTAAACGGCCAACCTCCTGATTCAGCTTGCCTAAACAAGGCATACTTTGCATTGAAATCCCACTGGAGTCTTTCCTTTGTCAGACCAAATCCCAATTGTAAATTCTCAATAAAAGTATAACTGAAACCAAGCCGGATATTTGAAGGCGCAAAGACTCCATAAAAATCATCATACCCGTTGTTTACCACACCAAATCGATGTTGTATATCCATTTCTAAAGTACCCTTAATGGGAACCATCACACTTTGATTGTCTAATATCCAATTGCTTTCAAAAGTATTTTTTACCAGTTTTGCTTTTTGGCTTCCTGGCTCCATTCCTTGAGTCTCTTCCTGAGCCTTCAAGGAAAAACATAACAAGACCAGCATTAATACACGGCTTGTTTGCATGATTTTTGATGAATAATATTGATAGTTTTTCATAATAGTTTAATTGTTGTTAGCGCCTTGTTTGATCCAGGCTAATACAAGTTGATTGATATTTGAAGGGTTCTGAGTTCCGGAAGGAGGCATTGGGGTAGAACCCTTACCGGCCAACCAAAGATACAGGACACTTGCCTCGGGAGAACCAATGTTCAAATAGCCTCCATTTGCAATGGAATTATATGAATTGCCCTCTGAAAGGTTTGGTTTGATGCCACCAGAATTGTGACAACCGCTAATACCGCAGCTGTTATTGAAAACAGGCTGAATATCCTTGGTCAAACTAACCACCTCTGTAACTTCAGTCCCATTATTTTCAATGAAAGTGGTCACTTTATAACATCCGGGCAGACAACAAGCGATGAAAGCTACGACCCCAAAGGATAGAACTATTCTACTTTTTGACATGTTTTTGTTTTTAAAATTAAGCGAACAGTTGAAAACTACTTTTCAAATTTCAAAAGCAAATTTGGCTTAATTGCATGTTGATAATTTGATTTGTTGAAAATAGCTACTCCAAAAGGTTGGTCAACCAATTGATCTCCATCTTTTCCTTTGGTAAAATCAATGTCTTGTTTCAAAACATCACTTGTTTTTAAGAGTCTTTTAAACTCATAAATCCAACCAGATCCTGTAAAAATGGAAACACAATTAATGTCTGCTCTACCTCTTAACACCGGAGTAATGATCACCCCAGGAATACTTTTTGCCCCAATTCCACCGGTCACTGGATCTCCTATTCTTTGATAATCTGTTCCTACACCTGGGTCTATTGTGCCACCTGCATAAGTCAATACTCCTGTTGAACTAACACTGGTAATTTTTACAGCTCTCCCTCCTGATAAAGTGTCAGTACCCTTTATGAAATCATAATTGCTCTCATTTGGCACTACCCATAAAGGAACTGTGACAACGGAACCGGTATCATCCAACTTCAAATTTTGTCTATTGTTAAAAGATCCTTGAGTTGCATCGGAGGTATAGCTTGGGGCAAATGGCCAAGTTGTTGAAGCCCCTGACACTACTAAATCATCAAAATGTCTACCATTCCCTGATCCTCCTACTAAATTTGTTACTGCAGGACCTCCAGCCCAATCTTGATAATTATCATCCATGTTGTCAAAGAAAAAACCTCTGTTAGGATGCAACCACCATTGGTCCAATTTTTCATTTACCCCATTGGTGTAATGGTTACCACTACTGGCATTTGATTTTGGAACTGCAGGTGTAACAGAATAGTCTACATATGGTGTGAAAACATGACAACTGGCGTAACAAGTTTGTGAGTTAAACTTTGCAGTAGAGTTGTCTATGTTCCATAGAAATGCCAACTTGTCTTCTCCCCATCCCTCACGTGTCAATACACCACTTGAATTAAAGGTTCTTGCGGTTGGCTCTTGTGCCCATCTCTTAGTAGTGGGATTAAAATACCAGGGTGCTGATTTTACACTTTTTTCAGCGTCCACTATCTCTGCCAAAAAATAAATATAATCATTATCATACATCGAACGAAGAGTCCCTTTATAACCTTCATTGATATACCCACTAAAAAGGTTATTGCCCGGATCTGGCACCGTAGCAGTGAAATTTAACTTCGTCGCCTTCTCCCATGAAGCATCTATCGATCCGTCAATGGAAGGCGCCGTGGAAGTTTTTAAAGAAAGCAACTCGTTCGTAGACGTAGCCCCTGAATCCAATACCTGATCGGTTTTTGTACAACTAATCGCGTACCCAATCAGGAGCAAAATGGTGGAAACCACCCAGAAATTTAGACTTTTAAACAGTTTCATATTTTTGTTTTTATAATTTACGAATAACACTCAAAAACCAGATAATTGAATGAAATCCTAAGGTATGTCCAACTTATAAACATAAACATGATCAAAGTCATGGGTCAATATGACAACCATTCATATTATTTATAGAATTCCATAACCCATTTTGTTTATTTAATTGATTTTTAAATTTAAGCATTAACCTTCCTTCTTTTCCTATAAGGAAAGGGTGGTGATTTTAAAAAAAAATTAATTGGACGAAATTGCTTAGAAAATATGATTGTCTATTACCAAAAAGCAACTCCTTTTTGAAGGTACTATTAAAGTTTAGTTGAGTTATGATTTGAATTTTGCCTTCTCTTTCAAACTACCACTGGAGTAGATTGTAAATTCATCAGGGTTAATACAATCTGTTGAATCCTTTTGACTAAAAGTTCTTCAAATCCCTCTTATTACTAAAACTTTTGTACAATTATCAACCGTTCTCTGTAAAAATAAAAATTCATATCTCATGCTCCAACCAAAAGCAGCCATAAAGATCCGGCTATAAAACCTAGAGCCGCCAATCCACCAATTCGCTTTAAATACCACATGAACTGAAGATTTTCCATTCCCATGGCTGCTACCCCGGCAGCAGATCCTATGATCAACATGGAGCCTCCAGTCCCTGCTGCATAAGCGATAAAATGCCAAAATCCATGATCCTCCGGTAAGGAATACATGCCCATAGAAGCAGCTACCAAAGGCACATTGTCGATGACTGCTGACAAAACACCCAACATAATGGCCACGTAATTATAGTTCCCTAATACAGCATCCAATCCGGTCGCAAGTACTGTCAACAGGCCTACAGACTGTAAGGCAGCCACTGCGGTAAGGATTCCAAAGAAAAAAAGTATTCCGGGAATTTCGATTCTGGAAAGTGCATATCTGGCAGTCAGTTTATGCCTGTCCTCCACATGAAAATTATCCATTTTTGGATCAACAAATTCTGAAATTAACCACACCACTGAAAGTGCCAGCATCATTCCCATAAAAGGAGGCAGATGAGTTAATAATTTAAACACCGGCACGGACAATAAAGCCAATATACCGGTAATCAACATAAAGCGACTGGATCCCAAAATGTGGTCATGATCTCTTTCCTGAGCAACCACAGGCCCCTTGAAGTGATTGGTAAAAAGTATTGCAATGGCCAGTGGTACAGCAAGGCATAAAACAGATGGAATAAAAACCAACTTCACTAATTCGATGGAGCTCACCTTCTCCCCAATCCAAAGCATGGTGGTGGTAACATCGCCAAGCGGGGACCAGGCACCTCCTGCATTCGCCGCGATAATGATAAATCCTGCAAACCACTTCCTGCTTTCCTGGTCTGGTACCAATTTACGAATCAACGAAATCATTACGATGGTAGTGGTCAGATTGTCCAAAACAGCTGAAAGAAAAAAGGTAATGACCGACACCAAAATCAATAAGGTGGACTTTTTTTTAGTCTTGATCAGATCAGACAGCAGGTTAAATCCCTTGTGCGCATCCACCAATTCCACAATTGTCATGGCACCAATCAGGAATAGAAGTATCTGGGCTATCCCACCTAAATGATGTCCTACCTCAGACTCAGGAGTCATCCCTGATTCAACAAGCTCGGGAGCCATAGCAACAAACACCCAACAAATTATTCCGGTCAATATCCCAGATACGGCTTTGTCGATTTTCAGTGGGGACTCAAGCACTATCAGTACATAACCCAAAATAAAGCTGAACAATATAGCAAATACCATAGCGAAATTTTTGGTTAATCAATAAATCGGGTGAATATAGAAAGCTTTAGCTAAAGCCAAATACTTTTATACTAAAAATTGAACAAAGACTTCATGAATTGAATAAATTAAGAAAACATAACCACCGAATTTAAACAAAAAACAATTTGCATCTCATACTATTTTTCATTAGGTCATTACCCCAATTAAATAATAAGTGCAAAAAGATATTCAATTTAATTTTATGCGAATTTAAACTCCTCTAAAAAATATTGGCCAGTCTAAAACATTGCCAGTTAAAAAAGTAACAATAACAATTATTTGTTATTTTGGAAAGTTCAATTGCATTATGCAAAAATGGAAAAACCTCTCACCGAATGATGAGAGGTTTCAAATTAGAAATTATTAATGAGTGAATTGTATTTTATAAATCTTTTGCTCAGCACTGTTACTCACTTTAATAAGATATAAGCCTGGTTCAAAAGATCTTAGGTCTAACTGTATTTTTTGAGAAGAGGATCCGTTAATTGGAAATTTACCTTCAATCAATTTGAATCCACTTACATCGAAAATTGAATATCCAACTTCATCATTCCGCTCAGTAAATAATTCCAAATTTAAATTTCCGCTTATTGGATTAGGATATATATTAATCTTCAATCCTTTATTGGATTTATTATTTTGAAAAACTACCGAAATGATATCACTATAGCTATATGATTGATTTTGATCAACCATTTTTAACCGGTAGAAATAAATGTCTTCTTCAATAATTTGGCGATCCTCAAAGGAATAATTGCAGGCTTGAATAGTATTATTCTTTGCTTCAACTCGCCCAATCGAAATAAATTTACTTCCTGTTTTAGATTTTCTCTCTACTTCAAAATGACTGGTATTAAATTCATTGAGTGTTTCCCAATTTAATTCAATAATATTTAAATTCTGAATTCCATTGAAACTGACAAGTTCAAGTGGAAGTGATTTCAAATAAATGCCAGCATCCCATTTTAAATCATCCAAACTGTCCACATAAAATGTGGGAGTGGTTCTCATCCCATTTGCCCCATTGACATCACTGTCATTTACATCATCAACATTGTTGTTGTAATCACTTGTGGTAAATGCATATTGCGAACCAATTTCAAACTCTAGGAAATAACTTCCACTATTCGGCTTGACATAAAAAAGATAAAGACCGTTAGAATCCGATTGTGTTCTCCAAACTTTAGCACTGTTGTATTGCCTCAAGTAGATGGTAACATTTTGCTGAGGTAGCTCACCCAGGTCTTGCTTCCCATTCAATGCACCCACACCCATTCCGGTGTTACCTATGCCGGTATCGTTCCACACATAATTCCCTACTTTTACGCCTTTGACCATACCCGCATCCACTGTTAAATTATGATTATTGCCTCCCACAAAATAATTTCCTGTGGTGTTTGGACCATTTGTTTCGTCAATGTCAGAATCTAATAAATCTGACTTTTGATTAGAAGTAGTCCAAACATATGACTTCGGAAGCTCCACTTTAATAAAATAGGTTCCAATTCTCAAATTATCAAATAAATAATATCCAGCCTTTCCTGAAGATGGGTGATTTCTTGTAAGTTGTTGATCTATCATATTCTTGCTGAAAGCATCCCATAAACTAACCATTATCCCATTCAAACCAGTTTCATTCGCATCTTGGATCCCATCAAGATTTACATCCTCCCACACATAATCACCAATTGAATTGTCCTGATAAAATCCTCCATCCAAGTCATTAAAGTTTTGTCCGGATGCCAGGGAAATTAAATCAGTAGTAAAGGGCCCAAATGCACCAGTGATATCAGAATCAAGTGTTTCAATTGTATTGTTTGGAATGGTAGGAATAAAACCAAATGCCGGAGGTGGTGTAATCGATAAATAATATTTACCTGGTATTACCTGTGTAAATTCATACCAACCATTCGATCCAGTATTTGGATTAACCGTGGTGCTCTTAACCCCCAATAAAATTCCTTGCTCATTAAATAACTGGACAGGTATACCATTCAATCCTGATTCTGTAAACTCTTGAATTCCATTTCCATTTCTATCCAGCCACACATAATTTCCTAAACTTGCGGTTTTTATTAATCCTGCATCCAAATTAAATTTCTGCTCACCCTCCTCCAGAATGATGGGTTTAATTAATCCTGTAACCGTATCCACATCTGAATCAAAATAATCATTTCCTCCAGCATCCCTTTTGGTAAACTTAAATAAG
This sequence comes from Candidatus Vicinibacter affinis, assembly GCA_016714365.1. NCBI lineage: Bacteria > Pseudomonadati > Bacteroidota > Saprospiria > Saprospirales > Saprospiraceae > Candidatus Vicinibacter > Candidatus Vicinibacter affinis. Next base: position 855,589 of record JADJNH010000005.1, on the reverse strand, counting down.
AGTGGTATGACAAAACGAAGCTGATATACACCAGGGGTTAAATTGCCAAATTGATAATAACCTGGCCTGTTTTGGGAACCACCATTACTCGTAAATATACTTGAAATCTGAGCTCCGGTTGTATCCTCCAGCACTACTCGAATTCCATTCAAACCATTCTCAGAGGGATCCTGAATTCCATTGCCATTCATATCCTCCCAAACGAAATTACCTAAACTTGAAACTTGTAAATTATGAGTGACAATTTCAGGAGAATTCTTTAAATCAAAATAAAACGAATTCCCTTGCAAGACAAAAACACAATAGGTAAAATATGAAAACAGAAATAAACTTTTTCTAATGGAAAAAAATCCACCTCCAGTATAGAAACACAGGTATTTTAAAACGCTCACTTTTAATCGTATAAAAAACACAAATTGATTAGCTTCTAAATAAATAAATCAAACCTAGACTGATTGATACAGTAAATATCTGAACTATATTATTGAACCAAATAAGTGGATTGATCCAGACTTCATTAAAGTAGGTATTTTTTAAAATTTTATTTTTGAAACAAGTAAGGCAGATTTTACAATCTGCCTTACTTGTCTAAATTTCATTGATTCCAAAATGAGTTATCTCGATACTGAAAATCGTTTATTGACTATTCCGTTGGAAGTTTTAATCTGTAAACTATACTGACCTGGTGCAAGGATAGAGGTATTGATATCTTCAATATAATTCCCTGATTTATGGAAACCACCAAAAGGATTGGACATCACATTCTTTCCAGCCTGGTCAAAAACAGTTACTTCCACTTCTGCATCATCGCTAATCCAAAACTCAACTTTAAGCAATTCATTTACAGGGTTTGGATAAATTACTACACCTAAGTTTCTGTCCACTGAAATTTTAATGGAGACTACCTTACTGTAATTATATACACCATCCTTATCTACTTGCTTAATACGGTAATAATAGATCCCGGATCTGTTTACTCCATTATCCAAATAATCATACTCATGGGCAGCAGCAGTAGTATTTTCATCTGCAGCAATTTGACTAATCTTAGAAAATTCTCCTTCAGATTCATGCTTTCTCTCAATGATGAAATATTCATTATTTAACTCAACTCCTGTTGTCCAATTTAACTCAGTCCCTTTACCATTGTAGTATGCATCAAATGATAACCATTCGATCGGTAATGCCTGTGAGGTTAGACCTGCATCTATGTTAGGTAATTGATCCCCTGATATGAGTCTGTACACCCGGGTGGTTCCATATCCGTTAGCTCCATCCACATCATTGTCAACAGTTTCCGGTCCTTTGTGAGCTTGAGTAAAACCATATCCTGGCAATGGCACAAATTTTACATAATAATCTCCCTGCCCTATACCATCCAACATATAATGCCCATTACTTTCTGTAACTGACTCACTAACCATCGTGCCACTCGTGTTGTAAGCAAATACTTTCATTCCCGCAGCCGGTTTTTCACCTCCGTCCTGTAATCCATTAGCATTTGCATCGATCCAGGCATAATCTCCTACTGTAGCTTTTATCATAAATCCAGCGCCAATGTTTAATACCTTATCTCCACTTTGCACACTGATCCTTTTAGTGGTGTTAACTCCATTTTCATGATTGATGTCTGAATCCTTGTCATAATTACCCCCTTGATATGCACTCGAAGAAGCAAGCTGATCCAGTCTTTCAAAACGTATATAATAAGTGCCAGGTTTTATACAATTAAACATGTAGAATCCGTCATCTGATGGAGTTGCAGGATTGGTTGACGTTCTGGTCTTTGCAATAGATACACCACTGGTCGCATCCATTAAAAATACATCCAATCCATTTATTCCATTCTCCGTGGCATCAAAAACACCATCCTTGTCAGTGTCAAAAAATACCCTTCCTCCCATCATGCTACATTTGTATAAACCAAGATCCCATGTTAAGTCATCTTCTCCCGGACTCAGCAAAGTCATAGCTGTTGTACCTGGTCCGTTTGAATTATCAACATCACTATCCGTTACATCACTGGATGCATTTGGTGTAGTAACGGTCCAATCACTGCTTGGTAAAAATTTCACATAGTATTTTCCACATTGAATTTTATCAAACAAATAATATCCGTACTTATTAGTGGTGGTAGTTCGAACTACTGTATTGGTAGTTGCATCATATAAATATACCGGTACACCTTCAATTCCTTCTTCACCGAAATCCTGTTTACCATTTACATTTTTATCATGCCAAACAAAATCTCCAAGACTACACAAATTGAACTGAATATCATAACAGGTAGTATCTCTTTGATCAATCACCCCATCAATATTCACATCTAAAGTGGACTGATTGAACAATCCTTCACCAGAAGATGGAGTTCCCTGGATTTTACTTCCACATGCGCTATACACTTCATCACCTTGTGATTCAGCTACAACCAAATCTATAATTGCATTTACTGTAAGATAATATTGCTGACTACTGAAAGCATTGATGTTTTGATTTGTTGCAAGCGTCCAAGGTCCACTACCAATCAAATTTACTGGATTTGGATTACCTATATTTCCAATTGCATTGGAAGTATAATTTGCACTTTGTATAACAAAATCATTATCAAATCCAGGAGCATCCACCAAATTATAACGTCCACTTGCACCGCCAAGATTTTTAACATCAATTTTGTAGATAACTCCATAGTCACCATTTCCACGATCGATTACATTTTGTGTAAATTTTTCATGTACAATGTATGGCACATCAGCACAGGCTGTATCTTTTTGATCCACAGTTCCATCACTACTGATATCCAACTGCGATTCATTAAATAACCCCTCATTGGATACCGGATAACTAGACTGTGCTCTTCCGCACTGATCGTAACGATTGTCACCCTTACCATCTTCAAGATTTATAGATACATCTACCTGAATGGTATAAGTATGCACTGCTCCCGGATTAATATTCTGTCCTGAAGATAAATTCCAAGGTCCTGTACCAGCAAGGTTAATACTTCCCGGGTTAGCAGGATGTGAAGGAGCATCTGTATTGTATCTAGCACCTAAAATGCTTATGTCATTATCAAATGCCGGACGATCCGCCAATGCATAATTATCTGCCTTTCCTCCTTTATTCACTACCACAATATTGTAACTCACCTGAAAATTCCTTGGTCCGGTCTGAACCAATTTACTTAGAGTTTTTGTATGTTCGATATATGGTAAATCTCCGCAAGCTGTGTCTCTCTCTTCATAAAATCCGTCATCATTAAGGTCTAATAGGGATTCATTAAACAATGCTTCTCCGGCAGAAGGTCTATTAACCAATGACCTTCCACATGAATAATAAGTATTGTTACCTCCAGATGTTGCACTTAAGTCAATTTTGACATTAAAACTGATGACATATAAATGATTTGTGTTTGCAAAAATTGCTTGATTGTCTGCAAGTTTCCAAGGTCCACTTCCAAACAAGACATTACCCGGATTTCCAGGAGCATTGGATGAATAGGTAACGGTGTTGATCGCTATATCATCATCAAAACCTGACTTGTCACTTAAATCATAAACTCCGGCGTAACCGGTATTTTTGACTAGAATATGGTAAACTACATTATATGTATTCAATCCAACTTTAGTTATTGAAGCTAATGTTTTTTCATGCGTAATTTTTGGACTGCAATCCAATATTGTAATTTTTACTTTATCTGTTGCAGTACATCCATTTGCATCTGTAACCGTAACTGTGTAAGTGCTTGTAAATGCCGGACTCACAGTTTTACTTTGTCCATTTCCTAATCCATTATCCCATGCATATGTATATGGTGAAGTGCCGCCATTGGCTGTTGCACTTAAATTGAATGTAGATCCTACACAACCTGATTTATCTGCTCCAGCATCCACTGTCGGTCCGTTTGTATTGTTGATCGTGGTACTCGCTGTTGCCGTACATCCTTTACTGTCCGTAACCGTAACACTGTAGTTTCCTGCTGATAAATTGCTGATGCTTTGTGTCGTTCCTCCATTGGACCAATTGTAGGTGTATGGTGAGGTTCCGCCACTTGCATTCGCTGTGGCTGACCCATTTGCATAGCCGCATTTTGCATGCCACTTGTCTATGCTTACACTTGGGTTTGGATAGATGATCACTTTCACCTGATCTACTGCCGTACATCCGTTTGCATCCGTAACTGTAACTGTATACGTTGTCGTGAATCCAGGATTTACTGTTTTGTTTTGTCCGTTTCCTAATCCATTATCCCATGCATACGTATATGGTGAAGTGCCGCCATTGGCTGTTGCACTTAAATTGAATGTCGATCCTACACAACCTGATTTATCTGCGCCAGCATCTACTGTAGGACCATTTGTATTGTTGATCGTGGTACTCGCTGTTGCCGTACATCCTTTGCTGTCGGTAACGGTAACACTGTAGTTTCCTGCTGATAAATTGCTGATGCTTTGTGTCGTTCCTCCATTGGACCAATTGTAGGTGTATGGTGAGGTGCCACCACTTGCATTCGCTGTGGCTGACCCATTTGCATAGCCGCATTTTGCATGCCATTTGTCTATGCTTACACTTGGGTTTGGATAGATGATTACTTTCACCTGATCTACTGCCGTACATCCGTTTGCATCTGTAACTGTAACTGTATACGTTGTTGTGAATCCAGGATTTACGGTTTTGTTTTGTCCGTTTCCTAATCCATTATCCCATGCATACGTATATGGTGAAGTGCCGCCATTGGCTGTTGCACTTAAATTGAATGTCGATCCTACACAACCTGATTTATCTGCGCCAGCATCTACTGTCGGTCCGTTTGTATTGTTGATGGTGGTACTCGCTGTTGCCGTACATCCTTTGCTGTCGGTAACGGTAACACTGTAGTTTCCTGCTGATAAATTGCTGATGCTTTGTGTCGTTCCTCCATTGGACCAATTGTAGGTGTATGGTGACGTTCCACCACTTGCATTCGCTGTGGCTGACCCATTTGCATAGCCGCATTTTGCATGCCATTTGTCTATGCTTACACTTGGGTTTGGATAGATGATTACTTTCACCTGATCTACTGCCGTACATCCGTTTGCATCGGTAACTGTAACTGTATACGTTGTTGTGAATCCAGGATTTACTGTTTTGTTTTGTCCGTTTCCTAATCCATTATCCCATGCATACGTATATGGTGAAGTGCCGCCATTGGCTGTTGCACTTAAATTGAATGTCGATCCTACACAACCTGATTTATCTGCTCCGGCATCTACTGTAGGACCATTTGTATTGTTGATGGTGGTACTCGCTGTTGCCGTACATCCTTTACTGTCTGTAACGGTAACACTGTAGTTTCCTGCTGATAAATTGCTGATGCTTTGTGTCGTTCCTCCATTGGACCAATTGTAGGTGTATGGTGACGTTCCGCCACTTGCATTCGCTGTGGCTGACCCATTTGCATAGCCGCATTTTGCATGCCATTTATCAATGCTCACACTTGGGTTCGGATAAATTATCACTTTCACCTGATCCACTGCGGTACAGCCGTTTGCATCGGTAACCGTCACTGTGTATGTGGTCGTGAAACCTGGATTTACGGTTTTGTTTTGTCCGTTTCCTAATCCATTATCCCATGCATACGTATATGGTGAAGTGCCGCCATTGGCTGTTGCACTTAAATTGAATGTCGATCCTACACAACCTGATTTATCTGCTCCAGCATCTACTGTCGGTCCGTTTGTATTGTTGATGGTGGTACTCGCTGTTGCCGTACATCCTTTACTGTCTGTAACGGTAACACTGTAGTTTCCTGCTGATAAATTGCTGATGCTTTGTGTCGTTCCTCCATTGGACCAATTGTACGTATACGGTGACGTACCTCCACTTGCATTCGCAGTCGCTGACCCATTTGCATAACCGCATTTTGCATGCCATTTGTCTATGCTTACACTTGGGTTTGGATAGATGATTACTTTCACCTGATCTACTGCCGTACAGCCGTTTGCATCCGTAACTGTAACTGTATACGTTGTTGTAAATCCAGGATTTACGGTTTTGTTTTGTCCGTTTCCTAATCCATTATCCCATGCATACGTATATGGTGAAGTGCCGCCATTGGCTGTTGCACTTAAATTGAATGTCGATCCTACACAACCTGATTTATCTGCTCCAGCATCTACTGTCGGTCCGTTTGTATTGTTGATGGTGGTACTCGCTGTTGCCGTACATCCTTTACTGTCTGTAACGGTAACACTGTAGTTTCCTGCTGATAAATTGCTGATGCTTTGTGTCGTTCCTCCATTGGACCAATTGTACGTATACGGTGACGTACCTCCACTTGCATTCGCAGTCGCTGACCCATTTGCATAACCGCATTTTGCATGCCATTTGTCTATGCTTACACTTGGGTTTGGATAGATGATTACTTTCACCTGATCTACTGCCGTACAGCCGTTTGCATCCGTAACTGTAACTGTATACGTTGTTGTAAATCCAGGATTTACGGTTTTGTTTTGTCCGTTTCCTAATCCATTATCCCATGCATACGTATATGGTGAAGTGCCGCCATTGGCTGTTGCACTTAAATTGAATGTCGATCCTACACAACCTGATTTATCTGCGCCAGCATCTACAGTAGGACCATTTGTATTGTTGATGGTGGTACTCGCTGTTGCCGTACATCCTTTGCTGTCTGTAACGGTAACACTGTAGTTTCCTGCTGATAAATTGCTGATGCTTTGTGTCGTTCCTCCATTGGACCAATTGTAGGTATATGGTGAGGTGCCGCCACTTGCATTCGCTGTGGCTGACCCATTTGCATAGCCGCATTTTGCATGCCATTTGTCTATGCTCACACTTGGGTTTGGATAGATAATTACTTTCACCTGATCTACTGCCGTACAGCCGTTTGCATCGGTAACCGTAACTGTGTATGTGGTCGTGAAACCTGGATTGACCGTTTTGCTCTGGCCATTTCCTAATCCATTATCCCATGTATACGTATATGGTGAAGTGCCGCCATTGGCTGTTGCACTTAAATTGAATGTCGATCCTACACAACCTGATTTATCTGAACCTGCATCTACTGTCGGTCCACTGATATTGTTTAATGTAGTACTCGCTGTTGCCGTACATCCTTTACTGTCTGTAACGGTAACACTGTAGTTTCCTGCTGACAAATTACTGATGCTTTGTGTCGTTCCTCCATTGGACCAATTGTACGTATATGGTGACGTTCCTCCACTTGGATTTGCAGTGGCTGAACCATTAGAGAATCCACATTTAGCATCATTCTTATTGATGGTAACCATTGGATTTGGATAGACTATAACTTTCACCTGATCAGCAGCTGTACAACCATTTGCATCGGTAACAGTTACAGAATAAGTAGTTGTTACTGTTGGTGAAACAGTTTTATTTTGTCCTGTTCCAAGTCCGTTGTCCCAAACATAAGTATAAGGAGTTGTACCTCCGGTTGCATTTGCAGTAAGGTTTGCACTGCTACCTATACAAATGGATTTATCTGCTCCCGCATCAAGACTTGGGCCACCAATATTTATAATGGCCGTTGAAGCAGTTGCTGTACATCCCTTGGAGTCAGTAACCGTTACTGTATAATTGCCTGGACCTATATTGCTGTTTATTTGGGTGGTTGGACCATTTGACCATTTATAGGTGTAAGGCTGGGTTCCACCAGTTGGATTTGCAGTTGCAGATCCGTTTAATATTCCGCATTTTGCATCAATTTTAGTGATGGTCACCAGAATATTTGGATTCACAGTAACTGTAACTGCATCAGTTGCTGTACAACCTTTTGCATCTGTTACTGTGACTGTATAAGTGGTGGTAACACTTGGACAGACATTTTTGGTTTGGCCTGTACCCAGACCTTTATCCCAGGTATAAGTATATGGTGAAGTTCCTCCACTAGCTGTTGCTGTTAAGTCTGTGCATTTACCCGGACAAAGAATTTGATTTGCTCCTGCATCAACCGTTGGTGCAGGATTAACCATAATCATTACCGCATCGGTTGCGGTGCAACCGTTAGCATCTGTTGCTGTTACGGTGTAAGTGGTAGTAGTTGCAGGACTAACAGATTTAGTTTGACCTGTTCCAAGACCATGACTCCACGAATAAGTATATGCCGGCTTACCTCCAACAGCATACCCGTTTAAGTTAGTACTTTGTCCAACACATATTTTTCCGCAAGTGCTTGCATCTGATGCCAATAGATCTCCACCACTTAAAAAGAAATTAAAGTCAAATTGACAATCTGTTTTTAAATTGAATCCATTAGGCTGACAAATTATAGCATAATCCATCCATGAACTTGCACCAAAATTTCCAAGGACTCCATATAAACTTGCATTGGTTCCCATTTGGAAAGCAGCCATTTTACCTGTTACTGCTAAAACTCCACCTGCCAGACTTTCTAATCCAACAAATGAGCCTTTTAGGCTTGTGTAATAATACCAGTTGGTTTTACTGGAACTTGTACACCCTTCAAGATGTGGACTTCCTGCAGGAGCACTAAAAGTTCTGCCACTAAGAATTAAGGTAATGTTGAATTTATAAGTTGGTAAATCCACATTTTGAACCTGAACTACTGCATAAGCTGTGCCGTCACAATACTCCTTAAAAGTTCCAGCTGAAACAACTTTCCATAGTTTCCTATTCCCTCCTGTTCCTCCACTTATATTGTCCAATAAACAATCTGCATAAAAAATTCTTTCCGGTTCACTACCACATGTAATTTGATTGGTCCAACTTCTGGTTTTAACGAGGTTTAAATCGGATTGTGCCAATGCTGTAAAATTCACACATGGCTGCTCTACATTCAAACAAATTTGATCGACTTTCAACCAATTACCACTAGCCTTCCCCATTATTCTAACCTTGGTTGTCCCACTTGGCACCGTGGAAATTATGGTGTAAAAACTCATATTAGGTAATGGACCATCGACATTAACTGAGTCTCCACCAATCTGCACCCCGGCACTGTTGAGATAAAACAATCCAAATCTCTGATTGAAGGAATTGTCGTGAACTCCTCCATAAAAACTGATGGTTAATTTTGATCCAACTGCAACATTTGTGAGATCCTGATAGAATCCACCGTTACCACTGGTATGCTGAAAATGTCCCGCATAAGTGCCGCACTGCGCTGCATACGTATTTGCTGAAAAATTTCCATTGAAATATGTCCAGTTTGTAATCCCATTCTCAAAACTAGGATTTTGAACAACGTTGTTTGGACAAGTGCAGTTGGTCGCTTTCGAAAATTGAAAAGCAAATAAAAAAAGAATCCACAACAATTGAAATCTTTTAATTTGGTAACGCTTCATCATGATTTGAAAAAATTTGTTTTTCTAATGAGTTTTAAAATTTCTAAAAAAAAAATTCAGAAATCGCAAAATCAGTTAGTTAACCATTAAAAAAATATTTAATGAGTCAAATCAATCTGATTTCACTACTCTCATGACAAGAAAATATTTCAATACCCCTATGGATTAAAAGGGATTTTCAAGGAATATGGATAAAAAAAAACTGAGGATAATTTGTGCGGTGACTTTTAGAAAACAAAAAATTCATTTTATAAATTACATTTAGTTTAAATATAAACCATAAGTGTTTAATTTAAAATTTATTATAAATAATCAATAAACTTAACGTTTCTACTTAGATCCAGAATTCGAAAATTGAATAAAAAAATTTCTATGGTGCGGAACTTTGATTGGAAGATCCCTCCTTTCTCAAAAATATCATTCCAGTAAATTTATCTCATATTATAGATTTGGATTTCATGAAAAAAGATAAATGCCCAATTAAGATAAGCCCACCATGAATGAACGCTCTTTGATTACTATCAATGTAATGAAAGTAAGTTCATTAAGGGAAGGAGTCCTGCCTGCCAGTTGCGTGAAGACGGTTTACTGATTATTTGATGGTTTTTTGACTTGGAATAGAAATTCTAATACATCAATTGGGTTTAATGAATTCTTTGTGAATCTGTAAAAGTGATCTGGATAGCTGGGTTTGTTTAGTCCACCAATTTAAAATATGGTAGATGACTCATTTGAAGATTTTAACCTAATGAATAAAATTTCAAATCGGGGTGGATTAGAAAATCATCCTTCCTAAATAAGTAGATAACAAAAATAGAATTCGCAAAAATAAAAAAAGCCATCTCCAACTTGTTGGAGATGACTTCCCTAATCCCTGTGGGAATCTTATCCCGATTTTAAAACGAAGCCTATTTATTAACTCATGATGATAACAAAACGCCTTCAACAGACGAAATGATTCACTTGAAATGTTAAAGAAAATTTAAGGTTTATTGGATTGACCAAATTTATGATAAGTCATTTTAGAGTAAATCAAAATTTATACAACCAACAATGAAAGAAGTATCTTACAAATTTTGACTGAGTGACCCTTTGACTTGTCACACCACATTAAATTTTATAATGAATTGTAAATGCAAGGAGACAAAAAAAATGAATTTTTTTTCTTGATGTGAATTAGCTAAAATAATAAGTGAGAATTACTGAATAAAAGGCCTTTTAGGCTCAGGACTTATAACCATTTCAACCTTCCATCCGAGATTTTTACACAACTCATCAATTGCTTGGACCAACTCTAATCTCCTTGCGTCTGCCCTTTTGAGTAAATCAGATCCCTCTGCTTTTCTCAAAATAATGTCTCTGGCCTTATCCTGAATTAAAGTAAGCTCCTGAGGAGTAAAATAATTAAAGGTCCCCTGCTGCAAGTCATAATAATCGAGTTGGTGATCAAGTGATAATATTTTTGCGTTGGAATGAAAATGTATAAAAATAGTTTTCAACTTTTCGTCTATCCTAACCTGACTTGTATCCAAATCAAATCCCGCCAACACCTTAGCCTTCACCCTGATGATAGCCACTTTTCTGAATGGACTTAAATCAAACCAGGTGTAGTCTTTATGAGTAAACAATTCACTGTATTCAGCTTCCATTGCGGCCACTTTAAAAACCTCTCGGATACGTTCGAGCATGAGCGTGGATCCAACCTCGCTCTTAAATTTTTGGGAATTATAACCCAACCCTGAATAAAATCCGATCGCAAATGATAATATTAAGGCCAGTGTCAATAAAAAAATTCTCATCAATTTATCTTTTGGAACTCAATGGATGTTTTAAATTTTCATAACTCTTTAAAACTGCTTTTACAGAACCTACAGCCAAGGGTGATTCGATGACCAAAGGTAGTTTATTTTCATCGTCACCCACATAGACTTTCATCTTGGTGTCCTCTTTAAACATTCCACCGGAAATCAACTCTCCCTGACACTCCAGCACATTGAAATTACCGCTTTCCTTCACACTGAAATTCTTACGTTCTTTCTGACACACAAGATCCATGTTATAAATTTTGTTGTCCAATACCAGACTGAAATCAACCTTTTTGGATGATTTGAATTCATTTAAATTGATGCCACGAAGGAAATACATGGAGGAAACTAAATCGTAAACATTATATGGCATTGGAATAACCTTTGGCCTGGCTTCTTTTATGGTGCGTCCTGTATAAGAAGTAATCTTTTTATTTACATAATCAAATTCAATCTTCTCATAATGAATATAAGTACCCTGCTGGATATCTCTAATGTACAAAACCGGAAGTAATGTGTTCTTATCTATATAACTGTGGTATTTATCTCTGACTTTATAAAACCACTCATAAGATGCATAGGTCCTGCCTGTCACTTCAATGTGATAAACATCTCCTTCATCCTTGATCTCAAATACTACTTCGCCCGCAGACAGCCAAACAAAATTCCAGTTGTAATACAATTTATACACAATTTTCTCCCCAGCCACAAAAGGTGTCTCTCTGGCAGAAAGCGGGCAAACCCCAAACATCAGGAGCAGAAAGAACACCAGGGTTCTCAAACTCATCCTTCTTAATTTTGGAATGTTCATTTCTCAGTTAACAATTTAATTCTGTATTGAGTTCTAAGTTCACTGAATAATATAAAACTGCCAGCCAATGCAGGCAGAATAAGGTTGATCAAAAACAAAGTGGATGCTAATCCCAAACAAACCGTGTAATCGATCCCAAGGGGACTCAGAATAAAAGCAGCAACTCCACCTCTTAAAAGTCCCGAAAGCAATGGTGGAACTACCAACATGGTTTGAAACATAAAAATAATGCTGATCGGAAGAATAAGCTCACTCCAGGATTCTGAATAAAATGGCATCAATAAAACTAAATACTGAAATCCGAATACCAGGTAACGCAGAAATGACAATTTGATCAAGCTCGCAAATGTTGAATAAAATTTAGCATCGAAAATTAAAATGGAGGTATTACGCAAATAAAGATTTAACAAAATACTTTTCCCATCCATTAGAAAAAACCAACACATAAATGCCATTCCGGCAAACAGCATAGTATTCGTAACCAAATAAGTATTGAATTCGGATAATCCCGCTACACGTGCTGAAGATCTAAACATAATGAAAGCGGCCAATCCAATACCAAATGTAACTATGCTTTGTGCATAGGAAGCGTAAACCGATGCACGCAACAACTTATCTCTCTTCTCCTGTTCTTCAAACAATGCTCTTCCTACATATGCACCCAATCCAAATGGTGTAACCAGTGAGAGTCCCAGGCCTTTAAGGGTAATTCGCACACAATCCTTAAATGAATAATTCAGATTGAATTTTTGATAAATTTTCAGACTTTCAAGTCCCCAATTTATAGGCATCAAAAGTAAAACTATCAAAATAGAAGGTAGGTGAATTGAAGTATTGTTGAAAAAAATTACGCCTGTGTATAAATAATACCCAACTCCAATAAATGAAATAAAAGTCAAGCCTGCACTGATTGGAAATTTAATTCTCAACTCACAAAATTTACATGCAAGAACGTCAATAAAAGTGAATGTTATACATTGGCTGGCTAATTTCTCCTACTTTTGCGAATATTTACTATGATTTTAAATGAAAATAGAATTTTAGGAATTGATCCCGGAACTAATATTTTAGGCTTTGGAGTCTTGGAATTGAACGGGTCACAAGCCAGAGTTTTGGATTGTAACGTGATTCACCTAAAGAATGAGGTGGATGACCAATCCAAACTAAAAGAAATATTCCTACAAATACAAGAGATCATAGAGACCTACCACACCGGTATTCTTTCGATTGAGTTACCCTTTTATGGGAAAAATGCTCAATCCATGCTCAAACTTGGACGTGCTCAGGGTGTGGCCATTGCAGCTGCGATGGTGATGGGCGTAAAAATCTATGAATTCTCCGCCAAAAGGATAAAAAAGGCGGTTACCGGGAATGGAAATGCCTCCAAGGAACAGGTCGCAGACATGGTAAGCCGATTACTGAATTATAAAATTGAGGTCCGTTATTTGGATGCCTCCGATGCCCTGGCTACAGCTTACTGCTACAGCTGTCAGGCCAATTCTGCCATTGGCCCAAGCACCAAAGCCAAAAACTGGAAAAGCTTTATTAAGGCCAATCCGGACAAAATCATTGGCTAAAACTGAATGCTTCTCTTGGTAGCCTGATCCTAAGTTAAAGTTTTGTTATCCTTAAATTTAGGTGAAAACTTTTATGCTATTTTAGCGTCTATAGTTTAAACAAATACAATGAAAAAACTGATTTTCCTTTTTGCCTCTTTTTTGATCCTGACAAATGGTTTTGCTCAAAAATACTATGCTAAGAATGCATACGTCAAGTTTCATTCCGATTCTCCTATGGAGAAAATTGAAGCCGTAAATAACACCGGCAGTACTGTATTTGACCTGGCAAGTGGAAGAGTTGAATTTGCTGCGCTCATCAATGCCTTTCAGTTTGATCGGGCCCTTATGCAGGAGCACTTCAATGAAAATTATATGGAATCCGGTAAATTCCCTAAAGCTACTTTCAAGGGAGCAATTGAAAACTACAGTGCTTTGAATTTATCTAAACCTGGCACTTATAAGGTCGATGTTTCCGGTGATATGACCATGCATGGAGTGACAAACAGAATTAAAGTTCCTGCTGAAGTAAAAGTGGAGACAGGTGGCTTAAGCTCAGAAACAAAATTCAAAATCAAATGTGAGGATTACAAAATATCTATCCCATCAGTTGTAAGAGACAAGATAGCCAAAGAAATAGAGGTGACCGTAAAAACGAAATACCTCCCAATGCCTCAGAAATAATTTAAAGATAATAATCGCCGGAGCAGTGATTTTCATTTGCTCCGGTTACTGAACATAATACATTTACTTCTCCTCGACTCCTCAAATATCCAAGTAATGCAAAGATCAATGCTTCTTTGAAGTCGATGATCTCTTTGGATGGAATAACTAGCTCAAGGTTTGAAGGTAGTTTTTCACGTAGTTTTGAAATTAAGAATTCGTTGTAAGTACCACCTCCTGAAAGCAATATTTTTGCTTTATTTTCAATCTCCAACTTTTTGATAAAATTTGCCAGCTGCTCACTTATGTGTTCCGTTGAAGTACGAAGTACATCATAAGTATTAAATTCATGATGGCTCAAAACTGGTTCAAAATATTCCAGAAACCACTCGCGTCCTAAACTTTTCGGAAAAGGCAAATGATAATATTCCAAATCATTCCACTCTGCCAAAAGTTGGCTTTGCACAATTCCCTGTGAAGCAAATTTTCCCTGATCGTCGTAAGGAAATCCCAACCGATTGGAAAGCATATTAAGTACCATGTTACAGGGTGCTACATCGCATGCCCGCCGGGTAATATTTGCCTTCCACGAAATATTGGCAAAACCACCTAGATTAAGACAAATATCATAATTGCTAAAAAGGAGCTCATCTCCTATGGGTACCAACGGAGCCCCCTGCCCACCCTTTAAGACATCCTGAATTCTAAAATTACAAACTGTTGGAATTCCTGTAAGATTTCGGATAGTTTTGCCATCGCCAATTTGAAGGGAAACCTTCTCAAAAGGTCTGTGATGAACCGTATGACCATGGCTTGAAATAAGATCCGGCAAAAGTCCATTACGATTACAAAATTCCTCTATACAGGTGGCTGTGTATTCACCATACTCAATGCTGAGCTTATTCAATTCAGCTGAATTCAGATAAAAAGCTTGCTCAAGCTTAACTCTCCATTCCTGATCGTAGGGTATAGAGGATGCCGCAACAATCTCAAATTCCATTCCCCCTGACCCATTAGATTTAAATCTACATGCCGCCAAATCAAGGCCATCAAGTGAGGTCCCTGACATCAATCCCAATACCAAGCACTGATCTTTATATTCCAAGACAAAATTATTTTATTAATTAGCGAAAGTAGAGAATGTGTAAATCTAATTTGAAAGTAATGAATAAATACCTTATATTTAACAAAATATTACCATAAATAAAGCTAAGTTTTAAATCTTCTTTATTTTGGAATTCTGACCTTTATACTAAATTTAAAAACACATTTTATGAAATTCAATTCAATTTTTACAATCGTTTGTTTTGTTGCAGTGGGTGCAATAATCTCATCATGCAGCAGTTCAAAAAAGGGAGCTACCGATGCCTCCGCAACAACCTCCTCCGATCAATCTATGATTGAGTCCACAGTCAGCACCTTGGATAATGACCTTAGTTTAGTTGAAAAATCAGCTAATTTAAAGGCTGGAGAAAAAGGAACTGTTTCCATCTTTTCGGATGCAAATGGAAACATTAAAAAAATTACTAAAAATTCTATGTCTTCCGTAGGAGAAAAAACTTCTAAATTTTATTTTGAAGGTTCAGATCTTATTGCCAGTAGCCATTTTGAAAAAAACACTGTAAAGGCAAAAGGAAAATTACTGTTTACTGCCACCAATTACTTTTTTAAAAATGGCAAAGTCGTAGGATCGGTCATGAAATCTGTTAAAATTAAACCTTCCGCTGAGGGAGATTTAGAGATGAAAATGAATAAAGAAAAATTCAAGAGTTTCGTTCCAAGTGCCAACATCATGAGAGATGAATTGGCCATTATCAAAAAAATCAAACAATTGGTTAAATAATTAATCTAAATTAAAAAATTATTCTAATGAAAAATTTATTCTATTTTCTTGCATTTGGCTTCATCATGCTTGCTTTTAATGCCTGTACAGGAGATGACAACAATGTAGGTAACAGCGGACCTTCTATTGACTTTACAACAAACCCAGGTCCTGGATTTTTGGATGGAGATGCAACCCTAACGGGTGGAGTTCCAATTAATATTAAAATAACCGGCACAAAAGGTGACAGCCCTCTAAAGGTGCTTCACATCAAATCCAAAAAGGGTTCCGGCAGTGAACAGAATGTAGATTTCACAAACATGAAATTAAATGGCGCAGCTGCCTCTTCAAATCCAATTCTGATCTTGAACGCCACAGAAAAAAATGGATTTACGTACACGGTCGAATTCCCGTCTGAATTGAATTCAGACACTATTTTGTATACCGTTGAGCTAGAAGATGAAGCTGGCAAAACTGATGACATCAGCTTTACCATCATCACGAATGATATCCGGATAACCACCTTGACAAATAAAAAATTAACCAACAGTGCTTCACCGGCCGGACAGGGTGGTATTGATTTGCACACTGGAAATGAAACTGGTTCTACTGATCCGACAGCAGAATTAACAGCAGGAGGTAATTTTCCAAACTTGGATTGGTCACAACAATTCAGCGCCGCCACCTCTGAAACAACCATCAGAAAACCGGGGGTTGGATTTAACTTTGATGCTTTATCTACTAAACCTAATATTCAATCAGAATACAATCTTGGCTCCGCTTTAAATAGCCCCATTACTGGTAAAAAGGATGAAGTATACTTGATTAAAAATGGTAACTTTTATTGGGCAGTAAAAATCACCAACATCTTTGTTACACCACCTTTGGGCCAGCCAAATGGTGATAATCTTGATCATTTCGTTTTGACAATTAAACAATAAAATTATAATTGACCTCTTTTAAAAAAAAAGCCTGAAAATTATTCGGGCTTTTTTTTTTGGAGGCATATCGAATGTTTAAATAGTTTCTGCCTGCTTTAGTTTTTCAAGATTTTCTGCAACTCTAAGCGCTTCAATAATATCATCTATATGCCCGTTCATGATGTCTCCTAAATTATACATGGTAAGATTGATCCTGTGATCTGTCATTCGGTTTTGGGGAAAATTATACGTCCTGATTTTGTCCGAGCGATCTCCTGAGCCTACCAGTGTTTTCCGCTGTGCTGCAATCGCAGATTCATGTTGTTCCACCTGGCTGTCTCGGATTTTCTGAATCAACCTTCCCATAGCAATTTCTCTGTTCTTGTGCTGACTTCTACTGTCTGTACTCTCTGCCACGGCCCCGGTTGGAATATGTGTAAATCGCACACCTGATTCTGTTTTATTCACGTGCTGACCTCCCGCACCGGAGGATCTGAATGTATCAACTTTAAGGTCTGACTTGTTGATGTTTACATCCTCCAACTCAAGTTTAGGCATGACTACCACTGTTGCGGCTGATGTGTGGATGCGACCCGATGCTTCCGTATCCGGCACACGCTGAACTCTATGAGCTCCTGATTCAAATTTTAATTTCCCATAGACATCCGTGCCGGATACATCCATTACAATTTTATTATAACCACCAACGGATCCTTCATTTTCAAATACAACTTCATGCGTCCACCCCTGCATGTCAAAATATCTGGTATACATTCTGTAAAGATCTCCGGCAAACAAACTTGCTTCATTGCCTCCGGTCCCTGAGCGGATCTCAAATATTACATCTTTGCTGTCTTCCGGATCTTTTGGCACCAGCAAAAGTTTCAGTTCATCCTCCAGCCTGATGACCTCAGCTTCTGCATTGGCTAACTCTTCACTGGCCATGTCAACCATTTCTTTATCGCCTGAATCCAAAATCTCCTTAGCTCCGTCTATGTTGCTGAGATTTTTTTTGTACTCATGAAAAAGTTTCATGATTTGCTCAAGATCCTTGTATTCCTTGCTGATTTTTTTATACTCTGAGATGTTTGTGACAACCTCAGGGTCAGCCATCCGCTCTTCCAGAAACTGAAAGCGCTCAAGAATAGCACCTAATTTTTGCAATAATTCCATGAATATTTTTTACAAGAAACCGCAAATCTACAACGAAGCTCAGACTTGACCTAAGAAGGATGAATTCAGTCTTCCAAAGGTTCCACCCAAAAAATCGATGAATTTTAATAGGTCGTCGAATATTTTGCATGGTAAAATGAGAATAAGCTACCTTTGAGAAGTAATGAAATTAACGGAAATTATCAGGCTGGCATTTGAAAGTGTACGGTACAATTTGCTTCGTTCCATACTGACACTTTTGATAATAGCATTAGGAATTACTGCATTGGTAGGTATACTGACGTCCATAGATGGGATTATCTACAGTATGAGCAGCAATTTTAGCTCGCTCGGTGCAAACTCATTTTCCATCGACCGTAAATCTGAAAACTTCAGAGGTCACAATCGGGGGAGGAGAACAAAACAATCTCCTCCAATTAGCTATCAGCAAGCCCAGGAATTCAAAGAGCGCTTTGGCAACAAAGCGATTGTATCAATTTCCTATGGTGCAGCCAATAACGGATTAATAAAGTTTCAAAATAAAAAAACCAACCCAATTATCCGGATCAAGGGAATAGACGAAAACTTTTTTAAAGTCATGGGTTACGAAATAGAATTCGGTCGAAGTTTCTCGACACATGAACTCGAGTATGGCATCAGCAAGGCTATCGTAGGAAAGGATATCATCAAAACCTTGTTTGACGACAATGCTCAAAAAGCATTGATGCAAATTATCACTGTCAATGATCAA
The DNA here is from genome assembly GCA_016714365.1 of Candidatus Vicinibacter affinis. Lineage (NCBI taxonomy): Bacteria > Pseudomonadati > Bacteroidota > Saprospiria > Saprospirales > Saprospiraceae > Candidatus Vicinibacter > Candidatus Vicinibacter affinis. The sequence goes on along the minus strand of JADJNH010000005.1, from coordinate 836,789 downwards.
AAATATCAAATTGTCGGAATACTAAAATCCAAAGGATCAAGCATGAATGAAGGTGCCGACCGAAGAGTGTTGATCCCTTTAAACAAATCAAAAATTGAATATGCTAATCTGGAGGCTGATTATGATCTTAATGTGAGTGTCCCGGTTGCTAAGCAATTGGATGACATGATATCTCAAGCCATTGGAGAGATGAGAATTGTCAAGAGTTTAAAGAGTTATGAAGAGAATAACTTTGAAATCAATAAAAGCGATGGAATCATTACTTTTCTTAAAGATAATACGGTAAAACTGAGGGCTGCGACTATTGCCATTGGATTGATGACCCTGCTTGGCGCCGCCATAGGACTCATGAATATTATGTTGGTTTCAGTTACAGAAAGAACAAAGGAAATTGGAATTGCAAAAGCACTTGGGGCTACAAGAAAAGCCATTTTGAGTCAATTTCTGTTGGAAGCAATGATGATCTGCCAAATGGGAGGTATCGTCGGAATCCTATTGGGCATTCCTGTGGGAAATATAGTAACCTTATTGATGGGGGGCTCATTTATAATCCCCTGGGCCTGGATTATATTAGGCTTCGTGGTGTGCACTATTGTAGGCATTTTGTCGGGACTTTACCCGGCTCTGAAAGCATCCTCTCTCGATCCGGTGGATTCTTTAAGATTTGAATGAGATTATACTCTTTCAAAAATGTTCAAAAATTTTAATAATCATAGAATAAGGGCCTCTAAAAAAGAAAAACACACCCCAGAGAAGTTTAAGGAGTAAGTCTGATCAATCTTACCGTCTCGATTTTAGTATCACTCATCAACTCAAAAACGAATTTGTAGCCATCCAATTCGATTTCCATTCCCTGTTCAGGAATTTTGCCCGTCGATGTGATTAAATAGCCGGACAATGTATGATATTCCCCTTCCGGAAAATTAAAATCATAGGTATTGTTCAAATAATTTATTTCAAGCCTCCCTGAAAATATAAACTCATTTTCTGAAATCACTCTTTCGATGAACTCTTCCTTATCATGTTCATCTTCTATCTCTCCAAAAATCTCCTCCAGAATGTCTTCCTGGGTAATAATGCCCGAGGTTCCTCCAAACTCATCTACCACACATGACACGGAAAGTCTCAGTTTGTTCATCCGAACCATAAGATCATATACATTCAATGTTTCAGGAACAAATGGCATGTCCATGATCATGGACTTTATGCTTTTTGAATCTTTAAACATTTGTTGATGATGCACATATCCCAGGACATTGTCAATGTCACCATCCGTTACTATTATTCTCGACAACTTAGATTCAGCAAATAAGGTGATGAGATCTTCCTTTGACTCTGACACGTCGATATGGATAATTTCGTTCCTTGGAATCATGCAGCTTTTTACTCTGACCTGCTTAAGGTTAAGGGTATTCTTAAAAATATCCGTATCAATATCTTCTTCAGAAATATTCATGGTGCCATCCAGATAATGCTCAAGGTCCAGTAAGGAAAACCTATAGCGGGTGTGAGGTTTGGATTCCTTCATAAATTTTCTGATCATAAAATTTGACAGTCCTGACATCAGTCTGGATGGCACATACAGTAATTTATAAAAGAATAATATCGGATAAGCACAGATTGAAATCATCTCATTGGAATACAGTCTGAAAAGAATTTTAGGTAAGAATTCCCCAAAAATCAAAATAACAGTAGTTACCAAAAATGTGTTGACAAATATTTTGGTGCCCTCTTCTAAATAAAGTGGATTCAGCAATTCTCCAAAAAACGAAGTCAATAAAAAGGAAAGTGTTACCAATGCAATATTATTGCCCACAAGGGTTACAGCTATAAATTTATCAGGGTGATCATAAAAATCTGATAAAATTTTACCACTGGATGACCCTCTGTTCTTTCTGACCTCCACGCCCAACTTGTTGGCGGTAAAAAAAGCAATTTCCGTTCCTGAAAAAAATGCGCTTAAAAGTAAAAAGACTACGATCCAAAAAACAAGCATGTGAAAACTTAAGCCACAAAGATAGGGATCGAAGCGGGATAATGGCTATCTTTGGCATGAACGAATGATTTTCAATGATTTAAATCACCCTGCCTCCTTATAAAAACGAAAGAATCCGACAATAATTCATAAAACCCGAATACCCTCCTCTCGTTAAAAAATTGAGTTTTTCATTGAAAATATTGTAATTTTACGCCTCTTCCCTGAATAAATTCCTTACTTCCTCACACATTTTGGAGTGATATTTGTTATAATTGTTTGAATTTCAGATCATAAAAGATGAAACTATTTAATTTATTCATGCAGGAGCTTGCTGTCGACCTGGGTACAGCAAACACCCTTATCATGCAGGATGACAAAGTGGTGGTAGATGAGCCTTCCATTGTGGCGGTTGATAAAAAAACCGGAGAAACCATCGCTGTTGGCAACAAAGCCATGCAGATGCATGAAAAAACTCATAAAAATATTGACACCATTCGCCCTTTGAAAGATGGGGTCATCGCAGATTTCCAGGCCGCCGAGAACATGATTCAAGGCATGATTAACATGATCGGCAGCAAAAGAAGGTTTTTTACCCATTTAAGAATGGTGATCTGTATTCCTTCAGGAATTACGGAAGTTGAAAAAAGAGCCGTTTTTGATTCCGCAGATCACGTTGACAGCAAGGAAACTTACCTGATACATGAACCTATGGCTGCGGCACTCGGAATTGGCCTTGATGTGGAAGAACCGGTCGGGAATATGGTCATTGATATTGGCGGAGGAACCACAGAAATAGCTGTAATCGCACTTTCTGGAATCGTTTGCGATCAATCTATACGAGTCGCCGGTGACGAATTTACCGAAGACATCATAGATTATATGCGCAGAGAACACAACCTTTTGATTGGCGAGAGAACTGCAGAAAAGATTAAAATTAATGTTGGATCCGCTGTAATGAATCTGGACAATCCTCCGGAACCTTATGCAGTAAATGGCCGTGACCTGATGACCGGAATTCCTCGGCAAATCATTATCCGTTATGAAGAAACAGTTGGCGCTCTCGACAAATCCATCATGAAAATTGAAGAGGCTGTTCTTAAAGCTTTGGAGATCACCCCTCCTGAATTATCATCAGATATTTACAGAACGGGACTATACCTGACAGGCGGAGGCGCCTTGTTAAGAGGTTTGGATAAAAGGCTTAGCCTGAAGACAAACCTTCCCGTAATAGTAGCAAATGATCCATTGCGTGCAGTAGTCCGTGGCACCGGAATTGCTTTGAAAAACACCGACAGATTTTCTTTTTTGATTGACCGCAAAAGTCTCTAATTATTTTGTTTGATTAAAATGTTTTAATATAAGCTTACCGAATAATAAATTGATTCCATGTTAAATGCACTTCGCATCATTGTCAAAAATGGATCGTTTATACTTTTTCTCATACTTCAAATTATTTGCTTCTATTGGATCATCAGTTACAATCAAAAACAAAATAAAATTTATCTGTATACGGCACAACTGTACGCAACCATCCTAAAAAATAAATATCAAGGCTTTACCTCATACTTCTCACTAAAAGATAAGGCTGATCAAATTGCAGAGGACAATGCCAAACTTTTTTCACGTTTGTTGAATTTGGAAGCAATTGAAAAATCGGACAGCATGCAACTGGATTCGACAAAGTCAAATGCAATGATCAATACTTATTCCGTTCTATCTGCAAGAGTGATCAACAATTCTCTATCCAGAAAGAATAATTATCTCACTCTTAATAAAGGTGGACTGGACGGTGTGAGTCCGGGAATGGCTGTAGTCACTTTAAATGGCTTAGTAGGAATAATAACGGACACCACCAGTCATTTTTCAACTGTGATGTCACTGCTTCATTCCAATTCCAGAATTAGTTGCAGTTTAAAGCGAAGTGGGTTCTTCGGATCTTTAATTTGGAAAGACAGAGATCCAAGTATTTTACAACTGGAGGATATTCAAAAATATGCAGACGTTCGCATTGGTGATACCCTGATGACAAGTGGTTATTCAATTGTATTTCCAAAAGGATTAACCATCGGTTATGTAAAAAATTATTTTGCAGAACCTGGTTCATTTACGTACACGATTATAGTCACTCCCAGTCAAAATTTAACAGCATTAGACAGGGTTTATATAATTAACAACAGACTCAAAGAGGAAAAGGAATATCTCGAATCAATAACCCGGGAAAATGAATAAGGAATGGAGGATCAACAGTCTCAGGATAATTATCCTGATTATTTTTCAAGTCTTTATCTTGAAAGGTATCCGATTGTCAGATGCCCCGAATCAATATGTAAACATCATTATTTATCCGGTAGCGATTCTACTGCTGCCAATGGCAATCCCTCAATTCTTTGTATTGCTCCTGGCATTCTTAGCAGGGTTAACCGTTGATCTTTTTTATAACAGCATAGGAGTTCATGCTGCTGCTTGCCTGTGGATGGCTGCAGGCAGATCGTTTGTTCTTAAGTTTCTTGAACCAAAGTCCGGATATTCAATTGACCAAAAACCAAATGGTTACTCTCTTGGCATTTTTTGGTTTTTTCAATACGTGTCTATCTTAATGCTTATTTATTTTTTCTTTTATTTCAGCTTGGAAATTTTTACCTTTGTTTATCTGGGAGAAATTCTCATTAAAACTATCTTGAGCTTTGTAGTTTCAATGTTTGTTATTTCCATCCTTCAGATTTTACTAAACCCTAAAAATTAATCGGTGTCCCAGGACAGCAGGAAGTTCAGATTTATTCTCCTTCGGGCCTCACTCGTTTTACTGGCTTTGGTTTTTATTTTTAACCTAGCCAAGCTTCAGTTGTTCGATCCCTACTACATTAATAAAGCAAGTGCCACCACACTAAATCAAAAAACCGTATATCCGGCCAGAGGTCTATTTTATGACCGCAATGCAAAATTATTAGTCATCAATTACCCTGCATATGATCTTTATACAACCTATAAAGAGATAAAGCCGGGCATGGACACTCAAAAATTATGCACCTTGCTAAACATAGATCAGGAAACTTTTAAATTGAATCTTGAAAAAGACTGGTCCTCAAATAAATATTCCAAATCAGTACCTTTCGTTTTTCTGAAAAACTTAGATTCAAGGACCCTGCTTACCTTTCAGGAAAACTTATACCAATTTCCCGGATTTTATCCCACACTAAGAGCCGTTAGAAAATATCCGGAACCCTATGGTGCACATTATTTAGGTTACATAAGCGAAGTAAATAAAAGAGACATAGACCAATCAGAAGGTCTTTATAAATTGGGGGATTACATTGGAGTAACCGGACTTGAAAAGCAATATGAAGAATATTTAAAAGGTGAAAAAGGCGTACACTTTGTCATTAAAGATAAATTAGGCAGAGAAGTTGGCTCTTTTGAAAATGGCCGACTTGACAAGGATGCAATATCAGGAGATGATATGATGCTGGGCATTGACGTAGAGTTACAAAAATATGGAGAAGAATTAATGAAACATAAAGTAGGAAGCATAGTAGCAATTGAACCTTCCTCCGGAGAAATCCTTGCCGCAGTTTCTTCACCAAACTTTGATCCAAATTTATTAAGTTTCAATCCCAATAGAGGGAGAGATTACGCCTACCTGCTTAAAGATACTCTGAAGCCACTTTTTGACAGATCAGCATCAGCAATCTATCCGCCTGGCTCAATTTTTAAACCTATCCTCGCCCTCATTGCGATGCAGGAAGGTGTGCTGACTGAAAACACTCCTCATGCCTGCACGGGTGCATATTATTATAGAAATGTTTCTTATGGTTGTCACCACCATCCTTCACCATATAATTTGTCGGTTGCTCTTCAACATTCCTGTAACTCCTATTTCATTGAAACATTTAGAAATCTTATTGAAATAAAAGGTTTTGACAAACCCAAAATAGGGCTGGACATATTATCCAAATATCTCGGGAAATTTGGCTTGGGGAAACCGCTGGAATCTGATCTTAGCACAGAAAATGGTGGATTTATTCCAACTTCTGATTACTATTCCAGATTATATAAGACAGACAACTGGAGATCTACCTACATTATTTCGGTGGGAATCGGCCAGGGAGAATTACAACTGACCACTTTGCAAATGGCAAACCTTGCTGCCATACTTGCCAATAACGGATATTATTATGTCCCTCATTTAGTAAAACAATTCGGCAACGCTGAGAAAGCCATTCCTGAAAGATTTAGAACAAAGATTACCGTGCCCATCAATAAAAAGTATTTTGAGTCTGTGATAAATGGAATGGAATTGGCCGTAAATAGCGGAACAGCCACCCTGGCTTATAACCCGGAAATAAGCATATGCGGCAAAACGGGAACATCACAGAATCCTCATGGAGAGGATCACAGTGTATTTTTTGCATTTGCCCCAAAAATAAATCCTAAAATTGCATTGGCCGTTTATGTCGAAAATGCCGGCTGGGGTGGAGCGATTGCTGCACCAATTGCCTCACTGATTATTGAAAAATACCTGAAAGGCAAAATAAGTCGAATCGAGCTGGAAGAAAAAATGAAAAAGAAAGACCTCATTAAAAAAGATAAAACATGATTATTTCTGCAATTGTTGCAATGAATCCTGATGGTCTGATAGGCGATCAAAATAAAATCCCCTGGCACCTTCCGGCTGACTTAAAATATTTTAAGAAAATAACCTTGGGACATCACATTTTAATGGGGAGAAAATGTTTTGACAGTATTGGTAAATCACTGCCGGGTAGAAAAAATATTGTGGTGACTAAAAATCCAACATTCATCGTGACAGATTGCATTATTACAAATTCAATTGAAGAAGGAATTCTTATTGCCCAACAAAATAAGGAGGAAGAAATGTTCATTCTTGGAGGTGGCGAAATTTATCGACAGTCCATGCATCTGGTCAATAAATTATATTTGACAATGGTTCAGTTCAATGGATCCGGAGATGTTTTCTTTCCCCAAATAGATTATGATGAATGGTCTCTGATCAGTGATGAAAAACATACCAGCGATGATAAAAATAACTATGATTATTCCTTTTTAATTTATAAACGAAAATGATAAAAGAAGACTTAATACACTACTATTGGAACTCCGGAAAACTCAAACAACACGACCTTAAAACAACCAACGGAAACACCCTCCGAATTCTTAAGCCCGGCACATACAACACCAATCAAGGTCCTGACTTTCTGTTTGCTCAAATTGAAATAGATGGAGTCATTTGGAATGGACATATTGAAATGCATGTTCAATCATCTGATTGGATCAAACACAAACATGATGGTGATCCAAACTATGCTAACATCATTTTACATGTAGTCTGGAATCATGACAAGTGCATAATTTCCAACCAACACGAACTTCCAACCATTGAATTAAAAAATTTAGTAAGTCAAGCTGAGTTGTCAACTTATGAGTTTTTGATGAACAACATCCAGTACATCGCTTGCTGCAATTTATTATCAGATGTTCCTAATTTGATTATTCAATCTCAAATAGAATCAGCATCCATCGAAAGAATCATGTCAAAAACTGAATTGCTCATCATGGCACTTCATTCAAATAAATCCGATTGGGAAACCCTGTTTTATCAGAAGTTTTGCCAATACCTGGTGACTCCTGTAAATTCCTCCGCAATGTCGGAGCTGACTACGAAAGTCACCTGGCGTTTGTTGCAAAAATATTTAGATGATCCATTCAAAATGGAAGCCCTGCTATTTGGTGTTTCGGGTTTATTACCGGATCATCCAAATGACCCTCATCTTAAAAAACTAAAAGAAGAAGCTACTTACTTAATCAAATTGCACAGAATAAAGCCTACGCAAAAAAATTCCTGGAATTTCCTAAGACTGAGGCCAGCGCATTTTCCTACCATTCGCTTAGCTCAGATTGCTTCCTTCTTCTTCAAGAACCCTAGTCCTTTTAACAATTTATTATTGCAGACAAATCTAAATGACATTCACGCGATGCTTAAGGTTCATGCTTCACAATATTGGGATGCTCACTACACCTTCGAAAATTTAAGTGGTAAAATCTCGAAAAAGAAATTGGGAACAACTACCTCCGATTCCATACTGATCAACGTAATTTGTCCAATGATGTACATTTATGGCGATTATACTCAGGACCTGGAACTAAAAAACAAAGCAATCGGCTTTCTTGAAAACATAAAGGCCGAAGAAAATAAATTTACTCGCCACTGGATGCAAACCGGACAAAAAATTGAAAATGCCAGGCAAAGTCAGGGAGTACTCCAACAAATAAATGAATATTGCCTGAAGAATGGTTGTTTAAAATGCAAAATTGGGCATTATTTAATGAATGCAAAGACCAACCATGAAAATTAAATATATGATAAATTTTGAATATATGTTTGAATTTTAATTAAATTTGTCTGTTGTTTGCTTTTAAATATGTGAATCATGAAAAAAATTTACTCCATTATTTTCTTCGCTACCTGCATTCTTAACGCTGTTGTTGCACAAAGAAGCGGTCTGTTTATGGGTGTACAGCTTGGATTTCAAAATTCATGGATTTTTAATAAAAATGACTTTGATGCTGGTGGGGTGTTGGATTTTAAAGCTACTTTCAAACCTGCATTCGGCGTAAATGTGGGTTATAACCTCAGCAAAAACCTGGGTATTCAAAGTGGAATTATATTTTCACAACAAGGTCAAAAATACATCACCGACGGCAACAGCCTGGCTGATTATAAGACCGATTTAAATTACTTAAAATTTCCTTTGCTTTTAAAATGGAATTCCGATCCTGAAAAAATTGTTTCATTCCTGCTTCATGCCGGATTTCAAATAAGCCTTTTACAATCTGCCAATTCTTCCAGGACCGGAGGTTATGGATACTACAGTCCCAACCTTACTGATGTGAAAGACCTTTATTCGTCGAATCCTTTTGAATTGGTCATTGGCTTAGGAGCAATGGTCAATTTAGGGAAACTGAACATTACAGCTTTACTTAAACCGGAATATTCACTTACCGACATCGAGAAAGTAGATCTTAAATCCAGTAGCCGTGATATTGCGAGAAATTTTGTTTTCTCCATTCCACAAATAAGTCTGAACTATTCACTGAAAGATTAAAAAGGCTTTTAATTAATTTTGAAAAAAACACTTCAACTTATACTTGCACCTTTCTCTTTTCTTTACGGAATTGGCGTCAGTATTTACCAAGGTTTTTATTTGTCAGGATTTTTCAAAACACTCAAATTCAGTATTCCTGTAATCAGTGTCGGCAACCTAACAGTTGGTGGCACCGGAAAATCTCCGCACATCGAATATTTGATCAAATTACTCAAAGATTATATTCCAGTGGCCGTTCTAAGTCGTGGCTATCGTCGTAAAACAACCGGGCATATTTTATTAACTCAAACACATACCGCAGTAGAAGTTGGCGATGAACCTGTACAAATCAAAACCAAATTTCCTGATGTTCCTTTTGCAGTGAACAGTAACAGATCCATTGGCATCCCTAAACTATTATCACAACACCCTGAAGTAAAAACCATTCTTTTAGACGATGCCTATCAACACCTTGAAGTCACTCCGGGTCTAAACATTCTTCTTACAGAATATGCTAACCCCTATTTTCAGGATTATCTTTTACCTAGCGGTCGTCTGCGGGAATGGCGTTATGGTGCCCGACGTGCTGACATCGTTATAGTTACAAAATGTCCTAATGAACCAAAGGAAGAAGAGATTTTTACCTGGCGATTCAAGCTAAAGTTAAATGAGAAGCAATTGTTATTTTTTTCATATCTTGATTATGGCACGCCATATCACCTATTCAATCATGATAAAATTTTTAAATTAAATGATGGATTGGATTTAATGGTTATAAGCGCCATTGCACAGTCTTCCTATCTTTTGGAATATCTTGCCCCAAGGGTTGCCTCTGTAACAGATTACAATTTTGAAGATCATCACTACTTTACTGAAACTGAGCTCACGCATATTTTCAATAAATATAATAAGATAAGTCATTCAAATAAAATGTTACTTACCACCGAAAAAGATGCTACGAGATTGCGCTTACATGAAACATTTATAAGAAATCAAAATTTGGATATTTATGTGCTCCCTTTGAATATTGATTTTTATAACAAAGAATTGTTCGACCAAACTATAAAAAATTTCCTTTTAGAATTCAAAATATAAAAATGAGATTTTTGATTTTCATTTTGCTGCTGACAGTAAGCTGGAAGGCTATCTCACAAGGAAATTTGATCCAATACAATGAAAATCACCAATTGCTGCTAAACAAAATTGAAACCAAAGCGAAAACATTTTTACATACTCCTAGTTTCTTCTACCAACCTTCTCAAAACAGTCTAATTCCTGAGCTTACCGGGATGAAAATAAATTACCCGGGTGGTTATAATAATCTTGCTTACGATGTAGATGAAATTTTAAGTAAATATCCGGAATACATCTATTACCATTCAGACACGCTTGCCAATTTAACTAATTCATTAGAATCCAGGCCGTTTCTCAAGTATTTCTACCAGAATACACATTTTTTATCCATTCTTAAGAATTCCTATTACGTTTGTTTAGATCCGACTTTTGAGCTGAAGACCGGATTCGAAAATACCAATCTTACATCCAATCTTCTTACCAACCGAAGGGGAATTAAAATATCAGGAGGGCTGGACAATAAAATATTCTTCAATGCATCGGTTACGGAAACGCAAATCGGAACAAATGACTACGTCGGTCAATTTATAAATGAATACCAGGCTTTCCCCGGTGCAGGATTTCTTAAAATATACAAAAGCAAATTATTTAAACTAAAAAATTCATTTGACTACCTCATTGCAGAAGGAAATATTCACTTCAACGTAACTAAAAGTGTTGATGTAACATTTGGCCATGGAAGAAATAGAATTGGAAATGGTATAAGAAGTTTATTACTTTCAGACTTCTCAAGTCCTTATCTATACCTCAAAATAAATAGTCAGTTCGGCCCCATTAGCTATCAAAACTTATTTGCTGAATTGTCTGCTGAAAACAGAAGTTTTAATTCGGTAGATCACTTATTGGATAAAAAATACATGGCTTCACATTTTCTGAATATCAGAATAAATAAGCGATGGAATCTTGGAATTTTTGAATCCGTAATCTTCGGCAGAAAAAATGGATTTGAACTACAATATTTAAATCCGGTAATTCTCTATAGAGGCGTGGAACAATCTTTGGGTAGCCCCGATAACGTTCTTTTGGGATTACAGTCTGAAATAATTGCCAGCAGTTCACTTAAAATTTATGGACAACTACTATTTGATGAATTTGTACTCAGCAGAATTTTCGGAACACCTTCTGGTTGGTGGGGGAATAAATACAGCATGCAGTTAGGATTTTTCTATTTTGATTTACTTAAAATTAAGAATCTGGATTTTCAGGCAGAATTTAATTCCATCAGGCCTTACACCTATTCGTTCCGTGACAGCATAGCAAATTATTCACATAATTACCAATCACTGGCCCATCCTCTTGGATCTAATTTAAATGAAATAATATTTCGTATAAATTACCGCCCTACTGCAAGAACAAATTATCAGTTTAATTTCCTCCACTATGTGAAAGGAATTGATATGAATGAATTAAACTATGGTGGAAATATTTTGAAATCTAATGAACAGCGCGTGATGGATTTTGATAACCGGATTGGACAGGGTCAGAAAGTCAAAATATTCAAAATGGAAGTAAATGCCTCATACCGCCTTTGGAAAGGAATTTACATCGATTTAGATCTTGGCTATCGCTTTAATCAATTAAACAAAATAGAGAAATCCTATTGGTTGCAGACAGGATTAAGAATGAATCTGGATAGGCAACGATTTGACTTTTAATAATTAAAACTTCTATAAGTAAAGTAATTTATTCAAGAACATCATGAAATAGTTCCTTTGATGTTTAATACATGATAGTTAAATTAATTTTGACTCAGTAGTTATAACGACAGTAATCTCTTTCAAAAGAATACATCATTTCCTGATTATTTCAGCACCAATGGCATTAAGCCTTTCATCAATTCTTTCATATCCCCTGTCAATCTGATGGATGGAGTGAATCACACTTTTTCCTTGGGCAGACAAGGCTGCAATCAGCAAAGCAACCCCCGCACGAATATCAGGTGAAGTCATTTCAATTCCTTTCAAAGGATACTTTCTGTTGAGACCATTAACCGCAGCACGATGAGGATCACATAAAATAATTTGCGCCCCCATATCTATTAATTTATCCACAAAAAATAACCTTGATTCAAACATCTTTTGATGTATAAGCACATTGCCTTTAGCTTGTATCGCCATGACAAGTATTACACTCATGAGGTCGGGTGTGAATCCCGGCCAGGGTGCATCATAAATTGTCATAACAGAACCATCCATAAATTGCTGAATTTCATACTCCTCCATAGCCGGCACCAGGATATCATCCCCACTGATCTTCAGAGTAACACCCATCCTTTCGAATACAAATGGGATGATTCCCAAATGTTCAACTCCTGCATCTTTAATTAAAATTTCAGATTGCGTCATGGCAGCCAGACTTATAAAACTGCCGATTTCAATCATATCAGGTAATATCCTATGAGTAGTCCCGTTTAGTTTTTCTACCCCTTCTATTTGAAGTAAATTGGATCCAATGCCTTTTATTTTAGCCCCCATTCGATTCAGCATCTTACATAATTGCTGAAGGTATGGTTCACAAGCGGCGTTATAAATTGTAGTCTCTCCACTGGCCATCACTGCTGCCATGATGATATTAGCAGTGCCGGTCACAGAAATTTCATCCATCAGTATGTAAGTTCCTTTTAATTTGTCTGCACTGATGTTGTATTGATTTGATTGTTCATCATAATTAAAAACAGCTCCCAACTTCTGTAAACCAAGAAAGTGGGTGTCCAATCTTCGGCGACCAATTTTATCTCCACCGGGTTTTGGCAAAACAGCTCTTTTATATCTCGCAAGGAGTGGAGCTAACAACATTACAGAGCCTCTGATCTTTCTGGCATTGGATTGGAATTCGTGTGTGCCAAAATAATCCAGATCTACTTCCTTCGCACAAAAAGAATAGCTATTGGGTCCCAGACGTTGAACAATTACCCCAAGACCTTTGATCAATTCAATCAAATGCCTGATGTCCAAAATGTCTGGTAGATTTTCTATGATCACCAACTCTTCAGTGAGTAAAGTAGCACACAAAATTTGCAAGGCTTCATTTTTTGCTCCCTGAGGGGTTAAAGTGCCATTCAATTTATTTCCACCTGTTACTACAAAACTATCTCCTGTATTCATCTTTAAAAATTCAATTAAGAAATATCCGCATCTATTTAATCAAAATCAATCGTATCTCCCGGCTTAAGTTTTTCAGTACCCGGATTTTTGACGTTAGTCTCTGGCTTACTTTGGTCTACCACTTTAAGTAAACTGAGGTCCTCAATTTTATTACCCAGAGCCTTCCATCCTTTAACATCTACAAATTCATTGAGGGTGAGGATTTCATCTATTTTTTCATTCTTTCGCTTATATGAAAAAAGGACCTCCGGATTTCTGTGCGTACTCACAAAATACAATTTTGAATCCTTGTGGTCTGAAATAAATGAAAACTTCTGTCCATGAGTCGAAGTTTCTATTTTAAATCTTTTTGCCATTGACCATCTTTTTTCTCCATCAAAATAAATGGCCGAAATGATTTTTTCCGGATTGAATTTCTCAATTACCAACAGGTCTTCATATGCATAACGATTGTTCAGATCATATTCAGTAATTTCATAGTTACCTGTTTTGTAAACAGCTAACAAAAGATCTCCTTTATTAAGTCCACCCAAGGATCTTCCCCTACCATCAATATTTAACCTTCCTGTATTTTCGTCATACCAAATGGTTTGCGCAGTCAGTGTTGACTTCCCCTTTTCCTTCAGGCTTACTTTTCTTACAGGGTACTTGGTGACAATATTTCCCTGTGAGCTTCTGCCTTTTATATCTAATTCAGAAAAATTAAAATCAAACTGTTTTATCTTGGCTGAACAACCTGCGGTAAGTTGGATACTAACAATTTCAGCCTCTCCTTCCGGATTTGCTGAAAAATAAAGCGCTTTGGATTTTGGATGCCCTTTGGTAAGATCATATTCTTTATCCCTTGTCACCCCTGTAACATTAAATCTCTTAGCCATCGCCTTACCGGTCTCACCATCTATGTATATCAAATTATAGGTGGTCCGTTCATCTCCCTTTCTCCACACATCCACATGCAGAATATCTTTGCCCACAAATGTTTTTTCAGATATTCTGCTCACTATACATTTGGCGTCGGCTCTAAAAACAATAATGTCATCGATGTCTGAACACTCCTTAACAAAATCATCTTTCTTCAGGCCCCAGCCAATAAATCCTTCTTCCCTGTTTACATAAAGCCTGGCATTATTGGCAACAACCTGTGTTGCCTGAATGGATTCAAATTCCATCAATCTGGTTCTGCGCTCTTTGCCCTTCCCGTATTTACTTAATAGGTTTTCAAAGTAGGCAATGGTGTAATCAGTGAGATGTTCCAAATGATGATTGACCTGTTTAATTTCTGATTCCAGATTTTTAAGATGCTCATCAGTTTGGAATTTATTGTATTTCGAAATTCGCTTAATTCTGATTTCAGTAAGGTGCGTAATATCGTCTAAAGTAATTGAACGGTTAAGTCTGATTCTTTTATCAGCCGTTTTGATATTCATTTCAGGCGTAATCACATATTTTGCTAACCCGACTTCAATATTTTCCACTACCTCCTGCCAGCTTGTACATTCTTCAATATCCCGATATATCCTGTTTTCTATGAATATTTTTTCGAGTGAAGTGAGATGCCATTTTTCGAGCAACTCATTTTTTCTAAATTCCAACTCTTTACCTAAAAGAATCCTGGTATTTTCAGTGGATATTCTTAAAATATCCTGCACACTCAGAAAGACGGGACTGTCCTTTACGATGACACATGCATTTGGAGAAATAGATATTTCACAACTTGTAAATGCGTAAAGAGCATCAATGGTAACCTCAGGAGAAACACCGGGTTGTATTTCAATTCGTATCTCTACATCTTTCGCAGTATTATCAGAGACTTGCTTAATTTTAATCTTTCCTTTTTCAGAAGCCTTAACAATTGATTCAATCAGTGACGTGGTGGTCACTGAAAAAGGCAACTCACGGATCACCAAATATTTCTTGTCTTCTACTTCAATTTTTGCACGGATTTTCACCTTCCCTCCACGGGCCCCTTGCTGATAATCCGAAACATCTATTTGCCCGCCGGTTTCAAAATCAGGATAAATTTTTACCTTATTGCCTTTTAAATATTGGATGGAAGCTTTGATGATTTCAATAAAATTGTGTGGCAGGATTTTAGTTGCCAATCCAACAGCTATACCCTCTACACCCTGTGCCAATAATAATGGAAATTTCATTGGAAGAACTTCAGGCTCTTTATTCCTTCCATCATAAGATAATTGCCACTCAGTCAACTGTGGATTGAAGGCTACCTCCAGGGCAAACTTGGTCAATCTCGCTTCTATATATCTTGGAGCAGCCGCAGAATCTCCTGTTCGGAAATCTCCCCAGTTACCTTGTGTATCAATTAACAGGTCCTTTTGACCTAGATTTACCAAAGCATCCCCTATAGCTGCATCTCCGTGCGGATGATATTGCATGGTATGCCCGATCAGGTTGGCCACCTTGTGATAACGACCATCTTCCTTTTCATACATGCTGTGGAGTATCCTTCGTTGGACCGGTTTTAAACCGTCTTCAATGGCCGGCACTGCCCTTTCAAGAATGACATAGGAGGCATAATCCAAAAAGTAATCCTGGTACATCCCATCAAGGGTTAATATATGATCTCCTTCTTGTAAAGGAACATCCTGATTTTCCATATTCGAGTTTGAGTAGCAGCAAAGTTAGTATATTTTGACATATTATAAATAACATATATATGTCAATTAGTCAGGAATGAGATGATTTGGTTAAATTATTATTAAAGCCATCTGTCAATTTAATCCAATGGAAGATCATCCGGTCAAACTGTCACAACTAAAATTAATGAACATGAAAAACAAGATTTTTTTATCAGCCTTCATAACCTTGACCACCTTCCTAATTTTGAACGCACAACCTGGTCCAGGCAATCACAGACGCCATCATCAAAATCAACAGGAAAGAATTGAACATGGCAGGAGGAACGGAGAGCTCACAAGAAAAGAATATGCACATCTAAAAAATGATCAAAGGAGAATGAAATGGGCCCACCGGCAAGCTTGGCGTGACGGACATCTTTCTAAAAGAGAAAAACGTGAGCTAAGAGCTTTGAGGTGCCAGACAGATCGTCACATCTACAGAGAAAAACACGATCAGGAGAGAAGAAGGAGATGGTAATTGAAAAATTTTTAAAGCCCCTGGGTGTTCACCACTTAGGGGCTTTTCTTTTCTTAAAGAATAAGAAGTTGGAACATCCTGACTAACTTGAATTTTTTAGGGTCTTTCCATGGTCTTTAAGACACGATGCCGGGAACGCATCTCTTGAAAATCTTCTCTTTTAGTGACAGAATTATTCAAGACTCCAGAAATAACACCCTTGCACTTTGGTGAATTACATTGACAAACAAATGACTCCGCCTGCTCATCCAGAAAATTAGAATAATCAAGTGTCAACTCTTCTCCTAGTTGAACTTCCCTGAGTGCAATAACATCCAATCCTTTATACTCTGTGTTCGGATCGCAACTGTGATTTTGTGGAGCCCATTCAGTGGGATCATTGTCCCACAAACAATAAACCTGATTACTCAGTGGATAGGCATATTGTTTGAAAAATCTTTTATCATCAATCGTCCAGTTCTTACCTACATATCGTTTGGTCACTATCCTTTGTGCCCTCTCTTCACCTTTAAAAATGACCTCTCCCTTTTTGAATCCCTGCTTTGCGTAAATGCCAAAACCTGAAATCGCATTGCCATTCATTTCATATTTTTTCATTCTGGATTTATATCTCTTTATTCCTTCCTCCACAATCATCCGCAAAAATCCCTCCTGTCCAACACCATCATATTTCAAGATATAATCTGCAGAACCTTCATAACCTTCGGAATAAAAAACAGAACAAGTAAAATTGATTTCCAGGAAATAAACTTCGTTTGCATCATTCACACGAAAATCCATTCTTGCGTAGCCCACTCCGTTGAATGCTTTAAAAATTCTTTCTGCAGACTCCCTTAAAATTTTATCGAGTTTCTTATCGTCGCATGGCTTGTTTGCTTCAGGATGAAGTTCGGATGTTTTGAGTGAATATGTTTTAAATGCAAAGTTCTCGGGGAAAATGTACTCCACAGGCTTAAAACTTCTACACTTCCTTGGCTTGCTTTCATCAGCTACAACAAGGACTGTAAATTCTCTCCCTGGGATATATTCTTCAATGAGTATATCGTTGTACTCTTTCCTCAAGGATTCGATTTTCAAATAAAGATCATGGGCAGTATCCACTTTTGAGTGATCGTCAATTCCAAGACTGTCTCCAGCCTTTATTGGTTTAACAAACATCGGGAATTTCAAATAATTTGAAATTTTACTTAAATCTGAATCATCGCTCACTTTGTAATATGGAGGTGTCTTCACACCTTCACAATAGGCTACATATTTCATAAGATCCTTAGGCGGGTCATACAATTCTGCATTAGGACCGGTGTATGGGAGATTCAGCATTTCCAAACTGTGAATGACATCTATGGAAGGAATGTCCCATTCAAGATATCCTTCACAAAGATTTACGAATACATCGTAGGATTTTCCGGACAGTTCTTTTAATTGCTTATAAGTGGTAAGCTTATTTAAAAAAACGTGATCTATAGTAGCCTCAGACATCAAACCAGATAAATCCCTTCTGGGGTCATAGTTCTGATAATCCACGGAGGAAGAACCATAGTCAGGTTGTAATACGCAAATTCTCATGATACTTTTCTATTTATGGCATCATCCATAATGTGAGTAATTAATTGGGTAAATGATAATGAACTTAATCTTAATATGGCCCCAATCGAAGTATAATTTTCATCATCGCTCAAACCGCATTGTGCGTTTGCCTCCAGCACAAACATTTTTCCGGTATTTTCATCCATCCGAATGTCAATTCGAGTGTATCCGGTTCCTTTCAAACTGATAAATGTCTCCATGCTTAATTCATTCAGTTTTGGAATGAGCGCCTCTTCCGGTAAAAAATAATTAAACAAAAATTCATTCCCATCTAATTCCTTCTCCTCATCATAAGTCTCCCACAAACGGTCAAATGAAAGTATTTGTTCTGTTTTTGGAATATTCTGACTAAATACTCTTTCTACCGGAGTATAGCATTTAATTTTATCTGGCTGTTGGAAAGACCCCACCAACAAAGTTGTAAATTCTCTTCCTGCAATAAACCTTTCAATAAAAATTCCTCCTGCATCAAGATTCCATCCTCG
This sequence comes from Candidatus Vicinibacter affinis, assembly GCA_016714365.1. NCBI lineage: Bacteria > Pseudomonadati > Bacteroidota > Saprospiria > Saprospirales > Saprospiraceae > Candidatus Vicinibacter > Candidatus Vicinibacter affinis. Next base: position 818,284 of record JADJNH010000005.1, on the reverse strand, counting down.
ATAACCCTGCTTCATCGCATGAAAACGTTCTATGCATTCGTCTTCATTAGTTACTACATTTTTAATTCCAAGTCCCATGCTTCCTCCAGAAACTGCAGGCTTTATGATAAGAGGACTTCCAAGACGCTGAAAAATACCATGGATGTTTTCTCCATTCTCCTGAATCACTTCCCACTCAGCATTTGGAACATCATCCTGGTCCAACTGAACTTTCATATCAATTTTGGAAGTGGTGATGTCATAAAAATAAGATTGAGCGCCAGTATAAATAAAATCCAATCGCTCAAGTTCATGAATGACACTTACACCCGGGGTATCATTAATTTCATCGCCATCACATAAATTAATAATCAATGGAATTTTGAGTGTAACAGTTTGCTTAATTGATTTTAATACTTCACTATAATTTTTTAAACTTACTGGTTGCCAGTGCCATTCTACCGCTAACTCTTCAAATACTTTCTTGTATTCCTGAAAACTTTGATCGAAATCATAATAGTAGGCAATATTCTCGTCAACTGCTTCCAATAGAGGAACGAGAATCCACACTGAATAGGACTCATACCTTCCTGTGATCTGATTCACTCCACTTGTTTTTAATATATTGGCTTACCTGATAACGCAGCTTCGATGCGGGATCTAAGCCCGATGCACCTGATATCAATCCCAAACATTGGGCAGACCCACAATTACAAATAAATGGCTGATCCATTTCCCACTCCGTTGAAGGATAAAAAAACTTTAACTCTTCACCGGTCTCAATATTTTTAATTGCCCTAATAACCATTTGATCAACGTCAAAAACAATATTTGGGTCACAACTGTGATTGATATATTGAAGAAACTCCGGTACTAGTGTTATATGATTGTGTGCCCCTATCTGCACAGTTAGATAAGTTGGACTTTCTAAAATCTCCTTTGCTTGAAATGCAATAATGACATCACCATCTAAAAATGATGTTTGGGCAAATAAAGCTTGTATATTTTTATCCTTTGCCTTTTTAAGATTTAATATACCATCTATTTCTTCAATTGTTTCCCAAAGCAGATCAGGACAGTAATATGTTTTTTCCAAACGATTTAAATTTATGTAAAGATGATATTAATTGACTATTTAAAAAATAATTATTCAGTATTTTTCAAAAGCATGCCATACCCCATTCAAGTCTTTAAATCTTGTCAAATTAATCAAGCTATAAAATTCAATTTGACAAAAATTGAAAGTGGGACTTCGTTGAATAAAAAGCAAACCAATTATTTTTGGATTATACTTGAACCCAATGAACAGTATACAATTAGTAGAAATGAAAAAAAGGCAGAATCAACTAATTGATTGCAATAATCCTAAAATTGTTATTAGAGTTCGTAGTGAGAGGCGAAAGAGCAACAAAGGCAAGACTCCTCGAAAGAAATTCGAGAAGAGGCTTGCCTTTAAAGCTATTTTGAGATAATATCAGAAAATAAAAAACCCTATACATTGAGTGCCTTACACTTAATGTATAGGGTTAAATCCTGAATGCTTGAATATATTATTTCAACCCAAGCAGAAATCCTATGGTAAAGTTTGCATCCCAATCAAAAATAAAGGTCTTGCATCCGGTCTCATCAGCCAAAGCTTTATAAATATTTAGGCCTGCTTTCTGTTTTTCTCCATTGGCTGTATAGTCCTGTGGAGCTTTTAAAACCGTATACCTCTCTTTTCCGTTTCTTACTTGTTTTGCCAATTCAAATGGTATCCCGCCAATTATAAAACAATTGGCCTTGTTACTTTCAGGAATTTGGCTTAAAACTTTACGAACATCTTTATAAACCTGATCGTCACTTAATCCTCTTTGAAAATATTTGGATCCATGAGATTCATAGGCATTAATTTTTCCATTTAACTTATAAGACACTTTGGTATTTCCGGAACCAACGTCCACCATAAAGGAATTACTTTCAAATGATGCCGGCAAGACGCAATTCAGGCCATAGGTACCCTCTTGTTGTGGCGTCACCTCATTGACAAAATAGCCCAATTCCTTAAGGCCCTTTGAAATTTTTATGACCTTAGGTTCTGTCTTGGCACCTGAACTTACTACAAAGTGAATGTCCTTACCTCCCACACCAAAATCAAGCATTCCTCTGATGTAATTTTTCAGACCATTGCGTACATCATCATCAGTAGCCATGTTCTCATACACCAGGCTCGATCCAAACTCAGCTTTCTCAAGTTTCCAATTTTTCTCAGCATCTATTCTGACGATGAATGAATTGAAACCGGAGGCTCCCAGCTCAACCACGCCCTTCAGTTTTCCATTCACCGGAACCGGTGCAGAATAATCAAAACTTGATTTTGTGGTTTCGGGAACAGCTTGCTCTGTATTTGCGGGTATTGATTCAGTTGCTTCCTGACCCGAATTAGCAGAAGTGCCCTCCTGAACTTCTGTCTTTGCTCCATACTTTTCTATAAGACCTGGACCAAATTTTCTGTATAACATAAAAATTCCTCCAAGGATAAGCATCACAATAAGGAATCTTGAAAAAGCAGTTAGTTTCATTGTTAGTTTTTTATAATGGTTTAATATTTCTAAACGCTACGAAGGTAGAAAATACTCCATATAAACAAAAATTACTCCAGCTAGTTCCCTTTAATTATTGAATTACAAAAATTTCTGATTGGGACAGCGCTCCATTTTTCACCACAAGCCAATATATACCCTTTGGAAAATTGAAAAGGTCAATTCTGTTCTCTCCTTCCACAAGTTCTCTTGACAGAATCGGGTGGCCCAGGACATCACAAACATCAAGTTTTGTCGGACTAAATTTGTGATTTTTCGATTTTAAGATGAGGTAATTTTTTACAGGATTGGGATAATAGCTGAATAAATCCGCTTGCTGTTGTATATTTTTGGCAGACACAATCTTATAACTGGAAACCAGAGAACGTTCAAACATCCCCCGCCCATGAGTGCCAATTCTCAATTTTTTATTTGCCTTGGAAATACTTAGGTCCATAACAAGGCAGGCTTCCACCAAACCTTCATTGAAACTTTCCCAATTCTTTCCTGAATTTCTACTGAACCACACACCCAAATCAGAGCCTGCATAAATGTGTTCCGGTTGGAACGGATCAATGGTTATACTGTTAAACGGGACATCAGGAAGTCCATTAGTAAGGGGCAACCAATTCAAACCTGCATCTTCAGAAAAAAATACATGCGGTGTACCAAAACCGGAACAAACAGCAAAAACTCTTTGAGGTATATTTGGATCAACAGCAAAATCCATTACGATCCGATTTGGAATTCCGGCTTGTATATTAGTCCAGGTTCTGCCTTTGTCTTTACTTCGAATGCATTGCGCATTTCCCTTTCGAACCACCGCGCCCTGGATTCCTTGTTTGAAAGGAGTGGTCGATGCATATAAATAATTACAATCAGACGGTGCAAAACTCAAGGCATTACAAATTCTTCCGGAATCAATCAGTGAACCTTGTATTGGTTTAGTCCAGGAGGCGCCACCATTTTCAGTGAGATAAAAAGTATCTCCGGAGGTAGCAAGTATGTTCTCTTCCGCTTCGCATAAACAAATTGGTGCAATAAAATTTGCAGTGTTCGCACCCTGTTGTGGGAAAATATACTGAAATGTCTTCGCTCTATCGATCGATCTAAATGCAGCAAGCCAATAAATACTCCCGTAGACTTTTTGATCATTCGTAGGATCAATACAGGTGAATCCCCCATCTCCGCCGATCACCCTTCTCCATTCAGGTTTACCTTCATAAACTGCTGTTGCATTGTCCTGAAGGCCTCCAATGAAAAAATTGGAATCTTGTGAAGAATTAGAACATGATTGATAAAATTGTATCGTCTGTAACAACCCATTGCAACCTTCAAAACTTACACCATTATTTAATGTCCTGAAAACACCCCCATCCGTTGCCAGATACACTACATCAGGATTGTCAGGATGTCGGATGATGTCATGAATATCTGCATGGACATAACTCGAATCTCCTTCCGGCCCGCCAATTTTAATATTATCATAAAACCAGGCATTCCATTGACTGCGCCTTTCAAGGGAGGAAGAAGCGCGATTGAACTTAAAAACTTCCACACCTCCACATAAAATATCATAAGGATTACCTGGGTGTACACTGATGTCGTGGGCAATCCAATAATAAGTATAGCGCAAGGCAGCACCAAGACTTTGCCATTGATCTCCAAAATTATTGCTCTCCTGAATTTCAGATGCATTGCCAACCGGAGATCCCACACTGGCTAAAATTCTGTTTGAATTAGAAGGATCTTTAGTCAACATCACTTTACCATTAAATGCAGGAAATCCAATTCCACTTTTAGTCCAACTCACTCCTCCATCCAAGGATTTATAAATTCCACCATCACTGGATAATAGATTACCTGCCGCAGCAACCATGATATCGGGGTTGTCATTTTTTTGGATTAAATCCGTAACGTTTATTACTTTAAGTGATTGTTTCCAAGTGTGTCCATTGTCCTCGCTTATAAAAATACCTTCAGAAGTTCCAGCTATGATCCTTTTTGTGTTCTTGTAATCTATAATAATTTTATTCACGCCCCTCAGATCTTCCCTGGACCAATCCAAGGAAGGCTTCCAGGACGTTCCGCCATCAGTTGATTTTAAGATGCCCATTCCATAACTTCCTCGCGTCCGCCAAACACTGTGTCCTGTTCCAACATTGCCATAATTATATACTTCTCCTGTACCTATATAAAGTGTATTACTGTCAGTTGGATGAATTGCCATACAGGAAACTGATAAAACAGGATATCCGGTAGAAACATGATGCCATGCTTTTGGACCGACTCCGGCTGTATATGATCTCCATAATCCTGCACCGGCAGTACCTACAAAAAGGGTGTTTGGGTTTTCATTGTTGAATTGGATTTCAAGACACCTTCCTGCATAATTCAAAGGCCCCATTGCCGCCCAGGAATCAATGGGTGTGGTGCGGTTTGTAATCTTGTTGCGAATATATTTTTCATATTCATTGGTGAATTGATCCATATTAATTGACTGTTCAGGGTAAGACCTTGAATAATAAAAATAATCCAAAGCATTACCTGCTTCAACTTTAACAGTCTTAGTTTGAGCAGGAGGAGTATAGTTACACGCAAAATAAATACACGGGTATAATATTAAGAGCCATTTCATAAGGTAAAAATAAACAATTAATGCTGCGATGGTAAATTAAATTGGGTTGGTGCCAATGGGAATAATTCATCGGCAAAAAAAAATTAAACAGGACAATACTCATAAAATTCATTTTTAAAAATAATGATAAAAATAAATTCAAAGCAGCTAATTTAATTGAGTTATTGATCTCCAACTTTAAATCGGTAATTTCTATGTACCCCATTCCCAATTTGAACAATTCTTACTCAGAATAAAAATGAATGCCCTTAAACAAATCAACAATTGATTAGCTAAAAAATCAAAAGTAAAATGGGTGCAAAAAAATGGAAATATTTATTTTTAATAAAAGAAGAGTATTAACCCTTATTAATTCTAAGGTAATCACCAGTAATTTTACGAGTGTCAATCACTAAAGCGGCCTCAGAATCAATCCATAATTTAAGTAGAATCCCTTTATTACTAGATCCGGCTTGTAATTTTAACAACAAATTATTATTGCTTAAATTTAGAATGATTGTATCTTTTTTAAAAAAATATTTATCTTCCAAGTGATGATTCAACTTAAGCACAACTGTTGTGGTTTCAATAATTTCTGTACCTTCCTTATGATACATAATTGCTGGACAATATAAAAGATTCTTATTGCTAGTAAAATTATTATCATGGTGGGACTTGGCAGAAAAATTAGTCGCTAATGTAGAGATATTTTCAGATTCTAAATAAGGTCTTAAAACATCTTTCTCATTTTTGTATTCCTTATCATAAGGTAAACTATAAGTTGTTTTATTATCAAATGCTATCTGATCATTATCCTCTAAAACAAAATCAACGCTTTTTATTGATCCTGAATCAAGAGGTAATATATTTTTGTTAGACTGTGAAATATTGGCATTATTTAGATATAAATTCCTATTCATTGAGGAATGACCATTTTGCTGATTTTCTTTGGTCAAGTCCTCCTGAGAAATTAGAATGGAATGATCTAATGCAGGAACCTCCTGTTGCGTTGCAATCCCAGTAAGATAAACAATCACTGCTACTGAAGCGGCTGCAATTCCTCCCAATGGTAACCACATTTTCTGAATCCAAAGTTTCCTTTTCACTTCTGAACTAAGACGAGACAGCCTTTTATACTTTTTTAGTCTTTCCTTATGTGCTATTGCAACTGTTAGTTTTTCTTCAAATAATTTCTCATCTATCATAATAACAAATTGACTATCTAATCTAAACTCAACTATATGGACTTACCATTCTAAACTTAATAACTAAATTTCAATTTTGTCGCTAGGCCAGAGGAAGTTTTGTAATTAAATACTTTTTTACTTTTTGTAGGCATTTGTATCTTCTTTTACGAACATTTTCTACACTAATAGTTTCCAATAATTTAGAAATGTCTTCATCATTAAAATGGTCATAATATTTGAATTTTATTAATTTGTAACAGTCTGGATCCAAATCATTTAAGATCTTCAATAGTACTTCCACCAATTCATCAAGATACAATGTATCAGTTTGATCCTCTGAAAAATGGACAAAATATTCTTCATTCGTTGGTTTGCTTTTTTTTCGACTTTTTAACTCGCCAAGCCATTGGTGTTGTGCAATGCTGAAGAGGTATGTACTTATCTTTACATCTTCTCTAAATAAATATTTACCCGATCTAATATTTTCATAAAGGATGATAAGTACTCTTTGTTCAATATCTTGAGAATCTTGAAGATCCCCACCATTATTCAAAACATACTCCTTGAGTTTGGAAGTATGCCCTTCCATTAATGCTTTATATGCCCAATCATAATCGTGTAATAACCCATTGTATATTTCTTTATCTGAATATGAGCTGAATAGGTGTGCCATGTGTTTAGGGCGAATTTCGAATAATATTGAACAAAAATAATTATAAAAGTTGTACTACAAAATAATCTGATTTTTTGAATACCCTGATTTATATATGCCAAACAACTAAACTCTTTAGAAATATCCCTTCAACTAAAAATTTGGCAAATACTTTGAAAATTTCGTAAAAAATCTGATATTACGGCGACAAACACCTCAAATTACATATACAGGTTACATAATTCAAACAAAACTACTTCAAATGAGAAAGTGCAAAAATTGCAGTTATAAGTTAATGCCTCAAGATCCAGACCAATGCCCCCAATGTGGATCAACTGAAATATCCAATGACCTTACTCCAATATCCCCTACACTTGCCGGACTTAAAACTTTAGATGAAGAAATGCACACATCTAAAGGTAAAGTACAAGACCTTGATAGTGAGATTAAACAAACAGAAATTGGTAAGCAGAGTTACTCAACAAAAGAAACTTTTCCGGATCAATCAAATTGTCCTTCCTGTGGATATCTTTTAAGTAGGTTGTCCAAAAGATGTCCAAACTGTAACAAATCTATTATAGATCCTACTCCTACTTTGGTAGATTTATCGCAAAATAAAACGCAATCCCTGTCTGAAATCATTAGATCTGGTGCAAATAATGAAAAGGTTCAATTAGAGTTGTCTCCATTGGATCCTGATGATCAGCCCATCAAATTGAAAATAATAGAAGGAGGCCAGAAAGTATTGGGTAGGGCAGAAATAGACCCGGCTGATGAATCAATCAGCCAGCATAATCATGTTAGATTTTCCTATGATGGACAAAATTGGAAATTAGAGAACCTTTCCTCTAACAAGGCCGTCTTCAAAATGGTAACCGGTTTAGAAGAATTAAAGGAAGGGGACATCCTAATTCTTGGCCGGAATAAATACTATAAAGTTCAAATTAGGAAGTAATTTAAGCCATGACACAATATACAGAGAGCCAGTCCTACAGTCGCGACTTTCCTGGAAGAATTAGATTTTTAGAAGGAGATGTACTTTCCTTGAAAGATGGCAAAACTTTTAAGGTAGACTCGGAAATTGGAGAAGGGGGCTTTGGAACTGTATATAAGGTGGTTAATATGGTGGATCAAAAGCCCTTCGCACTTAAACTTCTTGAATTCTTCAAAATGAAACCTTCCGAGACACAGCAAATTCTCAGCAGATTTCATGAAGGTTACAAAGCCGGGCTAATCCCTTCAGAAAATTTGGTCCACAATCTTGGATCTGGTTTTTTTGACAATAACCCTTATGTATTGATGGATTATTGCCCGAATGGAAATCTTGCTAAAAATAAAACAAATTACCGAACTGAATCTCAAGTACTCAACTTAGCGTCTGACCTTTGTATGGGACTTAGAGATCTTCATCAAAATGGTTATGTGCATAGGGACTTTAAGCCTGAAAACGTACTTTTTGACAGCTCTATGACTGCCAAACTTTGCGATTTTGATATTTCAGGAAGGTATGGATTACACGATAAAAGAGTGACTGTCGTCAATCGCTCGGGTGAGGTATTAGAAGTATGGGGAACACTTGCGTATTCTGCTCCTGAACAAATGGATCACAAAGAGGCATACCGATATTTAGGTCCTCAAATGGATATCTTTTCACTAGGTGTTACTTTATATGAGCTTTTGACGAATGGTAACCTACCTTTTGGCACGGCGCAAGAGATCAAAGAGACTCCTTTGAAATACACAAAAAGAGTTAAAACAAAAAATTTCAAACCAATCACTGATTGGAGGAAGGATTTGACTCCCAAATGGGTAAGGTTTTTTGAACAATGTCTAGAACCTAATCCGACTAAGAGACCTAAAGACATTTCCCATATCATGGAAATGTTAGGTATTTATGAACCATCAAAACACATGGCAAGCCGCACATCCATGTGTAAAAATACCCTAGTCGTTCGGGCAGGTGATGATATAGGTAAAAAAATTGATTTAAAAATCTTGTTTGAAAAGGCTGGCAAAGATATCCTAAAATTTGGGCGAATGGATGAAGATAACCCAAATGATATTTCCTTGCAGGAGTCCATGACCAGTTATGTTTCAAGAAAACACGGAACCCTTGAAAAAAATAACGATACCATCCAAATACGTGATGGGCAATGGTCACAGGATTCAAATCCCCCTTCCTGGAATTATTCTTTGAACGGCATTTTTGTCAATGGTGAGCTTTTAGATAAAAACAGTAGTCATGTTCTCACACCTGGGGATGTGATTACTGTAGGTGAAGTCATACTTCAATATTTATAACTCATGGAAGCAATAATAGAAGGAGTTAAAATAGAGGATTACCATCTGGTCAAAAAAATTGGTACAGGAGGTTTCAGTGAAGTCTGGGAAGTCGTGAAGGATGATGGAAGATCTTTTGCATTAAAAATTATGGATATTTTGAGCCCTCATGCAATTGGAAACGAAGAAATTTTAGATTCTGAATACCATAAAAGTAAGGATCTTATCCATCCCAACCTTCTTTTGCCAAGGTCCTTCGGGACTTACAAAAATCAATACAAATATTTGGTTTTACCACTATGCACAGGGTCCCTAATGGATGATTTAGAAAAAAGGAAAAAGGAATTCTCATTTTCAGTCGAAAAAGGGATCCCTCTGTTTAGTGAGAAAGAATTAGCCAAAATCATGCATGACGTTTCGGATGCATTAGCCTACCTAAAAAAAAATGGAATTGTACACAAGGACATAAAACCGGATAATGTAATGCTTTATCCAAAAGGAACCGAAATGGAATACCTGCTTGCAGATTTCGGCATCAGCGAAAGACATCCAGTGTCTAAGTTGTCCAGGCAAACGGTGCTCCTTGATTCAAGGAACAAGGGATTGTCCAAAGCCTATGCATCCCCTGAATTTTTCAAAAACCAAATTCACATTAACAGCGATGTATTCTCTCTTGGAATTATGTTATATGAATTAGTTAGTGGAGAAACCCCTTCGGTGGATAATACCTACTTCATTGGTGAAAACTTAATCGCAAAATCACCGGTAATTAAACTTCCTGCCAACATAATCTTAGCAGGCATTCTGAAAAACATTATTTCTGATTGCCTTCGATACAACCCTGAAGAGAGACCTTCATCTGAACAACTTGCTGAATGGGCAGATTTTTATATTTCTAATGAAAGGTGGAAGCCTTATCAACTTACAAAAAAAATAATCATAATCCCTTCAAAGAAAAAGATCAATATTTTAATTGCAATTCCTACATTAATGTTAATCGGCTTTATTTTGATGGATTTCTTTAAGTATGAAAAAAAAATGATGGAATCAATAAATTTTCAAAAAAGTGGAGATCTTAAAATGGCAATTAACAGTTGGGGTGAAACTAAAACCTGGTTATTCCCATTAACAGGAACTAAAAATCGTTCCATTTATTTAAATCAAATAAAGAATACTTACCTATCGATAGCACCGTATTTCTCAAATATAACAATTGCTAAAACCAATGATAATCTTTTTACCATTATTGATTTGGATGGTAAAGAGTTGATAGCTAAACCTGTGTTGGAAATTTACGACCTCTATAATGGATACTTACTTCTCCTCTTAAATAAAGGAGATAACAATTGCCTGAAGTGTCGCCTGGTGAATTTTCACAGTGATAAAGTCTTAGCAGGGTCGGAACATGATATAAAAAACCTAACGACAAAAGATTTTCAATGTCGGGCAGTATTGAGAAACTTAGACGGTGAAATTGTATTTATTGATTGCATTGGAAATTATTTAAAATTAAAAAACATTTAAAACAAACATAATGGCAAGACCTACACAAAAACAGGAATTTGGCTTAGGAAGTACCATCAGGCAAGGCATTCAGATGCTTTCTGGAAAAAATGTGGACAACTACACTTTAGTTTTTATTGATCCAACCATGGACCAACCCCGTAATGGAGAGCAGACAATGTGGAAACCCTTTGTTACTATTGGACGTGGCAAAAAATGCACCATCCGTTACACAGACGATTACCCTACGGTTTCAAGACAACATGCTTACATTAAGTCTGAAAAAGGAAGGTTTTTCATAGAAGCGGAACCCAATGCCACAAATCCTACATTGATCAACAACCAACCGGTGCAAAATAACCAGGAATTACATGCAGGTGATGAAATCAGACTCTCCTATGAAGGGCCTCGACTAAGATTTCTTCACACCCCGGCCAACAAGACCACTGCAAGCATGAAATTCACCAGTCGGCTAAAAGAGTTTGGCAGTCAAGCCTTAAGACCTTACAAGCAGGCGATTGGAGTATTGTCATTTTTTTTGATTGTACTTATTGGATTCATTTTGTGGTATTATGCAGAAAGCAGTACCAAAATAAGAGGTAACGAAATTAAAATAGCACAACAAGATACTTTGATAAATATAAATCAAAGTATGATTTCATTACTTGAAGATGAAAGGAAAAAACTTCAAGATTCGCTTTCTCGTGTTCAAAATGAGAAAACAAGAATCAAAATTGGTTCTAGAATTAGTGAAATAAATGATCGTCTTGAAATAATAGGTGTAATTCCTCCAAAACCATCTGAAAAGAGCATTATGGATATGGACAAAAGTAGTTTGAGGGACTTAAAAAAAGACATTTATTTTATTCTAATCCAAAGTGTTCAAGTTTATCATCCGGACCATAACAATTCGCTAGGTCCATTTGATTTGAAAAAAGAATTAAGCTATGCGTGGTCCGGAACTGGGTTTCTCCTCAATGATGGCACATTTGTCACAGCAAGACATGTTATTCAACCTTGGAGATTTAATGTAAAATGTGGCGAAGAAAATTCAGGGGAATTGGAGGGTATGGTCAAGAACTTTTTGAACAACGCAGAAATCAAAGGAGGTTCTGTTGAGGTAGTTTACAAGGCTGTATCACCGGCAGGTGATCAATTCACTTTCACTAACAAGGACGTTCAATTTGACCAATCTAAAGACGCATTATTATGCGATGTGCAAGCCAGTCCTGATTATAGATTGAAAAGATGCAATATCAATCATTTATATACCGACTGGGCCAAAGTAATCATGGGAAACAGGAAAGGTAGTTTGCAAATCAATAGAGATATTTCACGCAGATTGGCTCAAGGTACTGAATTGATTGGTTTTGGATATTCTTATGGTCAACTTATGCAATCCTTTGATTTTAATAAAATAGAACCAATACAAATTAAGGCAGAAGTCGTGCAAGATCGAATTGTAAATGGGATGATTAACATTTCAGCCAATTCACTTGATCAAGGAAGTTCTGGCGGTCCAATGATGATCAGAACAGCTAATGGCGGATTTGAAGTCATTGGTATTATTAGTCACGGATTTTCAAAGGTTCAACAATTGGTCCCTGTTTGGGAAATAAGGTAGCAAGTATAAATTTGAAATATGAAAAAATATTATGTAATATTAGGAGCTATCCTATGTCTGTTACAAGTAGAAATATCAGGCCAGGATACACTTAGAATTGAGGACATTTTTAAGAAAGGGAAGAAACAAAGTTCTGGGCAACAAAATAACCGCAAAAAAACTACTAATCTGGAGATTGAGAATTCAGCAATTTCTTTAGCTATAGCAATAGATCCCTATATTATGGTGGTAGAAACACGATACCAGATCACCAAAGACGGCAAATACTATGGAAAAGAAGATCTGCCATACTATGGCAAAAAGTTAGGGATTGCATTTGCACAGGGAAGAGAATTGTGGATGGACCCATTAATGGTAAAACCTTGGACTATAGATCCTGATTTTGAGAATTACAAAACTGAATATGATGCTGAACTCCAAGAAATGTTGATAACGTCTGTTAAGTATGGTAAAAAATATGAGGTTTCAGGGAAAGATGCTGCCAGCAGAATCAACTCAAATGGCTTTGGAGTAACTTCAACAGGAGGCAAGACTTATATTGGTTTAACAAGGTCTACAAGTCAGACGCCGAGTGGAATGTTGATTCTATATTTTTTAGGAGTTTATAATAACCCTGACTCACTAGTAAAAAAAGTGATATTCATGAGTCCGGAATGGAATGAGGGGAGGGCAATGATAACTACTCCAAAGGATAGTGGATTCCTGGGTGGTGTTTATATGGAGTGTGTTCCCCAAGATGGAAAGATTCTATTCAGATTTGCGGGTATGGTAGTTGGAAACCTTAAAAATCCTTCCACAAAAGAAATATTATCCATAATTGCGAGTCCAGCTGAGAACCAAAAGCCACCAGAAAGGCAAGAGGCCCCTTCTAAGGAAACCAATATGGACAGACCCCAGCTGCAAGAAGTGGACAAAAAAGGAAAAGGCGGTAGTTCGAAAAAATGAATTCATTGTCACATACACTAGCTGCCGGAAGATCTTTTCAGGTTTATGGACTTACTGACATCGGTTGTGTAAGGGATCATAATGAAGATGATTATAGAATATGCTATGATCTTAATGAGAATATGTGGGGACATAGTCCGGAAGAAGGTTCTCCACTTGGTGCAAAAGGTGCACTGTTAATTTTGGCAGATGGGATGGGAGGAGCTGAGGCAGGAGAGGTGGCCTCTAGAATTGCAGTAGAAGGAATACGCCAATATTTCTCCCTAACGGCAATAGAGGATCAAATTTCTGAGGAATCAGTAAGAAAACATTTACAGGCAGCTTTTAATAAAGTATATGAGGAACTTTCTATTCAGGCAAGTCACAATCCTATGCTTGCTAGAATGGGTACTACACTAACAGTTGCTTGGATATTTCCAGAAATGCTATACCTCTCATGGATTGGAGACAGTAGGGCATATCTATACAATCCAAATGGAATTCGCGATTACGATCCAACATATTACATGGATTGTAGTACAAAATTGCGCATACTAACTGAGGACCATTCCTTGGTATGGGAAAAGGTAAAGCAGACCCAGGGTCGCTATACTCGTGAGGAGGCTCGACTTTCAGGAGAGAGTAACATCATAATGAGATGTTTAGGAAACGATCACCACCATGAAGTTCCTGATATCACAGGACCGATTCATTTGTCCAGTGGGGATATGCTCCTGCTGTGTAGTGATGGGTTAAACTCCATGCTTTCAGATTCTCAGCTAGAGGCTGTATTTGATCCAAAGAATTCCCTTTCTGAAAACTGTCATCAGCTGGTCAGTGCAGCAAATAAAGCCGGAGGAAGAGATAACATCACTGTTATACTTTCCTCTTTTGTTGATAATGCAGGATTAGCCCCTGAATTTCTACACCACAAAAAAGGTTTTACAATTTCCCAGCAACCTGTATATCCAACCTTGAAGCAAGGTTTAAATAAAAAACCAAGGAAGAAAATTTTATTGGTCACGGTCATTTTTCTATTTATAATAATAACAACAATTATTTTGACACTAATTCGAAAACAAACTTTGCCAATTATAGATAAACAGAATCTGTCTATCAGCGAAATGTTGGATTCCGTTTCAAATATTCACACAGAACAAGAAAAAAAAGAAGAATATCAAGACAAAGAAAATCCCAAAGAAAGTCGAAGTAGAAATTCCAAACCAATCTTGCCAAACAATTCTATTCAAACAATTGACAATCATACTGTTGATTCAATTAATAGATCAAATACCAACGACACATCAAATGTAAAATCAAATGAATTTAAAGATAAAAGTGACCAAAATAAACTTCCGAGACTTAGTGAGCATAAACAGAAGCAAAACTCAAAATTTCTAAATTCAAATAAGGTAATATTTGAGATGACAAATTGCTTTAAGGATGAAAAAAGTATATTTAATTCAGCCCCTATGGAAAGGACAGTACGCGAAGGTTTATTTTATTATGAATTTAATACAAAAAAAGGGTACAGAGCTTTCAGATTAGCATGTAACGAGAAGGAAATATCTATAGAAATAGAAAAATACAGCGGGAAAATGGAAGTTGAATATTTTTTACATGAGGGAAAGAAACAAAAGGATGAATCAGATGACTTCATTAGAATTAAATCCATTAAATTGAAAGAAAAAGATCGTCTTCGGTTAATAGATGAGCTGAACAAATAAAAAATAAACACTCATGAACAGTAAACAAGATGTGAAAGATTACAATATTTTGTTGCGAATAATTTTATTTCTAGGTTCTATTTTAGGGTATTCTTGTCAATCAAATATTGGATTAGACCAGAAAGCATACAATAATTTCAGCATAAATGGAGACAGTCTAACTCCGATTATTTTAATGGGAAATTTTCTGATTGGTGACAGTAATCATTGTTACAAGATTCAATTGGGAGATACTATAAAATTGAAAAGTATGGCCATCCATCCATCAGAACAATGGATGGTCGGAGGAAAGAACTATGATACTAAAGATTTGGAAATCAAAGCAGTTAATTCAGGAATTCTAATGGTAAAAAAAATTAATGAGTCAGGAATGATTATAGCATCAAAGTGCATTTACGTCAGACCTGCAGATGAAAAAGGTAGTTTGCTCAAAGACCCAGGAACCAAAGAAGTTAGATCCAATAATTTTAAATCACAAGTAATAGACTGTAAAAAATTATACTTTACCAACAGTAGATTTGACGCCACCATTAGTGGCTTGCCTGACGGAGATTACGAAGTAATTTTGCTGGAAGATGAGAAAATTAAGTTGTATAAGTTAAATTCAAAAAATGAAGAAGCAAACTTTAAGTTAGCACAATCATACCCTATTCGGCCAAATATAAAAATCAAAAGTCTAACAAGCTTACAGAATAAAAAAATAAAATGCGTATTTTAAAGCCAAATTAATAAGTATCACAATGAAGTCCATTATCAAATTTTTACCCTTACTTTTAGTTATCTTAACTCATTCCACAGTTTATTGCCAGGCACCTACATTTGCCGAAATAGAGCAAAGAACTCTTGAAAAAGCAAGAGAACTTGGTGACCTTTTGAAAATCATCGGCGATAAGAACAATGATCGACACATCCGTCAAAACGCCAAGGATATGGCTATGGACCTTTTTGAAAGCGACACCAATAAAATTGAAGTGATTTCAAAAGTTTCTAAAAAAAGAGAAACTATGGATATCAGAAAGTATTTAAATCGCTTAGAGGGTTTAAAACAATACGAAGATGTGCAAATCGAATGGAAATACATTCAGGTCATTGAAGATGTCAAACAAAAAGAAGATGGAAGTTATTATGGTAGATTACGTGTTTATCAAATCTTTGAAGGACTTGGGAAAGATGGTAAGCCCATGTATAAGGACATAACAGAAAAAGATATTGAAGTTAAATTGAAAGACCAGCAGGTTGAAACCGGACAAGGTCCGGGGAAAGCTTATTTTGATTTAAAATTTGGTGACATCACAGTTTTTAGACTTCTAGATGATTCTGATCGTAAGAAACCATGATTCTGATTAAAAAGATATTATTCTTTTGTTTTGTACTTGTACTCGCAATGCCGAGTATAGCTCAAACACATGTGCACTATATTAAGAAAGCTGATAACTTTATTAAGAATTTTCTATCTCAATTAAACAATATTCATGATAATGCATTTTCCGAAGTGATTCTTGAAAGTGAATCTGTCAACATAATACTTGAGGAAATGATCAAAGACAGGGATAAAACATTACTTTATGATAATATTTCAAGATCCTATATTAACAATAATTATAAAACAGTCCAGGACTATATGGACAGCTATATTACCTATTTTAAATCTAACCTCAACAAACTACCGGGAAAATATTCGGTTCAGAATTCTCTAGGCACGTTTAAGGAAGATACAGTATACAAGGACACAAGTGGTCTGCATAAAGTATGTATGTCCTCAAGGATTGTCAGTATACATTATGTCAATCATGAAGGAAGTATATTGCACCGCTCGGATACTATAACTTTCTATATCCTGTTTGAGATGGGGAATTCAAACACCAGGTGGATTATTGGTTCGGAGAAATATAGAAGCAGGTCATCAGTTGCAAAAATACCTGATACTGATGGCGATGGAATTCTAAATGATAGAGATAGATTATTTGACCAAAAAGATCTTAGCCCTTCAGAAAAAGGTTCCTTAAAAAAGAAAGGATACCCTGAGGATATCATACCAATTGAAATCAAACAAGAAAGATATCCAGAAATTATAATTCCAGTTACTTTGGAAATAAAGGAATTGTTGAGAAAACGCAATCATGAATTCATACTGGACTATGAAACCAGATTCGAAAGCAACTTTAGTTCTAGGGAGTTGGCAGAACTTACCGGAAAAGAGAAACTTCATATTAACATCAAGCTTGCCTTAAACAGGTTAACCAAAACTTTAATAGTGCAGACCGTTGTATCAGATTTAATCTTTCAGGACGGAATAGAAGTCCCTCTTAATTCTATATCTAAAAAATCGGAGGGCAGTATAGATCAAAAGGATCTGGTACTTGAATACAAAATAGATTTAAACCAACAGGAAAAGTTAATACAATATTTAAAAACTAAAAAGAAATGAAATACATTATTTTACTTCTATTGCTTCTGATATTTCAACTCAACCTCATTGGACAAAATCTTCAAGCTGATTTGGTGTTGTTGGGATCATCGGGATCTAGCCTGAAATATTCGCCAGCCAATTGGAATGTATCATTCTCGATTGGAGAATTGATTGTCACTCCTGTTGTTGCAAACTACAGAGCAGGATTTCAACAAACTTATACTAATAACAGCAATCCTCCAGTCACCCCGTCCAAGGATGATTACAATCCAGTGGTTACACCAAACAATGATGGTTATAATGATGTCTTTAGCGTTGACCCACCTTTAATTGGACAAGTTGATTTTCATGTTTATGACAAATGGGGAACTCGTGTTTATGTAGAAAATAATTTTGATAACTCTTGGGAAGGAATTGACAATCAAGGTCAATCATTGTATGGAGGAGTCTATGGCTACCTTATATTAGACAAACAAGGAAATACTATCTATAAAGGAACTATTACTTTATACAGATAACATTATAAATTCAAAAATTAGATTCTAGAAAAAATGGGACTCAGGAATTTAATAATAACATTAGTTATCATACTTTTTAATCCAAATTGGATTATTTCCCAATGCTTTCCGCCTTCTGCTGATAAATGTGAGGATGCAAAGCTCATTTGCTCTCTTGATGAATTGAATGGATATACTTGTCAAAATCCAAATTATTCCAATCCAACAGGATGTATTCCACTGTGTCCTACTGGCGGTGGAGCACATAATACTGGTTGGTGGGCCTTTGTCTGTGACGGCGGCCCTGTGACCCTTTCCATTACTTTTAGTAATTGCTCAATTAATGGGACAGGAGTTCAAATGGGTATTTGGGGTGATTGTGATTGTAATGAATCCATTCAATGTAATCCGGCGTGTAATGGAGCAGGGTCGTTTACTTTATCCGGTAATCTTACTCCTTGTAAAACATACTATCTATTTGTTGATGGATGCTCCGGAGATATTTGTGATTTCACAATTACAACTTTCGGGGGAACAATACCTATCATAGATATTTCTGGGCCTGAGGTAGTTTGTGTCGAAGCGTGCAATATTGAATATACCATAAACATAGATAAATTTTGCATCCTAACTTATCTATGGACCATTGATGGAATTGAAATTGGAAATGGGTTAGAAAGAGTAAATCTTGATTTCCCTGATGAAGGAGATTTTGAATTGTGCGTTACACCCTTTATTGGCAATAATCCAACCGGCTCTACATGTTACCTAAACGTATGTAAAAAAATAATGGTACGACCTAATTCTGATAGATATGGTGAGACAATATTCATTTCAAATACAGCAACTCCATACTTTTGGCAAGGCATTCAGATTACTGAAACTGGTTCCTATAGGAAAACATTTTTTGAATTAAAAACATGCTGTACATATGATTCTATTGTAAATTTCGTAGTTTATTCTGATAATAATTTGGACATAATCATTACGCCAAATGATGACGGCTTCAATGATTATTTTCAAATTGATTTACCTTTTACAGAACCAGTCGATTTTCATGTATATGATAAATGGGGCACAAGGGTGTTTTATGAATCAAATTTTATAAACCGCTGGTTTGGAAAAAACAATAATGGAGAAATATTGAACATTGGCGTTTATTCATATCTAGTAACTAATAAAACGGAGAAAATTATACAAAAAGGAACTATAACTATTAAAAATAATTAAATGAAAACATCAGTCTTTATTACTCTTTCAATCATTTGTTCTTGCTTTCAATTTTCGTCAGCACAATCATTTCCAGCTAAATTCAATTACCAGGTCTCAATAAGGCATGATAATGGTGATCCGATATCAGATAGAATGGTAAGTTTTAAAATTTATATTTTAGAAAATAGAAATGATACATTAAATGCAGCCTATCGTGAAGAACATAAGGATGTATCGACTAAATTTGGTACCGCATCTTTTATGATTGGTGATGGTACAAACCTGAAGAATTCTCTCATGGCTGTTCCATTCCATCTTAAAACCTTCTTTATTAAAGTTCAAATTGATCAAAACAACGGTACACAATACAAGGATTTTGTAACTACACAACTCATCAGTGTTCCTTATGCAATGGTGGCCTCGCAATTAAGTCAAAATAATGCCAAACCAGGTGATGTGTTAAAATGGAATGGTACTAAATGGATTCCTATCCCTGATACTTCATCGACAGGAGGTGGAGGTTCATCTTTGTTTGGGGACGTGACCGGGTCCGTCACAAATAACAAAGTTGAAAAAATCCAAAACAGAACTGTTGCATCTACTCTACCGACTTTAGGACAAGTACTTAAATGGAATGGATTACAATGGGCGCCAGATTCTGATGATACAGTGGGAGGGGCAATTAATCTAAACGGCGATGTTACTGGCTCACCTACCTCCAATAAAGTTGAAAAAATTCAAGGAACTTCCATATCCACCCAAAAACCAAAAAAAGACCAATACCTTAAGTTTGATGGTAGCCAGTGGATACCGGTTGACTTGCTCGCACTTCCTTCATCACAACATTATGTTGGTGAATTGTTTGGAGGAGGTATAGTGTTTCATGTTTATAAGGACAATTCAGGAGTAGAACATGGGTTAATAGTTTGCCTGGATACTAAAAGAGCTCGTTGGAGTAAAATCACTAATGTTTCAATTGGATCGGCTGCGAATAGCACATTTAAGGGAACTGAAAACACAATTGCAATTGCCAGCCAGACGGATAATGATGACGGTGCAGCATTTTTTGCTAACAGCGCTGTGGATAAAGGATATACAGATTGGTATTTACCCGCTTTGGATGAATTAAATTTAATAAGTCAAGCAAGATTTACATTAAATAAAATTTTGGAATCAGACACAGATCCAAATACTAATGGATTTGGAGTTAATCAGTTTTGGACGAGTACAGAAGCAGGATCAAATAATGCTTGGGCGTATAATTTTGGAGAAATTGCGGCAAGTGCAGAGAGTAAATTTTCTATGTATAATTATAGAATTATAAGGAAGTTTTAACAATAAAAAATTAATTTTATAAAGATTTGAATCTCATAACTTATATAGGCTATGTAAAAATTAATCTCCTGACTATAAATAATAAGAATTTAATACTTTCTGAATTTTCTTATTTAATTACGATATTATTTGTGAAAATTCTTGAGATGCCTTTCTTCAAAAAAAAACTTTTCATTCTACCAAAATTTCAAAAATATCAAAATGCCTGAGATAACAATTCAAAATAGTACTATAACCATAAAATAAATTAAATGAAAACATCAGTCTTTATTACTCTTATAATCTTAACTTTCTACTGTCAATTTTCGTTAGCACAAACATTTCCAGCTAAATTCAATTACCAGGTTTCAATAAGGGATGATAAGGGTGCTGCCATCTCTGATAGACTTGTCAGCTTTAGGATTTCAATTATTGAAAATCAAAATACACCAAATATTTATGCATATAAAGAAGAGCATAAGGATGTCTCGACAAAATTTGGTATTGCTTCATTTGTCATAGGAGATAGTCCAAATAAAACTGGTATGATAGAGAACGTTCTCTTTCAATCCAAAGCTTACCATATCCGTGTGGAAATCGATGAAAATAATGGATCAAATTATAAAGATCTTGTAACTGCACAACTGGTTAGTGTTCCGTACGCAATGGTTGCATCTCAATTATCGCAAAATGGAGCAGGAAAAGATCAAGTTTTAAAATGGGATGGAAATAAATGGATACCTGCTGATGATCAGAAAGGAACTGGAACTGTGGGGGGAATCACTCAAATTAATACAGGTCAGGGACTTGAGGGGGGACCTATCTCAACATCCGGAACCATTTCATTAAAAAATACTTATGTAAATCCTGGTACTTATGGTAACGCTAATCAAATTCCTCAAATTTTAATCAATTCTACCGGACAAATTATTAATGCGGTCAACATTCCTATAAGTAGTAATTCTGGAGGCACAATCACCAAAATTGAAACTGGTACTGGTCTTCAAGGTGGGCCAATTACTGACTCTGGGACAATTTCAATTGCAAATACAAATGTGACATCTGGTACTTATGGTTCTTCCTCATCAATTCCAAGAATAACTGTTAACTCACAAGGTCAAATTACCAATGTCTCAAATGAAAACATTAGTCCTGGCGGAACACAATTATGGCAAGGTGTAAACATAAATGACATAATCAATTCTAACCCAGGCAAGGTTTTCATTGGAAACTCAAAGGCCCATGGTGAATTTTGGGTACAAAGAATGAATAGTCCAAGTAATGATAATAATTCAATCTTTGCTGGCTACGTGCCGCCAACTTCAAATACAAATCTTGGACCATATGCACATATAGGGATTGTTGATAGACGGATTAGCCAAAGGGCTGATATGATTCGAGCAGGTTTCAGATTAAATGTTAATTTAGGTTCAATGTATGAAATGTGGGCTCAACTAAAAAACTTTGTAATAGACCATCCAAAGTATTCTGACAGTTTGATTGTTTACACATGCATAGAGGGACCGGAAGCAGCAGTATACGAAAGAGGTACTGCGCAGCTGGTAAATGGAAGAGCTGAGGTAAAGTTTTCCGAACATTTCAGACTGATTATAAATTCAGGCACTCTTACGATCAACCTGACACCTATATCCTTAGAATCAAAAGGACTTGCTATCATCAGTCGAGGTGAGAGTGGATTTACACTAGGCGAATTATTTGAAGGTACCGGAAACTATGAATTCGATTGGGAAGTAAAGGCAGTCCGTAAGGGATTGGAAAACATTCGTGTTGTTCGTCATGTTAGCGAATATCAAATTAATTCTGAATCACCAAAAGAATGAATATGAAAAACAAACTTCTTTTTTTTCCATTTGCATTTGTTTTGACACAACTGCACGGTCAATTGATACCAATTTCTTATAATCTAAATAATAAAGAATTGGTAAACATCGCATTACTAAATACGGAAAAAATCAAATATCCCTTCAGCACACGTCACGAAGCAATGCTTATGCATCGATCGCAATGGACAGGATTGGAACAAGGTCCAAAGTGGAGTGGATTGGCATATAACTTATACCTAGATGAAAACGCAAGAACCGGGGGAAGTTTATATTATGAGTCATTTGGTGCTATCCGATCTTTTTTTTTCTCAGGAAATTATGCTTATGAAATTAATATCAATGAAAATAATATAATCTCCGGAGGCGGCATTCTTCGTTACAACTTGAACCAACTGAATACAGGAAAAACAGCAATCAGGAATCCCGGAGATCCTTTACTTGCAGAAAATCCATCCTCGTCAAACCTTAGTTTTTCTCCAGGAATATGTTTTACTAGCATATTCCCAGAATCGGATATTTCTTTTGTTTTGGGAGGTTCATTTCACAATGTCCTTTCTGTGGGCTTCTCAAAAGAAAAGCTTGCCACTCCAATAAAGGCCTTGGTGCTTCACAGCTCACTAATCAAGTTTTTATCCCCCGGGTTTAAAGAAGTGAGTTCTATTGAGTTTGGGTTTGTATATAGATCTTATAACTATATTTCAGATGATATTCACCTCTATGGAAAATATAATTGGAAGGGATATCTAAGCATGAGGCCAGGAATTCGATTTGGCACAGCCCAGGGATTCAGATTCCATGCCGCACATCTAGACATCGGAGCTCCACTTGGAAATTTATTTAATTTAAAAAATCTTGGGGTTGATTTGAATTACGTTTTTGAGCTGCCATTTACAGCAAATTCATCCGCATTTGGAACTACACATGAAATATGTCTAACATCATTATTTTAACATCCGTATTAGAATTTAAAAAAATTTGGGATGAAACCATAAATGTAAAATGTATTAATATATTGGTTTGGCAGATTGAAAAAAGATAAAGTCCACCAATCTGGATTTTTATTGTTGAAGCATAACAAAAATAAAATACATTTTTAATATCCGTAGCTTCTAATTTTAATCAAGCATATTAATATTATAAAATGCTTTAACCATAGTTCTAATCGGCTCAAACTCTATTAGATTTGACAAAATTTTACGGTGGTAAAAAATATATCTACGGACTTCCACTAATTCACCTTCATAAAACTTTCTATTTTTACCCTTTAATTATAAGGTATGGTCACTAATGATTTTTCTAATGCACACTTTTTTAAAGAACTGGGAAAACAATTCCACAGTGGTGATGCGGAAGTTCTGAAGGAAAAAATTAATGACCTGAGGTTGTTGTTAAAATACCATGAGTGGAAGTATTATGTAGACAATGACCCGGTTATATCAGATTTTGAATACGATCAATTGTATAAATTACTGGAAAGAACCGAAAGTATCCACCCTGATTGGATTACAGAAGACTCTCCCACACAAAGGGTGTCAAGCGATCTCAGTACCAGACAGGAATCAGTCAGCCATCTTGCGCCCATGCTTTCTTTGGACAATACCTACAATCTGATTGATTTGGAAGACTTTGATAAAAGGATAAAAAAATTATGCTCCATTCCTGAAAATGAAAATTTGGAATATCTGGTAGAACCGAAATTTGATGGCGGTAGTATGGCCGTTGTATACGAAAACGATTTGCTGGTAAGAGCCGCCACAAGGGGCGATGGGCAAAAAGGGGAAGAAATGACCCCTAATGCAAGAACAATCAGATCCTTACCGCTCAGCGCACCCTTTTCTTCCTATGGAATAAAGAAGGCTGAACTGAGAGGGGAAGCCATCATACGCAAAGATGTTTTTGTTAAGATCAACCAGGATCGTGAACAAGACGGTCTATCCCTGCTGGCAAATCCTAGAAATGCAGCCACCGGTGTAATGCGGACGAAAGATCCCGTAGAAACCGCTTCCCGCAAATTAGATGTGTTCATTTTTCAATTGGGATTTGCCATAGATGAAAATGGTGAAAACAAATTGCTTGATTTTAAAAATCAGGAAGACCTCATTGATCTGGTCCAAAACCTGGGATTTTTAGTACCCAAAATTGAGAAAAAAAAATGCACCGGTATTAAAGAAGTTTTTGATTTTATAAATTATTGGGCCATCAAACGCGATTCATATGACTACGAACTGGATGGAATGGTCATCAAGTTAAATGACCTTGGCTTGCAAGAACAATGTGGATATACAGCTCACCATCCACGTTGGGCGGTAGCTTATAAATTTCAAGCCAAACAGGCTACTTCTGTTTTACTTCAAGTAGATTTTCAAATTGGAAAAATTGGTTCCATCACACCGGTCGCCAAAATAGAACCCGTGCAATTGGCGGGTGTCACGGTGTCTTCGATCTCCTTACACAATGAAGATTTTATCCGCACCAAGGATATTTTTCTAAGGGATACCGTATTAGTAGAAAGAGCAGGAGACGTTATCCCATATATTGTAAAATCTTTTCCGGAATTAAGAGGAGAAGATGCCACTCCAATTGTTTTTCCTTCCGTCTGTCCGGATTGTAAAACCAAACTCGTTAGAGAAGAAGATGAAGCTGCCTGGAGGTGCCCAAATTTTCATTGCCCTTCGCAAGTTATTCAAAGATTAATTCATCATGTTTCAAAAGATGCCATGAACATTGATGGTTTAGGTGCGTCTTTGATAGAACGTTTTTATGAACTTGGCTGGATTAAAAATATGGCAGACATCTATCGACTGGATTATGATGCCATCAGCAGATTAGAAGGCATGGGTCTTAAATCTGCCGATAAATTAAGAATGTCAGTTTCTATTGCCAAACAAAATCCCATTCACAGATTACTGCACGGTTTATGCATTCACCATCTCGGAAAAAAAATTAGCAAGCTCATCGCGGAGCATCTGGACTACGTCCCCAATCTATTTGACTGGACCATGGAAAATTATACCGCAATTAAAGACGTAGGTCCTGTTGTTGGAGAAAACATCATAGCTTTCTTCCAGGATCCGGAAAACAAAAAGATGTTGAAAGAAATGGAACTTCTGGGCGTCAATATGCTGCAGACGGAGGAGGACAAACCAAAGTTACAAAATCAGGATGGCGTGTTTTCTGGTAAGACTATTTTGTTTACCGGTACCTTGAGCCAAATGGACAGACGAAAAGCGCAGGAATTGGCTGAAAAAGCGGGTGCTAAAATCTTGTCTGCAGTCAGTGGTCACTTGAATATTTTGGTAGTGGGTACAGATGCCGGTTCTAAACTGGAAAAGGCTAAAAAAATAGGGACTGTTGAAATCCTAACCGAAGAAGAATTTTTATCAAGGATTGGCTAGGAATTTACAACTTAAAGACTTGCTTGTTCGTTATCAATGACTATTTCATACTTTTGCCAAAAATTAAGAAAAGATGCTCACCCAGTTTAAATCAGATGTAGAAGCCATAGATGCACTTGCCCAATCTTATAAGGATTTAAGCCAGGAAATTTCTAAGGTCATAGTCGGTCAAAATGATGTAGTAAGGGCTTCCATTATCTCTTTGTTCAGCAATGGACATAGTTTGTTGGTTGGAGTGCCGGGACTTGCTAAAACTTTGCTCATCAATACGCTGGCACAAGTACTCGACCTTAGCTTCAAAAGGATTCAGTTCACTCCTGATTTAATGCCTTCTGACATTACCGGATCAGAAATCCTGGATGAAGACAGACATTTTAGATTTAACCGCGGTCCACTGTTTGCGAATATTGTTCTGGCCGACGAGATCAACAGGACCCCTCCCAAAACGCAGGCTGCACTTCTGGAGGCCATGCAGGAAAGAATTGTTACCGTCAGTGGTACCAGACATGTTTTGCCAAATCCTTTTTTCGTTTTGGCGACTCAAAATCCCATTGAACAAGAAGGAACCTACCCGCTCCCTGAAGCACAATTAGACCGATTTATGTTCAACATTCCTTTGGATTATCCAAGCTATGAGGAAGAACTGAATGTGGTAAAACAAACCACCATGTTTCAGAAGACTGAATTAAAATCCATTTTGAGCGCAGAGCAAATCCTTTACTATCAGCAAGTTATCAGAAAAATCCCAATTGCGGACAATGTTCTGGAATATGCCGTTAGCCTTGCTTCCAGAACCAGACCTAAGACCGAAAGGGCTACCAAAGAAGTAAATACCTATGTCAGTTGGGGAGCAGGTCCCCGGGCTTCGCAAAATTTGGTGTTGGGAGCAAAATGTTATGGAGCCCTAAAAGGCAAATATTCACCGGACATTGAGGATGTGCAAGCAATTGCCGGATTGGTACTCAGACACCGGATTGTTGTAAATTATAAAGCTGAAGCAGATGGCCTTGGGGTAGACCAGCTCATCAAAACCCTCTTATAATCCCGTTTATTTCATTTTTTTTAGTTTGAAAATACTTAATTGTATTATATTTGCGGTCCAATTTTAAGTGCTTACTTATGAAAAAAGATATTCATCCTTCAAACTACCGCTACGTTGTATTCAAAGACTTCTCTTGCAACGAAGCTTTTTTGACAAAATCCTGCACTGCTACCAAGGAAACTATTCAATGGGAAGATGGTAATGAATATCCTTTAATCAGATTGGAGATATCCAGTAAATCTCACCCTTTCTTTACTGGAAAAATGAAGTTCATTGATACAGCCGGTCGAATTGATAAATTCAACAAGAAATTCGGCAAATTCAATAAGAACTCATAATTTGGGCTGGGTATAAAATTTACCCGCCAAATGAAAATCATCCTTGTAGATCCGGTTTCCTCCATTACCTTATGGCCTCTTTCACAAACCAGGCCTGTTGCTGATATTAGGGTTGGGATTCTGACCGTTGCAGAAAAGTGGGAGAAAATTACCAGTCTGCCGGTTTCACATCTTTGCCCATCTGTTTTAGCTTCCTTGTACCCCATCGACCTTTCTACCGAAAATCTTTTTGTTCATGGATCTGTTTTGCCGGATGAGCGATTTTTTAAAACGGTTCTGGATTTAAAAAACGGACAGGCCATCAAAAATCAAAAAGGTATTTGGCTGGCTGCTAAAATGGACGAATCGCAAAGCCTGGATTGGGTTGAAAGATATCTTTTGGGAAAAGATTTTCCCGCCCACCTTGCTTTTGTCCCTCCATACGAACAAGAACTTAATATTCTGGCATTTCCATGGCAAATCTTCCAACTGAATGGGATAGAACATGAGAAAGACTATAATTTAATTACCCTTGGACGAGACAGCCAAAGCCTGGATAAATCAAATCAGGTATTCGGAGACAGGATCTTCCTCGAAGAAGGAGCAATTGTCCATTGCAGTATACTAAACAGCACAACCGGATCCATATACATTGGTAAAAATGCAGAAATCATGGAAGGTTGTACAGTGCGAGGATCGCTTGCTTTGTGTGAAGGGTCGGTCCTCAAGATGGGTGCAAAAATTTATGGCCCCACAACGATTGGCCCGGGATCAAAAGTCGGCGGTGAAATTCAGAACAGCGTCCTTCAGGCAAACTCCAATAAAGCACATGATGGATATCTAGGCAATTCCGTCATAGGTGAATGGTGTAATCTGGGCGCCGATACGAATATTTCGAATTTAAAAAATACCTATCAGGAGGTAAAACTCTGGAATTACTCCAAAGAATCATTTGTCAAAACCAACAGTATTTTTTGTGGAATGATTATGGGGGATCATGCCAAATGTGGAATCAACACCATGTTTAATACAGGAACGGTAGTAGGGGTTGGCGCCAATGTTTTTGGTGCCGGATATCCAAGGCAATTTATTCCGGATTTTGCCTGGGGTGGGGCTTCGGGATTCAGCACCTTTGGCATGGATAAATTTCTTGAAACTGCCAAAGCAGTGATGCTAAGAAGAAATCAATCACTGAATGAAAACTACCAATTGCTGTTGGAGCAGGTTTTCTTTTCCACTTCAAAATTCCGAACCTGGGAAAAATAATTCCCACTTAAATCATTTGGATTTTGTAAAATTATTGCCGACAATGAACTGGCCTCTGGTGTGAATCAATTCGCATTTCCAGTTATAATTTGTTGTTTGGAGTAATTGGAAAATTGAATGAAAGTTTTAATCTAACCAAATTGACAGTTCTTGACGATATTTGTTGAAATCTATATGATATGGGACGCTCCGCTTTCTACAATACAATCAGAAAATTAACCGCCCTTCTGTGTTTTATCATTCTTTTATCCCATCATATCCAATCCAATGCTCAAGTAGTACAACCACCCAAGGGAGACATTTACAAAGACGATGTGGTACCAAGAATGGATGTACGCATTAATCCTGACTCACTTAAATGGATACTTGACCCGGTAAATAAAGAAAGTGATCAAACTTTTAAAAGTGACTTTTTCTTTGACAATGGACAAAAGAAAGATACCTTTTTAAACATAGGTTTTGGTTTAAGGGGAAATACCTCTCGAAACTCACCAAAAAAATCTTTCAAAATTTCTTTCAGCGATTTTTCCAAGGAAGGAAAATTCCATGGTCTTGAAAAAATTAATTTAAATGCTGAAACCAATGACCCGACTCTTTCACGTTCCACCATGTGCTGGGCTTTCGCTTCAAAAATCGGATTGCCTGCCGCCAGGGTAAATCATATTCAACTGTTTATTAATGACTCCTTTTATGGATTGTACACCAATGTAGAACACATTGACGAAGAGTTTATGGAAATTAGATTTGGCAATAAAGATGGTAGTCTTTATAAATGTCTTTATCCGGCGGACTTGTTGTATAAAGGTGCCGATCCAAATTTCTACAAAGAAGAATTTTCAGGAAGGAGGGCGTATGAACTTCAGGGGAAAGAAGGTCCTGATGCTTATAAAGACCTTGTCCATCTTCTATATATCTTAAACAATACACCGTCCGCTCAGTTAAGCTGCGAGTTAGAAAAGGTATTAGATGTAGATCAGGTGATCAGATATTTGGTATTTGAAATTCTGATAGGGCAGTGGGATGGATTGATTTACAACAAGAATAATTTCTTTTTATATTACAATACTCGAAATTCAAAATTTCAAATCATCCCTTATGATTTGGACAATACTTTAGGTATTGATTGGATTGGCAGAGACTGGCCAAATAGAAATATTTACAATTGGCACAATTCTTCACAACTAAGACCATTGTACACCAAACTTCTTGCTGTACCACAGTACAAGGAAAGGTTTAGCTTCTATTTAAAAAAATATTTGGATTCACTTTTTAATGAATCACAATTCAGACTTCAGGCAAATTTGCTGATACAACAACTCAAGCCGTATGTTGAAAAAGATTCGTTTTATCCTTTGGCAAACGGATTTACGACAATGGATTTTCAAAACGGTTTTGAAAATGCATTGCCCTTCAGTCATTTACCCAACGGAATTCTATCCTATGTAATAAAAAGAGTGAATGCAGCAAGATCACAATTATCATTTGGTCGTCTTGCGCCTATTGTCAGAAATGTAAAAAATAATCTTCCTCAACCCGGAGAACAAGTTTGGGTCAATGCAGAAATAGAAGATGATGGATCTTCTGTTCAGGTGAATCTGTGTTACAGATTTTCGCAATCAGGGTCTTTTACCTGCATCCCCATGTTGGACGATGGAAATCAGCATGACAAAAACGCAAAAGATTTGATTTATGGTGCAATCATTGAGGGTCCAAAATCTAACAGCATGCTGGAATATTACATCAAATCTACTGACCAGTCATCCAATGAAACCACCTGGCCATCTTGTGGCTACCAGATAATTAATATAGGAAAATCCAAAAGCGACTTAGTTATTAATGAAATATGTGCATCAAACCAAAGCATCCTAAAAGATGAATTTGGCGAATTTGATGATTGGATTGAATTGTACAATAAAGGAACCATGTCCATTTATCTCGGAGATAAATTTCTCTCTGACGATAAAAATAATTCTACCAAATGGAAGCTGCCTTCTGTCTCATTGGCTCCCGGACAGTATCTGATTATTTGGGCTGACAACGACGCAAAACAAGGAAGTAATCACACTAACTTCAAATTAGATGCTGCCGGGGAATACATTGGATTATTCGACAGTGAATCTAATTTGTTTGGATTAATGGATGAAATAGAATTTCCTGCACAGGACAACAACGGTGCTTTTGCACGTGTACCCAATGGGATAGGTACATTTCAAAAATATACACCCAGCCCAGGTAGAAATAATACTGCCAAGCGATACCAACAATCCTTCCGGGAAAAGCATCTTTTCAGTGTACCCAAATCCTTGCAGCAGCTTAATATTTATTAAGAGTTCGACTGTTTTTCAAAAAATTGTACTTTATGATCTCTGCGGGAGAAAAATTTATCAGACTTATGTTACAAAACAGGAAGTACCTCTTCCTAAATTGTTGGATGGAATTTATATCCTTACTGCATTAAGTGATGACGACAAGGTTATTGGCAGGGAGAAAATTGTTGTCAGAAATTAAATTCTTCCAATTCGATTTCTAATGAATGTACGCATCAGTCTTTTGGACAATGTATTTCAAATTCCAAAGCTTCCGAAAATAAGTAAAAATTGAAACCAATTTGACAACAGTAAAATTGTTAGATTTGAGAATTAGAAATCTAATTTCCTTTGGCAATACAAATTATCACCTAATAATAAAATGTTTGCCTAATAGAATAATCTTGATAAAAAAAATTGATGACATATACATATAAGCTTTAGGCTATAACTAAATGATTAAGGTAATCAACTTAATTAATAAGTTCAATCGGTAACATCTTCTTATTAATCAATGCAATAGGAAAACTTTTACTATTTATAACATAGTTCTTATAATCACCTTTTTGGACCGATACAAATATACCTTTACACTTAGGAAATTCCATTAGATCAGATGAGGATATTGTGTATGAACCATTATCCGGAACAAGGAATCTTTTTACCATACTGTCTCCGGATAAATTTGGATCAAACAGAATATTGTATTCCAAATCAAAAGTTAATTCAATTAGTACTCCCTTGTCATTTAAAGGATTAGAATCAGTTGTCCATTCCAATGTAAACCCTGAAGATTTTGAAACTATTGAACCTATTGTAGGAGAAATTACGGTAAAATCATGAGGCATGTATAATGTATAATTTTGGCCGTAATTAGTTGATGAAATTCCAATATTAATATTTGAACCAAAATATTGATTATTGGTATTTGGAAATATTCCATTGATATTACCATTTTGATTTGCAAGGACAACAATATTTCCAGGTGAGATTGTTAGTGTATTGACCTCTCCTTTGCTACTTGCGTTAACCATCAATTTTGAATTTTCAAAATTGATAAACCCTCCCCCATATCCATCTTCCCCAATCTCTAAAAAATTCACAAGATTTTGAACTAAAATTGAATCTCCATTTAAATTGTAAGTCTGTCCGATAACCGAACCTATAGCATAACTTAAGATGCTATTCGCCTCTGGCTTTGAGCAACCTAAAAAAATAAATGGGAAAAATATCGATATTATATAAATTTTCATAAAATGAATTTTAAAAATGAAATGATAACTTAACAGAGACCTATTGTTTCGATGGCACTTTCATTAATTTCAAGGTCCAACTTGACATGTTCAGCTGAACTATTAACATTGCCCTCCCAGTACCAAATTGATCGAGGATATTTACCACCAATTGTACCTCTGCAATAACCTGTGTGAAAACATGGTTCAAATAATTTTACCACAATTTTAATATTGCCATCAGGTATTTTACCTTCAAATGAACCGAAGACATTGCATTTAACATTTTTTTGGTTTGGATCTCCTAAATTTACACTTCCAATTGAGGTACCGTTATCTGCATTATAAATTGAAATTGTTCCATACCAACTATCTGTAGAAAGAGATTTCGTAAATAGATTTCTATTTTGCAACCCTGGTAGTGCCCAATGACAAGTTCTGCAGCCCATCAAATCTGAAGCTGAATTAGCACAATATGCTGTATTGATAATATCACACCTCGGATCTCCAGTATTTGTATTTCTCAAATATTGAGAAAAAGTTAACCTTAACTCAAATGTACGCGTCCAGTTTTCAGGATTATTTGATGAACTTTTTTTACACTTACCTTGTGTTAAGACGGAAAATAACAGTAAGGCAATTAAAAATTTCAAATAAATTCTTGCATTCATATAGCATGATTTGTAGATTACATTTACTAAAATAAGTAATATCGAAAACTATTTATAATAATAATTTGAACTTTAACTAAATTTTAACATTTCAGACAACTTTTTTTTAGCAGAAATTTCTTTGTTGACTTAAGGAATTTAAACGTGAATTTTCCAACTATAAATAAAGCAACTTAAAGAAAGAGGGATATAGACTTTTAGTAAGAATTTAAAATACTGCACATTAATCCAAATGGCTCTACCTAAAAAGTTATCTAATTTCTGCCTTTGTTTAAAGGATTGTTAACTTACCTATTAGAAGGTTTGTTAATCCAATATTCTGAAAAAACTGTTTTACCCTTCAAAATTACTATCAAAAGTAGAAACGTCAGGCAGTATAATAATAAAATTACATTTTCATTGCCTAATATCGGGTGTTGTATCGGACGATATTTAATTACTAATGAAGAAAAAAATATTAATACAACCAACCGAATAGCATAATACCAATACCTTTTGAATTTAAAATCCAATAAAATCAATATCACATTGACCGTTAAAGCTGATAAGAAAAGGAATAAAAAACTTGCAGGTGTCATAGAATCAAATTGGATCAAAAGATTTACAAATTTTCCATCTAAGAGCACCATTAAACTGGCAGTCATGTAAAAATAAATTATACTATTTAAAATTAAAAGCAAAAGCCACAGATTAATTAAAAGAAAGCTTTGTTCAATCATTCGATCTGATACAAACTAGATTTTGAGAGGTATTTTGTCTGGCTGGATGGACAATTAACGTAGAGACTAAACCATCAGACTTATCCAGTCTAAGCTATTTAAAATGGGCCCATGATTAAATCAAGTATTCTAGATTGCACTTCCAAATTTGTAAGCCAAGCAACAGAATTGAGAGAATTGGATCAATTGGTTCATTAAAATAAAAAAGCCTTGTAATGCAAGATGCTTAACAAGGCTTAATTGTAAAAAAAAAAAAAAACGGCGGCGACCTACTCTCCCGGAATAACCAGTACCATCGGCGCAGCAGGGCTTAACTTCTCTGTTCGGAATGGGAAGAGGTGGGACCCCTGCGCTAAAGCCACCTAAAACTTTTGGTATACGGATCAATGAGCCGCTCTCCACCGGAATGGAGAAACCAATAATTTAATCCAAATGAATGGATGATATTATTTGTATTATTTGAAACATTATTCAAATAAAAAAAAAGGTTGGATGAGAAAATGATGCTGTTTAGTGAAAAGAATAAAAAAAGGAAGCTAAGGGGTAATTAGTACTACTCAGCTGAACGTATTACTACGCTTACACCTATAGCCTATCAACGTAGTAGTCTTCTACGACCCCAGTAACACTCATCTTAAGGATAGCTTCGCGCTTAGATGCTTTCAGCGCTTATCTAGTCCGTACATAGCTACTCTGCGCTGCACCTGGCGGCACAACAGATACACTAGCGGTACGTCCGACTCGGTCCTCTCGTACTAGAGTCAGCTCCCTTCAATGTTACAACGCCCACCACAGATAGAGACCGAACTGTCTTGCGACGTTCTGAACCCAGTTCACGTGCCACTTTAATCGGCGAACAGCCGAACCCTTGGGACCTTCTCCAGCCCCAGGATGTGACGAACCGACATCGAGGTGCCAAACCTCCCCGTCGATATGAGCTCTTGGGGGAGATCAGCCTGTTATCCCCGGCGTACCTTTTATCCTTTGAGCGATGGCCCTTCCATGCGGAACCACCGGATCACTTTAGCCTACTTTCGTACCTGATCGATCCGTCGATCTCTCAGTCAAGCGCCCTTATACTAATACGCTCTGCGCATGATTACCAACCATGCTGAGGGCACCTTTGCAAGCCTCCGTTACTTTTTAGGAGGCGACCACCCCAGTCAAACTACCCACCACACACTGTCCCCCGTTGGTACGGGGTTAGAACCTAAATATAGGAAGGGTGGTATTTCAAGGACGACTCCACGACCACTAGCGTGACCGCTTCAAAGTCTCCCACCTATCCTACACATCCTATATTCAAGCACAATGTGAAGTTGTAGTAAAGGTGCACGGGGTCTTTTCGTCCCGTGGCGGGTAACCGGCATCTTCACCGATACTTCAATTTCACCGAGCTCATGGCTGAGACAGTGCCCAGATCGTTACACCATTCGTGCAGGTCGGAACTTACCCGACAAGGAATTTCGCTACCTTAGGACCGTTATAGTTACGGCCGCCGTTTACTGGGGCTTCAGTCAAGAGCTTCGCCTTGCGACTAACCCCCTTCCTTAACCTTCCAGCACCGGGCAGGTGTCAGACCCTATACTTCATCTTTCGATTTTGCAGAGTCCTGTGTTTTTGCTAAACAGTCGCCTGGGCCATTTCTCTGCGCCCCCAACGAATTGGGGGGTCTCTTTTCCCGAAGTTACGAGACTAATTTGCCTAGTTCCTTAGCCATGACTCACTCGAGCGCCTGAGTATATTCTACTCGACTACCTGTGTCGGTTTACGGTACGGGCTGTATATATCTGAAGCTTAGAGGTTTTTCTTGGAAGCCTGCTTGGAGTCACTATCACATCACCCCGGAGGGATCAGTGTACTATCATGTTTCAGTTCACCGGCGGATTTGCCTACCGGATCAACACCTACGCACTTTAACCAACTATTCCGTAAGTTGGCGGACTTTACGCTCCTTCGTCACCCCATCGCAATATACACAGGTGCTGGAATATTAACCAGCTTGCCATCGGCTTCGCCTCTCGGCTATACCTTAGGACCCGACTAACCCTGATCTGATTAGCATAGATCGAGGAACCCTTAGTCTTACGGCGAATAAGTTTTCCACTTATTTAATCGTTACTTATGCCTACATTTTCTTTTCCAGAAACTCCACCATATCTCACGATACAACTTCAATGTCGCTGGAATGCTCCCCTACCAGTGATTTCTAAAAGAAATCAATCCATAGCTTCGGTGATAAGTTTGATGCCCGATCATTTTCCGCGCAGAAACGCTCGACTAGTGAGCTGTTACGCACTCTTTAAATGAATGGCTGCTTCCAAGCCAACATCCTAGCTGTCATAGCATCTCCACTTCGTTTGTTCAACTTAACTTATACTTAGGGACCTTAGCTGATGGTCTGGGTTGTTTCCCTCTCGGCGATGGACCTTAGCACCCACCGCCTCACTGCTGGATACATGTCACGGCATTCGGAGTTCGTCAGGGGTTGGTAGGTGGTGAAAC